>LR994470.1:1200000-2038865 GCA_905186145.1 uncultured Succinivibrio sp.
TTGCGTTAAATACTGATTTAAAGGATCACAAAGCTCAATTTTATTTTGAGATAAACTTGTAATTAAAGCTTTTAACTCACTTTCACTCCCTGCAGAAAACTTCTTTAAAGCAGGCTCCTTTATCACCTCGCAAGCACCAATATTATCAGCTAAAACGCAAGCGTGGCCGCACAACACACTCTCAATACCAACTAAACCAAAAGGCTCATAAAGAGAGGCTAAGATGGCATAATCACAGCAACGATAAAGGTTTTCAATGTCATTTACATAGCCTATATATCTTACATTTTTAAGATCTTTATCAATTGGACGACCTGCCACAATAAGCTCAACATTGTCATTACTTTCAGAAAATACTTTAGATAATAAAGGATACCCTTTTCTTACATGAGATGAGCTTGGAAATAAGAATAAAGTCTTATTTTCAGGTAAACCATAGCTTTTACGCAGATAAGAAATCTCTTCTTTATTTACAGCGCTAAATCTATCTTGAGCACAAGGCGGATAAAAAACTTTGATTTTGTCTTTATCAATGCCGTAGAGTTTTTCAATTTCAGAGGCAATAAATTTTGAGTGAGCTACCACATATTTAGCCTTTTCAAATTCAGATTGCTCAAGCTTATACCAAATACGGTCATAAAAGCCCGTACGGCCGTTTTTAACAGCATTTATAAAGCCTCTGTGAGTACCACCACACAAAACCATATCACAAGCGTTATTACGGCTACAGGCGAGGGTTAAATCAAAATGTTCTTTTAAAAAGGACTTTTTTAAAAAATATGAAAAAGCGAGATCTTTTAACTTATGTGGAACTAAAAAACTTTTAAAGATATGGATCTTAACTTGTTTTGCCAAATCCATATTCATATCAGCTTTTTTAGTAAAAATAGAGACATCAATACCACGTCTTAAAAACTCGCGCACTATATCGACGGTATAGCGCTCCATACCTCCTGAGAGCGCAAACTTATTACAAGCTATCGCAATTTTCATAAAAAACTCCTAAAGCTTGCCGCCACTTTGATGCAAGGTATATAAGCGTACGTATTTTTGCAGAGTGTATGAGTAATGGTTTAAGCTCAATAAAATTCCCATCTTGCCATCTAAAAAGCCTAAGTTTAAGACATAAACCTTAAATAAAGCCCAAAATGGTTTTAGGATAATATCAAAGAAAAAATTACACTTAAGGCCTTTATCAAACTGCTTTTGTGCAGCTAATGCTGCATATTGATTAAGTTTGCGGTAATACTGATCCCATGAGGTATAGGTGTAATGATATAAAGGGCTATGCAGACGTCTCTCTTTAAAAGAGTACTTAATCTTAGGATGTACAAGACCTTCAACTGTGACGCCATCATTTGGTAATAAACGACTTACATAGTCAGCTCTTAATACTCCATGAGTTGCTTTATTATGATGGAATCTATTTTCACGGCGAATTAAGTAGGCATACTTATCCCCACTATCAACAGCCTTTTTAATTTCCTCACATAAAGCATCAGAACATCTTTCATCAGCATCAATTAAAAATAGCCATGGCATTGTTGCCTGTTGGATAGCAAATGTCTGCTGAGAACCCCAATCTCCATTTAAAGCACGAGTAAACACACGTGCACCAAATTTTTTAGCAATCTCGACAGTTTTATCTTCACTGTTGTCATCAACTAAAATAATTTCACTGGCAAAGGAGCAGCTATTTAAACAATCTTCTAAATTGTGCTCTTCATTTTTGGCAATTAAGATAATTGAAACTGGCAATTTAGTCATGTTTATCTTCCTCATGTTTAAGTTCTTCTAAACCATATACTGCTCTTATGGTGTTATCCTTAAGGCGTGATTTTAAACGGTTTAAATTGTCATCACTTGAAGATCTATCATACTTTTCATGCCAAAGGTGCATAACACCTGTGGATAAAATGCCACTTTTACGCTTAATACCTGTTTTTAAAAGTCTTACCGCTAAATCAGAGTCTTCATAACCCCAACCAACATATAAGCCATCAAAACCGTTAACCTTTTTAAAATCATCCATCCATACGCCTAAATTACAGGTACGGACCTTTTTCCAACTATCCTGATTTTTATAACGGAAAAACTTTACTTGAGTTAAATTTATAAGTGGTAATAAGCGATTAACCTCACGCTTAAAATAAAGTGATAACCACTTTATAAAACCAAATGTACCTAAATCTGTTTGGTTATCTTCTAAGTTTTTGGTGATATCTTTACTCAAAAGACAGCGATTGCCTGCAACCATATAGCCTTTTTCAGCTAGTTTTAAATGATTTTCAATCCAGTTATGGCGCGGAACACAATCACCATCTAAAAACAATAAATAGTCTCCACTTGCTTTAAGCGCCGCTAAATTACGACCGCGTGCCGCTTGAAAACCATTTGGCTCTTGCCAATCATGAATAATTTTATAAAAAACTTTTTGTTGGTAATTTTGGATGCATTTAGCGGTGTCCTCGCCGCTACCATCATCAGCAATAATTACTTCAAAATCTTTATAAGTTTGTGCATTTAAAGCCTCAAGCACTAAACTTAAAGCTTTAGGACGATTAAAAGTAGTCAAAATGACACTAAATTTCACGACTCTACTCCGATTTTAGATATTGCTTAAATTTTGACATTCAAAGATGGCTAAAGCAAGAACAATACTTTTTAAGTTTTAAAGTGATTTTTGAGTATGCTTAAACAAATAACGCCGTCAAAGACGGCGTTATTTAAACAAAATTTATTTTTAATTAAAACTTATTTAAACCTAAAACCTCATTCATAGAGTAAAGGCCTGCACTTCTGCCTTCAAGCCATAAAGCAGCACGGAAAGCACCACGAGCGAAATTCTGACGCGAAGTTGCGATGTGCTTTAACTCAAGTCTTTCGCCTTCTGAGCAGAACATACAGTTATGCTCACCTACAATGTCACCGCCACGAATAGATGAAAAACCGATAGTGCCGTACTGACGCTCTCCTGTAATACCATCACGTCCTGAAACCATTACATCCTTAAGTGCAATGTGACGACCTGAAGCTGCAGCCTCACCTAAAGCAATAGCTGTTCCTGATGGAGAATCAACCTTATAACGATGATGAGCTTCTACGATTTCCAAATCAGCATCGTTCATAATCTCAGCTGCTTTTTTAACTAAATTTAAAAGCACATTTACACCAATTGAGAAATTGGCTGACAAAACGATTGGAATATAACGAGAATACTCCTTAATCTTGTCTTTTTGTGCATAGTCAAAACCTGTAGTACCTAAAATAACCGCACAACCATGCTTCTTTGAGTATTCAAGAACATTTAAAGAACACTGAGGGCGGGAGAAATCGATAAACATATCAGGAGCTTGTGACAAGTCTTCAGGAGTTGCGACTACTTCTACGTTGCATCCTGCAGGAACTGATGTAGTATTAGAATCAATACCGCAAACCACCTTTGCTACATCATTTCCCTGAGCGCATTCATAAAGCGCATGTCCCATGCGTCCGCTCAATCCGACAATGCCAATTTTTAGCATGATGATAACTCCTTTACCATTACAATAAGATGCTTTAATTTTACACTCTGGGATTTAAAATGTAACGACTGATAAAAGGTTTGTGCACCAAAATTGAACATCTCAACATCAACTGTTAAAGCTTTGCCTTTCTCCAAACGCACTAAAAAGGCTGCAGCACGCATAAGTTTTTTACCTATACCCTGCCTAAAATATTTAGGATGAATATAAAGACAACAAACATCGCCTTTTTTTATGGCATGCTCAAAACTTAAAAAGCCGGCTATTTTCCCTTTGTACTCACAAACTATGGTCTTGTACTCACCGCTTTTTAATCTTTCTTGCCAGATTTTTGTAAAATCATTTACAGGAATATCTATAGGATAAACGCGCTTTTCAAAAACCGCTGATTTAAGTTCAAGTTTAGCAATTTCATGGGCATCAGCAATATCAGCCCAGCGCAGTTTATTTCCTTTCATTAAGCAACGCCAAAGCGCCCTCTAATGTAGCTTTAGTTACAATACTGCCACCCATCATGCGACCTAACTCATAAACTCTTTCATCATGATTTAAAAGTTTAGCCTTAGATCTTACAGAGTTTTCAGTATTTTCTTTTACAACTAAAAAATGGCTATCGGCACATGCTGCAACTTGTGGTAAATGCGTTACCGTTAAAACCTGAAGCTTTGAGGATAATTCATGTAATAAAGCGCCAACACAAGAGGCGGTACGACCTGATATTCCTGCATCAATTTCATCAAAAATTAAAGTTGGTACTGATGATTTTGAAGCAGTTAAGACCTCAATTGCTAAAGCTAATCTTGAAAGCTCACCACCTGAGGCAACTGTTCCTAAAACTTGTAAAGGTTCACCTAGGTTTGCTGTAAATAAGAAACTTACATCATCTCGGCCATCGCGACGCGGACGGGACTCTTCATCGCGCTTAAGTTCAACCTTAAACTGACCTTGAGGCATAGACAGTTCATGAATTTTCTCAGTTACAGCTTGTGACATCTTTTGTGCAGCATTAAGACGCATTTGACTTAAATTTACACTAAGCTTTTCATATTCATCTCGCAGATTCTTGACAACAGATGTAAGTTTTTCAATTTCATCTTTTAATGATAAAAACTCAGATAACTGCTCTTCTAAAGTCTTACTTACCTTATAAAGATCGCCAGGTGTTACAGAAAACTTTCGCGCAAGATTATGATAGGTTGACAGTTTTTCTTCACATGAGGCTAAAACCTCAGGGGAGACATCTGTATTTACAGTACCCAATAAGATTCTGGCTTTATCAAGATTTCTTAGAGCTTCTGTAAAAAGAGATGACACCTCATTTAAAGGGGCATTGTCAGGACTGCTTACAACCTTTAAATCGTTTAATCTTGAGGCAATAATGTCAATTACATTATGCTCATTATTATCTAAAGCTGCCAGTGCTAAAGATACGGCATCTTGAGATCTGACTAAGCTCTGGAGCTCATCATATTTTTTTGAGACTTCTTCGTAACTGTCAGGATCTGGCTTTAATGCACGTAAAAGCTTTAAATCATGTAAACGTGATTTATAAAGTAACGCGCCCTCTTGCTGTTTTTTGGCAAGTTCAGATAAGTGGGAGCGCTCTTTATTATAGTTTTCAAAAGCTTGGTTTAACTGCTTTCTTAAAGGCGCCAAATTTCCCATTTCATCTAAAATATTTAGCTGAAATTTTTCATCCAAAAGTCGCATGCCAGCATGCTGGCCATTTATAGAAACCAAGTAAGGGCTTATCAGCTTTAAAAAGGACAAAGTTTGAACATGAGAATTGACATAAGCTCTTGATTTACCATCTTTAAAAATCTGTCTTCTGATGATGATGGTATTGTCATCACTTTCAATGCCAGCTTCATCTAAAATGGATTTTAATATGCCACTGTCGAAAGTAAATACAGCCTCAATCTCAGCCTTTTCAGCTCCTGTTTTTACCATAGAAGCTTCAGCTCTTTGTCCGCAAATCAGGCCTAAAGCGTCAACTGTTAATGATTTACCCGCACCGGTTTCTCCTGTTATGCAGATCATGCCTGAGGAGAATTCTAAAGTATTTTCATCACATAAGGCAAAATCGTGCACCGCAAGCTGCTGCAGCATAAAAAGGCTCCTTAAACCAAGCTCTGTCCCCAGCCTAACTTCTGGCGAAGCAGACTGTAATAATCATATCCTTCTGGATGAATAAAGGTTAATGGCACTGGATGTTGATTGATACTTACAGTACATTTAGTGTCAGCACGCATGGTGACCTGACCATCACAATTTATAGCAATAAGCTCAGCTACATTATCAGAACACTCAAACTCAATTTTGATGCTAGATTTTCCAGGAATAATAATAGGGGAACAATTAAGCGATTGCGGAAACATTGGCACTAAGGCTAAAACATCCAAGTGTGGCTCAATAATAGGTCCACCTGCTGATAAAGAGTATGCAGTAGATCCTGTTGGGGTATTGATAATAATGCCATCACCACGCAAAGTATACATATATCGATTGTCGATGCTGACACGGAAGGTCATCATATGCGCCATCATACCTGAATGAATGACTGTTTCATTGGTAGCCAAAGACTGACCGATTAACATACCAGCACCATTTTCATCATCGCGACTTACTCTAACATCAAGCATGGTACGTTGCTCAATTGAGTATCTGCCCACAACGATTTTCTCAAGACTTTCACGCAAATCTTTAGGACTTAAATCAGTTAATAATCCTAAATGGCCACGATTAACACCGAGCATTGGGACCTTTAAATCAACAAGTGATCTTGCTGCACCTAAAACCGATCCATCGCCACCGACAACGATAATTAAATCGCGATCACGCATTTGACGTCTGGAAATTCCTGGAATTTCCGGAATATTAAATCCAATAGATGTATTTGAATCAAGGCATACGTCTACACCTAACTCATTTAAGATAGATGCGATCTCACGTATAGCACCTGAAACCGGTCTCTTATAAACTTTTGAGACAATAACCGCCGATTTAATCGTTTTTTGCGCGGACAGCTTAGGCACACTTACTCCTTAAAAATCTTGGGGCTATTTTTAATAATAAAAAATAAGTTACTAATTTATATGATACATCATTTAGAAAAAGTCTTTATGAATTGTGCGCACTTAACTCACCGCAAGAGGCTCTAACCATAAGTTTTGGTAAAAGCTCAATTCTAATAGGAGTAGGATCTTTGTCCTCTAATTCCTGCAGAAGTTGTGTGGCAGCCTTTTGTCCTAAGACGTATTTTCTTTGATGAACTGTAGTCAAAGGTACGCTTATCATAGCGGCCTCTTCAATATCATCATATCCTGCCAATCGTACATCATCTGGGATCTTAATATTATGTTGCTGACAGTAAGCAAAAATACCTAAAGCTACCGTATCGTTAATCGCAATAATCGTATCTGGATTTTTAGCTAAAGCTAAAGGTGCAACCTTATAACCTTCCTCATAAGTTGAGCTTATGGTCATAACCTCAATCGACTTATCCAAGCCATGAGCGGCAAAAGTATCCTTATAACCACGAAGACGATTTATAGTAGTCATAGCATCAGGCGATCCCATTACAGCTACAACCTTTCTTGAATGACAATCTGTAATTAAATGCTCAGCTAAATCGCAAGCACCTTGGTAGTTGTCATTACAAACAGTAGAAACCTTTTTACTTATATGATTATCGACACAAACAACACGGATGCCTTGATCGAAGAATATCTGTAAATCTTCTTCTGTTGCAGTTAAAGATAATAAAATCACACCTTCAACTCTATAAGAGCATAACTTTTCGAAATATTTCTTCTCAAGTTCTTTTTTACGATCACAATCGCACAAGAAGATAACGTAACCGGCCTCATCTAAAACCTGGCTTACACCTTTTGCAACATAGGCATAATAAGGATTAGTTATATCAGGAACAACAAGACCAATCATGCCTGAATGTCTGGTAATTAAACTGGCAGCTAAAGGGTTTTTGCTATAAGAAAGTTTTTGTGCAGCTAAGACAATTTTGTCACGCATAGCAGCTGATACACCCTTTTGACCGTTTAATGCTCTAGATACAGTCGCAGGATTAACGCCGCACATTTTGGCGATGTCTTTTATGTTTGCCATGATTGCATGCTCCTAATACATAATTCCATGTATATTCTGCAACAGAATTTACATAGAGAATATATATGCATGTCAAAAATTAAGCAAACGTTTTCAGAATTTTTGTAAAGTAATCTCAATTTTTTTTAAATTTGAGCAACAAAAGACTCAAAAAACAGACAAAAACCTACAAAAAACGCAAAAATAAAATGATACGCCATTTAATTGCATAAAATTAAATAAATTGTTTGCGCAAAAAAAAAGACCAAATGTTTTAAATCTGGTCTTTTTCTAAAATTTAACTAATCCCGATGCAAGCCTTTTCTAATCAAAGCATCAAGCTTCATACTAGTGCTTGGTAAATCGTCATATCGCAAATCTAAATCTGGCATATAACGTAAATTCAAGCGCTTGGCTAATGATGATCTGATAAAACCCTTGGAATTACGCAATCCCGCCATAGACTCTTTTACTGCCTTGTCATCATCCGACAGAAAAGAGATGTAGATGCGAGCGGAACGTAAATCCGGAGATACATCTACCTCAGTGACGGTAGCGTTCTTAACGCGGGGATCCTTGAGCTCATGCTGCAAAATATCTGCAGCCTCGCGGCGGATAGCCGCCGCGACGCGCTCATTTCTTCCGTAACTTTTCGGCATAATTCTCCTAGTCTAAAGTACGGGCTACTTCAACGTTCTGGAAAACTTCGATCTGATCGCCTACGCGGACATCCTGATAGTTCTTAACGCAGATACCGCACTCAGTACCCTGCTTAACTTCAGCTACGTCATCCTTGAAGCGACGTAAAGAATCTAACTCGCCTTCATAGATAACAACGTTGTCGCGCAGAACGCGGATCGGAGCTGAACGCTTGACCACGCCCTCGGTAACCATACAGCCGGCAATGGAACCAAACTTCGGATGATGGAATACATCACGAACCTGAGCCATACCGATAATTTCCTGACGTACATCAGCCTTAAGGAGACCTGACATGGCCTTCTTAACATCGTCAATAAGATCGTAAATTACGCTGTAGTAGTGCAGATCGACGCTCTCACTTTCGATAATGCGACGAGCAGGACCATCAGCACGAACGTTAAAGCCGATGATAATTGCATTAGAAGCGGTAGCTAAGGTTGCATCAGTTTCGGTAATACCACCTACACCAGAACCTACAATTGAGACCTTAACCTCTTCAGTACCAAGCTTTAATAAGGCATCGGAGATAGCCTCAACAGAGCCTTGAGTATCAGCCTTAAGAACAACATTAAGCTCGGAGGCTGTATCGACCTTGAACATATTTTCAAGTTTGTTCTTCTGCTGCTTGGCAATCTTTATCTCACGGTACTTGCCTTGACGGAAGAGAGCAACTTCACGAGCCTTCTTCTCATCGCGAACTACAGTAACCTCATCACCTGCAGTAGGAACGCCTGATAAGCCGTAAACCTCAACTGGGATAGATGGACCTGCAGCTTCAATATTCTGGCCCTTTTCATTACGCATAGCACGTACACGACCAAACTGCAGACCGCAGAGGATAACGTCGCCCTTCTTTAAAGTACCTTGACGTACTAAAACAGTGGCAACAGGGCCTCTACCCTTATCCAAACGAGACTCAATAGTAACACCCTGAGCCATACCATCACGAACGGCGGTAAGCTCAAGCATCTCAGCTTGTAATAAGATTGCTTCGATTAAGTCATCAACACCAAAACCAGTCTTAGCAGATACCTCAACAAACTGAGTATCACCACCCATAGACTCTGGAATTACAGAGTGCTGCATTAACTCATTGATTACACGAGAAGGCTCAGCTGCTGGCTTATCAATCTTGTTAATAGCAACAATGATAGGTACCTTTGCAGCCTTAGCGTGCTGAATAGCTTCAATAGTCTGAGGCATTACACCGTCGTCAGCTGCTACAACTAAGACAACGATATCAGTGGCCTGAGCACCACGAGCACGCATTGCAGTAAATGCAGCGTGACCTGGGGTATCTAAGAAGGTAACACCTGTACCACGAGTATTTACGTGATAAGCACCAATACGCTGGGTAATACCACCAGCCTCACCTGCGGCAACCTTAGACTTACGGATATAGTCAAGTAAGGAGGTCTTACCATGGTCAACGTGACCCATGATAGTAACAACAGGAGCACGAGGTTCGGCTTTGGCCTTACTCTTTAAGTCAGAGATAATCTCTTCTTCAAGCTCGTTCTCCTTACGTAAGATAACCTTATGACCCATTTCCTCAGCGACGATCTGAGCGGTACCTTGATCTAAGACTTGGTTAATAGAAACCATTTCGCCTAACTTCATTAAGGTCTTAATAACCTCAGAAGCCTTAACAGCCATCTTAGCTGCAAGCTCAGCTACAGTTACAGTCTCACCAATCTCAACATCACGGTTTACAGGAACGGCTGGACGATTAAAGCCGTGTTGCTGTTGATTGAGCTTTGCCGCACCCTTAATGCCACGAGCATTACGACCCTTACCATTACGATTGGTATTGCGAGTATTCTGCTCAGACTCATCGCGTTTTCTAGTACTCTGACGACGATCAGAATTGCCTCTATCACGATGACGGCCACGATTCTCAGCCTCACGCTCTTGACGATCCTCAGCTTCACGAACGTACTTGGACTTAGTATTGTCCTCATCGTTATTGCCACCATCAGTCTCCTGCATAGACCAACGAGCCTCGTTCTCCTCGGCCAAACGTCTTGCAGCCTCAGCCAAACGTGCAGCCTCAGCCTCAGCCTTTTGAGCTGCTAACTCAGCTTGTTTACGGCGCAACTCTTCAGTGGCTTTATCTTCAACTTTATGTTTAGCAACAGGGGTTGCCTTACGCTTTGCAGCTTCTTCTGCACGGCGTTTTGCTTCAGCCTCAGCCTTACGATTTGCTTCAGCTTTACGTTCCTCTTCAAGACGACGTGCTTCCTGAGCCTTACGCTCTTCTTCAGCACGCTTCTCTTCTTCGATACGACGTCTTTCCTCTTCCTCACGCATGCGACGGGCCTCGAGTTCTTGCGGATCAATAACTACTTTACGTTTACGTACTTCTACCTGAACAGTTTTCTTAGTACCGCCTGCTCCGTGCAGAGTTAAGGTACTACTGTTATGAGTTTTTTTATTTAAAGAAAGTTTCGGGGACTTTCCTTGATTATTCTTTTGATCATTCATCAATTAGTTGCTCCTTATTTACCGCTCTCAGGCTCATCCTCTTTAAACCAGCACTCATTACGGGCTGACATAATAATCTTGCCGGCCAGCTCTTCATTTAAGCCTTCAATTTCAACAAGATCGTCAGTTGCCTGATCTGCAAGTTCCTCAGGGGTCTTAATTCCATGAGCGATAAGCTTACGAGCTAAATCCTCATCAATACCCTCAAGTGCGGTTAAAGCAGCTAATTCAGAAGCGGCGCTCTTTTCCTCGCGCTCTGCAATAGCCTTACGAGCGTTTTCTTGCAATGCTCTAATAGTCTCATCATCAAGGCCTTCAATGGCATTGAACTCAGAAGGAGTTACGTAAGCAACTTCCTCTAAAGTGCTAAAGCCTGCATCAGCTAATGCCATAGCAAACTCTTCATCGACATTTAAGCCTTCCTCAAAGACCTTTACAACCTTGCCTACTTCTTCTTGTAAGCTGTTTTCAAGATCTTTTGAGGTCATAACACGAATTTCCCAACCAATAAGCTGAGAGGCCAAACGTACGTTCTGACCATTACGACCAATAGCTAAAGCTAAGTTCTCCTCAGCTACAGCAATGCTGATGATGTGAGCATCCTCATTGATGATAATTCTTGAAACCTCAGCAGGCTCCATAGCATTGGTAACATACTGAGCTAAGTTCTCATCATAAAGAACAATATCAATCTTCTCGCCAGAGAGCTCATTTGAGACAGCCATAACACGAGCACCACGCATACCAATGCAAGCTCCACGAGGATCGATACGACGATCCTTACTTCTTACAGCAATCTTAGAACGAGAACCGGCATCACGGGCAACCCCCATGATTTCGATTACATCTTCACCAATCTCCGGAACCTCAATACGGAATAACTCACGTAAGAACTCAGGAGAGGTACGGGTACAGATAATCTGTGGGCCCTTAGCAGGATCATTTCTGATTTCCTGCATTAAAACCTTAATACGATCACCACGGCCATAAGTCTCATGAGGAATAATCTGCTCACGGAATAAAGTGGCCTCAGCGTTGTTGCCTAAGTCGATGATCATATGATCATGAGTCTGTTTTTTAACAGTGGCATTGATCACATGTCCGACACGATCACGCTGTTCGGCGATAATTTGCTCACGCTCAGCATCTCTTACCTTTTGAGATAAGACCTGCTTTGCAGTTTGAATAGTGATACGGTCAAATTTAACAGATGGGATCTGCTCTTCAACAATATCACCGGCTTGAATACCCTCATGATCAATGGATGCAGCTTCCAAGGACATCTCAGATGCTGGATTGTCCAAAGGACCATCGGTATCAACAACCTTCCAACGACGGAAGGTATCATAGCTACCTTCTTTACGATTGATACAGACGCGTACTGCAATATCTACAGGATATTTTTTCTTAGTAGCGGTGGCTAAAGCCATCTCTAAAGCTTCAAAAATCTTTTCCTTATCAATGGCGCGCTCATTGGACAGCGCCTCGGCGATGGCTATAATTTCCTTACCCATTTTTAAGACCTCTTCTTATGATGCGCTCTTGGGATTTTTTTATGATTATCTTTAAAAGACGGTACTAATCTTGCCAAAGATACATTGGCAAAAGCGATATCTAAAACACCGCTAATTTCGTCTTCTATCTTAAGCAAACCGTCTTCAGAGATTTCAAGCAGTTTGCCACGAACCTTATGACGGCTCTGTACAGGCATGCGCAATTCGGCCTTAATTACAGAACCAATATATTGTTTGGCCTCATCTAATGTAAACAAGATGCGGTCAAGACCTGGGGATGAAACTTCTAAAATATAAGCAGGTCCGATAATATCGGCTGCATCTAAAGCTGGAGAAAGCACGGTTAAGGCCTCACCGCATTGATCGGCGCTTACACCTTCTGGAGTTTCGACATAAATCTCCAAAGTTCCTCTGGAGCCGCCCTGACGGTATCTGATACCCCAAAGTTGTAAACCCAGAGATTCAATCAACGGCTTGACAAGCTCAGTTACTCTATCTTCAATGGTTCCTGCCATGATCCCTCAACGATTTTTTTCCATAAAAAAAGGCCCTTATCTGGGGCCTTTTATAAGTTCCACCGGTTGTATATATATATGCGCTCTCGCGCTTATCTGCTTTAAATGCTGCAGATAAAAGTAAAAGGCTGCTTAAAGCATAGCCTTTTACACATCTATTTTATACCAGTTTTAGGGCAAAAAATCAAGTAAAACCTATTCCTTTAGCTCTTTTTGAGGCTCTTTTGGTTTTGTAAGCTTTACCATGCTAATTGAGGTACTATCGGCCTCTAAAATATCAATAAGCCAACCTTTATACTCTATATGCTCACCCTTTGCCGGAAGTCTTTGTAAATAATCTAAAATAAAGCCTGCTAAAGTTTGATAGTGTTCAGATAATGGTAAATCAAGACCTGTTACGCGATAGACGTCAGCCAAAACCGCCTCAGCATCTATTCTGAAAGTGTTTTTATCAATAGACACAATTTCAGGACTTTCCATTCTGTCAGGCATCTCGCCTGCAAACTCTTCCATAATGTCGTGTAATGTTACAAGACCTTCAAAATTACCAAACTCATCAAAGACAAAAGCTATATATTTTTTGCTTGCTCGAAATTCCTCTAAAACCTTTAAGATATTTACTGTTTCAGGTAAATACAAAGGCTGCTCTACAATATTCTCAAGATTTTTGAGATTACATTTATTTTCAACAACCAGACCTAAAACCTCAGAGCGGCTAATAAAACCTAAAGGCTGATCTTTTTGCCCTGATTTATAGGCCACAAGATTGGTTTTGGTATGGTTTAATGCTTGCTTTATTACATGCTCAACATCTGCATCAATTTTAAGCATCTGCAGATCGTTTCTTGCAGTTAATACAGCTTTTACCGGTAATGATGATAACTGTAAAACGCGCGATACCATTTCCTTCTCTTGCGAGGCAAATACATTAGAACCAGTTCTTTGATAAATGGCCTCTTTAAGATTCTGTACCTCATCGCCCCTTGAACCTAACAACCTTAATACCAAATTGGCAGCAAGTTCACGACTTTGCATGGTACCTGCACGCTTTAACTTTAAGACATTACGACGAGATACTTGATTGAAGATCTCAATTAAAATTGAAAATGCCATTGCAGAGTACAGATATCCTTTAGGAACATCAAAATGTAAAGCCTCCATAATTAAGCTAAAGCCAATTAAAAGTAAGAAGCCTAAACATAAAATGACTAAAGTCGGATGTCTTGAAACAAAGCGAGAGATCATGCCTGAGGCCCAAGTTAAAAGGCCCATACCCAAAGTAACGGCAATGGTCATGATCACAATGTGATTGGTCATAGCAACTGCGGTAATAATGGCATCTACAGAGAAAAGCACATCCAAAATCATAATTTGGGTGGCAACTGTTGCCAAAGACTGACCTGCTGCCTTAGTTACAGATACCTCTTCTGCATCATTTCCTTCAAGTTTTCCATGCAACTCTTCTGTCGATTTATACAAAAGGAATAAACCGCCTGCAAGCATGAGTAAATCTCTATAGGAAAAATCTTGACCAAAAAGAGAAAATAAAGGTTCTTTCATGGCAATGATGTATGCCGCGAAGAACATCAAGATAAGACGAATAACAAGAGAGCCACCTAAACCAATATAGCGGGCACTTCGACTTTGTCGAGGTGGCAGTTTAGATGACAAAATTGCAATAAATAATAAATTATCAAGACCCAAAATGACTTGCATGACAGTAAGGGTCAGAAGGCCTACCCAGGCTGTAGGCTCATTTATCCATGCAAGATCAAAAAGAAGTTCGCCTGAAATACTGGCAGGATCCATTTATTTGTATCCTAAGATATAGACAAATGAAGAAACGAAAGATAAAGAGATGAATAAATTGAAATGTTCAAAAAATATAGCAGATGAAGTGTTCACTTTAAATCTTATTAAATAATAAAAAAATACTCCTAAATTTTACGAAATAAATGTTAAATCTATTTTGAATCAAATCACAATGTCCGCACCTATTTTGGTGCGGACATCAAATATTACTGATAATTTCTACGTTTTACGCCATAAGATGGACGCTTTTTGTGGTTAAAACCACGACGTTCTTCAAAATTACCTTCATAACCACGTCCGTGATTGCCATCAAAATTTTTACCATCACGACGACTATCAAATCTACCCTCTTGACGATTTGAAAACTTCTTATCTGAATGTTTAAAACCGCCACGTCTATCAAAAGACTTACCTTCTTCAAATGAAGAATGCTTAAAGCCCCTATTTGAAGATGAGGATTTAAAGCCACCTTTTGACTTGTTCTCTTGGCTCTTAAATCCAGGACCCTTTTGCCACTGGCCACGATTGCTTGTGCCTTCATCATTAAAAGATCTTGAGAAATCATCACGTTTTTTTGATCTATTAAAGCCTGATGAGGTTTTCTTATCAAAGACACGATCACCTGTGCTACGAGTTTTGGCAAATTTTGAAAAAGGCTTTTTCTGTTTAAAATCTTTATTAAAAGGCTTTTTTAAACCACGATTTGATTGACTTAAATCTTCATCAACATCATCGTTTCTTTTACTCTTTAAAACGGCCTTTTTAGAGTTTTCATATGCCTCATTGCCAAGGCTTCCAGGAAAACGCGGTCTTTCTCTAAAAGAGGTTGTTTCTTCTTTTTGTGCATTAGCACGAGTAATACTCTTAATGCGCTTTGATACGGCTTTACCATCAATATTTTGTAATGGATCCTCTGGCATATCTGAAATGGTTAAAGGCTCCATATCAGCCAAACGGCGCAGTTTATTTAACTCTCTTAAAGTAAGCTCACGATATTGGCCGGCTTTTAATCTTGGATCAAGCTCAATGCCACCATAGCTAATACGGATAAGGCGACTTACCTTAACGCCTTGAGATTCCCATAAACGACGGACCTCTCTTTTACGGCCTTCTTTTAAGGAAACGTGATACCAAGCATTACGAGCCTCACCACCTACATAAACAATCTTGTCAAAGTGAGCTTTACCATCTTCTAATAAAACCCCCTCTTGCAGATTATTTATAATCTCATCGGTTACATCGCCATAAATACGTGAAGCATAAACACGTTCAATACCATGACGAGGATGCATAAGGGCATTTGCCAAATCTCCGTCAGTGGTAAATAACAATAATCCTGAAGTATTAATATCAAGACGACCAACATAAATCCAACGGCCTGACTCAGGCTTTGGTAAATGATCAAATACAGTTGGACGATCTTCAGGATCGTTTAAAGTGGTTAATTCGCCTTCAGGCTTGTGATACATAAGTACACGGCACTTAGGCTTTTCAGTTTGCATGGATAAAACAGTACGGCCATCGATTTGTACTTTAACTTTATCCTCATCAATACGATCACCAATCTTTGCAACAACACCATCACAGGTAATGCGACCATCAGCAATCATCTTCTCAATTCCACGTCTTGAACCTAAACCAAGACGGGATAATACCTTCTGCAGCTTCTCGCTCATAAGTTTCCTTTAAAAATATAATCCATAGCGCTTATTTTACACGTCTAAAAAGCATTAGTCATTTTTTATAGGTTGTCTTAAAATAGAATGAAAGCTTTCAGGAATATTTTATGACCGATGATAAAAACAATATTACAGAAAATGTGACTTTTTCCCTATTTGGGGTTAAATTCACATTACGTGTACATAAAGATCAAATTGAAAGTCTCAATAGGGGTATTGCTTCTGTTCAAAGTGCCTGCTCTAGAGTAATGCGTGAAAACCCAACTCTAAGTCCTCAGCAAACTGCGATTTTGCTAGCTTTGGAAAACCAATTAAAACTGCAAAATTATCTTGAGGGAAGTAAATTTGACAATGAAGCTTTAGACAAAGTTAGAACCATAAAAGCCACATTACTGCGCAATCTAAATGGAAAATAATAAATACTCAGAAAACAAAAAAAGACGTATTGCCTTACGTCAACAAATCTTAGAAAAAAGAAGAAATTTAAGTGCTCTTGATATTGAAGATGGCGGCTATAAAGTTGCCCAAGAGCTGTTAAAACATGAAAGACTGCAAAAAAATTGCATTATCGGCTCTTATGTAAGTGCTTGCGGTGAGCTTTCAAGTCGCCCAATTCATAAAGTTTTATTTGAAATGGGACACACTTTATCACTGCCTCGAATTGATATGGATCATAAAGGTCTTATGGACTTTTTTATTTATAAAAAAGATGACGAGTTAATTGAAAATCGTTTCCATATTTTAGAGCCAGCCCCAATTGAAGAAAATTATTTAAGCTTTGACCGTCTTGAAGTCTTAATTGTCCCATTAGTTGCCTTTGACAAAAAAGGCAATCGCTTAGGCATGGGCGGAGGCTTTTATGATAGGGCTTTAAAAAAGATAAGCTCTCAGTGTTTAACTATAGGTGTAGGTTATGATTTCCAATGTCTAGATAACATTCCTATTGAACATTGGGATATGCCTCTTGATGAAATCATCACCCCAACAAATCACTATATCTTTAAAAATTAACCTAAACTTATTGCTTTAGCAAAAGTTAAAAAAATTTAAGGCTCATCTTTATTTAACAGGATGAGCCTTAATTATTTTGGTTCTTCGCCAAATCTGTGGCTAACTAAAATTTTATATCTAATTTTGTTATACCAATAGACAAAAAAATGGTCGTTCCCAATTAAGATTGAATTAACCAAAATCCATCAATCAAGGAGAACGACCTATGGCTATTGTACCTGATTTTCAATCTGATTTAACAAACCATTTTTTCAAAGGTTTTAAGATTTCTTCCCATTTTATAGATGATAAAGCTAAGGAAATTCATTTTTACCTTGAGCCTTGCAGTGAATTTCCTGTATGTCCTAGGTGTAAAGGCAAGAATGTAGTTGTTCACGAATATAGAAAACGAATTGTGCAAGATGATTACATTTTGGGGTATAAGACTGTTTTATTTATTACCTATAGAACCTTTAAATGTAAGTTCTGTAATAAATATTCCACTGAAAAAATAGAGTTCCTATCTGAAAACAGTCGCTTTACAACAAGGGTTGCAGACTCTGTTAATGAAGATTTAGAAAGAGCCGGGTCTATTAAAGATACTGCTGAAAGAACCGGTTTAAGCTGGTCTTCCTGCAAAAGAATTCATAAGCGATACCTTAAAAAGAAAATATACTTTAATTTAGGTCAAGCCTCTCACATTGCTATTGATGAATTCTCTATTAAGAAAGGCCACAAATATGCAACTGTAGTTGTTGATTTAGATACTAAAAGAGTTATTTGGGTTGGTAAGGGTAAGACTGTACGAGAGGTTAATCGCTTCTTTAAATTATGCGGTACAGAGGGCTGTAAACAAATAAAAGCAGTAGCAATGGACCAAAATGCAGGATTTGCTACTTGCGTTAATAAGTACTGCCCTAATGCTAAGGTTGTCTATGATTTATTTCATATGGTTTATAACTTTGGAAGACTTGTTATAAGCGCCATAAGACTAAGACTTGCCTATGAAAATAAAAACAAAAATGATGACAATGCTTATTCTCTTTTAAAGCGTTCAAGATTTCTGTTACTTACAAAAAACTCTAATTTATCAGAAGAAAAAAGAATAAAACTTAATGATATTTTAAGCTTTTATCATGATTTATATGCAGCTAATGAGCTAAAAGAGCTATTACCTGAAGTATTCCATGCTCACTCAAAAGAAGAGTCAGAATCTCTTTGGGATGAATGGGTAAGGTTAGCTTTACAGTCAAAAGTTCAAGAGATTACTAAGTTTGCCAAAGTGCAAAATAGAAGATACCGAGATGGTATAACAAATTCAGGTATTTACAGGATTAGAACAAGCGTTCTTGAAGGGATAAACAATAAGATAAAAGTCTTAAAAAGACTCGCTTATGGATTTAGAGATTTGGAGTATTTCTTTTTGAGGATCATGAATTCATTTAGGGGCAATTCACTTGAATGCTAAAAGGATCCCTGGTCAATTTTGTATATTATTTTCCAGGGATCCCACAGATTTGGCGATGAGCCATTATTTTATATATCAATTAAAACAAAAGCGGTAAAAATACCGCTTTTGTAATCTTTAATGATGATTATTTGTCAGCAGGAACATCAGAACCTGAGGAGGTGGTCTCAACTGCTGGAACATCAGAGTTTACAACCGGAACATCTGGAACCTTAACAGTCTCAGTTTGCTCAGTTGCAGCCTCAATGTTGCTAAAAGAGCTGTGCTCCTGATGAGCCTCTTTCTGCATCCAACCGATAAACAGGCAGATACCAAAGAAAGCGACAATCAAAATCCAAGTAGATCTGGTTAAAAAGTTGCCAGAACCGGCTGAACCGAAAACAGTATTGGAAGCACCGGCGCCAAATGAAGCACCCATGCCAGCACCTTTACCCTGCTGGACTAAGATTAAAGCCACTACGGCAATGCAGACTAATAAAAAAATAACAATTGTAGCTTCGTACATAATAAATCAGAACCTTAAATACGCACCGATACCCATATGAGGGTGCATAATAACGTCTAAAAGCGTTTTTTTCAAGCGCTTTCACCTTCTGCCTGATGAATGATTACATCGGCAATACGTTGAGCTTTGGTGTGAACATCGTTTCTATCAGGACCTTCAACCATAACTCTAACTACAGGCTCAGTGCCGCTCTTACGTAAAAGAACACGACCACGTTCACCTAAAGAAGCCTCAACATCATGAACTTCTTTTTGTACCTTAGAATCATTTATATCAAATCCTGCAGTTAAGCGGACATTTATAAGCTCCTGAGGGAACATAAATAAATCCGATGATAACTCTTCTAAAGTCTTTTGCTGATGCAGGCATGCTTTTAATACCTGTAAGGCGGAAATGATACCATCTCCTGTAGTAGTGTAATCTAAACAAATGATATGACCACTGTTCTCACCACCTAATCTCCAACCTTTTTCAAGTAAGGTCTCCATTACATAGCGATCACCTACAGAAGTACGAACAAAATCAATGTTCTTACGCTTTAATGCAAACTCAAAGCCTAAGTTTGACATGAGGGTACCTACAACACCACCTACCAGCTTATTACGCATCTTGCGGTCGCAGGCAATAACATACATAAGATTATCGCCATCGTGCATATGACCTTTGCTATCAACCATCAATACACGATCACCATCACCGTCAAAAGCAATACCTAAATCAGCTTTAGTGGCCAATACCATATCAACTAAGGCCTGAGGATGAGTTGAACCTACACCATCATTGATGTTAATGCCATTTGGATTATCACCCATAACAATCACATTTGCGCCAAGCTCACGGAAAACAAGCGGGGCTACATGATAGGTAGCGCCATTGGCGCAATCTAACACAATAGTTAAGCCATCTAAGCTCAAATGAGAGGCAAAAGTACTCTTGCAAAACTCAACATAACGGCCAGGGGCATCGTCTTGACGATAAGCTCTACCAAAGGCTGAAGGATCTGCAAGTTTTAAATCATTGCTATCTAAAACACGCTCAATTTCAAGCTCAACCTCATCTGGAAGCTTAGTGCCTTCAGAAGAGAAGAACTTAATACCATTATCATAATAAGGATTATGAGAGGCACTAATCACAACACCTAAATCAGCACGAAATGCTCTTGTTAAATAAGATACTGCTGGAGTTGGCATAGGTCCTAACATGACAGGGCTAATACCTGATGCTGAAAAACCTGCCTCTAAAGAAGCCTCAAGCATGTATCCTGACAGACGGGTATCCTTACCAATAATTACACGACCGCCATTTGCCTTGGCTAAAACTTTACCAGCTGCCATGCCCAGACGGATTGCAAACTCAGGAGTAATCGGATATTGACCGACTCGACCTCTAACGCCGTCAGTACCAAAATATTTTCGTTGCATTTTTATTCCTTATGACGTTTTCTACGCTCAGAAAGCTTATCGCGTAAATTGCGGAAACGTCTTATTATGGCTTTGGATAATCTAAAAGGCTTTGCATTAACTAACGACAATTGCCATGTACCNTAAAGCCAATGCTATATCTGAAACATTTTCAGTACGTAAAATTTGTACTGTACCTTTTTCAGCACAGAATAAAGCTAAAGTAATACAAATGGCCTTATTGTCTTTTAAAAAAGTCTCATTGGATGACAAAGGACGTGGCAGAGCAAAGGTTAAAGGAACACCAAAGCTCTTTAAAGAATCCAATCGTCCTAAAAGCTTTAACTGTGATCTTGCTGATGCGTGATTGCCTAAGAAAGGATCTAAAAGCAGTTTTTTGCGTGATAAGCCACCATTTAAGCAAGCATCAATTCTTTCAAAAAGAAATTCAGATACTGAGGATACAGGATCCCCAGCCTCTTTATCAAAAACTGCATTTTCATCAAACATAAGGCAAACTGGAACATCAAGTTTGGCCACAGTTTCAATAGCGCCATCAAAACGCAATGCATCAGGTGAAATAATCATCTTGGCACCGGCTTTTACTGCGCTTTTCATAACCTCAGGATAGATAGTACTGCAGGCAACAACCAAACGAGTTTTCTCAGAAATCTTTGAGACTACCGGAATTAAAGCCTCAAGCTGCTGTTGTTCACTTACGCTATCGCCTTTGCCATTAAAACCGATTTCTACAAATTCAGCGCCTGCGGCATACATGGCCTCAGCTATCTTAACCTTCTCATCAATATCACAAGGTTCATCCACACTAAGAGGAATAATACCCATGACCTTGGTGATGCTCAGGTCTATATTGCGTTCACCGATTTTTAGCTTCATGCTATCTCCCTACCGCAAGTTACTGCGGGTTTTNNTGCCATCCTCATTGGATTGTGCACTGTTATCCTGAGCTTTTTCAGGCTCACTCTTAGGTGCATCATCATTACTCTGAGGTTTTTGAGAATCGTTTGAACCATCATTACTGTTAGGTTTTTGATCGCTCTTAGCTTCATCATAGACAATGCTTGGAGCTCTAACTGGGACGCGGTTCATTAAATCATCAATCTGCAAAGAATCAATGGTTTCATACTTAAGCAAAGCATCCTTCATATTCTCAAGAATGTCCTTATTGTCGCTTAAGATCTTCTTTGCTTTGGCATAGCACTCATTGATAATAGATGTAACTTCTTCATCAATAATAAGCGCAGTCTTATCTGACATAGCTTGCATTGAGCTTCCGCCACCGCCTAAGTACATTGAGCCTTCGTTATCCTTTTCATAAAGCATAGGAGCCAAACGCTTACTAAAGCCCCAACGGGTAACCATCTTACGAGCAATGTCTGTTGCTCTTTCAATATCATTGGAGGCACCTGTGGTTACAGCATCCTCACCAAACATCAAGCACTCAGCAATACGACCGGCAAAGAGAGTACTGATATTTGACAATAAATACTGTCGGCTTTGGCTATAACGATCTTGCTCTGGAAGATACATTGTAACGCCCAAAGCTCTGCCTCTTGGAATGATAGAGACTTTATATACAGGATCGTGCTCAGGCATAAGTCTTCCCACAATAGTATGACCTGCCTCATGGTATGCTGTATTGATACGCTCATGCTCAGTCATAGCCATAGAACGTCTCTCAGCGCCCATAAGGAGCTTATCCTTAGCCTCTTCAAACTCAAGCATACTTACAACACGTAAATTCTTACGTGCAGCAGCTAATGCAGCTTCGTTTACAAGGTTTGCAAGTTCTGCACCTGAAAAACCAGGAGTTCCGCGAGCTAATACAGCAGGCTCAACATCCTTGGCCAAAGGTACCTTGCGCATGTGAACCTTTAAGATCTGCTCTCTACCGCGAACATCAGGAAGTCCTACAACAACCTGACGGTCAAAACGACCTGGACGCAATAAAGCTTGATCTAAAACATCCGGACGGTTGGTAGCTGCAATTACAATTACAGCTTCAAAACCTTCAAAACCGTCCATCTCAACTAAGAGCTGGTTTAAAGTCTGCTCACGTTCATCATGACCACCACCTAAACCTACACCACGCTTACGACCTACAGCATCGATCTCATCGATAAAGATGATACATGGAGCATTCTTTTTGGCTGTTGCGAACATGTCACGTACACGAGATGCACCAACACCTACGAACATCTCAACAAAGTCAGAACCTGAAATTGAGAAGAAAGGAACTTTGGCCTCACCTGCAATAGCACGAGCTAATAAGGTTTTACCGGTACCTGGAGGACCTACCATTAAAACGCCACGAGGAATGCGACCACCTAACTTCTGATATTTAGAAGGATCTTTTAAGAAGTCTACAAGCTCTACAACGTCTTCTTTAGCCTCATCACAACCGGCAACGTCTGCAAAAGTAGTTTTAATCTGATTTTCACTTAAAAGCTTGGCCTTACTCTTACCAAAAGATAAAGGATTGCCTTTAGAGCCACCTTGCATCTGACGCATAAAGAAGATCCAAACACCAATGAGTAAAATCATCGGGAACCATGAGACAAAGATTGTCATCAAGGTACTTTGCTCTTCAGGTTTAGTACCTGAAGCTCTGACGTTATGAGAAAGCAAGTTATCCAATAACTGTGGATCAGACAGAGGCATAACGGTGACAAATTTTTCACCAGTACGCTTTAAACCGTTGATCACATTGCCATCGAATACGACTTCCTGGATCTGGTCAGACTGCACCTCGCGTACAAAAGTTGTGTAATCTTCTGCACGGCCTGAGCTGTCGCTGGAATTAAATGACTCAAAGAGCGTCATCAAAATGACGGCTACAACGAGCCATAGGATCAGATTTTTAGTCATATACTCCCTTCTTACTCCGGAATTTGACCGGATATTTCTTCAAATTCTGCAGCAGGACTTACGCCATTTAAAGGATGCCCCTTAAAGCCCATGGCTACCATGTAGACCTCACGGGAACGATCACGAGAGGCATCAGGCTTTCTTACCTTTACCTCTTTAAAATCATTACGTAATTCTTTTAAGTACTCCTGAGAACCTACACCTTGGAAGACTTTTACCACAAAAGTACCGCCGATACGCAATACACGACGGGCCATATCCAAGGCAAGTTCAGATAAAAGCATAGCACGTGGCTGATCGATTGCGGTATTTCCTGACATATTAGGAGCCATATCAGATAAAACCACATTAGCACCTACGCCAATCATAGAATAAAGCTTACAGAAAACCTCATCCTCACGGAAATCTCCTTGTAAAAAGTCAACTCCGGCAATTGGACGCATAGGTAAAATATCGCAGGCGATAAGACGACCGCTATCTCCGATGCATTTAACCGCAAACTCAGACCATCCTCCAGGAGCTGCACCTAAATCAACGACAATATTACCTTGACGAATAATCTTGTCGCGAGATTGCAACTCTTCAAGTTTAAAGGCCGCACGAGAGCGCAAACCTAACTTGTGGGCTTGTTTTACATATTGGTCTGAAAAATGTTCTTTAAGCCAGCGACTTTGGCTGGCAGTTCTTTTTTGGCTGGCAACAGCTTGATCCCAAGTTAGAAAGATTTAAAATTAATCAAAGTTATTATACAATTTAACGGCATTATATATTAAGTGTTATCTACCTTTTAGCGCAACCTTATTTACAATAAATTATCATTGAAAGGTCATGTATGTCTTTAAACTCTAAACAGCGTCAGTTTTTAAAAGCGCAAGCTCATGTTTTAAAACCAGTTGTCATGTTAGGTTCCGATGGCTTAAGCGAAGCTGTATTAAAGGAACTTGATAGTTCCATTGAATACCATGAACTGGTAAAAATCAAATTAAATTCAGGCGACGATCGTAAAGAACAGGCCGAAGCTGCAGCTAATGCTGTTAAAGCTGAAGTTGTATCTGTTGTTGGACGTGTAGCTGTATTATTCCGCCAGCGTCCTGACGACAGCCGTTTCATTCTTCCTCGTTAAACTGTATCTAAATTTGATACAAAAGCCCAAAATCTTTTGAACACTATGTTTAAAGATTCTGGGCTTAAAATATTATTTTACGTAAGTGACGTAATTATCTTTGCGCTCTTTGGCTTTAGGCTCGCTTAATGCATAACCTACAACACAAAAGCCAATTCCCTCATAGTCACCTTCAATTCCCCATTTTGCAAGCATAGCTTTGCCTTCTTCAGAATCAAAGATTTCCTTACAACGATGGATCCAGCAACTACCTAAATCCACAGCACAAGCAGCATTTAAAAGATTACCCATAACCAAAGACCCATCATAAAGATGAGTTGGAATAGTACGATCTGCTAATACGGCTAAAACAACCGGAGCACCATAGAAAGGATCGGTTTTAGCTCCATAGTAAAAGGCATTTAACTCAGATAAACGATCTCTTACCTCTTTATTGGTAATTGCAATAATAATTGGTGATTGACGGCCACGACCGCATGGTGCGTAGGTGCCAGCTTTAATGATTTCATCAATAGCGCTGCTATCAGGCATTTTATTTGGATCAAAAGCTCTGACTGAACGTCTTTTAACCATGACATCAATAAAATTCATAAAATTATCCTAAAGTAAAAAATGCCCCCGTAAACTTGCGGGGGCGTTTTTATTAAATGTATTCGACTTTATCAATCTCGTAGGTAACAGTTCCGCGCGGAATGTGAATCTCGATTTCATCACCTTCATACTTACCTAATAAACCACGAGCAATTGGAGTCATGTAAGAGATAAGGTTGGCATCAATATCAGCCTCATCCTCACCTACAATCTTATAGGTAATTTCCTTATCAGTATCTACATCAACTAAGGTTACAGTAGATCCGAAAATTACCTTAGGGGTGCCTGAGGTCTTAAGCTTGGTAACATCAATGATATTTGCAGAGGCTAAACGGCCCTCAATATCCTTAATACGAGCCTCGCACATGCCCTGCTCTTCTTTGGCGGCATCATACTCAGCATTCTCACTTAAATCACCATGGCTACGAGCTTCAGCAATAGCAGCTACGATGCGTGGACGCTCAACAGTCTTTAATCTTTGTAATTCTTTGCGCAGCAGTTCCTCGCCGCGTGGAGTCATAGGAGTCTGATCCATAATTTTATTATTCTGCTCTTTATTTTTTTACGATCCCGCAAGCGAAATCTTTAAAAATCAATAAACAAGCCTCGATTTATCGCAAAAGTTTGAACTGGTGCAGATTTTTCGATGCCATATAAAGAAAAACGCCTAATGAAATTAGGCGCTTGTTTTATCCCGATTCTACACGGTCAAGACCTTAAATTCAAGTCTAAGAGAGGTTATCCCTAGCCTTTAAGATCTGTAAAGAACTGCTTAATGCTGCCTAAAAAGTCATTACTCTTAGGCTTATGCTTAGAAAGCTCACCATGATCAGAATCGGCATTTAATGAAGCCTCAAACTCACGTAATAAGTTTTTTTGCTTAGAAGTAAGTTTTACAGGGGTTTCAACAATAAGCTTGCAATAAAGATTGCCACGCTCTTGAGAATGAATTGAACGAACACCCTGTCCTTTAAGACGCATTACAGTACCAGATTGGGTCTCACTCTTAACGGTAAGGTTTACCTTGCCATCTAATGTTGGGACCTCAACGACACCACCTAAGGCTGCGGTAGTGAAGCTAATTGGTACTTCGCATAACAAGTCATTACCATCACGAGTAAAGATCTTGTGAGGAGCAACCTCAATTAATACATAAAGATCGCCCGATGGAGCACCATTTAAACCGGCCTCACCTTCACCTTGCAGTCTAATACGATCGCCTGAATCTACACCTGCTGGAATATCTACAGTTAAAGTACGAGTATCCTCAACACGTCCCTGTCCGCGGCACTCAGGACATGGATTTACAATAGTACGACCGGTACCACCGCAATGAGGGCAAGTCTGCTCAAAGTTCATAAAGCCTTGACGTACATAGACATGACCTGAGCCATGACAATGTGGACAAGTTTCAACATGACCGCCTGAGGCTGCGCCAGAACCGCCACACTTTTTGCACTTAACCAAGGTTTTAATCTTGATTTGCTTTTTAATGCCCTTTACAGCTTCTTCTAAGGTAAGGTTAATGCGGACGCGCATATCACGCCCAGGGACTACACGAGGTCCTTGCTGACGAGAACGGCCACCACCAAAAATATCACCGAAGATATCGCCGAAAATATCTCCAAAATCACCTTGGCCAAAAGGATTACCACCTGAAGCTTGGCCACCGTTCATGCCCTCAAAACCGAACTGATCGTAAGCTGCACGTTTTTGAGGATCGGACAGAACCTGATAGGCTTCATTAATTTCTTGGAATTTCTTCTCCGCACCCTCTTCATGGTTACGGTCAGGATGGTATTTGATAGCCAGACGTTTGAAGGCTTTTTTAATTGTGGCTTCATCGGCATCTTTAGCCACGCCAAGCACTTCATAATAATCACGTTTTGCGCCCATAAATTCCTCTTTTTTGACAATACAAAAGGCAGATGGGATATTTCCCATCTACCTGTATGTTTATCACTGCACTTTCATAATATTGAAAATGCTAATTANTTTCTTGTCGTCGTGAACTTCTTCAAATTCAGCATCTACAACATCATCATCCTTCTTGGCGTTAGATGACTGCTGCTGTTGCTGCTGGCTTGACTGTTGAGCGCTCTGCTGAGCCTGTGCTGCCTGCATTAAGCTCTGAGCAGACTCCATTAAAGCCTTTTCGCACTCTTCAATCTTAGCCTTATCATCACCACGAATTGCCATCTCAAGCTCGTTTAAGGACTGATTTAACTTAGTCTTAGCATCAGAAGGGATCTTATCGCCCAAATCGTTCATCTGCTTGCGAACGGCATGAGCGGTAGCATCAGCACGGTTACGAGCTGCAGCTAATTCCTCAAACTTCTTATCCTCATCTTGGTGAGCTTCAGCTTCATGAACCATGCGCTGAATATCATCATCAGATAATCCTGAAGAAGACTGAATGGTAATCTTCTGCTCTTTACCGGTGTTCTTATCCTTAGCAGATACGTGGATTAAACCATCAGCATCGATATCAAAGGTTACCTCAATCTGTGGAGTTCCGCGTGGAGCTGGAGCAATACCCTCAAGGTTGAACTGACCTAAGGACTTGTTGTCAGATGCACGCTTACGCTCGCCTTGTAATACGTGAATAGTTACAGCAGGCTGATTGTCCTCAGCTGTTGAGAATACCTGAGACTTCTTAGTTGGGATAGTAGTATTCTTCTCAATTAAGGTGGTCATTACACCGCCTAAAGTCTCAATACCTAATGACAGAGGAGTTACGTCTAATAACAGAACGTCCTTCTTTTCACCAGTTAAAACACCGCCCTGAATAGCAGCACCCATAGCAACAGCCTCATCAGGGTTTACATCCTTACGTGGCTCCTTGCCAAAGAAGTCTGCTACTAACTTCTGAACCATTGGCATACGAGACTGACCGCCAACTAAGATTACAGCGTTAACATCAGATGGAGCTAAACCTGCATCCTTTAAAGCAGTTCTTACAGGATCTAAGGTCTTGTTAACCAGATCCTCAACTAAAGACTCAAGCTTTGCACGAGTGATCTTAATGTTCATGTGCTTAGGACCAGTTGCATCTGCGGTAATGTATGGCAGGTTTACATCGGTCTGCTGAGATGAAGAGAGCTCGCACTTAGCCTTTTCAGCAGCTTCCTTCAAACGCTGAAGGGCTAACTGATCTTGGCGGAGATCAACACCATTAGTAGCCTTGAACTCGTCAATGAGGTAATTCATGATACGGTTATCAAAGTCTTCACCACCTAAGTGAGTATCACCATTGGTAGAAAGAACCTCGAAGGTCTTCTCGCCATCAACCTCATCAATATCAATAATAGAAATATCGAAGGTACCGCCACCTAAGTCATAAACGGCAATCTTCTGCTCGCCCTTAGCCTTATCCTCACCATAGGCAATAGATGCAGCAGTAGGCTCGTTGATAATACGCTTTACCTCAAGACCTGCAATACGGCCAGCATCTTTAGTTGCCTGACGCTGAGAGTCATTGAAGTATGCAGGGCAAGTAATAACAGCCTCGGTAACCTCTTCACCTAAGATATCCTCAGCAGTCTTCTTCATCTTCTTTAAGACTTCTGCAGAAATCTGAGGAGGGGCCATGCGCTTATCTCTTACATCAACCCAAGCATCACCATTGTCAGCGCGAACAATCTTAAATGGCATGATGGATAAATCGCGTTGAACCTCGGTATCATCATAACGACGACCAATTAAACGCTTAATAGCAAATAAGGTGTTCTTAGGATTGGTAACAGCCTGACGCTTAGCAGCATCACCGACTAAGATCTCACCATCTTCTGCGTAAGCTACAACTGAAGGAGTTGTACGACGGCCTTCAGAGTTCTCTAATACGCGTACTTTATCGCCATCTAATACGGCTACGCATGAATTGGTGGTACCAAGATCAATACCAATAATCTTTCCCATTTGTTTTTCCTCTAAATTTATTTGTCTGGGATTTATAAACCCCAGCTTTATAATTCTGTACTTTGTCTGATTAACCACATATGGTCGGTGTTTCAGATTTCAAGACTTTATGTGTCTTTTTTTAGCTTTTTTATTTATTAGCCGGACCTGAAGAAACGACAACCATAGCTGCACGTACAACGCGACCGTGTAATAAATAGCCTTTTTGCATTACATTTAATACGTTGTTTGCTTTAACATCATCAGACGGTGCCATAGAAATAGCTTGGTGTTTTTGTGGATCAAAAGGCTTTCCTTGTGGATCTTCAACCTCAACGCCAAAACCATGCATTTCTTTTAAGAATAAAGTTAAGGTGTTTTGTACACCCTCAATCATAGCCTTGGAGCTTTCATCTTGATGAGAATGCTGAATTGCAAGCTCTAAAGAATCAAGTACAGGTAAGAGAGCTTTTACAAACTTCTCAATACCGTATTTGCGCTCACGCTCAACATCTGCCTCAGCACGCTTACGCTGATTGTCAGCCTCAGCGATAGCTCTAACCATTCTTTGTAAATCTGATTTAGCAGCAGCTTCAACTTTCTCTAAATGAGCCTTAAGTGCAGCATTCTCAGATTGGAGAGCTGACATTGGATCCAAAACTTCCGGGGCATTAGCCTTATTCTCAGAGTTTTCAGCGTTTTCAGCCTTAACCTCAGGTTGTTCCTTAACATCCTGTGATGCTTGCTCGTTGTTCATCGAAGCTTCATCTAAAGCCTGTTTATTTTCTGTTTCCGAAGTCTGCATTTCCATACTCTTAAAATTTTAAAAATTTGTGCATTACTGCAATTGTTAAAAAATAAATGGGGCTTTATTTATTCTTTTCAAGAGTATTTTTTTAAATTAAATAAAAATTTATGTATTTATATGTTTTTTAAAGATTTTTTTAGAAATTAAATTTCATAAATTAAAAATTTATTACCAAAAAACAAAGAAATAGCTCTATCTTCTATTTAGTCTTTATGTGTTACAATGCCATAAGTTGAAAAAAGGACTAATCATGCAAAAAAATAAGCTTTTTCGTCTCTTAGGCGTAACTTTTGTCGCTTCAGTTCTCTCTTTAAGTCAAGGCTGTGCTTATCGTTCTGATTTAGCTCAAGGCAACTTTGTTGAACAAGATGCTGTAGATAAATTAAGTTATGGCATGACCGGGGATCAGGTACGCTATATTTTAGGTACGCCTATGCTCGTTGATCCTTTTGACAATTCACGCTGGTACTATGTACATTTCTTACGTCAAGGATGGGATGATCCTAAGATTCAAAACTTAGTTTTGCTCTTTAGTGGTAATAGCCTTATTGATGTAACAGGTGATTTTAAAAAACCTGCAGGTTTTGTAGGTCACGATGCCCCAACAAACAATCAAGCTTTACCTGATGATGATTATTTTGACAATTTACCATCTGATGATAATAGTGCCCCTGTAATTGTTGTTCCTGCATCTAAATAATGATTAAAAAAGGCTCTCTAACTTTTATTGCTTTAATGCTTATCCTCAGTTCTTGCTCTTACAAGGACGAAACTGAGGAGAATATTGTTATTCCTGATAATAAAGTAAATATTGAGAAATCACTTGAAAACTCATATAAGGACTTAGCAAAAAAATGCATTACCAAAGGGGATGTAGATGACGCTTTGGAACTTGATAATCTTTATAATTTAAGTCTTAACAATAAAGATTTTGAAAAACAGCTCTTATTTCAACAAGAAGAGTTGTCTTTGATGCACGAAAAATGCTTACAAAAAGTTGCTCATGAAGGTCATGAAGAGTTTTTAGACAAACTTGTACTAAAACCTCATCTCATGGGTAGAGTAAGTCGTGATTTTTATGCTAAAAAAGATTATAAAAATGGCGCTTACTGGTTTCGCAAACTCATCAATAATCAAGGCGAAGCTCAAGGATATTACACAGCGGGGATGATTTTTGTAAGAAATCCTCAAACTTTGCCTTTTGGTGCCAAACTTTTAGCAGAATCTGCACGTCTTGGTAATAACTATGCCTTACAGATGCTTATGCAGGTAAATAGTGTCAATACTTTAAAAAGACATGGTATAAGCATAAAAGAAGCCTCAAATAAAGAAAAAGAGTCAAATACAAAAAAGTAAGATAAAAAATTATTTTTCTTATCCCCTATTCTTTATGCAAAATATCTATATATTTTTATGATTTAAATACATGTTTTGCAAAATATGTATTTAAATCATGCTTAAACTAAAATTCTAAGTGCGTTATTTAAAATAAATATTTAATATTTGCGCAGGTTATCTCTTTCTTTAAAAGATATTAAAAATCAATTCAATTGATTATCTTTAACTTTGATTTAACTTTTAAAGAATAGAATTTTGATCCTGAAAAAATGATATTGTTATTTAATATAAAGGCATAAAATCCATGGATAACAGCAAATTCATGCCCAAGGAACTCTCTTGGCTTTCATTTAACGGCAGAGTATTACAAGAGGCAGCTGATCCTTCAGTACCTCTTATAGAGCGTATTCGCTTTTTGGGAATTTATTCTAATAACCAAGACGAGTTCTTCAAAGTTCGCGTAGCTGAACTTAAACGTCAATCTATCATAAATAATGCCAATGGTAAGGGCGATGATGCTGTAAATCTTTTAAGACAAGTTCAAAAAGATGCTGCTAAATATCAGATGACTTTAAATGAGATATTCCACTCTTTAAAGGAAGAACTTGCTGAGCATAAGATTTTCTTACGTGATCAAAAATCAATCAGCCAGTCACANAAAAATTGGGTTTTACGCTATTTTAAGCGTCACGTTTTAAAACATATAAACCCAGTCATCATCGATGAAGAAACTGATTTAGTTTCTTTCTTAAAGGATAAGTACACCTACTTATTCGTTAAAATGACTGGTACTGAAGCCAATCAATATGCATTAATTGAAATTCCTACAGATGAATTGCCTCGCTTCATTCGGATGCCTGTTGAAGATGATTCTGTAACATTAATGTGGCTTGATGATGTTATCCGTTTAGGTCTTGATGTAATTTTCAAAGGTTTATTTGAATATAACGAAATTGAAACTTACTCAATTAAGATGAACCGCGATGCTGAGTACGATCTCTCTGAAAATGTTGATAAGAGTGTACTTGAGAACATGTCTGAGTCTTTAAAGCAGCGCTTAAATGCAATGCCTGTTCGTTTCTCCTATGACGCTCAAATGCCAAAGAGCATTGTAGAGTTCATGGCCAAAGAATTACGCATGAGCTCTATTGACTCTTTAATGCCAGGTAGCCGCTATCACAATTTCAAAGATCTGCTCTCTTTCCCAAGCGTTGGCGATGACAGCATGGAAAACCCAGTATTAACTGAGGTTTTAAGTACCCAATTTGAAAACGCAACAACTCCTTTTGAAGCTATTTCAAAGCGTGATGTATTCCTTTATTATCCATACTATCACTTTGATTACTTCACAGAGTTCTTACGTCAAGCTTCATACGATCCTTCTGTTCAGTCAATTAAGATTAATATTTATCGTGTAGCCTCCAACAGCCGTGTTATAAACTCTCTTATCGACGCTGCTAATAACGGCAAGAACGTTACTGTAGTTGTTGAACTTAAAGCTCGTTTTGATGAAGCCAATAACATTAAGTGGGCATCACGCTTAACAGAAAATGGTGTTAAGGTCTTATTTGGTCTGCCAACTCTTAAGATTCACTCTAAGTTATGCTTAATTACCAGAAAAGAAAACGGTAAACTTGTCCGCTATGCTCATATTGGTACTGGTAACTTCAATGAAAAGACTGCCAAGATCTATACTGACTTTGCCCTCTTTACTGTAAATCCTGAAATTACCTCTGAAGTAGAAAGCGTATTTGAGTTTATTGAATATCCTTATACTCGTCCTGAGTTTAAGCGTTTATTAGTATCTCCTTTAAATGCAAGGGCTCGCATCTATGAAATGATTGATCGCGAAATTGAGCATGCTAAGGCCGGACGCGAAGGCTCTATTCACTTAAAGGTAAATAACCTTGTTGATAATGGCTTAGTTTTAAAACTTTATGAAGCCTCACAAGCTGGCGTTAAGATCCGCGCCGTAATTCGTGGTATGTGTTCTTTAAGAGCTGGCGTTAAAGGATTGTCTGAAAATATCTACATTACATCTATTGTCGATAGATTCTTAGAGCACCCTCGCGTCATGATTTTCCACAATGATGGTAATGAAGAGATCTTTATCTCCTCTGCTGACTGGATGACTCGTAATCTTGATCGTCGTATCGAGGTTGGCGCTCAGATCTTAGATCCTAAAGTTGCAGAACGTATCAAGAAGATTTTAGAAATTCAGGAAAACGACAATCGTAAAGCTCGTATTATCGACGCAGATCAGAGCAATTACTATGTATCATCAAAACCTGAAGATCCAAAAGTCAGATCTCAAATTGCAATTCATGACTATCTTGAAGACTTTGAAAAAAATGTCGTAATTTAAAAAAACTAATCTGTCATAATTTTAGAGCCTTGCTTTGTGGTGCCCCCAAAGCAAGGCTTTTTTTTTGCTAAAAAACATTGTTTTTTATAAAATTGAGCAGATGACTTTTTAAAATTTTAGTCAAATATAGGTATATTACACAGAATACTTCCATACCAGATATAAAAATATCCTTTATAAATCAATATGATTACTCAACATCAAACGTTTTTTAAAAAATATTTAAGAGGTCTGACGTATTTAGTGAGCTAGTTCACAACTAATTAAATAAAAAATGCCTACAATATAGTCATGTAGTGAGATGATCACCGTATGTCAATGTCTTTATTGTAACTTTAAAAGGTGCTTATTATGGCCGATGCCAAAATTGTTGTAACTGATTGCGATCATGCCAATATGAACGAAGAGCAAGCTGTATTCGAGAAGAATAACATCGCTTGGGAACTCTGCCAGAGCCACACTGAAGACGAGCTCATCGCCAACATGAAGGGCGCTGTTTCCTGCTGCAACCAGTACGCAAGATTCACTGAAAAAGTTTTTGCCGCTTTACCTGATCTTAAGGGTATCGTTCGTTATGGCGTTGGTGTTGATAACATCGACTTAGAAGCTGCAACCCGTCACGGCGTTCAAGTTTGCAACGTTCCTGATTATGGTACCTTTGAAGTTGCAGATCATGCTTTAGCTTTAATGATGGGTTTAACCCGCGGTATCGTTAAGGCTGACAACCAAGTTAAAAAAGGCGGTTGGGACTATGCTGAAATGGCCCCTCTCATGCGCTTATCTTGCATGACCGTTGGTGTTGTTGGTTTAGGCCGTATTGGTATTGCTTTTGCCAAGCGCGTTCACGCTTTAGGCTGCAAAGTTATCGGCTTTGATGTTTACACCAAGCATGTTGAAGAGAACGAAGAGTTAAACTTCATTGAAACTATGTCCTTAGACGAAGTTTTAAAGAATGCCGACTTAATCTCCTTACACTGCGGTCTTAACAAAGACAACTTCGAAATGATGAACGCAGCAACCTTCGCTAAGATGAAGAAAGGTGCAATGCTCGTAAACGTAGCCCGTGGTGGTTTAGTTAACGAGGCTGACTTAGCTGCTGCATTAAAGAGCGGTCAGTTAGGTGGTGCTGGTATCGACGTAACCCAGAAGGAGCCTTTACCTGCTGATAATCCATTACACCAAGCTGACGTTCCTAACTTAATTTTAACCCCTCACATGGCATGGTACTCCGTTCAGGCTGCTTCTGACTTAAAGACCAAGTGTGCTGAGGAAGCAGTTCGCATCGCTTTAGGCCAGAAGGTCCGTTGCCCAGTTAACAAGCTTTAATCTTTGATTAAATAAATTTGTTTTTTCTGCTGTTTTACCGTCAAAACCGTAAGGTTTTGGCGGTTTTTTATTGACTCATAGAAAGCTTAAAAGAGAAAGTAAAAGGTTCTTCCGAGAATCTGTGGATAGCCCTAATGAAATTGAGATTATATTCATTAGGGCTATATGTTAAGCATAAGCATTACCTCTAAAAGCATCTCTAATTCTTAAGAAGAAATACTCAAAATCTCTAAATCCATAAGCTAATCTTTTTAAGACTTTTATCTTATTGTTTATCCCTTCAAGAACGCTTGTTCTAATCCAGTAAATACCTGAATTTGTTATACCATCTCGGTATCTTCTGTTTTGCACTTTGGCAAACTTAGTAATCTCTTGAACTTTTGACTGTAAAGCTAACCTTACCCATTCATCCCAAAGAGATTCTGACTCTTCTTTTGAGTGAGCATGGAATACTTCAGGTAATAGCTCTTTTAGCTCATTAGCTGCATATAAATCATGATAAAAGCTTAAAATATCATTAAGTTTTATTCTTTTTTCTTCTGATAAATTAGAGTTTTTTGTAAGTAACAGAAATCTTGAACGCTTTAAAAGAGAATAAGCATTGTCATCATTTTTGTTTTTATTTTCATAGGCAAGTCTTAGTCTTATGGCGCTTATAACAAGTCTTCCAAAGTTATAAACCATATGAAATAAATCATAGACAACCTTAGCATTAGGGCAGTACTTATTAACGCAAGTAGCAAATCCTGCATTTTGGTCCATTGCTACTGCTTTTATTTGTTTACAGCCCTCTGTACCGCATAATTTAAAGAAGCGATTAACCTCTCGTACAGTCTTACCCTTACCAACCCAAATAACTCTTTTAGTATCTAAATCAACAACTACAGTTGCATATTTATGGCCTTTCTTAATAGAGAATTCATCAATAGCAAGATGTTTGGCCTTACCAAGGAAGAAAGGCGTGTTTCTTTTTAGATAGTCTTTGTGAATTTGCTTACACGTATCCCATTTAAGGGAAGTTCTTTGAGCCGTATCTTTGATAGACCCAGACCTTTGTAAATCCTCAATAACTTCATTTTCAAGGCTTTTGGTGATGCGGTGTCTACTTGAAATAAAAGGGATTTGTTCGGTTGCATATTTATCGCAGAACTTACATTTAAAAGTTCTATAGGTAATATGCAAAATAAACTGAAAACCGTTATAAGAGCCATCTTTAACTATTCTATGTCTATATTCATGAACTACAACATTATGATTTTTACAGATAGGACATTGAGGATAATTGTCTTTAGGCTCTAAGAAAAGATGAATCTCTTTCTTATCTTCATCAAATTGATAATTAAAAAGTTTGAAGTTTGTATAAAAAAGATTAAAGAAAAAATTATGAAAGTCGGCTACAATATTCATAGGTCGTTCTCCTAGATTGGTGTATTTTGTTTAATTCAATCTTAATTGTGAACGACCATTTTTTTGTCTATTGGTATAACAAAATTAGATATTAAATTTTAGTTAGCCACAGTTTTCCGGAAGAGCCAAGTAAAAAGAAAGGATATTATGCTTAAAGGACATATTTAGCCCCAAAAAAAATCTTTTGGGACTAAATAAAAAAGAAATGATTAGCTTTCAAAATCTACTTTTTCAAGATCGTCTATAGCACTTCTATTATGAACAATGTGCAAAAGCATTGCATCTGAGGCGCGCATTGGATCATGCTTTGCTATAGCTTCAATAATTCCTCGATGATCCTCAATAGTCTCATTCTTTAACACCGCACCTGTAACTTTAATAAAAAGTGAAATTGCATTAAAGATAATAGGTTCAATCTTAGGCATTACACTATTACGACTCATATAGCCTATGTGTGAATGAAATGCCGCATCAGCATCAGAATGACTTTCACCTGCTAAAATTAAACGATCAACCTCGTGTGCAAGCTCATTTAACTTATCTACATCCTCAGGTGTTGCATAAATTGCGGCCATTGCACAAATTGGTGGCTCAATAATTCGTCTAAACTCCAATAAGTCAAAAACTAACTTGCGTTTGTCTTTAACGAAAGTAAAGCCTAAAGGATCGTCTGGGATTCCCAACTTGTCACTTACATATATGCCAGATCCATGACGCACGGTTAAAATATTTCTTGAAGCAAGCATTCGCACAGCTTCACGTAATGTGCTACGACCAACATTCAAGGTTTCACATAAAACCTTCTCGTTATCGAGCTTTGCCCCCTTCTCTAACCCCTTGTCGATTATTCGTTTAATTATCTTTTCTGCAGTCTGATCTGCAAGAGATCGAACAGTCGCAGAAGCATCTTGTAAAGCCATGCCTAAATCCGGTTTAAAAATATAAAAATGGTGTTAAAAAATCTTGAAAAGCATGCCTAATTATAATGAGATTCTATAATTTAAAAAAGAGATCAGACAACATTTAGCGATGAAAAATTTATGTTACGGTACACAATTTTGAAAAAATAAAGTTATTTTTTAAACTAACATATTGATTTTTGTTAATTAATTTTAAACTAAAAATATTTTTGTGATCAGGATCAATTTATTTAATGTGATCTGATAACTGTAGTGAAGCATATCGCAAATTTGATTTATATAAGGTGCTTTTTTACCCATCTTTCCTAAAATTAAATCAGCATCATCACATGCTTTAAAAAAGTTTTGATTTGGAGAACATTAAATGAAAGCTAAACACTTATTAGGCACTGCTTTAGCTGTTGCAATTACTGCAGCTACTATGTCCACTGCCTCTGCAGCTGACGTAACCTTACGTTTTGCTAACGTAACCAATCAGCCATCTATCGATGCCGGCCAGATCTTCTGCGATGTTGCCGCAAAAGAGTCTAACGGTCGTCTTGAAATCAAACACTTCCCTAACAACATGTTAGGTGATGATCGTACCGTTACTGAGTCTATGCTCATGGGTGATATTGCCTTAGTTCAGACTCAGCCTTCTGTTTTAGCTTCCATGGTTCCTGATCTCTATGTTTGGGATGCTCCTTTCTTATTTGACAAAATTGAAGATGCTTGGCAGTGCTTAGATGGTCCTTTAGGCCACGCAGTTAATGATCAAGTAGAGTCCAAAGGCCTTAAGTACTTAGCCGCTTTAGAGAACGGCTATCGTCACTACACCAATAACAAAGTTGCCGTTCGCGTTCCTGCTGACGTTAAGGGTCAGAAACTGCGCGTAATGGAGACTGATTTACAGATCGCTATGTGGAAGAACTGGGGTGCAAACCCTACACCTATGGCCTTCACTGAGGTTATCTCTGCTCTGCAGCAAGGTACTATCGATGCTCAGGAAAACCCTCTTTCCATCATCGACTCTAACAAGCTTTATGAGGTTCAGCACTATATTTCCTTAACCGGTCACCTCTTCTCTCCTCACTGCTTATATATCAATAAGGAGATCTATGACGGTTTAGATGCTGATATCCGTACTGCTTTAGATAAGGCTGTTGCCGCCTACCAGACTGCCCAACGTGCACGCGCTGTTGAACTTAACGCTTTATCTGTTGATAAATTTAAGAAAGCCGGTTGCGAAGTTATTGAGTTAACCGCTGAAGAGCGCAATCAGTGGCGTCAGGCTGCTATCGATGGCAAGGTATATGACATGGTTCGTGCCAAGATGGAACACCCTGAGTACTTAGATAAGATCTTAAAGCACGAGTACTAATCCTCTATCACTCATAATACAACTCTATATTAATATTAAGGCGGCCTTAAGGCCGCCTTCACCACCCCCATCCAAAAGGTACAATTCAATGAAATCATTCCTTACTTTTCTCGACGAAAAGTTAGAGATGTCTTTCTGTATCGTCTTAATGACCATCTTAACTGTGGTTTTAGGCGTTCAGGTTTTCTTCCGCTATGTTATGGGCGCTTCCTTATCTTGGTCAGAAGAGCTTGCCCGCTACATGTTCGTTTGGCTTGTATATTTAGGCATTCCTTACGGCTGTAAAGTTATGCGCCACATTAAGATTGACGCAGGCTTATTTGTATTCCCAAAAGCTATGCGTAAATATGTCGTTATCTTAGGCGATATCATTTTCTTAGGCTTTGCTATTGCTGTTGTTTACTACGCTTGGGGCCTTGAAATGAAGCAAATCAAGTTCGGTCAGCTATCTCCTGCCATGCAGATCCCAATGTGGATCCCTTATGGTGCTCCTTTAGTAGGCTTTGCCTTAACTGCAATTCGTCAGATTCAAACCATCATTTTCCGTATTAAGCACTTAGGCGATCCGGAAAAGATCCTAATGACATCGATCTTGAAGAATTAAGCTAGGAGCATATCTTAAAATGGTAGCAATCATTCTTTTTGTTCTGTTGGCTGTTCTTTTAATAGTCAACGTTCCGGTAGGTATCGCTTTAGGTATCTCCACTATGGGTGCATTAGTTTACAGTGGCACCTTATCCTTAGCCTCAATTCCACAGGCATTAGTCACAAGCTGTGACTCATTCCCAATTTTGGCTATTCCATTATTCATTTTATCAGGCGATTTAATGGGGGCTGGCGGTGTATCCTCCCGTATCTTAAACGTCTGTAACGTTTTCTTCGGCAGAATCACCGGTGGTATTGCCATTGTAACTGTATTAGTATGCATGTTCTTTGCTGCAGTATCAGGCTCAGGCCCTGCAACTGTAGCAGCTGTTGGCACCATGGTTGTCCCAACCATGTTAAAGTTAGGTTATGACAAGCCATTCGTCTTAGCTTTAGTTGCAACTGCAGGCTCTATCGGCGTTATTATTCCACCATCAATTCCAATGGTAATTTTCGGTGTATCTACTGGTGCCTCTGTAACCTCCCTGTTTATGGGCGGTTTCTTCCCAGGTCTTCTCATCGGCGCAGCTTTAATTACCTACTGCTATGTACACTGCAAGCGTCGTGGCTTTACCGGTACAGCCGACCCTTTCACCAAAAAAGCAGCCTTAGATGCTCTTTGGGATGCTAAGTGGGCTTTAATTAACCCAGTTATCATCTTAGGTGGTATTTATGCTGGTATCTTCACCCCAACTGAAGCTGCCGCTGTAGCTGCTGTTTATGCCTTCATCTGCGGTGCTTTCTTACATCGTGAACTTACTTTCAAAAAGTTCATCAAGGCTATTAGCACCTCTTGCTCCACCACTGCAACTACCATGGTTATCTTAGGTTGTGCTACTGCTTTCTCCAAGGTAATTACCTTAGAGCAAATCCCAACTATGGTTGCCAATGGCTTGATGGCTATTTCTTCTAACAAGGTTGTAATCTTACTGTTAATTAACGCCTTACTCTTACTTGTAGGCTGCTTTATGGATACAACCCCAGCTATCTTGATTTTAGCTCCAATCTTAATGCCAGTTGCCTCTTCAATTGGTGTTGATCCAATTCACTTTGGTTTAATTATGGTAACCAACCTTGCAATTGGCTTTATTACACCGCCACTTGGAATTAACCTCTTTGTGGCCTCAAGAATTGCTGACTCTCCAATGGAAGTAATCTTAAAAGGTATCATGCCATTTATCGCAGTCATGTTAACTTGCTTAATGCTTATTACCTTTGTCCCTGATATTGTTATGTTCTTACCGAACTTAATGAAATAAAATTAAGCAAAGTAAAAGCCGGTTTACACCGGCTTTTTTTCTCCCCTAAATAAAGCTTCACCATAAAAAGCATTCATACATTTACAAAAATAATAAAAAAAAAAGAGTTTTCTCTTATAATAATTTTCAGCAAATTTATGTGAGTTAAAGCATGAATTTGAATTTTTAAAAATATATTTATTTTTACTCTTCTCTAGTAACAATAAATATAGTTCAGATGACTTTTACCAAATTTTTACCAATGTTTTATTTTGTTATCGTTAACATTTTGAATTTTAAATAAAAAAGTTAATTAAATAAAAAATTTTCATTCTTTTTTTATAATTAATATCTTGATTTAAAAAGATTTTATATTAGGTTGTATAAAACTTTGATCTACATCACACAAAGAAAATGTGATCAGATATCTTTTGCGATACAACTCTCATTTTGAAAAGAGTCCAAAAGACATTTGTTTTTTTTATTTTTAGAATAATTTCAACAAATACAATTACTCACACAATGGAGATTACGATTATATGAAAGCTAAATCTTTACTTAGCGCCGCTTTAGCTGTTGCAATTACTGCAGCTACTATGTCCCAAGCCTCTGCAGCTGATGTAACCTTACGTTTCTCTAACGTAACCAATAAGCCTTCTGTAGATGCAGGCCAAGTTTTATGCGATGTTGCTGCAAAAGAATCTAACGGTCGTCTTGAAATCAAACACTTCCCTAACAACATGTTAGGTGATGATCGTACCGTTACTGAGTCTATGCTCATGGGTGATATTGCCTTAGTTCAGACTCAGCCTTCTGTTTTAGCTTCTATGGTTCCTGATCTCTACGTTTGGGATGCTCCTTTCTTATTTGACAAAATTGAAGATGCTTGGAAATGCATGGATGGTCCTTTAGGCCACGCCATTAACGATCAGGTAGAGTCCAAGGGCCTTAAGTACTTAGCCTCCTTAGAGAACGGCTATCGTCACTACACCAATAACAAAGTTGCCGTTCGCGTTCCTGCTGACGTTAAGGGTCAGAAACTGCGCGTAATGGAGACTGATTTACAGATCGCTATGTGGAAGAACTGGGGTGCAAACCCTACTCCTATGGCCTTCACTGAGGTTATCTCTGCTCTGCAGCAAGGTACTATCGATGCTCAGGAAAACCCTCTTTCCATCATCGACTCTAACAAGCTTTATGAGGTTCAGCACTATATTTCCTTAACCGGTCACCTCTTCTCTCCTCACTGCTTATATATCAATAAGGAGATCTATGACGGTTTAGATGCTGATATCCGTACTGCTTTAGATAAGGCTGTTGCCGCCTACCAGACTGCCCAACGTGCACGCGCTGTTGAACTTAACGCTTTATCTGTTGAGAAGTTCAAGAAAGCCGGTTGCGAAGTCATTGAGTTAACCGCTGAAGAACGCAATCAATGGCGTCAAGCTGCTATCGATGGCAAGGTATATGACATGGTTCGTGCCAAGATGGAACACCCTGAGTACTTAGATAAGATCTTAAAGCACGAGTACTAATCCAAAACTTAAATCCTATAAAACGGCGGTCGTAAGACCGCCATTTAATCAAAACCACTTTTGTGTTACAGGATTAAAAGATGAAATCAGTTTTTAATTTTTTTGATGAAAAACTGGAAATGTCAATATGTATTGCACTGATGTCTTTGCTGACTATCGTATTGAGCATCCAGGTTTTCTTCCGCTATGTTATGGGCGCTTCCTTATCTTGGTCAGAAGAGCTTGCCCGCTACATGTTCGTTTGGCTTGTATATTTAGGCATTCCTTACGGCTGTAAAGTTATGCGCCACATTAAGATTGACGCAGGCTTATTTGTATTCCCAAAAGCTATGCGTAAATATGTCGTTATCTTAGGCGATATCATTTTCTTAGGCTTTGCTATTGCTGTTGTTTACTACGCTTGGGGCCTTGAAATGAAGCAAATCAAGTTCGGTCAGCTATCTCCTGCCATGCAGATCCCAATGTGGATCCCTTATGGTGCTCCTTTAGTAGGCTTTACCTTAACTGCAATTCGTCAGATTCAAACCATCATTTTCCGTATTAAGCACTTAGGCGATCCGGAAAAAGATCCTAATGACATCGATCTTGAAGANATTAAGCTAGGAGCATATCTTAAAATGGTAGCAATCATTCTTTTTGTTCTGTTGGCTGTTCTTTTAATAGTCAACGTTCCGGTAGGTATCGCTTTAGGTATCTCCACTATGGGTGCATTAGTTTACAGTGGCACCTTATCCTTAGCCTCAATTCCACAGGCATTAGTCACAAGCTGTGACTCATTCCCAATTTTGGCTATTCCATTATTCATTTTATCAGGCGATTTAATGGGGGCTGGCGGTGTATCCTCCCGTATCTTAAACGTCTGTAACGTTTTCTTCGGCAGAATCACCGGTGGTATTGCCATTGTAACTGTATTAGTATGCATGTTCTTTGCTGCAGTATCAGGCTCAGGCCCTGCAACTGTAGCAGCTGTTGGCACCATGGTTGTCCCAACCATGTTAAAGTTAGGTTATGACAAGCCATTCGTCTTAGCTTTAGTTGCAACTGCAGGCTCTATCGGCGTTATTATTCCACCATCAATTCCAATGGTAATTTTCGGTGTATCTACTGGTGCCTCTGTAACCTCCCTGTTTATGGGCGGTTTCTTCCCAGGTCTTCTCATCGGCGCAGCTTTAATTACCTACTGCTATGTACACTGCAAGCGTCGTGGCTTTACCGGTACAGCCGACCCTTTCACCAAAAAAGCAGCCTTAGATGCTCTTTGGGATGCTAAGTGGGCTTTAATTAACCCAGTTATCATCTTAGGTGGTATTTATGCTGGTATCTTCACCCCAACTGAAGCTGCCGCTGTAGCTGCTGTTTATGCCTTCATCTGCGGTGCTTTCTTACATCGTGAACTTACTTTCAAAAAGTTCATCAAGGCTATTAGCACCTCTTGCTCCACCACTGCAACTACCATGGTTATCTTAGGTTGTGCTACTGCTTTCTCCAAGGTAATTACCTTAGAGCAAATCCCAACTATGGTTGCCAATGGCTTGATGGCTATTTCTTCTAACAAGGTTGTAATCTTACTGTTAATTAACGCCTTACTCTTACTTGTAGGCTGCTTTATGGATACAACCCCAGCTATCTTGATTTTAGCTCCAATCTTAATGCCAGTTGCCTCTTCAATTGGTGTTGATCCAATTCACTTTGGTTTAATTATGGTAACCAACCTTGCAATTGGCTTTATTACACCGCCACTTGGAATTAACCTCTTTGTGGCCTCAAGAATTGCTGACTCTCCAATGGAAGTAATCTTAAAAGGTATCATGCCATTTATCGCAGTCATGTTAACTTGCTTAATGCTTATTACCTTTGTCCCTGATATTGTTATGTTCTTACCGAACTTAATGAAATAAAATTAAGCAAAGTAAAAGCCGGTTTACACCGGCTTTTTTTTGCCTGAAAATATCCTAAATTAAATTGTTTTTTAGGGATAAAATGGAAGATACTCGTCTTAAGGTTTTTTATGCTGTAGCCGTAAATTTAAGTTTTACCAAAGCTGCATCTGAACTTTGTTTAAGCCAACCTGCTGTAACCAAACACATCGCTTATCTTGAAAACTACTACCAAGTAAAGCTTTTTGAACGTAACGGGCATAACATCAAATTAACCCCTGCTGGCACGACCTTCTTTTTAAAAACTAAAAAGATCCTCTCTTTATATAATGAGCTTTCCTATTCTATGCACTTATATAACCAAAAATATATAGGAAGATTACGATTAGGCGCTAGCACAACCATAGCTCAATACATCCTGCCAAAAATTTTAGCTGAGTTTTCAAAACATTATCCAAAAGTAGATATCTCCCTTTTAACCGACAATTCTGAAAATATTGAAAAAGCATTATTAAATGAAGAGATTGATTTGGGACTTGTTGAAAATGTAAGTCGTGATAGTTCTTTAAGTTATACCCCTTTTTTAAATGATACTTTAGTTGCAGTTATATCCAGCAAAAACGAATTTTTAAATAAAAAATTGTCTTTAAAAAATTTTACTCAAACCCCATTAATTTTACGTGAAAGAGGGTCTGGTACATTGGATACTATTGTGACAGCTTTACATAAAAAAAGGCTTACTCTTCAAAATCTTAATGTTCGCATGTACTTAGGTAGTACTGAAGCTATTAAACGCTTTTTAATGCATTCAGATTGCTTAGGAATAGTATCAATTTACTCCGTTCAAGACGAACTTTTACAAGAAACATTAAAAACAGTAAAAATTGAAGGTTTGGAATTTAAACGACAATTTTGTTTTGTAAAACCATTAGGAGAGCATATAGAAATTTTAGATAAATTTACTGAATTTTTTAAAAATGAGGTCTCCCATAACTTTAAGTTATAAGCTATAAAAATTTATCATTAGCAATATTCACAAATTTCTATTAAAGTGCACGTAAACTTTTTTGGGGATTGTACATATGTTTGAAAAAGAGCAACGTGCCGATACCTTTCACGGCTTATTATTTATAGCTTTATTTGCTTTAGCATCTTTCTATATTGCGGAGATTAAATTTGTAAAAGAGCTCTCAATTTCACCACTTATCGTTGGCATTATTTTAGGTATTATCTATGCCAACACTCTTTACAAAAAATTACCTGCAGCCTGGCTTCCTGGTATCAAATTCTGCACTAAACAAATTTTAAGATTAGGTATTATCCTCTATGGTTTTAGATTAACTTTAAATGATGTCTATGCCGTAGGTTTACCTGCAATTGCTGTAGATAGCATTATAGTTTGCTGCACTCTAACCTTAGGTATTTTGTTAGGCAAAGTCTTAAAGATGGATAGCCAAACTGCCATTATGACTGCAACTGGTAGCTCCATTTGTGGTGCAGCTGCAGTTTTAGGTGCCGAAGGCGTAGTTAAATGTGAAAGTTATAAAACTGCCATTGCCGTATCTACTGTCGTAATCTTCGGTACCATTGCAATGTTCTTATACCCAATTATGTACAGATCTGGCCTTTTAGATGGCATGTCTGATACCGCATTTGCCATTTACACTGGTGCTACCTTACACGAAGTTGCCCACGTAGCAGGTGCTGGTAATGCCATGGATCCTACTGATGTTTTAGGTATTGCTGGTACTGCAACTATTACCAAGATGATCCGCGTTATGATGTTAGCTCCAGTGCTTATCGTCATGTCAATTTGTCTTAGCTACTTTAAAAAGAATGACAGTGCCAACTCTAATCAAAAGACTCGTATTACTGTCCCATTCTTTGCCTTTTACTTCTTATTAGTAATTATCTTAAATACTATTTTAAGTTCTGTATTAGGCGCTCAAAGTGTTAAAGAAATTCCTTTAAACGGTACTATCGAATATATTGATACCTTCTTACTAACCATGGCTATGACTGCTTTAGGTGTAGAAACTTCATTTGATAAGTTCAAAAAAGCAGGTGCCAAACCATTTATTTTAGCCGCCTTACTTTTCGTCTGGCTTTTAGTTGGCGGTTACTTTGCTACTAATTTCTGCATGTCATTATTTGCTTAAAAATGACCCAATATTGCCCCGGAAATTCTTCCGGGGATTTTTTTGTCTCAATAAAAAATTTCCTTATTTTTCCCTCCTCTATAAAACGATTACTTTTTTATTTTTAAATTGTGAAGTGCATTGCGGATATAAATAACAGTTTATTTTAAAAAAGAAAAATACACTTATAATGTCTAGACCTTGCTTTGTTAACACAATCATCAAACACACAATTTAAGAGAATAAATATGGATTTTACTTTCAGAAGTCAGGACATTATGAATGGTCCTGAATGGGCTAATGTTCGTGCATTATATAAAGCTTCAGGATTTACCGATCATGAACTTAAAAAACCACTTATTGGTATCGTTAACACTTTTAATGAAATTTGCCCAGGCCACAATATCTTAAAGGAGCTCGCTGAGCGTGTAAAAGAAGGTGTTTTTGCCTCAGGTGGTACTCCTGTAGAATTTGCCTCAATTGGTGCTTGTGATGGTATTGCCATGGCTCATGATGGTATGAAATACATCCTGCCAGGTCGCGAAACTATTGCCAATGATGTTGAGGTTATGGTTCAAGCCCATAGATTAGATGGTTTAGTCATCTTAGGCTCATGCGATAAGATTGTGCCTGGCTTAATCTTAGGTGCCTTGCGTGTAAATTTACCAACTGTCTTTGTAAATGGCGGCCCTGCCTTACCAGGTCGCATGAAAGAAGGAAATCCTTATGGCGGTGAATATATCGATCACTCTATTATTCAGCAGTCAGAAGGTGCTTTAAAATCTGGAAAGATATCTCAAAAACAGTTTGATTGGCTTGAAAACAACGCCGTACCTACCATAGGCTCTTGTGCCATGCTTGGTACTGCTAACACTATGTGTTGCTTAGCTGAGGCTATGGGCTTAGCACTTCCTGGCACCGCTGCCATCCCTGCAGTATATGCTATGCGTATGCGTGCAGGATTTGCCTCAGGTTGTGCTGTAATGGATTTGGTTAGAAAAGGCATCACCATCCGCGATATTATCAATAAAGGTTCTATTGAAAATGCTATCCGTGTAAATTCAGCTATTGGTGGTTCTACCAATGCCGTATTACATATGTTAGCTATCGCCTATGAGGCTCATGTTGACTTTACTTTAGAGGATTTTGGTAAAATCGCCTCTGAAGTTCCTCACTTAGTCGCGATGATCCCTGCAGGTAAATATGTACTGTTAGACTTTTTTGAAGCTGGTGGAGTTCCTGCCATCATGCAAGAAATACGCTCAAAATTAGATACTACAGGTATTACTTGCACAGGAGAGAGCTTAGAGGCAAACTTAGATAAATACGCTGAAAATCGTAATCAAAATTGCATAAGACCATTAGATAAACCTGTTCACACTTGCAGTGGCATTGCTATTTTACATGGTAACTTAGCACCAAAGGGCGCTGTCACTAAGCCGTCTGCTATTCCTCAAGAGGCTCATGACTTTACAGGTCGTGCAGTAATCTTTGAAAACGAACAAGATGCCTTAGATGGTATTCGTGCCTTAAAAGTATCCGCAGGTGATGTTGTTGTAATTAGAAATGCCGGTCCTCGTGGCGGTCCTGGTATGCCTGAACAGTACAAGGCTATGAAGCTCTTAGTTGGCATGAAATTAGGCTCTAAAGTCTGTGTTATTACCGATGGCCGTTTCTCAGGCTCCAACAACGGTTGCTTTGTAGGTCATATCTGCCCTGAGGCTTATGATGATGGTCCAATTAAATACCTGCGTGATGGAGATATAATTCATGTAAACGTTGATACAGGTGTAATTGAGGCTGAGGTTGATTTTGACGCTCGTCGTAAAGAAGGCGCTTTAGATCATACCAATGCAGCCGAAGGCTATCTCTATCATTACCGTCACAATTGCTCAAGTGCCAGTGAAGGTGCAGTAATTAAAACTCGTGACTAAGCTAAAATAAATTTAAATATTTTAATACAACAAGCCTAAGCTTTTGCTTGGGCTTGTTATACTTGAGTATCTTAAATCTCAGGTATAAAAAATGAATTTTGTGCTTACTTCTTTAGATATTTTTTTAATACTTCTCATTGCTGTCCTAACCTTATCCATCTTTTATTTTTTAAAATCTCTATTTAATAAAAGCTCTAAACTGTCATTAACTGAACAAAAATTTGCACAGATTTTTAATGAATACCAATCTTTAAAAGACNNAGCATTGCTAAAAAAAGAAAATTATTTAAACTCCCTACGCCAAGACTTTTCCTCATTAAGAGAAATTCATGCAGCAACTTGTTCTGAAAAAAAACGTTTTTTTGAAGATAATGAAGCACTGAAGAAAAAAATTGCGGAAATTGAAGAGGAAAAATCAGATCTCAAAGAGGCTATGTCTGCAGCCTATGCCACATTAGATGCTGAAAGACAAATGCGCGAGGACGATCGTAAGAAGATGGTACAAAATCAAGAGGAGTTACAAAATCGTCTTACGGTCTTAGGCCAACAGATGCTTAAAACTACTGCCAATGAATTAAGTAATCAAGAAAGATTAAACTTTCAAAAAAATGTGGCGCCTTTAAAAGAAGAACTGGAAACTTTCAGAAGATTTTTAACCCAAAGTCAAAATTTAGGAGCTCAAAGATCTGGAGCTTTATTAACTGAAATCCAAAAACTGCAAATGACCCAAAATATTTTGTCAAAGCAGGCTTTGGATTTAAGTAATGCTTTAAGTTCAGGCGGTAAATCTCAAGGTATGTGGGGAGAGTTACAGTTAGAACGTGTTTTAGAGGCTTCAGGGCTTACTAATGGTATTGAATATGAAAGAGAAGTTGCAGGCTCGCGGGCTTTAGGAGAAACTGGTAGACCTGATGCAGTTATAAGACTTCCTCAAAATCACTGCCTTATCATTGACGCAAAATGCTCCCTTACGGCCTATACCCAATATATAAATGCTGAAGATAAAAAGATAAAAGAGGAAGCTTTAAAAAACCATATATTTTCACTTAAAAACCATATTCAAGGCTTAGCCAAACGCGACTACTGCAACTTTAAGAGTTTAAACTCCCCGTCTTTTGTATTTATGTTTGTTCCAATTGATGGGGCTTTAAGCTTGGCTATAAATAGTGACTCAACTTTATATGATGAAGCCTCAAAGAAAAATATTTATTTAGTCTCACCTTCAAGCTTAATTCCTGCTTTAAGAGTTAGTGCAAATTTATGGGTACTATCCAATCAAAATGAAAAAATTCGGGCTTTGGCTATAGAAGCTCAGCAGATTTATACAAAATTTTCAGCTGTAATTTCAGCTTTAGATGATGTTGAAAAAAAGAACAATGCCTTAAATTCAAGCCTTGATGTTTTAAATTTAAGATTAAGAGCGGGTAAAGGAAATTTGGAGGGCCAACTTAAAAACTTCTCTGTAAAAGCCCCAGGAGTTTTAGAGAATAAAGCAACAAAAGAAATTGAAAATATGACCGATACTTTATCGTAGCAAAATATCTCCGTTATTTATTGTTAATTAACGGAGATATTTATAAATACATCGTATTATTTATACAGATAAAGACTCAGGCCCACAGCATACATCAGGTCTTGCCTGAATAAAAGGCGTAAGCACAATTCTCTCGCGCTCAAATAAATGCAAGAGATCTAATGCTGTATGGTGCATACGATAAATTGTTTCCATAGGCTGCAGTGGTACTAACTGGTAAAAACGTACAGTAGAGCCATCTGATAAATTTACCGCCTGAGATTCACCACTATAATCACCCAAAGCCGTCAACATCACGCCATCGTAAGCTGTAGTTGGGCTTAAGCTTGGTTTTTCCTGGATATAGTAACCAAAACCAATAAATTTTAAAGCACCAATAACATGGCGAATCATCTGTAATAACAGATACACCGGCCAATCATTGTCTTTATCTTTAGTAAAACGGTAATCTTTTGGTAGGAAAATGCATAACTCTAAATGTGCATTAAGTTTTTTATCAAAACCTTCAGGAACATTTAAAAGCTTTGCAGATAAACCACAAGAGACTAATTTATTGTAAGGATGATCTTCACTTGGCGGAATATGAATTACATCTACACCAAATAAAGAACAAAGCTTTTGTCCATTACCAAAATTTTCCTCAATATGGTTACGTACAATCTTAAAATCTGTCTCATTTAAGCCTTTAAATTCAGCCTGAATCATAAGGCTCTTACAGTTTTCAAGCATGATGCTTATCTTGTGGAATAAATCATTATCTCCAACTTGTACGTGTGATAACGCTCTTTCAAAACGCATCATACAATCTGGGATCAAATTATCTTGATATAAAGCCATACCTTTAAGATAGAGCCACTTGGCATCATCTCTGCCTTCAAGCGCGAAACTATCTAAAATCTTATGGGCCTTAAAACTCAAGGTTTGAGGATCGTTTGCCTTTAAAGAAGCATTTAAGTAAGCTCGCACTAATTGCAATGACATCTCATAATCAAGTTCGCGCTCTTCTAAAAGGGCAATAATCTCATAATACTTATGTTCTGAAAAAAGCTTTTGTATTTGTATATCAGCCATGATTAAGCATGACGGGCCAAAAGCCCGTCTTTTATATTGTTGTTATTAAGAATGTAAAGAGTGATCGCCTCTAAAAATTCCACAAACACCAGATCGTACAGTTTCAATTACATCTGCCTCTTCAGATATTGCCTTTAAGAAGCGATCAACCTCAGGAGAGGTATTTACATACTGTACAATAAAGAGCTCAGGAGTTAAATCAACGATCTCTGCTTTAAAAATATCACAAACTGTCTTAAGTTCTTCACGTACATTGTGACCTAAAGCCTGAACCTTAACAAATAAAATTTCACGCTCCACCATCTGGCGGTGATCTTCAACACTTGAAACCTTAATGACATTTACAAGCTTGTTTAACTGCTTGGTGATACGCTCTACTTTAACATTATCTCCTTCGGTTAAGATAGTGATACGAGAAAGCGTATTATCTTCAGTTGGAGCTGCTGTAATAGTCTCAATATTATAACCGCGTTGTGAAAATAAACCGACAATACGAGATAAAGCTCCAATTTGGTTTTCAAGAAGAATGGATATGATCTGACGCATAAATTAGTCCTCACTTAAAAACATATCTGCCATGCTACCGCCCATCTGTTGCATTGGCAGAACCTGAGCATTGCCGTCACAACGAATATCAACTAACACAAGCTTATCTTTCATGCTCAAAGCTTTTTCCATTACACTCTGTAAATCTTTACGATCTTCTACTCTAAAAGCTTCATGGCCATAGGCTTTGGCTAAAGCTACAAAGTCTGGATTGTAGTTTAGATTAGTAGAGCTTATATGTCCTTTATAGAACATTCTCTGCCACTGACGCACCATACCTAAGGTGTGGTTATCACAGATAAAAATCTTCAATGGAACATTAAACTCAAGACAAGTTGACAGCTCCTGTAAATTCATCTGGAAGCTACCATCACCTGTAATTAAGCACACATCTTTATCAGGACAGCCTATCTTGGCGCCAATTGCAGCTGGGAAACCATAACCCATGGTACCTAAGCCTCCTGAAGTTAAAAAATGTCTTGGCTCATTGAATTTATAGTAAAGAGCTGTAAACATCTGATGTTGACCTACATCAGTTGCAACAATCGCATCCCCATGAGTTAAACGACATAAAGTCTCACAAATATCTTGAGGCTTTATAAGCTCACTGTTTTTCTCATACTTCAAGCAATCAGTCTTGCGCCATTCATTTATATGCTTCCACCAAGAATTTATTGCATCAACATCTTGCTGTAAATCAAGCTCTTTAAAAGCCTCATCAAACTGACCTAAAACAGTATTAACATCACCTACAATCGGAATATCGGCATTAACAGTTTTAGAAATAGAAGCCGGATCAATATCTACATGCACAATCTTAGCTGCAGGACAGAACTTTTGAATATTATTTGTTACACGATCATCAAAACGTACGCCTAAGGCAAATACCAAATCAGCCTTATCCATAGCCTCATTGGCCTCATAAGTTCCGTGCATACCAAGCATACCTAAGAAATTATCTGAGGATGATGGGAAAGCACCTAAGCCCATAAGAGTAGATGTTACAGGCAAATTAAATTTTGCCACTAAAGATCTTAAAGCAGCTGATGCATTAGATAAAACAACGCCACCGCCTACCATCATAACCGGACGTTTGGCTTCAACTAATAACTTAGCTGCGCGTTTTATCTGTCCTCTATGGCCAAGTCTTGCTGGCCGATAAGAACGCATTTTTACCTCGCCTTCAGCCTCAGGGTACTCAAAAAGCTGCGAAGGTCTTACACAATCTTTAGGTACATCTACAACCACAGGCCCAGGTCTTCCTGATGAGGCTAAATAAAAAGCTTGTCTTATATAGCGAGGAATATCTAAAGCGTTTTGACATAAATAAGAGTGTTTAACAATAGGTCTTGTAATACCTACAGTATCAACCTCCTGAAAGGCATCAGATCCAATTAAAGGAGTGCCGACCTGACCTGTAATTACTACCATTGGAATAGAATCCATATATGCAGTAGCAATTGAAGTTACAGTATTAGTAGCACCAGGGCCTGAAGTAACTAAAGCCACTCCAACGCGACCGGTAGCTCTTGCATATCCATCAGCGGCATGGGTAACCCCCTGCTCATGGCGACCTAATACATGGTGGATTTTTTTGGATGATAATAGTGCATCATAAATATCTAAAACAGCACCACCTGGATAGCCAAAAAGTGTATCCACTCCCAAATCTTCTAAGGTGCGCACCAACATTTGTGCGCCCGACATCATGGTCATATCCACAACTCCTAAGTCTATTTTCTATCTAAATATTTTGGGCAAAAATCGTGGAGTTCGTTCTGCCCATCTCTCATAAGACTCCCCAAAATCTCGATGCAAACGTGGCTCGTCTAAAAATTTGGCGAACAAAAAAGCACCTACACCAAGCATTAGAGGAATAATTAAACTAAATAATGAATTTACAGCAACACATACACCTATATAAAGCAAAATAAGTCCTGTATGCATAGGGTTGCGACATAAGGCATAAGGTCCGGTTGTTACCAAATGTTTAGTCTCTTCCATAAGCTTTATGGAACCAAAAACAGCCGGGCCTCCTTTACCTTTTTTTAAAAGTTCGATATTAGAAAAGACCGTAAGTAAAATGCCTGACAAAGATAGCAATGCACAAATTCCATATACCATAAGGTTTTCAGGTAAAAATGGATAAGGCATGTAAATTCCTATAGCTACAATTACTAAAGGCATAGCTATCATTAAAGCAAAAGTACCTAAGATATAAACTAATATGTCTCTTTTATGCATGTAAATTCTTCAAAATAGTATCTAAGACCATCAAAGGATGAACAGGCTTCTTATGCTCCATTCTCAACACTTGAGATCTGCAACTAAAGCCTGTAATCAAGCAATGCTCAAATGGACGTTTGGCAATCTCACCTTTCCAATTTTGCTCATATACTTTATAAGTTTCATCTTGATTTTTAAGCATATGACCAAATAAACCTGCCATACCACAGCAAGCTACAGGAACTGGAATTACGTCAATTAAGAAGCTCTTTAAAACGTTTTGCCACATCAAGACGCTTGTAGGAACTAAAGCGCGCTCGGTGCAATGACTGAATAAATAATAAGGCGCAAAGAAATCACTATTATTTTGTTTTTCTAAGGCTAACTTATCCTTAATCTCATTCATCTTATTTTGGAATTTAGTGGTAGATGCAGCTAAAGTTAACCACTCCTCAGGCAACATTACCTTAAAGTCACCTCTATCTTTATTTAAAAGCTGGGTGTACTCATCGCGATAACAAATAGTTAAAGCCGGATCAAAACCTACTAAACTAATACGAGCTAAAGACAGACGATTTAATCTTGCTGCTTGTTTTTTAGCATAAGATACAAAATGACGTCTATCGCCTCTTATGACGTTAAGTTTGCCATTTATATAAGGTTTTAAGAAAGCAACCTTATAATCTAAAGCGCGCATGACGCGAGCCATCATCAAAAGGCCATCTGCTTCATAAGATAAAGTAAAGGCATCAGGTACGATTAAAACCTCAGGCTCTGCTTTCAATGCTTCCTTGACAGACAAAATCTTAAAGTCTTCATCTTTACATAAATCGTAAAAACTCTTTTCTGAAAACTTCGGTAAATCCACCATGCCGATGATCTTTTTCGTCATAAACTGTGAGAGTTTATTTTGTACTAAGGCATTGGCATATTTTGGGAATCTTGCCATTAAAGGAACGGCCCACTCTGAATTTAAGATAAGCAGATCCATAAGAGGTCTTAAATAACGGCCATAGTAAAGTGACAAGAATCTTGAATTTAAGTCTGCTGCATTTACGTGGGCTGGACAGACACTCTTACAGGACTTACAAGATAAGCAAGTACGAATACGCTCTAAATACTCAAGGCTATAATCTTCTTTTTTGAAGATAGTGTTATAAGAGCGCTTAATAAAACGAATAGGATTTGGGATTACATTTAACTCATGTAACTCCTCATCATTAGGATTACAACCTCTATCATTTAATAAACGCAACCACTCACGAGCAAGCTCACTATATCCCTTAGGTGAATTAACATGATTTTTGGTATATCTGTAACTTGGACACATTAAAGAGCTCTTTTGATAAGTAAAGCACTGGCCATTGCCATTACAACTTAAAGCCCCTTTAAAGTTTTCTCTTACAGATATAGGTAAGGTGCGATCTAAATCGCCACGCATAGGTCCATCAATATCAACAAGCTTATCGTGATAATTATTAAAAGGTACGCAAATCTTACCTGGGTTTAAGATATTCTTAGGATCAAAAACCTCTTTAATCTGACGTACTAATGGGTAAAGTTTGCCAAAGAACTTCTCACCAAAACAAGATCTATAGCCTCGACCATGCTCACCCCACATCTGACCGTGATATTTAGAGACTAACTCACAGACTCTATTTGAGATGGCAACTAACTTCTCTCTATCTTCTAATTGAGTGAGATCTAAAGCAGGACGTACGTGCATTAAGCCTGTATCGACGTGACCAAACATTCCATAAGGTACATCCATACTATCTAATAAAGCACGGAACTCTAAAATGTAATCGGCTAAATTTTTAGGAGGGACTACAGTATCCTCTGTAAATGCTACAAGCTTTCTTCTACCTGCAGCAGCTCCCAAAAGACCAACGGCTTTCTTACGCATGCCATAAATTGCTGCAATAGCCTCAGGAGTTGATGCAATCTGGGCACCTAAAATACCATTTTCAAAGTTTTCAGCACGCTTTGTAGTTTCTAAAAATAACTTCTCTAATCTCTCATGCTCCTCTTTAGCATCATATCCTGAAAACTCTACTATATTGATACCTGAGATCTCATGACCTTCTACATCTTTAATGTAGTCACAAACATCCTGCCAGACTATATCTTTGCGAGCTAAATTTAAAACCTTAGAATCAACTGTCTCAACTGACAGTACACCTGCATCAACTAAATCTACAGCATGTCTTAACGCAGCATCAAAATTCTCATACTTAACCACCATAAGTTCACGGAAAGAAGGAATTTTGGTTAAATCAATTTGTGCTGCGGTAACTGTAGCTAATGTACCCTCAGAACCACAAATAAGACGGGCTAAATTTAAAGTACCAGATCTTGGCTCATAAGCATGCGCCAAATCATAACCTGTCATAAAGCGATTGAGCTTTGGAAATTTTCTTATAATGTCTGTACGATTTTCCTTTAAGATCTTATAACAAGTGCGATAGATTTCACCCTCAAGACCTTCTTTATTCAAGCATTTCTCAAGTTCAGCCCCTTTTACAGGTCCAAATTCAGTAATCGTGCCATCTAAAAGCACGGCCTGAACTTTTAAAATATGACTTGAAGTACGACCATATTTTAAAGATCCCTGTCCTGCAGCATCATTACTAATCATGCCACCAATAGTGGCTCTGTTTGAAGTTGAAAGCTCAGGTGAGAAGAAAAAACCATGGGGCTTTAACATCTCATTTAATTCATCTTTAATACAACCGCTTTGCACCCACATACAGTGGTTTTTGCAATCTAAGTCCCAAGTATTTTTCATATAACGGGACATATCAATGGTAATACCACGATTTAACGACTGACCGTTAGTACCTGTACCACCGCCTCTTGGTGTAAAGATGATTCCTTCAAACCCAGGACGCTTGGCTGTTTTAAAAGCCAAAGCAACATCTTGACTATCCTTTGGGAAAATAACAGCCTGAGGCATACACTGATAAACTGAATTATCAGTGGCACAAAGGAGCCTGCCTGTATGAGATTTGTCCAAATCTCCTTTAAAGCCAGCGCCTTTTAAAGCGTCAAGATAACTTTGATAACGGGGGTCTGCGGCACTTATGCCTTGTATACGCGGGATCAACTTGTCCTCCGGGTACTAAAAAAATATATCTAAAGCAATTGGAAAGTGAATATTATTCTACACTTTAATATATTTTCGCAGGTACAAAAAAATTGCACCAAAAAGGACAAAAATGATCTAAATTGGGAAATAAAAAAGAGAAGAGATAGGAAAAAAAGTGGTAGCTATGATTGGAATTGAACCAATGACCTCAGCATTATGAGTGCCGCGCTCTAACCAACTGAGCTACATAGCCAATGGCTGGGGTACTAGGATTCGAACCTAGGTAATGGCGGAATCAGAATCCGCTGCCGTACCACTTGGCGATACCCCAACATAAAAATGGTAGCTATGATTGGAATTGAACCAATGACCTCAGCATTATGAGTGCCGCGCTCTAACCAACTGAGCTACATAGCCATGGCTGGGGTACTAGGATTCGAACCTAGGTAATGGCGGAATCAGAATCCGCTGCCGTACCACTTGGCGATACCCCAACTTTTCCCTCAGAATGGCAGGGGTACCTGGATTCGAACCAGGGCAATGGCGGGATCAAAACCCGCTGCCTTACCGCTTGGCTATACCCCTATCCTGAGGAAATTGTGTTGTCTGAACAACAGTGCAACATTATAAAGATCTTTAATCTAAAGTCAACAATGATTTGCATAAAACTTTGCAAAATTTAATAACTATTTGAAAAACAAAGAATATTTTTATTAAATTTTTATTGTTTTTTCATTTTTAAATATTTTAAATTATTTTTTAGATCTAATTTTTCCCTAAGTTTCATGTTTTATGATTAAGACAGTTACAAAGCGATGGAGAAAAAATATGAAAAAGGTATCTGCAATTTTAGGTGTTGCCGCTCTTACCTTATGCTGCGCCACTTTCACAGCCCAAGCCTCTCATTTTGAGCATGATGGCTATAAAGATCATGTAAATACTTCTGTTAAAGATAATAAAAATGTAAATAGAGGCCCTCGTGGTTTTCAAAACCAAAATGATCGTAATGTCAAAGAAGTTTTAAACGAAGCTAAAGACGATGAAATCGTCGTAGTACAAGGACGTCTTACCCGCTTTTTAGGTGATGATAAATATGAACTTACTGATAATAACAATGACAGTATTGTCGTTGAGCTTGATGACGATCGTGATTGGTCATATATCGCCAAAGATCAGCCTATTGAGGTTGTGGCAAAAGTAGACAAAGATTTACTCTCAACAAAGCTTGATGTTAAAGATGCAATCCCTTTAAAACCGTTACATGAGTACACATTAGATCCTGTAAATCCAGATGGTCCTCGTAACGATACAAAAGACATCAAAAAATAGCACAAAACCTAAATAATAGTCTCTCAAACTAGTACTTTATCCGGCGCTCTAGCCGGATTTTTTTTGTCTTTTATATAAGCATCTATACTTCTATAGCTTTAAGTGAAAAAAGCTTTTTATGTTATAATCGCGAGGTATTATTTAAGGTAAATATATATGAAGCTTAAAGAAAACAGCAAAAAAGTTCTGCCTTATTTATAAAGCAACTTTAGCACTTTAAAAAACCTCATTTATGCCCCCATTATTGCTTTAGTGAAGAAATCTACACTAAAGACTTTGGATAAAATACTACCCATGACTGATACTTTTAAATTTAAGATTACATCTCCCGTACAAATTCAGCACGGCACATTCTACGTTGCAGTTTTTGGCTGCCAAATGAATGTTTACGATGGCGATAGAATTCGTGATCTTTTAAGTGCTCAAGGTTACAGCGAAGTTACTACTCCAAAAGATGCATCTGTGATTGTATTTGTAACTTGTGCTGTTAGAGCCAAGGCTGAAAATCGCGTTTTCAAACAGCTTGAAACATGGCGTCATCAAGGATTAGTTAAAGATGATGCGGTAATTGCTTTAGGCGGTTGTGTAGGTTCTGAGTTAGGCCAAAAAATTTTAGATTTAAACTCTGATATCCATATTGTGTTTGGTCCTCGTACTGTACATAAATTACCATCTCTTTTAAGTACATATTTAGGTTCAGGTCAAAGATGTGTGGATGTTGAGGCTGATTCTTTAGACAAATTTGATGCCCTGCCATCGCCAGGAGCTCGTGGAGCTTCCGCCTTTATTACTATCATGGAAGGCTGCTCTAATAAATGCACTTATTGCATTGTCCCTTACACTCGTGGTGAGGAAATCTCCAGATCTCCTGAAGACATCTTAAAAGAATGTGAAGACTTCCTCTCTCAAGGCGTAATTGAAATTCATCTTTTAGGCCAAAATGTCAACTCCTATAGAGGTGTAGATAAAAATGGTATTGTCTGCGATTTTGCCACCTTACTTTATGAGATTGCTGCCTTAGATGGTGTAAAACGTATCCGCTTTACCACCTCAAATCCTATGGATTTTTCAGATGAAATCATAAGAGCTATTAAAGAATTACCAATTATTGCCGATCAAATCCATGTACCGATTCAAGCAGGTTCTGACCGCATTTTAGAGAAAATGCATCGTCGCTACACTGTAGATAGTTACAAGACTTTAGTAAATAAAATTCGCAAAGCTCGCCCTACAGCGCAGATATCATCCGACTTTATCGTAGGCTTCCCAGGTGAGACTTATGAGGACTTTAAACAAACTGTTGAAGCTGTAAAAGAAATCGGTTTTGACCAAAGCTTCTCTTTTATCTACTCACCGCGTCCTGGTACTCCAGCTGCAAAAATGGATGATCCAATAGCTTTCTCTGACAAACAAAAGTGGCTTTATGAGCTTCAAGAGGAACTTGAAAAGAGCACCGCTCGCATAGGACAGTCTTTAATTGGCACTACCCAAGAAGTTTTAGTCGAGGGTATTTCAAGAAAAGACGCAAATGAGTTAAAAGCCCGTGCATCCAATGGACGTATTACCGTATTTAAAGGTACAAGCGACCTTATAGGTCAAATGGTTAAAGTTAAAATTGTTGGTGTGGCTTCTCACACTTTAAAAGCAGAAAGAATNATTATGACAATAACAAGTAGTGAGGACTTTTTCCTCGAACCTTACGATCGCGAAAGATTAACTTGCTTTGTAGGCGCTGAGGACGAAAATCTCCGCCAAATTGAAAGTCGCTTAGGAGTAAAAATTTCCTATGCCGGAGCTCACTTTCATATTGAAGGTGAGAAAGATGCAGTCATTCGTGGTGAAAAACTTTTAAAGTCGCTCTACCTTGAGACTAAACCTTTGCGCGAGGGTCGCCATGCTGAGTATGTTGATCCTGAAAAAGTTCATTTAGCCATAACAGAAGCAGTTCATCTTGAAAAAGATGAAAATGACTATAACGTTGATAATAAAGACAATCGTGGTGATGTTGGTCACTTATATCAAAAGGCTGCTAACTTTAAAACAAAACGTGGCTTTGTAAAAGCTCGCACCCCAAATCAGGCTGACTACATCCATAAAATTACCGCTCATGACATTAGCTTTGGTATTGGCCCTGCAGGTACTGGTAAGACTTACTTAGCCGTAGCTGCAGCTGTGGATGCTTTAGAGCGTAATGAGGTGCGTCGTATTATCTTAACTCGACCTGCAGTTGAAGCTGGTGAAAAATTAGGCTTCTTACCTGGCGACCTTTCACAAAAGGTTGATCCATATTTAAGACCTCTTTACGATGCCTTATTTGAAATGCTCGGCTTTGAAAAAGTTGAAAAGTTAATTGAGAGACAAATCATTGAAATTGCTCCTTTAGCTTATATGCGCGGTCGTACATTAAATGACTCTTTCATCATTTTAGATGAGGCCCAAAATACCACCATAGAACAGATGAAAATGTTCTTAACTCGTATAGGCTTTAATTCTCATGCAGTAATTACCGGAGATCCAAGCCAAATTGACTTACCACATCACATCCGTTCAGGTCTTAAACATGCCATAGATGTTTTGAAAAATATCGAGAAAATTGGATTTACTTTCTTTGATACCCAAGACGTTGTACGTCATCCAGTAGTTGCTTTAATTGTTGACGCTTATGANCAAATACGACAAAGCACATAAAAGCGACAAAGATTTAAAGGACAGTGAATAATGGAAGTTTATATAGATCTGCAAAACAACTGCGAAAACGATGAAGAATACCTATCTTTAGAAAAATTAACTTTATGGGCCAAAACAGCCTTAACTGTTGGAGGCCACACTAAAGATAGCGAAATTACTGTAAGAATGGTCGCTCCTGATGAAATCCATGAGCTCAATAATACTTACCGTCATATTGACAGACCTACAAATATTCTCTCTTTTCCTTTTGATTGTCCTGAAGGCATTGATCTCCCTCTTTTAGGAGATCTTGTAGTTTGTTTTGAGATCTTAAAAAAGGAAGCACAAGAACAACATAAAACCTTAGAGGAGCACTTTGCCCACCTGATAGTTCACGGTTGTTTGCATCTTATAGGATATGATCATATTGAGCAAGAAGATGCCAAAGTAATGGAACCGCTTGAAATTAAAGCTGTTGAAGAACTTGGCTTCGATAATCCTTACAAAGATGATGAATATTAAAAATAATCATGGAAGATAATAAATCAAGCAACCATAAGCACGAAAATCTTTTTTCGCGCCTTTTGAAGTCTATAAGACCAAAAAACCAAAATGAACTTTGTGATGTAATCCACGAAGCATCAGAGCGCGAGATTATTGATGAAAGCACTGAGGATATGATTCACGGTGTTTTCGATATCACGCGTCTGCGCGTCAGTGATGTCATGATCCCAAGATCTGACATTGTTACTATCAATGTTCAAAGCTCTCTTATTGATGTTGTCAAAATCATCGATAAGTACGGTCACTCTCGCTATCCGGTAATCTCTGAGGATAAAGATCATGTTGCCGGTATTTTAATGGCAAAAGATCTTCTTCCTTATGCTTGCGGTCTTAAAAAACTTGAAGGAGGCATCCACTCTTTACTTAGAAAAGCCATGATTGTGCCTGAATCTAAGCATGTAGATGCACTTTTAGAAGAGTTTCAGGCAAGACGTTTTCATATTGCAATTGTTGTTGATGAATTTGGAGGTGTTTGCGGTCTTGTTACTATCGAAGATATCTTAGAGCTTATTGTTGGTGATATTGAAGATGAGTATGAAACTGATACCCCTGACGATAATCTTATAATCGCGACAGATAAAGAAAACGTTTATAAAGTGCAGGGTATTACTCCTATCCTTGATTTTCAGGAATTTTTTAAAGTCAAATTACCTGAGGCTGATGTTGGAACCATTGCTGGGCTTCTTTTACACATTTTGGGAAGATTTCCTCATCGTGGTGAAACTTTAAGCTTAGGCAAATTAAACTTTAAAATAACCGATGCCAGCATAAGACAGATTCATGAAATTGAGGTCACAGTAGATCCAAACTTTAACGAAGAAGAAAATATTGAGGATTGATCATGACCAAAATACTGCTCTTTTTAAGCTCTATTCTTGATAGCAGTCGTTTAATTGCTTTGTGCTTATCAAAAAAAGGCATATTTTTTTCAAGTATAACCTTAGGCTTAATTGCAACTTTAGGCTATGCTCCTTTTAATCTTTGGCCTATAACTTTAGGTGCACTGGTTTTATTATTTATTTTAATTTCAAGCCTTAAATCTCTAAAGGCAGTATTCTTTGCAACTATCCTTTTCTTTACAAGCTTAAATCTTATTACCCTATCTTGGTTAAGCTTTGTAATGGAAGGCTTTGGCGAAATGCCTGCTTTAGCTGTCTGGCCAATTATTACAGTATTCTCAATCTTAATTTGCATTCCCTATGGTATAGCGACCACATTAAGTGCAAAGTTATGTAAAAACCGCCGTTCAATAATGCTTTGTGCTTATATACCTGCATTCTTTATCTTAGCTGACTTAACTGTAGGCTATGTAGCAGGTGGCTTTCCTTGGATGTATCTTGGAAATACATGTGTAAGTGGTCCTTTTTCAGGTTTTGCCTCTTTAATTGGTGTGCGCGGCATTGATGCTTTATTTGTATTAACCGCAGGTGCTTTAGCTATGGCTGCTTTAAGGCACTTTTTATACCTGCCACTTGCAGCTTTAATTTTAGCTTTAGGTTCTTTTAGCTCTTCTTTAACCTTTACAACACCAAATGAGGGGACTTTAAAAGTTGCTCTTGTTCAGGGAAATATTGAGCAAAACTTACATATTGACAATGATAAGTTAAATGAAATCATTGCCACTTATTGGGGTTTAAGTCGTGATCTTTTTGGCAAATATGACTTAATTATATGGCCTGAATCTGCCTTACCATTAACTATTGAAAAAGGTTTAGGTCTGCTTACAGACTTAAATGCAGTTTCTTATGACAATCACACTAATTTAGTTACTGGAATTTTAAGTACTGATGCCAATGGCAAAATTTTTAATTCAATTTTGACCTTAGGTAAAGACCAAAAGCTTAAAGACTTTTCTACTTACAACAAAAGAAAGTTAGTTCCTTTTGGCGAGTTTGTACCTTTAGCTTCTTTGCTAAGACCTTTAGGAAAGATTTTCAATATTCCAATGTCAAGTTTTAGCCAAGGGGCCTCTGTACAAGAGCCTTTAGAAGTTGCAAATAAAAAGTTCTCTCCGGCTATCTGTTATGAAGCTATTTACCCTGAGATCATATCCTCTGTAAATTCTTCTGATAGTGGGGCCATCTTAATGGTAAGCAATGACTCCTGGTTTGGTCCTACTCGCGCACCTTTACAGCATCTTGATATGGCAAAAATGAGAAGCTTAGAGTTACAAAAACCAATGCTTCGTTGCACAAATAGCGGTATTACAACCGTAATAAATTCCAAAGGACAATTAGAAGAGTCTATACCTTCAAATAAGCCTTATGTCTTAAGCGCTAACTTTAAGACCTATAAAGGTTTAACTCCTTATGCAAAATATGGGGATTTGGGTGTAGTTATTTTGATGATAGTTTTTGGTATTACAGGCTTTGCTTTATCACGTAAAAAAGTAAACAAGATAAATGAAGATCTTCAGCATTTAGTAAGACCTTAATTCTTACTCCCCGTTATCAATCGAAGTGATCAATAACGGGGTTCATACTAGTGGGACATTCCTTTTTCTTTCTTTGGCTCACTCTTTTAGTGAAGCCAAAACCTAGAAATTGGGATTTCTCACATGCATGTAGTATCTTGGTTTTATCTTTATTGACTTTTAGAAATAGCTTCTTCTCCACATACTTTGTCACATTTTCCAGTATACGTTCCGCAGCTTTTCTCCTGCCACACATTATGACCATGTCATCTGCGTATCTTACAAACTTAATCCCTCTGCTATCTAGCAGTTGGTAAAGTTCATTGAGCATTATGTTTGCAAGTACCGGGCTTACGACTCCACCTTGCGGGGTGCCTATCGTTACCTTATTGCTAACTTTGCCTTCTTCGCTTATTGGAGCTCTGAGAAAGCGGTGTATAAGAGAGATAACTCTACCGTCTTCTATTCTATCTGATAACAGTTGTAAGAGCTTACTGTGATTTACTGTGTCAAAGAATTTGCTGAGATCTAGATCTATCACCCATTCAAGGCCACTGTTAAGTTACTCTAACGCTCTGGTTATAGCGCCACTACAGCTTCTTGTTGGTCTAAATCCAAAGCTATTGTCTGAAAATACCTTCTCGTACTCTTCCGCTAGTATCAAGGCTATTGCCTGCTGTACAAATCGGTCCTTTACTGTAGGTATGCCTAGGGGACGTTTTTATACATTGTCCTTTGGAATATATACTCGTTTGATAGGTTGTGGTCTGTATTTTCCTTCTAGAATCGATTTTGAGATTTCATAGGGGTGTGATTTTATATATCCACACAGCTCATAGGTTTGCATTCCATCAACTCCGGCACCTCCTTTGTTGGATAGTACCTTCTTGAATGCTCTGTTCAGATTACCCCTAGCGACTATTCTCTCTAATGTTATCGGTTCAAAGTTAATGCTACTCATCATTTATCTATCTACAACAGCTCGTCCGCATCCTTAGCATTACCCTCACGTTCTCCGCTACTCTCTTGCTTAGGCGTGCACTTCTGCCCTTATATTCTCGGCGTCCATTCCTTGCTATGGCTACATTATGTGGTAGTTCCTCCTGTTTTCACACTCGTTGGGTTCGGTCCTTCACGCTTAGTCCTCGCTACTACGACCTTTGCTGACTTCTTGTCATTCGTTGTTACTACGGTTTCCCGCTGACAAGATCTCCTCAGGTAAGAGCTCTTTCTTTCCCTCCATCTATCCGCCATCTTTACATTATATATTCCGGCTAACTTTTGGACTTTACCTTAACTTGCAGGCTTATCCACATATACTGCCTAAGATGATTTCTGTTCGTCAGACCAGAGTTTTGCTAGCCACTTCTTTCAGCTATCACGTCACCGTGACCACCTTGTGGTTTACTAAGATTTCCCGTTAGCGGGCATATTCGGGACTTACACCCTATAGAAAAAGCTCATGCTGAGCACACAAGAACATACAGGCCGAAACGGCATGTAAAAATCTACTCACAACTTAATGTGGGGTTCTGAGTAGTTACTGATCTTCTACAATCACGATACTTTTTGCTTTAAGTCAGACGTTTTCCCCACACATTGGGGATGTTTCTGCTATACTCTCTAAAAATTGTTCCCTATTTTTTTATATTAGATTCGAATATGAGCAAAATTATTAAACCTGTTGATTATCAGGCATTTTTAGATCCTTGCCAGACTGAGCATGGCATTAAACTTATTAAAGATTTCTTTCAGTTAAACCTTGCAACTGCATTAAGATTACGTCGCGTAACCGCTCCTTTATTTGTGTTAAAAGGTTTAGGTATAAATGATGACTTAAACGGCGTCGAACGTGCTGTATCTTTCCCAATCAAAGATTTAGGTGATGCTAAGGCTGAGGTAGTTCATTCTTTAGCAAAGTGGAAACGTTTATCTTTAGCAGAATACAAAATTAAGCCTGGCTATGGCATCTACACTGATATGAATGCAATACGTGCTGATGAAGAGCTCGATAACTTACATTCTTTATATGTAGATCAATGGGACTGGGAAGCTGTAATTGAGGATAAAGATCGCTCTTTAGAGTTCTTACACAAGATTGTAGGTCGCATTTATGGTGCTATTTTAAGAACTGAATATTTAGCATGTGAGTCCTTCTCAAGCTTAAAACCATTCTTACCTGAAAACATTCACTTTATTGACAGTGAAACCTTACTTCAGATGTATCCTGACAAGACTCCTAAAGAGCGTGAAGATGCAATCTGCAAAAAATATGGTGCTGTTTTCTTAACTGGCATTGGTGGAAAGCTTTCAAATGGTGAAAAGCACGACGGTCGTGCCCCTGACTATGATGACTGGTCAACTGTTGATGCTTCTGGAAAAGTAGGCTTAAACGGCGATATTTTAATTTGGTATCCTACTTTAAATCGCTCAATTGAACTGTCTTCTATGGGTATTCGTGTTAATAAGGAATCCTTATTACGCCAGCTTGAGCTTGAAGGCAAGAGTGAGAGAAAAGAGCTATACTTCCACAAGAAACTTTTAAATGATGAGTTACCTTTATCAATTGGTGGTGGTATTGGTCAGAGCCGTTTATGCATGGTTCTTCTGCACAAAGCACATATTGGTGAAATTCAGGCAAGTATTTGGCCTGATGATATGCGCGAAGAATGCAAAAAATTAGGAATGAACTTAATTTAATAAAAAGTTTTGTTTAATAATACCCAGAAAGCTATACTTTCTGGGTATTTTTATTTAACCTTTACTTTTACTTTGCGGCTTATAAATACAGAGGCTGCAGCCAAAACCACACAACCTACCAAACTTAGACAAATTCTCCAGACAGGAAGTCTTTCATAGAACATACTACGGCGATTACCAACAAACGCGCCTATACGGCAACCGCGAGCTGTACATTTAATTCGTCTTCCCATCATACCTGACTTATACCAAATATGAGATGGGACTTGAACTGAAAGCTTATAAGGGGATAGCTGTGCTGTACCATTTATTACAAACTTTGATATGTAATCTAAAAGTGCTTTTGGATCAGCATTAAAGTGCTTAATTTGAGAATAACTCAAACAAGGTTCCAAATGAACTGATGATGTAGCTACAGCTACGGCACCTTCAAAGACAAATGAATCTTTTATATGACCCTCTTCATCTGTATCAACTTTGATGATGGCATCAGGTGAAATAAAGGTACGTTTCTTTACATTAAAGAAATTGTCTTTTCCATTAGCTAAATTCAAAGCAGCTCCATTATCTAGATAAAGCTGATTTACCTTAATTCCAGCATTTGACTGAGAGTTTAGATGCAATGAAGCATCTGCAACTACAATTTTATTTACATCAAGATCACCTTTAATTGTAGTAACACCACCAATCATCTTAAGATTTAAATTTTTTCCTTTGATATTTCCATTAATGTCAATAATGGCTAAAGGATCACGCTCATAACCACTTATGCTGTAATGAATAGGGCCACCTTTATCATCATTAACGCCACCAAAGGTAATATCTGTATTTAGCTTATCAAGTAAAAGCTTATTTCCATTATGACTTAAAAAAGTACTTGGCAACTGATATTGAAAACGACCTGGTAAGACATCACCCTTTTCATGTTCAGGTTTTATATAAATCCAAGAGCCTTCAACATAAGGTTCAAATTTACTGATAATATCGCCTTTAACTGTAGCTCTTTTTAAAAAGTTTATCTCCTCAACCCAAGCACTATCACCTATCAATAAGGCCGCTGACTTTCCTAAAACTGTTCCTGAAATATTAACTCGGCTAACTAATGGTCCCTCAATTTCTTTTGGAAGTTTTTGCGCTTGTGCTTTATATAAAGAGAGCTTACCTTCTCTAAAATCATTGCTGCGAACACGCACATAAGATCCCTGATACTCGCGCTCGTTTGACAACATATTATTGGCAAAGCTTAAAGAAACAGCTATACCATTTTTATTATTAGCAGCAATAAGACCTTTAATATTTAAAACATTATTGGATCCATAACGTACGCTCATTCCATGAGCACTCTCGCCATTTTCAATAATAATGCCTTGTCTTGGCAAAGTTACAATATTATTTGAGCCATCAACGCGAATACCGGTGGCTCCATACCCTACAGATGCAATTGGAGCTTGCTGACGCACTGCATTATAGTTTCCATAAACATGAGTACCAACACTAAATGGCGTTATGGAAACTTTATCGTTTGTATAAAGTTTGTTACTACTATTCCAAGCGAAATAACCTTTATTTAAAACAACTTGTTGTAAATTATATTTACTTCCTGAAGAATAAATACTGCTACCATAAAATTCACTTGGATAAATGTTGTAACCTAAATCTTTTAATACAGCTAACTCAAGCTCGGTATAAACCTTATAATTTACAAATTCGCTGTCAGATAACAATGTATTTCTAAGCTTGAAATTAACATCGCCTTCAGGTCTTAAATCAACATAAATCGGAAAATCATCTATAGTGTCATTAAACTCATACGACTTTGTGACTTTTTTGGCAGCATCTCCTCGAAACTCTAACAAAGTACAATCATCACTTTTAAAGCAATGCGTGTAAATATCAGAGAATTTGTCATTCTCTTTGACAAAGCGCCCTTGTCTTATAGAAAAAACATGCTTATCAAAAGATGACAGTAAATTACCAAAGCCTTTCCTATCTGCATAAGTTTTTAAACCTAAAAGTTTTGGTAACTGTCTGTATAGATTGTAAGTAAGAATTCTCCCTTGAGAGTTTTTAAAACTTCCCTCATATAAATCAGAAAAATCTACATTATTAAAAATATCTTTAGAACTCTCCAAAAGACCATAGTCATTTGAAATTTTTAAAACACACTTGCCTTTAAGAGAAGCTTCAAGATAGCCCAAACCTGCACAAGGGCCTTCTTTGTAATAAAGATCTGTAGCTTTTAATTGTAAATTTTTAGGAGTTTTATAAACAAACCAAGGAATTTTATATAAATAAGCGCCATTAGCGTAATCATGGAATAATTCTGAAAACAACATAAAAGCCATATGATTTTTATTAACTTGGCTGATATCTTCAGAAAAATCTAAAGCATACGGCAACATTTTGCCGCCACTACGCTCTTTATATAACTCTAACGCTTCATCTAAAGAAGGCTCATACACAGAAATTGTACGAGCTTTTGGAATAAAAGGAGATGATACTTCGTTGATTTGGGATAAAAGAGCTGACACCTCGCCTCCTCTATCAGATGCCAAAGCATTTTGATAGATAACAGCTCCAAACAAAAGCAGAGCTAAAGAGGCGAGCTTGTTAACCAAATTTCATCCTAAAACTTTGCTGGATTTAATAAAACAGGACGACCTGAACGCTCATGAAGAGCCTTCTTTAAAATGTCTTGATCAATTTGAGGATTCTTAAAAAATTCTAAATCCTCTTGTGTAAACTCAAATGGAACATTGCTATCAAAGTTCTCAAACTCAGCCTCTGATCTTGATAAAGGCTGATGTACTTCAATATAGATGTTTCCATCAGGTTCGGTTGTGTATTTGATCGCACGATTGATAAATTGTACGCGAGTACCAACAGGAACTTTATGGAATAAAGTCTCATTATCCTCATTGCGCAGACGTACACAACCATGACTTACACGAAGGCCAATACCAAATTCGGCATTAGTACCATGAATTGCATAAAGTCTACCAATATACATGGCATAAAGACCCATAGGATTATCAGGACCTGCTGGAACTACTGCAGGTAGAATCTCACCTTGAGCCCTATATTCAGCTCTCATAGCTGCAGTAGGGGTCCAAGTAGGACCGGCCTTTTTTCTTTCAACCTTAGTAACCCAGTTTTTAGGAGTATCTTTACCAAGCTGACCTATACCTATTGGATAAACTTCAACTACACCATTATGGTAATAGAAAAGACGCATTTCTGCGGTGTTTAATATAATGCCGTCATGCACAGTATCAGGCAAAATCAATCTTCCTGGAATAATTAAGGAAGTGCCTTTTAAAGGGACAATTGGATCGACCTCAGGATTGGCCTCGATCATATTGGAAAGTCCCAAAGAATACTTGGCTGCTACATATTCTAAAGTAGTAGTACCTTGTTTGGCGATATTATAAACCTGCTCCTCACCTACAAGTCTTGTATTTGGTTTTAATACATAGGAAGTAGAAGCAATTGCAGAGACAGAAAGTCCTAAAAGACTCAGCCCCAAAATAAATTTTCTTAAGATCTTCATCTAAAACACCTGTGCAAAAATCACGCAGATCCATTTTAAAGAAATTTTACTATTTTACTATTATTTAGAATGTTTTAAACACTTTATACATAGATGTTAAAGGTTATTTATTCCTTTAGCTTTAAAGTGCAAAGTGTGCACTTTAAAAGTGCCAATCGAAAATGTATTCGATAAAAAATATTAAAAAGAATTTTAAATAATATTTATTATTTTCAATAAGTTAATATAAACAAAACATTTCTTTAATTTTTGGTAACTTATTCGTTTGCCATACTTCTTTTAAAGAATTACGTTATAAAGACTCATTTATATTAGGAGGCTCAAATGGGCGAAAAAATTACGTTCTTTGGTACTCATAGCTATGATCGTCATTTATTTACTGAAATCAATGAAAAAAATGGTTTTAACTTTGATTTACAGTACCATCGATCTTTTCTTGATATGCATAATGCTTCACAAACCTTAGGAGCTAAAGCTGTATGCATTTTCGTAAACGATAAAGCTGATAGAAACGTCTTAAAAGTTTTAAAAGACAATGGAGTTGAACTCATTGCCTTAAGATGTGCCGGCTTTAATAACGTAGATTTAAATGCAGCATCTGAGTTTGGTCTTCATGTTGTAAGAGTTCCTGCCTATTCTCCATATGCTATAGCCGAACATGTCGTAGCTTTAATCTTATCTTTAAACCGTAAAACTTATCGAGCATATTTACGTACACGTGATGGCAACTTTACTTTAAATGGCCTGATGGGTTTTGATCTCCATGGCAAAACCGCCGGCATTATCGGCACAGGAAAAATCGCCAGAATTCTTATCAGAATTTTGCAAGGTTTTGGTATGAATATCTTGGCCTATGACATTTACCCTGATAAACAATATGAACAAGAAGCTCATATAAAATATGTAACACTTAATGAGCTCTATGCAAACTCAGATATCATCTCTTTAAATTGTCCTTTAACGGCTCAAAACAGGCATTTAATCGATGCCGACGCTATCTCTAAGATGAAAAAAGGCGTCATGATCATAAACACCGGTCGTGGACCTTTGATTGACTCTCAGGCCTTAGTTGAGGGACTAAAATCAGGTCAAATTGGATCTGCAGGATTAGATGTTTATGAAGATGAGCGTACTTATTTTTATCAGGACAAATCAGATAAAGTTATCACTGATGATAAGCTCTCCCATCTTTTAAGTTACAACAATGTGCTTGTAACTTCACATCAGGCATTCTTTACCCGTGAAGCTATGACTAATATCGTTACCACTACTTTACAAAACTGCAAAGACTTTTTTGACAAAGGTAGTTTTGATAATGAAGTTAAAATCTAAATAAATTGCCATATTTTTGGCATTTGTATGCGCCTTATGCTCTAAAAAGCATCAGGCGCTATTTCCTATCCTAACATCACGCCTTTTTTTGGTAAAATTCGTCATAAAGTTTTAATATGTGGCAAAATAGATGATTATTTTGCATTTAATAACCATACTTTTGACGATTTCAGTGAAATTCAATCGGAGAGACAGTTAATGTCTGCTAACAAAGCTGCATACAATCCTCAGGAAATCGAGCCTGAGGTACAAAAATATTGGGAAGATAATAAGACCTTTGAGGCTAAAGAAGATCCTAACCGCGAGAAATATTACTGCTTAGTAATGTTCCCATATCCATCAGGACGCCTACACATGGGTCACGTACGTAACTACACCATCGGTGACGTAATTGCCCGTTTCCAGCGTTTACAAGGTAAAAACGTTTTAGCTCCTATTGGTTGGGATGCCTTCGGTATGCCTGCTGAAAATGCAGCTATTAAGAACAATCGTCAACCTGGCGAATGGACTTATGCCAATATCGAATATATGAAAAAACAGCTTAAGTCCTTAGGTATTTCCTATGACTGGGCTCGTGAGGTTGCAACTTGCCGTCCTGAGTACTATCGCTGGGAGCAGAAGTTCTTCGGTGAACTCTACAAGCGCGGTTTAGTTTATAAAAAGGTTTCTACTGTAAACTGGTGCCCTGTTGATCATACCGTTTTAGCCAATGAGCAGGTTGAAGACGGTTGCTGCTGGAGATGTGGCCACAAAGTTGAGTTACGTGAAATTCCACAGTGGTACTTAAAGATCACAGCCTACGCAGAAGAGCTTTTAAAAGATATTGATATGCTTGAAGGCTGGCCTGAGCGTGTACGTACTATGCAACGTAATTGGATTGGTCGCTCTGAAGGCTTAAATATTACCTTTAAGGTAGAAAACAGCGAAGATACTTTCACTGTATACACTACCCGCCCAGATACTTTCATGGGTGTTACCTATATTTCTATTGCTGCAAACCATCCTCTGGTTAAAAAGTGCTGTGAGACTAATAAAGAGCTAGAAGCATTTTGCAAAGAGTGTCGCACTCAGAAGTTTGCTGAGGCAGATATTGCCACTATGGAAAAGAAAGGCATGGCCACAGGTCTTTATGCCATTCATCCTTTAAATGGTCGTCGTGTTCCTATCTATGTGGCTAACTTCGTCATCATGGATTACGGTACTGGTGCTGTAATGTCTGTTCCAGCTCACGATCAACGTGATTATGAGTTTGCTCAAAAATATGGCATTGATGTAGTTCCTGTAATTCGTCCTTGTGATGCTGATAAGGCCGATGTATCTAAGTGTGCCTTTACCGATCATGGTATTGCCTACAACTCAGGTGAATTTGATGGCTTAAACTTTGATGAAGCTTTCAAGGCTATTGCAGATAAACTTGAGGCCATTGGTTGTGCTGAGCGCAAGGTAAACTACCGTCTGCGTGATTGGTGTATTTCTCGTCAGCGTTATTGGGGTGCACCAATTCCTATGCTCACTATTGATGAGACTGGTGAGATGGTACCTGAGCTTGATGAAAATCTGCCAGTAAAGCTTCCTGAGAACGTTAAGATTGACGGCGTAGTTTCACCTCTGAAGACCGAAGAGTCTTGGTATAAGACTACCTATAAAGGTAAGAGTGCAACTCGTGAGACTGATACTTTCGATACCTTCATGGAATCTTCCTGGTACTATGCTCGTTATTGCTCTCCTCGCAATGAAAAAGAAATGTTTGATAAGGATGCTGCTAATTACTGGTTACCTGTCGATCAGTACATAGGCGGTATTGAGCACGCTGTATTACACTTACTCTACTCACGTTTCTTCTTCAAACTCTTACGTGATGCTGGCATGGTTAAGTATGATGAGCCATTTAAGCGCTTACTCTGCCAAGGTATGGTTTTAGCTGACGCTTTCTACTATATGGATGAAAACGGCACTAAGAACTGGGTAAACCCACTTGATGCCATCTGTACTAAAGATGATAAGGGCAATATCGTTAAGGCTATTGATAAGGATGGTCATGAACTTCACCATGAAGGCATGATTAAGATGTCCAAATCCAAGGCCAATGGTATTGATCCTGAAAACATGGTTAATATGTATGGTGCTGATACTGTACGTCTGTTCTTAATGTTCGCCTCTCCAGCCGAGCTTACCTTAGAGTGGCGTCAATCTGGTGTTGAAGGCTCTCAGAGATTTTTAAGAAAGCTCTATTCTCAAGTTGAGGACTTAGTTGCATGCGGTAAGGCTCCTGCTTTAGATGTTAATGCCTTAAATGCCAAGCAGCGTCGCCTGCGCCATGAATTACATGTAACCTTAGAAAAGGTTACCGATGATATCGGCCGTCGTCAGACTTTCAATACCGCTATTGCTGCTATCATGGAGCTTTTAAACACTGCCTCCAAGTTTACAGATAGCGATCCTGTAAGCTTAGCCTTACGTTATGAGATCTACACTGATGTAGTCTTAATGCTCTACCCTATCACTCCTCATATCTGCTTTAAGTTATGGCAGATGTTAGGTCATACTGAGCATATTGATACAGCTTCTTGGCCAAAGGTTGACCCAAATGCATTAAAGGCAGAAGAGATCACCTTAGTAGTCCAAATCAATGGTAAGGTCCGCGCTCGTATCAATGTATCTCCTGAGGCTTCTCAAGAAGATGCAATTAAGACTGCAATGGATTGCCCTGATGTTAAAAAGTTTACTGATGGCAAGACCATTAAGAAGACCATTTACGTTAAAGGTCGCTTAATCAATATCGTTGCTATCTAATTTAACGTAATCAAAAAATGGGCCTGGGGTAAACCCAGGCCTTTTTTTTGCTTGTAAAAAAATTTTTACGGCTTATATAACATATGACAGTTTTTGAAAAAATATTCCAAAAAATCAAACCATAAAATTGTTTAATGATAAAAAAATAAAAAATTAAGTATAATTTCAGAATAAGAGTAGTTTTTTTTACTTTTTTTACCTGTTTTTTAAATTTAGTGGGAGTAGATCTTAGTTTTAAAGATCTTTTACAGTGAAGATGAAACATATCGCCTTAATACTTGCAGCATTTTGCTTAACTCAAATCACAGGATGTGGATTTCATCTACCAAATCAAACTCGTTTAAGTGAAACCTTTAGCTCTATCAATGTTAGTGGCGATTATCATCACCCTTTTTATAAAAAAGTCGTTCAGGATTTAAAGCTATCTGGAGTAAAAGTTAATGCCCAATTTAGTAAAGATGGCATTAAAGAGGATAAATCTGTACCTACTTTGTTAATCCCTGAACCTAAGGTAAGTATGCCTATTGCATCTATCGATGCCAATGCTGAGGTTTTAGAGTACCAGCTTATTGTTTCATCAGCTACAACATTACGCATTCCAAATCACCGCCCAATTTTAATGCGTAACTCTTTAACACGTAATCTTTTAAATAAACCAGGCATGTCTTTACAGTCAGATACCGAACGCGCTCTTGTTACAGATGAAACTTACGATGAGTTAGCCTCTGAACTTGTAACTCGTTTAAGTTATTTAGGCCGTCAGTCTGATCCTGATGCACAAAAGACCTCACCTGCTGAATTGACTTTATCAGATGGTGAGTCAAACCAAAACATTAAAAAACAAACTTTATCTGATGATTATGCCAATATGACCCTTTTGGAAGCTTTACAGTTAAGTGCAAGTGAAGAACAAGAAAACGGCCAAAAAGAAAATCTGTCAGATTTAAATAATGGTAATGCTATTTTAAAACACAGCTATTCTTTGCCAAAAGTTGCACCTGTGCCAAAAAGTGAAATCCCTTACGATCTTGATCCTAAGTCTTATGACATCAATGAGCAAAAATAAATGTCACAACCGCAAATATTTATCTTAAGCTCAGATGAGCCTTTATTAAAAAATGATAAAAGCCAGGTTATTTTAGACAAGGCTCATAAAGACTTGCCTGGAGCAAATCTTTTGATTTTTTCAAGCACAGATTTTCAATCATCCGGTAAGGCAAATCTTAAAGCTCTTGAAAATGAGCTTATAGATCCAGGTCTTTTTGGTGGAGATCGCATCATAAAAATCTATTTGAACGATTTAAATCAAACTGCACTTGAGGTTTTATTGCTAATTGCGCAAAAAATTCGACAAGGCGTATACATAATCGTTGATCTTCCAAGAATTTTAAGTAACTTAGCTAAGGTTAGTGCTAAAGAATATAGCCCACAAAAAGGTAAATCTTTAAACGCCGAAAAAGTTTTTGCTTACTTAAAATATAAAAATGCGCAAATTGAAATTAGCTACCCACCACAAGATAAAAAGCTCTATATGTGGGTAAATGAGCGTTCACGTAAATATAATGTATCCCTTACACCTGAGGCTTGTGAATACTTTGCAAAATCTTGTGAAGGTAATCTGACGCTTATCGATCAGACTTTAAAAATACTAAGCTTAAATCCACAAAATCATAGTTTAAGTCTTAATGAGGCTGCAGCTGTTTTAAATGCTGATAGCCGTTTTCAAAATTTAGAATTAGGTGAGGCCTTATTATCAGGCGATGGTCAGCGCGCTTTGATGATTTTAAATGCAGCTTTAGTGTCTATTGGCAATAAAGAGATGACTTTAATGTCAATAACATCAGCCTTAGATAAGCAACTTTATGGCGTAGCTAAGCTTAGAGAAGATAAAAAAGTTTTTAAAAACTATATTGAAAAAGCGCAGTATTTTGCCGCTTTAAATCTTAAATCACCAAAGAGCATGGACGCATGTATAAAAGCCGCCCAAATGATGCCTTTAAAGCTTTATGACTATCTTATAAAAAGTTTAAGCGAAGCCTCTTATGCTTTAAGCTCCCATGATTGTGAAAAAGCAATCTTGTCTTTAAGCTCTATGTGTGTATGTGTCAATAATTTTGATGTGATGAATTTAAAACCTCTATGAAAAGAATCGGAATTTTAGGTGGTTCATTCAATCCCGTCCATAAAGATCATATATCTTTAGGTAAATTTGTAAGAGAAAGCCTTAACTTAGATGAGATTATGCTCATTCCAAATGCTAACCCTCCTCACAAAAACACCTGTAAAGTTACCTATCAAGATCGCGTTAATATGTTAAAGCTGGCGCTTGAAAAGGAAGAAGGTTTTTGCATTTCAAATATTGAAGAAGATGCATCTATACCTCATTACAGCTTTGATACTTTAAAAAAATTAAATGAAGAAAACCCTAATAATGCTTACTTCTTTATCATGGGGTTGGACTCACTTTTATACCTTGATAAATGGCATCTAGGTCTACATCTTACAGACTATGCCAATTTAGTTGTGATGTGTCGTAAGGGCTATGAAAGTGAAAAAATAAATGATGTTTTAGTGAATTTTTTAAAGTCTCACGCTGTTTATGACTCAAATAAAGATGAGTTTAACAAAGCCTTAAACGATAAGTGTGGGCGTTGCTTTATGATTTCACAGATGCTAAATGCCATATCATCAAGTAATATTCGTGATGATATAAAAAATTTTTATACTAATCATAAAGATACATATCTTACAAGAGAAAAAGCTTTATTGCCTGATGGTGTTTTAAACTATATTTTGACAAACCATCTGTATGCCTAAGCTTGATGTAATATAATTGCAAGTCCTAAAAATTTGTGTAAAGAAAGATGATTGTAGATACTCCAGTTGAAATTAACTCCCAAGCTGATTTAATCAATGCTTGTATGAATAACTTAAGTGCCTCTAAAGCTCACGACCTTATAGGCATTGACTTAAAACATAACTCCTCTTTAACAGACTATATGCTTATAGCCTCAGGCACCTCAAATCGTCATGTAGCTGCTATGGCCTTTCGTTTAGAAGATTTTTTACGCAAAAGTGGCGTTAAAAATATTACGATTTCCGGTGAGAAATTAGGTGAATGGGTTATTTTAGATTTAGGTACAGTATTAGTCCATATCATGCAACCTGAGGTCCGTGAAAGATATCGTTTAGAAGATCTCTTCAGACTTGTTGCCTCTGGTGTAAACCCTCAAGACGATGAGGCTTAATCGTGAAAATCATCATTAAAGCTGTGGGCATACGCATGCCTAAATGGGTAACTGTGGCCTTTGAAGAATACCAAAAGCGCTTTCCTCCTGAGACTAAACTTATCTTAGAGGAAATACCTCCTTATAAGCGTTCAGGTCGCAATGACGATGAAAAAGCCCGGCAAGAAGAAGCTTTAGCAATTATGAACTCATTGCCTAAAAAATGTTATATCGTGGCTCTTGATGAAAGAGGCAAACAATACACCTCCCTTGAGTTAGGTAAACGCTTTTCATTTTGGCAAAATGTCGGCTCTGATATTGTGTTAATTGTAGGTGGACCTAATGGCCTTACAGATGAGTTACGTAATCGTGCCGATGAACTGTGGTCTTTATCCAAACTAACCTTACCACACCCTCTTGTAAGAGTATTTTTAGCTGAGACTTTATATAGAGCTTATTCTATTAGCTATAACTTGCCATATCACCGACAATAATGGCTCATTTATGCGCTCTTTGCTAAAATAAATTTAGTTTTACCCACCAAAATTTGCGGAAAAAAGTGTTCGGAAAAAAACGTCATAGTCATGATCGCCCGCTGTTTTCTGAAAAAAAGAAAAAGAAAAACTTTCAAAACAGCGGTTCTGATGACAATTCAAATCGTGCTGAAGATGCAGGCGTTTTAATTTTCAGACGTCGTGTATATTTTTGTATTGGCGTAGCTTTATTTATGATCGCCATTTTGTTTGCAAATTTATACTATCTTCAGATCATATCCTACAAAGACTATCAAACACGTTCTAATGAAAATAGAATCAAGATTGTGCCTGTAGTCCCAACTCGAGGAATGATCTACGACAGAAATCATGTTGTTTTGGCTGATAACGTTCCTGTATATCACCTAGTGATGTATCCAAATAAACAATATGATACTAAAACCACTATTAACGATTTAAATGAGCTTTTAAATTTAGGTCTTAACGATCATGATTTAGAGCATTTACTTTATGAGTCCAAAACTCGCAAGCGCTTTTCTGGTATTGAAATTTCAAATTTCTTATCTGAACAGCAAATTGCTTCTTTTAGTGTGCACTCATATCGCTACCCAAATGTTCATGTAGTTGCCAATCTTAAAAGATCTTATCCTTTTGCAGATATTGCCACTCACGCTATAGGATATGTTTCAAGAATCAATCAAAAGGATATTGATGCTTTAAGTGCTCAAGGCAAGCTTGATAACTATGAGGGCTCAACTGAAATTGGTAAGTTGGGTGTTGAAAAGTATTATGAAGATTTACTCCATGGCAAAACCGGTTCTTCTGAAATTGAAGTAAACAGCCACGGACAGGTTATTCGTACTTTAAGCTTTAATGCCCCTGAATCTGGTAAAGATTTAATCTTAACAATCGACATTCGCCTACAGTATTATGCACAAGAAATTTTAGGTGATATGAAAGGAGCTATTGTAGCCATTGAACCTGCTTCAGGTGAGATTTTGGCAATGTACTCAAATCCTTCATATGATCCAAATTTATTTGTAAGAGGTATTCGTACTAAAGAATATGCGCGTCTTTTAAATAATCCTGGGCATCCTTTAATTAACCGTGCCACCCAAGGCGGCTATGCTCCTGCATCCACAGTAAAACCTTTATTATGTGTTATGGGTTTAAATGAAAAACTCATTACTCCTTTAGGATCTTTTTTTGGTCACCCTTATTTTAAATTACCAAACTCCACCCACAAATTCCGTGACTGGAGAGCTTGGGGTCATGGATGGCTTGATTTATATCGTGCACTTGAAATCTCTGCTGATACCTACTTTTATGATCTAGCCTATAGAGCTGGTATCAATAAAATTCATGAATATTTGGATGATTTTGGCTTTGGAAAATCAACCGGTATTGATATTAAAGAAGAATCTTTAGGTATCAACCCATCTCGTGATTGGAAAATGTCCAGATTTAAACAACCTTGGCACCTAGGTGATACTGTACCTATTGGTATTGGTCAAGGATATTGGACATCAACACTTATGCAGCTTGTAAAAGCTCATACAACTTTAGCCAATAAAGGAATTGTAAGAACACCTCACCTATTAAAAGCTGCTATCGATCCTGTGGAAAATAAACGGGAAAATTATATTCAAGAGGAAGATGAAAACTCTTTTAAAGTTTCTGACAAATCTTACTGGGATCATTGCCGTTTGGGGATGTATCTTGTAGTTAACGGTCCTGAAGGAACCGGTCGCAGAGCTTTTTATGGTGCGCAATATAAAGCTGCCGGAAAATCAGGCACAGCTCAAGTTGTATCAATTAAACAAGGTGAAAAATATGATGCTAGCAAACTTAAAGCTGAACATCGAGACAATGCGCTTTTCGTATCATACGCACCTTTTTTCAAGCCGCGCATCTTAGTCGCAGTAATCTTAGAAAATGAAGGTGGTGGCTCAACTAAAGCCGCTCCAATTGCGCGCAAAATGATAGATAAATATTTATTAGACCTTTATCCAAATGGCTATATGGGTGAAAAGAATCCAAAATTTGTCAAACTTGGTATGGGTGGAACTGTGGAATTACAATAATGGAACAATCTCAAAATAAAAGCTCTCTTGAACCTATGAGCTCAAATGAGCAAAAGGGTAGCTTTTTCTTTGTACATCATATTGATATACCACTGCTATTAGGGCTTATGGCAAGTCTGTTCTTTTCTCTTTTTGTTCTATACTCAGCCTCAGGTCAGCATATTGATATGCTCGTTCGCCAAGTAACAAGAACAGGTTTAGCCTTTGTGCTGATGATTTTTGTGGCCCAAATTCCACCTAGATTTTTTGTAAAAATCTCTTTTTGGCTATACCTTTTGGGTATCATTTTACTAATTTTAGTTGAGCTTTTTGGTGATATCTCAAAAGGTGCTCAAAGATGGCTTAATTTAGGCTTTCTAAGAATTCAACCTTCTGAAATCTTTAAGGTAGTAATGCCTTTAACAGTGGCGGTATTTTTATCAAGGTCGACCCTTCCGCCCAAACCTGTAAATACCTTAATAGCCTTTACTCTTGTCGGAATTCCAACTGTATTGGTGTTATTACAACCTGATTTGGGAACTGCAACCTTAATTGCTGTATCAGGATTTATTGCTATTTTTATTGCCGGACTTTCTTGGTGGTGGATTGCCGCAGGTACTGCATTAGTAGGTGCAGCCCTCCCCGTCATGTGGAATTTTGTACTTCATGATTATCAGAAACAACGCGTCTTTACTCTTTTAGATCCAAGCTCTGATCCTTTAGGTGCAGGCTACCACATCATACAATCAAAAATTGCCATAGGATCAGGAGGACTTTTTGGCAAAGGCTGGCTTCAAGGAAGTCAATCGCAGTTAGACTTTTTACCAGAACCTCACACTGACTTTATTTTTGCCGTATTAGCAGAAGAAACCGGGCTTGTGGGCTTTTTAATTTTAATTACAATTTATTGCTTTATTATTGGCAGGTGTATCTATATAACTTTAAATGCCAACTCCAGCTTTAGCCGCATTCTTTGTGGTGCTTTTACATTTACTTTTGTCTTCTATATATTTGTAAATATTGGTATGGTAAGTGGCATTTTACCTGTCGTGGGAGTACCTTTGCCTCTTATAAGTTATGGCGGTACAGCTATGATCACCTTAACTGTATGTTTTGGCATTATAATGTCTATTCATACACACAAAAAAATCTCTTATTTCCGTAAAAACTAAGCGAGTTTTTTATGAAACGCTTTGCAAGCATTGTAACTTTAACTTTAGCATTATCTATAGCTCCACAAGCTCAAAGTGCCCCAAATTTAAAAGATTTGGCTAACTATGCTGGCGTAAGTGAGCAAGCTTTACAAAACGCTATAAATGAAGCTGTATTGCAACCTAAAATCATAGAAACTATGACCAGACCTTCTGAGGGCAAACCTTGGTGGCAATATCGCAAAATTTTTATCACCACTTCAAGAATAAAAAAAGCTGTAGCTTTTTATATGCGCTATGAAAATGCCTTAAAAAAAGCTGAAAGAGATTTTGGAGTTCCTGCTGAAATCATCTGCGCTATCTTAGGTGTTGAAACTTATTTTGGTAAAAATATGGGGTCTTTCAGAGTTCTTGATGCTCTATATACCTTAGGTTTTAACTACCCACCTCGCCAAAGTTACTTTTCAAAAGAATTTGCTAATTTCGTAGCCTTATGCCAACGTGAAAGATGGGAAAGAAAATCAGTTTTAGGCTCCTATGCCGGAGCTATGGGCATGGGACAGTTTATGCCAAGTTCCTATCTTGATTATGCAATTGACTACGATCAAGATGGCCATGTTAATTTATTTAACAATCCTTATGATGCCATAGGTTCTGTTGCAAATTACTTTAAAGCTCATGGTTGGATTGCAGGACGGGGTATTTATTACCCTGTGCATGTAAATAATGCCAATGTAAAAGAGCTTTTAGATAAAAACTGGGATTTAACTCCACAGGAACTTTATGCCTCAGGTGCTACCACCAAGGTCAATTTGTCATATGATCAAAAAATTAGATTATTTGCTTTTGCCCTTGAAGATGGCACTACCTCTTATGCCGTAGGCCTTAATAATTTCAAAACAATCATGCGCTATAACACCAGTCCTCTTTACGCGCGAGCTGTATACGAACTAAGTGAATTTATTGCCATGGGATATAACAAACTTAAAAACGCAGGTGGCATTACTGTTCACCCGCAAGGACGTCAACCGTGAATAAAATTTTAAAACGCTCAAGTTTGCTCTTTGTGACCTTAATGACAGCTACATGTCTTGTCATGACCGGTTGTTCATCATCCTCACAATCAAAAGGATCTGGAGCTTATACTTATGGTACAGGTCCAAATAATACAAGACCTCGTCCTCAGACTTCCAAAGTAAACTTAAATGGTGTCCGTGGTTCTACTATTCGTTACGAAACGCAAAAAAGCTCTGGCACTAATAAAGATTACACAGTATTAGGTCAAAATTACCAAGTATGGCGTGGAACCCACTCTTATATTGAGGAAGGTACTGCCTCTTGGTATGGACCTGGCTTTCACGGAAAGAAGACCTCTTTAGGCGAGGTTTATAATCAAAAAGGTTTTAGTGCCGCCCACAAAAATTTGCCACTGCCTTGCTACCTTTTAGTAACTAATTTACAAAATGGCCGCAAAATCATTGTTAGGGTTAATGACAGAGGCCCTTTCCATGGTGACAGAATTATTGATTTGTCAGAAGGTGCCGCAAAATCCTTGAGCATGACTGGTAAAGGAACTGCTAATGTTAGAGTTGAACTTATTGACGTAAGAGAAGGCAATATCTTGGCTAATGTTAAAGGAAGACCTTCTTTAAATACAGCTCTTGCCTCTAATACTGTAAAAAAGCCTGCCCAAAGCGTAAACTATACGGGCAAAAACTCAGGTGGAGACTACGTGCAGTTAATATCCAATCAAGACTACTCCAAAGCTTTGGAACTTATGCACTCAGTCAAAAATAAGGTAGATTATCCGGTAATTGTTATGCAAGATGGCAGTGTCAACCGCGTTTTAGTTGGTCCTTTGGCACAGTCTGAAATTGATGATGCATTAACATCTCTTAAAAATCTGGGCTTTTCAGATTGTTTTACCAAGAAAATATAAAGGTATTTACATATAAATGCGTACTATAAAATTTGTAGCAGCTTGTGTTTTGAGCGTTTTTGTAGCTTATAACTTTTCTTTTGCCACCCAAGAGGCTATTCCAGATCCTTTTGCACAATTAAAGTCTCAAAGTCCTGCCCAAATGGGTAGTGCTCCTACTTTAAATCAAGCTCCATCATCACCAATTATTATTCCAGAGCCTCCTGTATTTGAGGCTCAATCTTGGGTTTTAATGGATTATTACTCAGGCCGCATCATTACCGAGAAAAACGCTCAAGAGCGTATCTGGCCTGCCTCTTTAACTAAGATGATGACAGCCTATGTCATCGGTATGGAGCTTAAAGCCGGAAGATTGCATATGGATGATGATGTAGTCATCACCGAAGATGCTTGGTCAAAACGCTATGGTGACTCCTCAAAGATGTTTATTGAGGTTGGTAAAACCATTAAAGTTGGCGACTTGGTTAAAGGTATCATCATTCAATCAGGTAATGATGCTTGTGTAGCTATGGCCATTCATTTAGCCGGTACACAAGAAGGCTTTGTTAGCGTCATGAATACCTATGCCCAAAAGCTTGGCTTAAAGAACACTCACTTTGCTAATGTTCATGGCCTTTTTGATGAGCAAAACTATTCAACAGCTTATGACATGGCTCTGTTAGGCCGCGCAGTAATTCGTGACTTACCACAAGAATACCCTATTTACAGTCAAAAAGAATTCACCTTTAACGGCATTAAACAGTCAAACCGCAACCGCCTGTTATGGGATACATCTATGGCTGTTGATGGCATTAAAACAGGTCACCTCTCTCAGGTAGGTTATAACCTCGTCGCATCTGCAACTGAGAATAACTCCCGTTTAATTGCAACTGTCATCGGTGCTCAATCTGAAAAGAAACGTGCTGATTTTTGTAAGGCTTTATTAAGCTACGGTTTCCGTTATTTTGAGCAATATACCCCTTATAGAGGTTCTGTAGAGTTACTTGAGCGCAATGTTAGAATGGGCGCTAAGGGCACTGTTAAGTTAGGCCTTAGAGATGATTTAACTCTTTTAATTCCACGTGGCCGCCAAGAAAAACTTAAGATTAGCTATAGATTAACCCAATCAACCTTTGTAGCTCCTATTAAAAAAGGCACTCCTTTAGGTGTAATTGATGTAAAACTTGATAATTTAGTTTTAACCTCTGCTCCTTTAGTAGCCCTTGAGGATATTGGTGAAGGTAGCTTCTTTGATAAGGCCTGGGATCGTCTGGTGATGTTCTTCATCTCCGACAACAATACAGATAATAAGGAAGATAAATAAGATGTCAGACGCTTATGCAAAACTTGAAAGACTTATAGACTTTCCAGCTTTAGTAGATTTTAGAATAATTGTAATTGCTCAAGATAATGAAGCTTTAGATAAAATTTATAAAGCATGCGAAGAAATAGAAGCAGGTAGCGTTAAAAAAGTTACCGCTCCGGCCCGTAAAAGCCGTAATGGCCAATACTTATCTTATACTGTTCCTGTGCATATTAAATCGCCAAAACACTTGCGCACAGTATATGAAAAAGTCGGTGCCCTTTCCTGCGTTAAGCATATTATGTAGGTGAGAGATTGAGAAAGTATCGAGAGCAGGAGGAATTATTCGGCAGCGATTTATCCTCCTTTATGAAGATTATAAGCTACCTGTTTGTGATCGCAATTTTAATATTTGCGCTCTTTCTCATGTTGTCACTCTTTAGGATTTCAAGCTACGCTTTTAATACCTATGACAACTTAAATGAGATGCCACACAATAAAGTGGGCCTGCTCTTAGGTACGTCTCCAACATATAGCTCAGGTGAACCCAATGAATATTTTACCTATAGAATCATGGCTGCAGTTGAGCTATATAATGCCCGTAAAATTGATTATATTTTAGTATCTGGTGATAACCGTCATGAGTCTTATAATGAACCGCGCCAGATGCAAAGATCTCTTATAAAAGCTGGAGTCGATCCAGATAAAATCATTTTTGATTTTGCAGGTATGAGCACTTTAGATAGCATCATTCGTGCCAATAAAGTTTTTTTACAACAAAAATTTACCATCATCTCTCAAGAGTTTCATAATGAAAGAGCCTTGTTTATAGCAGATAATAATGGCATTAACGCTATAGGATACAATGCCTTAAATCCAAATGAAGGCAAGTTCTTCACCAAAGTTGGTATCCGGGAGATTTTTGCTCGTATAAAATGCATTTTGGATGTATANTTTTTAAATACTCAGCCTCATTTCTTAGGTGATCCTATTACCATAGGCTCAGCCCCGTCTCCAAAAGAAATATCTAATACACCGCGCTATGCTACTTCAAAAATAAAACTTGCATCAGACAGTGCTAAAACATTAAAAGAAAAAGCTTTAAAGGAGCAAGAGCGAGTTTTAAATAAAGAAGAATTAGCTCATGAGCAAGAATTAGAGAGAATGGCTGATAAAGGAAAAGATCAAAGCGATTTAGCCGCAAGCCCTGATGATGAAATTCTTCAAGCTCGTTTTTATGAAGAGGAGCGCCGTCAAGCCTTAGAAGAGTCATCTATGGTAGCAAAAGAGAGTTTATCCTCTGGCAATCAGACTTATATCGATCCTAATGAGAAAATAGAAGAAGAGCCTCAAGTAAAAAAGAGTCATCCAAAACGCCGTATCCGCAAAGATATTAAAACGTTCAATGGTGACCCTTGGGATTATTACTAAGATAGAGAAGGCTCTGACAAATTGTCAGAGCTTTTTTTTAAAATTTTGGTAATAAATGACCTTTCTCATCGTAATTCATAATTACGACTTCTTTTATCGCACTACGCTTTTTAATATCAGAGTTAATGCAGCGCGTAACATCTATATACTGTAAAGTAAAATGCTCTTTGTATAAATCGATAATAAATGGCGATGAGGAGTTACTTTGCATAAACTTAATGCCGCGGCGATGAAGTTTTACACAAAACTCATATAAAAGCTCCTGCTCCCTCTCTTTCCAGCTATTAGGTTGATAGCTCGTAAAATTTGAAGTTTGAGTCAATGGATGATAAGGCGGATCTAAATAAACAAAAGCTCCCTTAGGAATTTTATCTAAAAGCTTTGAATATGGTAGATTATAAATTTCAGTATTAAAGCTATTTAAATAGATAGAACATCTATCCAAAACCTTCTCATCACAAATTAAAGGCTTTAAATCTTTACCAAAAGGCGTATTAAAATGATTTTTCTTGCTGACTCGATATAAACCGTTGTAGCAAGTTTTAATCAAAAAAATAAGTCTCGCCGCATGCTCAACTTCAGGTCTTTTTTTAAATGACGGTTCACGATCCCAATCACGAACCTTTAAAAATAACTCTTTATCGTATTTAAATGTTTTTAATAAGGCCTTTAGTTCTTCAACATTATCTCTAACTGATTTATAAGCACAAATAAGCTCATAGTTTAAATCATTGATAATTGCATGCTTGAAATTAAGCTTAAAATACATAGCACCAGAACCTACAAAAGGCTCTACATAGGTATCAATATGCTCAGGCACCCAAGCTAACAACTTATTAACACTTCGTGACTTGCCACCAGCCCATTTTACAAAAGGCTTAAAGATTGCATGGTTGTCGATATTATGCATACAATGATTTTATCTTGAAAATTATCTAAATAACTAAAATACAGATATTTTACAATTAGAGAATTTATTTTGTGAAAAATTTATAGTCATAAAAAAAGGTTCGTAAAAACGAACCTTTTTTTATTTAATTTTTCTTTAAGAAAAATTACTTGCTAGGAGCGATCTCTAAGGTGATCTCGGTCTTTACATCAGGGTGTAACTGAATGGTGATAGCATACTCACCAACAGAACGTAAAACACCCTCTGGGAGACGTACTTCAGACTTGTGGATCTCAACACCAGCAGCGGTAACAGCCTCAGCGATGTCGCGAGTACCAATAGAACCGAAGAGCTTGCCCTCATCACCAGCTAAAGCGCTGATGGTGAACTTGCCGATAGCATTGATAGCTTCTGCACGCTTGGTAGCAGCTTCGAGTTCAGCAGCAATACGAGCCTCGAGCTCAGCACGCTGAGCTTCGAACTTTGCTAAGTTCTCTTTGTTAGCGAGAACAGCTTTTTTCTGAGGTAATAAGAAGTTACGAGCAAAACCATTGCGAACTTTAACCTTATCACCAAGACCGCCTAAGTGGGCAATCTTATCTAACAGAATAACTTCCATTATGTACTTCCTATATCAGTTAGCGGCCTTGCAGGTCAGTGTAAGGCAATAAAGCCAGGTAGCGAGCACGCTTGATGGCGGTAGCGAGCTGGCGCTGATACTTAGCACTAGTACCGGTGATGCGGCTTGGAACAATCTTACCGGACTCGGTAATGTAGTTCTTTAAAAGAGCAACATCTTTGTAATCGATCTCAGTTACGCCTTCTGCAGTGAAACGGCAGAACTTACGACGGTGAAAATAGTGAGCCATGGTAATTCTCCTTATTCAGCCTTCTCTTCAGCAGCTTCAACAGCAGCTGGAGCTTCAGCGGATTCAGCCTCTACCTTACGAACATTACGCTCGCCTTCCTCATCACGAGGACGACGCTCGTCACGAGCCTTCATCATAGGAGACTGCTCGGTTACAGGAGCTTCAGTACGGAGAACGAGGTTGCGGATCACAGCATCGTTGTAACGGAAGTTCTCTTCGATAGCATCGATAACTTCCTGGTTAGCCTCTACGTTCATTAAAACATAGTGAGCCTTGTGTAATTTCTGAATTGGGTAAGCCAGCTGACGACGGCCCCAGTTCTCAAGACGGTGAATCTTACCGCCGGACTTCTCGATTTCGCCTTTGTAGCGCTCGATCATGCCTGGAACCTGATCAGACTGATCTGGATGAACCAGGAAAACAATTTCGTAGTTACGCATTAAAATGCCCCTTACGGATTAATAGTCTGATAAACCAGTCAAATTATCAGACAAGGAAGCTTATGTAGTTTTTCTCCTACATGACTGAGTGGGATTATTATAGACTTTTTAACGCAGATCACAAGTATTTTTCACAAAAAAAAGCTTATATATCGCTTATTTTGCATGAATATTGGTCTTTTCATTTTTTGGGGATAAAAAAAAGGGGAAACTTTTTAGATTTCCCCTATAGCTCTTATTTTAGGTTCGATTAAAGCTTGGCAGTAATATCAAACTTACCTTGCTTGATGTTCTCTAATACCTTTGCATGCTCTTCTTCGTTAAAGGTATACATCTTAAGTAAAATGATACGTACAATCGCACCAAAGATTGGTAATACAGCGATGCAGAAGAAAATACCGTCTAAGGTCTCAGTGCTTTGAGTTGCATTTGGGACATAGTTTAAGAAGGTTAATAATAAACCTGCTAAACCACCTGAAATGGCAACAGAAAGCTTACCTGTAAAGTTTTGACCGGCAAAGGTAATGGCAGCACAGCGTTTGCCTGTGTGATAATATGAATACTCAACAGTATCTGCAATCATGGCGGAGACTAATGGGTTGGTCATCATGAAGATCATGTTGACAATAGCCATCCAAATTAAGACAGAAGTTGCGGACTCGTAGCCTGTGAAGTAAAAGCCGATACGGGCTAAAATCTCAAGTACACAAAGGACAATGAAAATATCACGCTTTCTAAAACGAGCGGTGAGCATTGGAGTAACTAAGCAGACTAAAGAGCAGCAAATACCAATAGTACCGACTACAGCTACCAGCTCTCCATTGCCTAGGTTATAAGTAAAGAAATAAACTAATAAGTTACCACCGATATTGGTGAAGATATTCATGAAGAATACAGCCAAAATAATGAACAGTGGTTTATTAGAGGCCATAACCTTAAAGGTCTGAACTAAGGTTACCTTAGCAGCATCACCTTGAGGTCTTACCTTTTCACGAGTGTTGAAGTAACCATTTAACATTAAAACTAAGCCAAATACCATCAGTACGCAGACAGCTGGTAAATAACCTTGATCGTTACGGCCATCGGCAAAGAACTTAGCTAAATATGGGAAAATGGTCATAGATAAGCCAATACCTGCGTTTACACCAAGCATAGCGCAAGTTGCAGCTTTGGCTCTCTCTTGAGGCTCATCTGATAAAACAGTGGTCATAGACCAAAATGGTAAATCAGAGATGGTATATAAAGTTCCCCATAAAATATAGGTAATACCGGCATAGAAGGTCTTATAGGCAATAGAACCATCTACGTTGATAAAGGTTAAGATGGTGATAATGCAGATAACAAAAGGCATGAAACCTAAAAATGGACGATACTTGCCCTTCTTTAAGTTTAAGCTATCAATTAAGCCTGCAAAAATAGGATCATTAAAAGCATCCCAGACTCTGGCAATTAAGAAAATGGTACTGGCTGCAACTGGGCTAATACCTAAAATATCGGTATAGAAGAATAAAATAAAAGTACCGACTAAGCCAAAGCTAAAGCATTGGCCCATGCCAAAACCAAAATATGAGGCTAAAGCTTTTAAAGAGATTTTTTGATCAAGTTGTACATTGTTTATATTGTTCATATTAACAAAACCTCTCTTCCTTATTTACCAATTTGTCCGTTATGTTGTGCAATTAAATCAGAGAAAAGCTTGATTTCATCTTCGCTATAAGGAGTTCCATCCTTATGGAATAAATCATGGAACCAAGTTTTAATGTAATCTGGGCTTGCTTGCATAATTACAGGCCAAGGTAAATGGGTTTGGGTTTTACCATTTACAAGCCCCCAGTTATAAGCACCAACTTTGTACTTGCTGAAAATTGGTAAAATATCTTCAACGGTAGATTGGGCGTGACGTGCCATCCACTCAGTACACATAATTGGTCTGTTGTAAGGTTTTAAGATCTCTAAAGTCTCCTCGATTACATCCTTAGGAGAGTAAGCGTGGAAAGTAATAACGTCAGAGCTCTCTAAAGCTAATTTATCAATTGGGTGGGTGAAGATCTCTGGGGTTCTATCAATAAAGATCTTCATATGACGCCAAGCTCCAACGGTTAATGGCTGAGAAGGATCTTCATCTCTAACCCAAGAGACAGCTTTTTCACAAAGCTCTAAGGCATACTCGGTAAGAGGACCATCATAATGAAGCATCTCACCGTGATCACCAAAAATACCATCATTGGTAGGCTCGTTATAAACGTCCCAAATTAAAATACGTTTGTCGTCTTTAAAAGTTTTGACAATTGTACGGACATATTCCTCAACTAAAGGCCAATAGGTTTTATTAGTAACTACATTGCGACCTGGGCTTGCAGCACCTCTTGAGTTATGCACGCCATCTCTAGGTTTACCCTGAAAACCAATATATGGATGTTCACCTGAGAAGCCGCAATCATCCATTAATGTCAGCATAGTGTGGATGCCTAAATCATAAGCAACATCTAAAAAGGCGTTGATACGCTCAATAAGACCTTCTTTATCGTAAAGATAAACAATAAAAGGTAAATTGGTACGTAAAGTGTTAAAACCAACTTTAGAAGCTAACTCTAATTCACGTTTGATTGTAGGTAAGTCAAAAGTCTCTTTGGCCCACATTTCATTCCAGTTAACTGCAGTAGATGGTAAAAAGTTAAAACCAACCCACCAAGGCTTATCTTTAGCCCAAGCGTTGATTTCCTCTTCACTCCAACGTCTTTTCATAAATAGTTACCCCTAATAAAAATAAAAAAATAATTAAAAATCAAATATTACTAATATTATTAGTAAATAAGTGCTAAAATCTTATTTACATAAAATATCTTTATATTTCAAATAAATGATTATTTATAATATGCAGACAGTATTGCTAATATTTAATAATGTTATTACCTAATATATTAGTAAATTTTTAAAAAATAGCTAATATTATTAGTAAATTTTGACTTAGCGATCACGCTTTTCTAAAATATTAATAATTAAACATGAGTTGGAAAGGAAAAATGGCATCAAAAATAACCATGAGCATGATTGCACAAAAGGCCGGTGTATCACAGCCTACAGTATCAATTGTGCTTAACAATTCAGATGCAGTATCTATCTCTTTAGAAACTAAAAAAAGAGTTTTACAAGCAGCAAAAGAACTAGGATATACCAAAAAACTTGGTCATAAAAAATCATTAAACAAGCAAATTGCCTTAATTATTGATGGTGCTTTATATACAAATGACCACTTTATCGTAACTATCAATGCTGCTATCGAACGCGCACAAGAATTAAATATAAATTTAAAAGTATTTGCGACTTTAAATACTAAAGAAGGCGAGCGCTTATTAAAAGAAAGCGTTGAAAATGGTGAAATTGATATTGCAATTATTGCAAGTAATATGACCACCAATAGAAGCAATTGTCCAAAACTTAATTTGCCTACTGTTTATTTAAATTGCTTACCTAAAGACGATCTTAATGTTATTGCTATCTTGCCTGATGATTATGCTAATGCCAAAAAACTTGCTAACGCAGTTTTTCCGCATTATAAACACCCTCTTGTAATTGCAGGTGACGCTTGGATGAAGGCTACAAGCGATAGATTACAAGCTCTAAAAGAAGTGTTTGACTCTTGTGGAGCTAATTTCTCTATAAATGATGTCTATTACAGCTCTTGGTCATTTAGAAATGCCCATGATATTGTTTTAGACAGAATTAAAGCTGATCCTAGCTATGATATTATTTTCTGCGCCTCAGACTATGTAGCATTAGGTGTTTATCAAGCTCTATCAACTTTAAACAAAAAAATTGGTGAAGATATTGCAGTTGTGGGTTATGACAACCAAACTCTTTGTAAAGAGCTTTACCCACATTTAACCTCTGTGCAATTGCCTTATGAGGCTATGGCTCAAATTGCAGTTGAATATGCTTATGCCTTATCTATAGGAAAACAAGTTAAAAAAGAGAAGATCAAAACTCTCTCAGGTGATATTTATATTCGTAAATCCACACAAAAAGCTTTTGATGATTTAGTCAAAAAGAGTGCTTTTGCTGAAAATATTATTTTTGATGAAAAAAATCAGGAAATTTTAGTTACACAAAAATAATATCTAAAAAATCCCAAGCTTTATTAGAATTATCAAAAACTTGGGATTTTGGTTTTCAAAATAATTTAATTATTTTGCGTGTAACTGACGAGATACTTCGTATAAAGCAATACCTGCAGCAACTGAGACATTTAATGACTCAACGCCATCGGCCATTGGGATCTTAACATTAGCGTCACACTTTTCACGAGTTAAATGACGCATACCACTTTCCTCAGAGCCCATAACTAAAGCGGTACGCTTTTGGAAATCATAGTTGTAAATATCGGCACTAGACTCACCGGCAAGGCCGATAACCTCAACGTTATGCTCTTTTAAAAGCTCTAAAGCACGAGCTAAATTAGTTACTGCAATTAAAGGTACAACCTCAGCTGCACCATCAGCAGTCTTTCTTGCCACTGGAGTTAAAGAGGCGGAATTATCTTTTGGAACAATTACCGCATTAACACCAAATGCCCAAGCTGAGCGCATTGCAGCACCTAAATTACGCGGATCGGTTACACCATCTAAAACTAAATAAAGCTGCTCTTTATCCTCAAGCTCTTCTAATAAGTCCGCTAAGAACTTATCTCCTTTTGGAGGAGCGGCCTGAACCTCAATGACGACTCCCTGATGTACGCCATTTTCAGTCTTTTCATCTAAGAAGTGACGCATCGCAATTTGAGGTCTAATACCATTTGCCAAAAGGGTATTGGCAATATTCTGGATACGGCGGTCATCTTCGCGGCCCTTTACAATCCAAGCTGCGGTGATCTTCTCAGGCATAGTCTCAATTGCACCTGCAACTGAGTTAATGCCATAGATGATCTCACGGTTTGATTTTTTGTTTTTTTGCATTCGCATGTGTTGCAATACCTTTTTTTAATTTTTACGCTTTTTCTTCTTACCCTTTGTAAAGCCACCATTGGCATTTGCAAAGGCACGATCAGGCATCTTAAAAGGATTTGAGTAATGCTGAGCATTCACAAGCTCCTCACTCCAATCTTCCTTCTCTTTGAGATCGCGAACCGCCTCATCCTGTGCCTGTGCAGTCTGGGAGCGACTAATGTCAGCTATCTTATCAAAGATAGCCTCCTTGGATAAAGGTTCTTTACCCTCTTGAGCCTTCTGTTTTCTTTCCAAAATCTTATCGCGCATCTTACGCAATTTAGCTCGCTGTCTCTTATCTGACTGAGGCAACAAGTCAACTTTACGCTCATCAACATCAACAGAAGCTACAAGTACATCAATCTTGTCGCCTATTGCATAAACATCATGATTTTGTGAGGTTAAAGTCTGCTTGCGCTCGTTATAGGTCATATAGCTTGGGAAACTGCCTATATAGACCATACCATCAGCGCCAATATCATCTAAGTGCACAAATAAACCAAATGAAGAACACCCGGTGATAGTACCTGTAACAACCTCACCTATAAACTTCTGCGCATAGTTACATGCAAGCTGAGCATCTACCTCTCTTTCAGCTGTATCTGCTGCAAGCTCGCGCTCGGTGCAACGAGAACCTAAAGCTAAAAGCTCAACTTTAGTATAAGAGCGGGCACCAATTTTACCCCACTTATGAGATTTATCTTCTTTAGCTAAGATAAATTTAATTACACGGTGTAACTGTAAATCTGCATAACGACGAATTGGAGAGGTAAAGTGAGCATATTTTTGCAAAGCAAGGCCAAAATGGCCGATATTTTGCGGAGTATATTCAGCCTTAGACATACTGCGTAAGATAAAGTCACCTATGATCTTCTTATCAGGTCTATCAGCAATAGCAGCGGTTAATTTAGCAAAATCTTGAGATGAAGGATCGTCTCCACCTGTTAAAGACAAGCCAAAGCGAGCTAATTGTCCAGCCAAAAGGCCTAATTTCTTTTCAGAAGGTTTAGCGTGAACGCGATATAAAGTCTCATATTTATGCTCTGAAACAAATGTAGCTGCAGCGACGTTTGCTGCAATCATACATTCTTCAATGATCATATGTGCATCGTTACGAACCAATGGAGCAATACCGGTAATTTCCATATTCTCATCGAAAATAAAGTGTAATTCTTCACTTTCAAGAGCAATACCACCGCGACGATTGCGATAAGCCTTTAGCGCACCATAAAGTTTATAAAGCTCTTTAATATCAGGTATAATATCCTGATGCTCTTCAACATCAGTAGTTCCCTTTTCAATCATCTGCCAAGCTTCGGTATAAGTTAAGCGAGCATGAGAACGCATTACAGCAGGATAGAAACGATAATTCTCAATTAAACCCTTATTATTGATGATCATTTCACAGGTCATACATAATCTATCAACTTCAGGATTTAAAGAACAAATGCCGTTACTAAGCTTCTCTGGCAACATTGGAATTACATAATTTGGGAAATAGCAACTGTTGCAACGCAACATAGCTTCCTTATCAAGTAAAGTTCCAGGTCTTACATAATATGAAACATCAGCAATAGAAACGAACAGACGCCATTTATTTTTGCCCTCAGCTTTACAATACACAGCATCATCAAAATCACGCGCATCCTCACCATCAATCGTCACTAAAGGTAAATTACGCAGATCTTCTCGTCCTACCATCTCCTCAGGTTTTACCTCTGTTGCAATACGAGGTAAGACTCTTAATAAATTAGCAGGCCAAGTATTTGGGATATCATTTCTCAATACTGCCATAACAATGATATTGCTTAAATTGCCAATATCATGAACAATCTCGCGCACTTTAACAATAAAGTTTCTACGAGTTCTTTTTAGGATCTCAACAATAACAATATCGCCAGATTTAGCACCAGCTAAATCTTCTTTTGAATTAAAGTTAAACTCTAATGACTGTAAATTTGGCTCATCTGGCATCAAACGAGCAAAACGCTCTTGTGATCCTATAGTCTGAATTCTGCCTAAAACGCACATTCTTTTTTTGATAAGGCGATTTACATAAGCTTTATCTGAGCCTTTAATGTGGAAAACTTCAACCTCATCATGAGGCAAAATACTAATTGAGCTAAAGAGCTTTAAATCCTCACCACTTTCAGATCTTGCATAAAATACATAGATCTTGCCGTTATCAAACAGATCTTTTTGCTCTTTTGCATAAACTTCAGAGTTAAAAGTGACAATCTGATCTGGTGCTGCATAAACATCAAAGTTTCCTAAAGAAACAAGTGATCCTTGTGCTACCAACTCTTTTAATACTTGCTTGTAATATCCACTCTCATAATCGGCAATGTGTCCTTTAAAACCTATCTCGCCTAATAAGTGAGAGCACATACCTAAATTTTTAGAATTGGAAAACTCAAACTGATACAGGCAGGCTACCACATAGAGTGCCACCTTAAAATCTGTAGCAATATTTCCCTGAGGTGCAGTCTTAAGCCCTAACAGCTTTTTTATTTGCTCTTTTTGTGCGTCTTGCATATAAAACCTCTATGCGGATGAAATGCCTTTTGAATAAAACTGTTTTAATTTTAATATTTTACGATATTTATTTTATTCAATATTAGTTTAAACGTTGACTTAAAAAAATAACAATATTTTTAAATTGAAGAATAAATAGTTCTTTCACTTTGAAGATTAGATCAAAGAAATCAGATAGCAAAAATCTTTATAAGGAAATTTAAAATCAATATGTTATATAAAAAAAGATGTGTTTTTATTAAGAGTGGTCATATTAACAGAAATTCACACAAAAAAAGGGCTTGCGCCCTCTTTTTAGTCTAAAAACAACTCCAAAACGTCGTTTAACATAGTTTTTCCTAATGAAGTTAAAACATAACTCTCATCATCCATCTTTAAAAGCCCCATATTGACTGCTTTTAAAAGACGTTTTTCTACTACCGAAAAGTTAAGACCTGTAGTGTTTTGAAATTCTTTTTTTGAAATTTTATTAAAGACTCTAAGTCTATTTAACATAAATTCAAAAGGTATATCTTCTTTATCTACACTAAAAATTTCAGATTTTATGCCACAAGTGAAATCTTTAGGGTCGGCAACATTTGCCCGTCTTAAGGTTTTTCCTTCATTAAAAAACTTTGAATGAGCTCCAGCACCAATACCTGCATAATCATAAAAATACCAATAATTTAAGTTATGCAAACATTTTTTTCCTTTGTAAAATCCTGAGACTTCATAGCGATTAAAGCCTCTATCTTTTAAAAACTCAAAACCTAAAGACTCAATATCAGCTAAAACATCTTCATTTGGAAGTTTGGGAGGATGTTCACCAAAGGCTGTATCTTCTTCAATAGTAAGCTCATACCAAGACAAATGGCTACAACCAATATCACAAGCTATTTTTAAATCAGATAAAGCCTCATCGCTACTTTGCATAGGCAAGCCATGCATAATATCAATATTAAGATTATCAAAATGCGCTTTTAAGGCATTTTCACAAGCCTCTTTGGCGTCTTTGGCATTATGAATACGGCCTAAGCGCTTTAAATGATTATCATTAAAGCTTTGCACTCCAAGACTTAAACGGTTAATACCTACAGATCTGTATTCACATAAGGACTTTAAACTCACAGTTCCAGGATTAGCTTCCATAGAAATTTCAGTATCAGAACTTATATGACTACTTACATAATCTAAAAGCTTTCCCATAAGCGATGGAGAAAATAAAGATGGCGTGCCTCCGCCAAAATAGATGGAGACAAAAGGCCTATCTAAAACAAGATCTTTTAGAGAGTCAAAATCGCGTAAAAGTGCATTTAAATAGTTCTCATCCTTTATATCAAAGGAATCCTTTTTGTAAGAGTTAAAGTCGCAATAAGGACATTTACGCATACAAAAAGGATAATGCACATATAAACTTAGAGGTAGCATCTAGTTAAGAATTTCTATGATTTAAAGCATAAACTAAACGCATTAAAGCTTTAGCTCTATGAGACATTAAGTTTTTAGTTTGCATCGGAATTTGTGCAGCAGTCATCTTACGACCCTTAACTAAAAATAAAGGATCATAGCCAAAACCACCACTACCTTGCGCCTCAAAACCAATATAACCATCCCATGAGGCTTGCACAATTAAAGGTACAGGATCATCACCACTTCTCATTAAAGCTAAAGCGCAAAAATAATGGGCAGCTCTCTCTTCAATATTTCGATGTTTCTTAAGCTCTTCTAAAAGTTTTTTATTATTAGCATTATCATCGCCATGCTCTCCTGCATATCTTGCAGAATAAATACCAGGAGCTCCACCTAAGGCATCAACACATAAACCTGAGTCATCAGCAATTGCCATAAGGCCTGATTTTTCTGCAGCGTAGCGAGCCTTAATCAAGGCATTTTCAACAAAGCTTTTACCATCTTCTACAGGAGAATCAATTCCTAAATCAGACTGCATTATTATCTCAAAACCTAAAGGCTCCAAAAGAGCACGAAATTCCCGAGCTTTACCTTTATTTGAAGAGGCTAATACAATTTTAGTTTTTTTAGAATCTGACATAATTTATCCAAATTATTATTTAAATTTTAATTTGCTTTTAAAGTTCTCAAAGCCTCCTGTGAGGCTTCGGTAATAGTACTTTCTACTGATAAATGATAGAAATTAAATGATGCTAGGTTTTCAACTGTAGCACCATTATGAATGGCTAGAGCTAAGATCTCAGCTATATGCTCACCATCAAAAGCACAGATCTCAGCGCCCATAACTTTATGCGTTTCACAATCAGTATACATGCATAAAATACCGCCATCCTCTCTTTGAGAGCGATACTGACCTAAATGTAATCTTATAGTTGTTGTAATAAAAAGCTTACCTAAAGTACGAGCTCTTTCTTTCATTTCATTTAAGGTAAGACCTGCAATTGCCAATACCGGATCAGTATGCACGATTGATAAACGCACCGATGGGGCTTTATAGGTAAATTTTGGGAAAGTGGCGGCATTGATACCGGCATAGCGTCCCTCTTGAATTGATAAAGAGGTATTTTGGATATCATGACACACATTACCTGCAGCAAAGATATTAGGAACTGTAGTTTGCATGGTCAAACCATCAGTTTGAATACAGCCTGTATACGTAAGCTTGACTCCAATTTCAGCTAAATTCATACCATAGCAATTAGGAACTCTTCCTGTAGCTGCGATAAGCTTTTGCATATGTAGATAATTCTCAAAATTATGATCATCTACATAATAAACGCTATAACCATCATCATCTTTTTCAATTGAAGTGATAAAAGAATCTAAATAAAGATTAAAACGCTCAGAGAGCATACTTGAGGCTACCGACAACACATTTTCATCAGTAAGATTCCAAAGATTGCTCTGACCAAATACAGCTACATCAATGCCCATATAAGATAAGGCCTGACCTATTTGCAAGCCCCATAAAGAAGAACCAAATACTGCAGCTGAAGATGGAGGGGAGTCAAGTTCAAAAAAATCGCTAGTAGTTAAAATGCCTTCAATGCGTGACTGCTCATAGGAAACTAATGGCGTAGCTCCTGTCGCAATTACGGCTGTTTTAAAACTAATTCGATAATCATCCCCTACAGTAAGATTATTTCTATCTAAAAATACCGCCTGTCCATGTAAACGGCGCTCTTCAGGGATTTTATATAAAANAGACAATACCTCAGAGGTTGCTCGTGATCTTACTGTTCTTACTGAATCTAAAACTTTATTTAAATTAAAAGAGCTAGTATTTGAAGCTTCAATACCCAAACTATCTAAAGCCTTAAACCCATGAACTGCAATACCCGCTTGCATTAACAAAGATAAAGGTAATTCACCATTTAACTGAGCTGATGTGCCCAAAGGACCTGAATCTACCAAAATGCACACAGCACCTCTATCACAAGCGCTTTTAAAGGCCTCAAGACCTGCACTTCCTGCACCAATAACTACAGTATCGCAATTAAGTTGTTTCATAAGAGATAAATATTTAGTAGAGATTAAGGCTTAACACTGTTGAAAATCTTGTACTTAATTTTACATCTTACATAGAAAAGTATTTAAATTTAAAGAGATTAAAAATAACTTATTGAAAAATAAGTTATTTTTCAATAAACAAAATCATAAAATGATAAAAATTCCGAATGATAATCGTTATCATAAAAAAATGTTTACTTTATCAATAATAATTACTATTATTATAAACAGAACGAATGAGGAAACTCTAAAAAATTAACAAAGTAAAGGAATGATAATTATGTCCATGATCAATAAAGAAATTGCTGACTTCTCCGTACAGGCTTTCCAGAACAATGATTTCCACACTGTTACCAAGCAGGATATCTTAGGTAAGTGGTCTGTATTCTTCTTCTACCCAGCTGACTTCACTTTCGTCTGCCCAACTGAACTTAAGGATTTACAGACTAAGTACGCTGAGTTCAAGAAAATCAATACCGAGATTTTCTCTGTTTCTTGCGACACTCACTTTGTTCACAAAGCTTGGGCGGATGCTTCTGAAACCATTAAGGCTATTGAGTACCCAATGCTCGCTGATGCTGCCCACGTTTTAGCTAAAGACTTCGGTGTTTTAATTGAAGAGGCTGGTTTAGCTGAAAGAGGTACCTTCATCGTAAATCCTGAAGGCAAGATTGTTGCTTACGAGGTTGTTGCAGGTAATATCGGTCGTAATGCAGATGAGCTCTTACGTCGCGTTGAGGCTTTACAGTTTGTTGCAGAGCACGGAGATCAGGTTTGCCCTGCTAAGTGGCAACCAGGTGCTGAGACCTTAAAACCAGGTTTAGACTTAATCGGTAAGCTCTAATCAATTACCCATATCTCTATTCTTATCCTTAAGAAAACCTTTGCCTCCGCTTGATGTCGGGGGCTTTTTTTATCTATAAAGATAAAAGATTCTCTCTTAAAATAACTAATCTCAACATCTAAAAAATCACAAAATCTTTATATTAAATTTTATATGCTCAATATTTTGTAAATAAATAATAAAAAAATCCTACTTTTTTAAAGAAGATTTGCTAGCTGTTTTAGGTATTAAAAAGTTAATGAAATAAAAAATAGATCTTGTCGATTATTAAATAATTTTATTTTTATAATCAAAGTCTTATATAACTTAACTTAAGATAAATGTTTTTGTGACAATACTTTAAAGAAAATTGCATAAATTTAAAAAGCAAAATATTTAGTAAAAAATAATTTGCTTATTGATAATCGTTCTCACAAAAAAGTCTTTACATTATCAGTAATAATTACTATTATTATAACCAGAACGAATGAGGAAACTCTAAAAAATTAACAAAGTAAAGGAATGATAATTATGTCCATGATCAATAAAGAAATTGCTGACTTCTCCGTACAGGCTTTCCAGAACAATGATTTCCACACTGTTACCAAGCAGGATATCTTAGGTAAGTGGTCTGTATTCTTCTTCTACCCAGCTGACTTCACTTTCGTCTGCCCAACTGAACTTAAGGATTTACAGACTAAGTACGCTGAGTTCAAGAAAATCAATACCGAGATTTTCTCTGTTTCTTGCGACACTCACTTTGTTCACAAAGCTTGGGCGGATGCTTCTGAAACCATTAAGGCTATTGAGTACCCAATGCTCGCTGATGCTGCCCACGTTTTAGCTAAAGACTTCGGTGTTTTAATTGAAGAGGCTGGTTTAGCTGAAAGAGGTACCTTCATCGTAAATCCTGAAGGCAAGATTGTTGCTTACGAGGTTGTTGCAGGTAACATCGGCCGTAATGCAGATGAGCTCTTACGTCGCGTTGAGGCTTTACAGTTTGTTGCAGAGCACGGAGATCAGGTTTGCCCTGCTAAGTGGCAGCCAGGTGCTGAAACCTTAAAACCAGGTTTAGACTTAATCGGCAAACTCTAATTTAAAATAAGCTCTTAAAAGTTAATTATAAATAATCAAAGGGCAAGCTTAAGCTTTGCCCTTTTTCTTAAGGAAAAACAGTATGACAAATAACGATCTTTATGATGCCGTCATTGTAGGCGGTGGTCCTTCAGGCCTCACTTGTGCCTTATATTTAGCCCGTGCCCGTTATCGCGTTTTAGTTTTAGAAAAAGAAAAATTTGGTGGTCAAATTACCATTACTCATGATGTTGTAAATTATCCAGGTGTAATTTCTACAACTGGTGAGGCTTTAACTGAAACTATGCGTCGTCAGGCTGAAAACTTTGGAGCTGAATTTAAAATTGCTGAAGTAAAAGAGATTAAAGATAATGGCAATTTTAAAGAAATTTTTACCAGTAGTGGATCTTTAAAAGCTTTTACTGTTTTAATTGCCACAGGAGCCAACCCTCGTCGCTTAGGCTTTACTGGCGAAAATGAATTCCGAGGACGCGGTGTTGCTTACTGCGCTACATGTGATGGCGAGTTCTTTACCGGAAAAGAGCTTTTAGTCATAGGTGGAGGCTTTGCCGCTTGTGAAGAGGCTTTATTCTTAACTCGTTACGCCAAAAAAATTACCATTTTGGTACGTTCTGATAAGTTCTCTTGTGCTCAAAGCATTATTGATGAAGTAAATAACAATAAAAAAATCACCGTTAAATATAACCATGAAATAAAAGAAGCTATAGGTGATGAACAAGGTATCAATAAAGCAATTATTTTAAATAATAAGACCAATGAGACCTTTAGTTATCAAACAGAAAATAACGATACTTTCGGTATTTTCGTCTTTGCAGGCTATGTACCAAATACCTCTCTTGTAAAGAATTTAATTGCTTTAGATGATCACGGCTACGTTATCACCAATAAAAACATGGAAACCTCGGTTAAAGGAATATTTGCTGCAGGTGATATCTGTGAAAAACCATTGCGTCAGGTTGTAACTGCAACAGCTGATGGAGCCTTAGCAGCTTGTGCTATGGAAAAAGCCTGCGCTAATTTACAACAGATCTGCGGCATTATTCCTACAAAGCCTGTAGCTCATAAAGAAAATAAGGAAGAGGTTAAAGCAACTCAACAAGCCGACCAATACACCTTTATTCAAGAGCAAATGTTGCCTCAGTTAAATGCCGTATTTGAGCGTTTAACCTCAAATCTTGAGTTTGAAGTCCATACTAATGGCGACTCAAAGAGCATAGAGCTTTTAACTGCAATGAAAGAGCTTGCCTCTCTTTCAGATAAATTATCTGTCAAAGAAGTCCTTGATAATGAAAATGCCCCTAAGGTTTGTTTAATTAAAGATGGACAATACTCAGGTTTAAGCTTCAACGGTGTTCCTGGTGGCCATGAATTTACCTCATTTATCTTAGGTATTTATAATGTTGCAGGACCAGGTCAAGGCATTGATGAGGCTGATAAAGCTAAGATTTTAAATATAAAAGATCATTTAAATCTTAAGGTTTTAGTCTCCTTATCTTGCACCATGTGCCCAGATTTAGTAACTGCTGCTCAAAGAATGGCCAGCTTAAATGAAAATATTGAAGCTGAAGTTTATGATCTTAACTTATTCCCAAAATTACGTGAAAAATATAAGGTTATGTCAGTTCCATGCTTAGTTATCAATGATGAGAAAGTCTCATTTGGTAAGAAAAATATCAATGAACTTTTAAATCTTATCTAATTTAAAATAAATCCCGTATGCCCAATTAAGTAAAAGCTTAATTGGGCTTTTTTATATACATAAAAAGACTTTTATCAAGGAAAAATAAATTTAGATTTGGCAAAATCTTTATTTTAAGCATAAAACGAAAGCTCAAAATAAACATATAAGCTATGCTGCTTTTTTAAAGAGGAATATACATGGATTTTCCTAGCACTGAACAATATAAAGGCTTAATTTTTGATTTAGATGGCACCTTAATTAACTCTATGCCATATCACGTCATAGCCTGGATTAAAGTTTGCAAAGAACACGGCTTTGAAATCGATCCTAAGGTTATTTATGCTATGGGTGGTGTCACCAGTCGCGATGTGGTTATGTACTTCAAATCACAGGGGCATGATGTTGGTGATATTGATGAATTTATAAAGCGCAAAGTCGAGCTTTACCGTGAAAACTTTGACAAAGTACAGTTTTTCCCAAAAGTTTTAGACATTTTACTTAAAGCTCGTGAGAGAGGCGCAAAAATTGCTGTAGGTTCAGGCACTCAGCTTAAAAATGCCGTGGATATTTTAGCTGTACACGGTATGACTGACAAAATTGATGCTTTAGTTACAGCTGAAATGGTAAGTGAACATAAACCTGCCCCTCAAACCTTCTTATTATGCGCACAGAAAATGAATTTAGCCCCTGAGCAATGCATTGTATTTGAAGATGGCCCTTTAGGCATTAAAGCGGCTTTAAATGGCAATATGCCATGCATTGAGGTTAAAGATGGTGAGTTCGTAAAATTTTACGAACCGTAATTAGATGACAAATCCCCTTGCAAGAGCAAGGGGATGCATACAGTAAAACTGTATATGACACGCAATAAGCGACATAAAGAAGTTAAGACTTTGGGAAAGGTCTTATTACTCTATATTAAACTCACGATTGTTATAGTTGTGAGGCTTATTGTTAAAAGAATTAAAATTTTTAGGTCTTGATGGACGAGAGTTAAATTCTTGCTTCTTTAAAGCTAAAGTAGAAATTTTATCTTTATAAATCATCTGCTGATGATTTTTCACGTCAACAATACTAATGGTGTACTGATCGAAAGCGCTGATCACACCATCAAACTTAACACCTGTAATCAAAAAAATACTTACAGGAATATGTTTATCTAAAAGATACTGTAAAGCATCATTTTGACCATTACCCTGCATGAAAGCTGCTACAAAATTTTTGAATCTATCAGATCCTTTTTTTACAGGATTTTTAAATTCTGCCATGATCTATCCTTATTTTGAGCTTAATAGCTTAAAACAACCAGGTTTTATATTATACCAGCATTTACACATGCAAAAAGATAGCTGAAAAAATTGGCTCATCGCCAAATCTGTGGGATCCCTGGAAAATAATATACAAAATTGACCAGGGATCCTTTTAGCATTCAAGTGAATTGCCCCTAAATGAATTCATGATCCTCAAAAAGAAATACTCCAAATCTCTAAATCCATAAGCTAATCTTTTTAATACTTTTATCTTATTGTTTATCCCTTCAAGAACGCTTGTTCTAATCCTGTAAATGCCTGAATTTGTTATACCATCTCGGTATCTTCTGTTTTGCACTTTGGCAAACTTAGTAATCTCTTGAACTTTTGACTGTAAAGCTAACCTTACCCATTCATCCCAAAGAGATTCTGACTCTTCTTTTGAGTGAGCATGGAATACTTCAGGTAATAGCTCTTTTAGCTCATTAGCTGCATATAAATCATGATAAAAGCTTAAAATATCATTAAGTTTTATTCTTTTTTCTTCTGATAAATTAGAGTTTTTTGTAAGTAACAGAAATCTTGAACGCTTTAAAAGAGAATAAGCATTGTCATCATTTTTGTTTTTATTTTCATAGGCAAGTCTTAGTCTTATGGCGCTTATAACAAGTCTTCCAAAGTTATAAACCATATGAAATAAATCATAGACAACCTTGGCATTAGGGCAGTACTTATTAACGCAAGTAGCAAATCCTGCATTTTGGTCCATTGCTACTGCTTTTATTTGTTTACAGCCCTCTGTACCGCATAATTTAAAGAAGCGATTAACCTCTCGTACAGTCTTACCCTTACCAACCCAAATAACTCTTTTAGTATCTAAATCAACAACTACAGTTGCATATTTATGGCCTTTCTTAATAGAGAATTCATCAATAGCAATGTGAGAGGCTTGACCTAAATTAAAGTATATTTTCTTTTTAAGGTATCGCTTATGAATTCTTTTGCAGGAAGACCAGCTTAAACCGGTTCTTTCAGCTGTATCTTTAATAGACCCGGCTCTTTCTAAATCTTCATTAACAGAGTCTGCAACCCTTGTTGTAAAGCGACTGTTTTCAGATAGGAACTCTATTTTTTCAGTGGAATATTTATTACAGAACTTACATTTAAAGGTTCTATAGGTAATAAATAAAACAGTCTTATACCCCAAAATGGAATCATCTTGTACAACTCGTTTTCTATATTCGTGAACAACTACATTCTTGCCTTTACAACTAGGACAGACAGGAAATTCACTGCAAGGCTCAAGATAAAAATGAATTTCTTTAGCTTTATCATCTATAAAATGGGAGGAAATCTTAAAACCTTTGAAAAAATGGTTTGTTAAATCAGATTGAAAATCGGGTACAATAGCCATAGGTCGTTCTCCTTGATTGATGGATTAGGGTTAATTCAATCTTAATTGGGAACGACCCTTTTTTTGTCTATTGGTATAACAAAATTAGATATAAAATTTTAGTTAGCCACAGATTTGGCGAAGAACCGAAAAATTTTACAATAAAATTGCTCTAAACAAGAAACAATAAGGCTGTGCTTTATTTTTTTGATTGTGGTGATTTTTTAGGATTGGTGCCCAGAGACAGAATCGAACTGCCGACACGGGGATTTTCAATCCCCTGCTCTACCGACTGAGCTATCTGGGCGTTTTTAGAAAAGTATAAATTTTTTAGCGTTGGTGCCCAGAGACAGAATCGAACTGCCGACACGGGGATTTTCAATCCCCTGCTCTACCGACTGAGCTATCTGGGCAACGGCGGTAATTAAACCATTTTTAAGGTTACCTGTCAACAAAAAATTAAAAAAATATTACATTTTTTTTAAAATTCTTCAAAAAAGCCCTAAATACTTACTTTTATATAAAAAATTTAATTACAAAAATGACAATTTTATTAAAAATAAATGTAAAAAAATTCGCAGCATTAAACTGCGAATTTTTTATTTAATCTAAACTTTAATTAAAGTTAGATGAATCTGCCGTGACAGTTCTTATATTTCTTGCCAGAACCACAAGGGCATGGATCATTTCTACCAATATGCATATTGGCAAAGGCTTTAGCTTCTTCACGCATCTTAGCCTCTTCCTCTTGCATAGATTGCTGAGCCATTGCCTCCTCTTGAGCACGAGCCTTTTCTTGTTTCTCAGACTCAAGCTCTTCAGGAGTACGTACCTTTACTTGAATACGGCAAAGAATTGATACTACCTGAGTCTTAAGATTGTCTAACATCTTAGTGAAGAGTTTGAAGGACTGAATCTTATACTCATTCTTAGGATTCTTCTGAGCATAACCCTGAAGGCCAATACCCTGACGCATATAATCCATAGAAGCTAAGTGTTCTTTCCACAAAGTATCGATGCACTGCAACATGACACTCTTCTCTAAGTGCTGCTGATTTTCTTTGCCTAAAAGCTCGCACTTTTGTTTATAGTGCTCACGGCCTAACTCAACAATGCGCTTACGAATATCTTCTTCAACTAAGTGCTCATCTTCCTTAAGCCACTTGCTTACAGGGGCATCAATCATAAAGACTGCAGCCATGGCCTTCTCAAGACCTTCAATGTTCCAAGTCTCAGCTAAGCTGTTCTTTGGAATGAAGCGATCAATAGCCTCATTAAAGACATCCTCAAAGATATTGTAGATAGTCTCGCTGATATCTTCACCATCTAATAAAGCATTACGCTCCTCATAGATGACCTTACGCTGCTCATTGGCAACATCATCATACTCAAGCAAGCTCTTACGAATATCAAAGTTACGAGTCTCAACCTTTCTTTGAGCAGACTCAATGGCACGAGTAATGAAGCGATGCTCCAATGGTTGACCATCAGTCATACCCATACGAGCCATGAAAGATTTGAGCTTCTCTGAACCAAAGAGCTTCATTAAATTGTCATCCATTGACAGATAGAAACGGGATGAACCAGGATCACCTTGACGACCGGCACGACCACGTAACTGATTGTCAATACGACGAGACTCATGACGCTCAGAACCAATGATGTGTAAACCACCGGCCTTTAAGACAGCCTCATGACGCTCTTTCCATTCTTCAGTTGCTTTCTTAACAGCTTCCTCAGATGGATTTGGACCTAATGCCTCAATATCAGCCTTTAAGTTACCACCTAAGATAATATCAGTACCACGACCGGCCATATTAGTAGCAATGGTTACAGTAGAAGGACGACCGGCCTGAGCTACAATATGAGCTTCCATTTCATGGAACTTGGCATTTAAAACCTGATGTGGAATATGAAGCTTATCTAACATAGAGGAAAGTTTTTCGGAGTTTTCAATGGAGATAGTTCCGACTAAAACAGGTCTACCTTCACTAATAGTCTTCTTAATATCCTCAATAATTGCCTTGTACTTCTCTGCCTCTGTTAAATAGATAAGATCTGGAAGATCTTTTCTAATCATAGGCTTATTGGTTGGAAGCACAATGGTCTGCAGACCATAAATCTGCTGGAACTCGTAAGCTTCAGTATCAGCAGTACCGGTCATACCGGCAAGCTTCTTGTACATACGGAAGTAATTTTGGAAGGTGATAGATGCCAGTGTCTGGTTTTCAGCATGGATCTCAACACCTTCTTTAGCCTCGATTGCCTGATGTAAACCATCAGACCAACGACGGCCTTGCATCTTACGACCTGTATGCTCATCGATGATAACAACTTCGTTGTTCTCATCAACGACGTAATCAACATCACGCTTAAATAAGGTATTGGCACGTAAAGCTGCCATGACATGATGTAATAAGGTGATATGCTCAGATGAGAATAACTTCTCGCCCTCTTGTAAAAGGCCGATATTTACAAGCATCTTCTCAATCTTAATTTGGCCACGCTCAGTTAAATAGGCTTGACGTAATTTAAGATCTAAAGTGTAGTCACCATCACCGGTGTAATCCTCAGTATCTTCCTTTTCCTGATAGATTAATCCTGGAATAATCTTATCTACAGCAATATAAAGCTTAGAACTATTCTCTGCTGCACCGGAAATAATTAAAGGAGTACGAGCCTCATCGATTAAAACAGAGTCAACCTCATCGACTAAGGCGTAATTTAATGGACGCTGCACTCTCTGATCGGCGCTGTAGGCCATGTTATCGCGCAGATAATCAAAGCCAAACTCGTTGTTAGTACCGTATGTAACATCACAGCCATAAGCCTCACGCTTTTGCTCAGGAGTCATACCTGGAATATTTACGCCAACGGTCATACCAAAGAAGGAGTAGAAAGGACGGCTCCAGTCACTATCACGACGAGCTAAGTAATCGTTGATGGTAACAACATGTACACCTTTGCCACTTAAAGCATTTAAATAGCAAGCTAATAACGCAGTTAAAGTTTTACCTTCACCGGTTTTCATTTCGGCAATCTGATTTGAGTTTAAAACGATGCCGCCCATTAACTGCACATCAAACGGTCTTAAACCTAAAGTTCTAACTGCCGCCTCACGAGCTGCCGCGAAAGCTTCAGGCAAAATACTCTCTAAAGTCTCACCGTTTGCTAAACGCTCACGGAACTTTACGGTTAACTCTTTGAAATCCTCGTCTTTTAAAGCCTGATACTTAGGCTCTAAGGCATTGATGGTTTTTACGATCTTTGACAAACGGCGCACAGTACGCTGATTGCTGCTGCCTATGATCTTGGTAACGATGGTAGTGATAAACATTTTTTTAAATAAATATTAGTAATTGGCTGAAATTGCAAAACGATTATAACGCTATTGCCATGCTTCTTTTTAAAAAAGTCAGCCTAAAGGCAGGCAGTTATACAGACATACCAAAGGCCAAAAGTTGTTAATAAAGAATCTGTCTTCTTATATATAGACAATTAAGGTTAATTTCAAGTCAAAGAAGGGCTTAAGAGAGAAAATTGCTTGTAAGGGGGGATTTTAGGTAAAAAAAAAGTCACCCAAGGTGACTCATCTTCTTTTCTGGAGCGGGAAACGAGGTTCGAACTCGCGACCCTAACCATGGCAAGGTTATGCTCTACCAACTGAGCTATTCCCGCATCACAGAAAACGTTAACTATTATAGTAAATAAATTTTAATTTGCAAGGATTTTTTTATAAAAATTTCAAAAAATAATTATAACTATATGAAATATAAATATATTTTGTTTAAATTTTTTTTAAATTATATTGGTTTGCTTAGTAAATTAGAAATTTAGAAAAAGGCGAGGGAAGTTTTGACTGTATTTATGATTGTGACAACAATTTAGGCAAAAAAAAGTCACCTCAAGGTGACTCATCTTCTTTTTCTGGAGCGGGAAACGAGGTTCGAACTCGCGACCCTAACCATGGCAAGGTTATGCTCTACCAACTGAGCTATTCCCGCATCACAGAAAACGTGGATTATTATATTAAATATTTTTAAAGTTGCAAGCTTTTTTTGAAAAAATTTAAAAAAAATTTAATTTTCTTTTAAACGTGGTTTTAAACTACCTGAAGTTTGCGAAATTCTTTTAAAGAAATTATCATTACGAAAATTTGTTTTTTATGCGGAGAGTTGCATGACTTTTACATCTTTTGTGCTGAAAACTTGTGAATATTTAACCCCTTTTTCAACACTTACTTATTTAGCCTCTAAGCTTACCGAAAAGATCTCGGCGGCTTTACCCGCTTTCTTATAAATAATTTTATTAAAACTTTTAATATAAATACTGATGAAATCTTAGAGGAAGACTTATCAAAATATAAAACCTTTAATGAATTCTTTATTCGTAAAGTAAAACCTGAAACTCGTCCTATAAATTTAGATTGCAAGGCAATAAGCCCTGTAGATGGTACTATTGGAGAGGCTGGTGTAATCTCTCATGGCCGTTTAATTCAGGCCAAAGGTCTTGATTATTCATTGTGTGCCTTATTAGGTGGAAATAAAGCTGATAGTGATATTTACGAAAACGGCAACTTTGCTACTATCTATTTGTCTCCTGCTAACTATCACAGAATCCATATGCCATGCGACGGTACTTTAGTTAAGACTGTTCACGTTCCAGGTAAACTCTTTCCTGTAGGCTCACGCAATATTTCTAATATGCCAAATCTCTACACTGTAAATGAGAGACTGGTCTGTTTCTTCGATACCGATGTAGGACCTATGGCAGTTGTCATGGTAGGTGCTGCTTTAGTTGGCAGTATCAATACTACCTGGGGTGGTACCGTTGTTCGTCGCAAAGGTATTGAGACATTAAACTATGATGGTGACAATCAGTACAAATTTAAACGTGGCGATGAAATTGGCTACTTTAAATACGGCAGTACTGTCATTGTTTTATGGGCAAAAGATCACGGCCAATTGGCAGAAGATCTTGAACATTTAACAGAAGTTAAATTTGGACGCTCTTTAATTGTCGAAAAAAAGGATTAAAAATAACTCCAATTTTGAATAATATTGAGTTCTATATCGATTTTTGATTTCTTTTAGACCTTGATCCAAAATTCTGGACTGAATTTTTATTATAATTTCAAGGGCATAGATTTTTATTGCCCTCTAAAATAAAAATTTTTATCAATTTTCATTTATAATTACGTTGTTTTTTGCTTGCCGACTTAAAACCTCTCAAGTGATTGAGAGAGATTTTAGGATCTTATGGAGATATTCACGTGGAAAAATATCAATTTGATGTTGCAATCGTGGGTGCCGGCGGAACTGGCTTACGTGCAGCTATTGCTGTAGCCCAGGCTGACCCGAAACTGAAGGTTGCACTCATTTCCAAAGTTTACCCGATGCGTTCTCACACTGTAGCTGCCGAAGGTGGCGCTGCCGGTGTTGTTCGCGATGACGACTCATACCAGAAGCACTTTGAAGATACCGTTGCCGGCGGTGACTGGTTATGCGAACAGGACGTAGTTGAGAAGTTCGTACACCAGGCCCCTCAGGAGCTGTATCAGTTAGAGCACTGGGGCTGCCCTTGGAGCCGTAAGCCAAATGGTGACGTTAACGTTCGCCGTTTCGGTGGTATGAAGGTTCCACGCACCTGGTTCGCCGCTGATAAATCCGGCTTCCATATGCTGCACACTCTGTATCAGACTTCTGTACAGTTCCCTTCTATTCATCGTTTTGACGAGCACTTCGTTCTCGACTTACTCGAGGAAGATGGTGTTTGCCGCGGTGTCGTTTGCTACGACTTACAAAACGGTATCTTCCGTCAGATCAATGCCAAGTGCGTATTCTTAGCCACCGGTGGTGCAGGTCGTTGCTACCTGTTCAATACCAATGGCGGTATCGTAACTGGTGATGGTATGGCTTTAGCTTATCGTCATGGCGTTCCATTACGTGATATGGAATTCGTTCAGTACCACCCAACTGGCCTTTTAGGTTGCGGTCTGTTAATGACTGAAGGTTGCCGTGGTGAAGGTGGTGTTCTGTACAATAAGGATCACTATCGTTATCTGCAAGATTACGGCTTAGGCCCTGAGACCCCAGTAGGTCAGCCTAAGAACAAGTACATGGAATTAGGTCCACGTGATCGTCTGTCTCAAGCTTTCTGGAACGAGTCCAAGAAGGGTCGTACCATTAAGTATCCTTTAGGTGAGGCTGTTCACTTAGACTTAACTCACTTAGGTGAGAAGTATCTGCACGAGCGTTTACCACTTATTTGTGAATTAGCTATGACCTACTCTGGCGTTGATCCTGTTAAGGAGCCAGTACCAGTACGTCCAGTAGTTCACTACACCATGGGTGGTATCGAGACTGACGGTAATACCGCTACCCGTATGGAAGGCTTATATGCCGCCGGCGAGTGCGCCTCCGTTGGTATTCACGGTGCTAACCGCTTAGGCTCTAACTCCTTAGTTGAGACCATCGTCTTCGGTAAGATCGGTGGTGACGCTATGGCTGAGCGTGCTCACAATGTTAAAGACTTCGACAGCAAGGAACTTGACCGTCAGGCTGACGAGGCTGAGAAGCGTGCACTGTCCTTATTTGACATTAAGGGCACTGAGTCTATGTCTAAGGTTCGTCATGAGATGGGTGCATCCATGGAGTCTGGTGTCGGTATTTACCGTGAAGAAGAGTCCATGCAGGCTACTATCGATACTCTCAAGAGCCTTAAGAAGCGCTATGCCAACATCGGTTTAACCGATCGCGGTCGCGTATTCAACACCGAGTGGATGAACCTCATCGAGTTAGGCTATACCCTTGATGTTGCACAGTGTATGGTTCACTCTGCTATCAATCGTAAAGAATCTCGTGGTTCTCACCAGCGTCTTGATGGCCCTAATGGTGCATACAAGCAGCGTGATGATGAAAACTTCCTCAAGCACTCTTTAGCCTTCTTCCAGAAAGACGGCGACGAGCCACGCATTGAGTTAAGCCCTGTTAAGATCACCACCTTCCAGCCTGCTAAGCGCGTATACGGTGCTGAAGCTGAAGCTGCTGAAGCTGCAAGAAAAGCCAAAGCCCAGCAGGAGGCCAAATAATGAGCATGAATGATAAGACTATGAAGATCACTGTTCTGCGCTACCGCCCTGAGCAGGACAAAGAGCCTTGGGAGCAGACCTTTGATGTTCCTTACCACCGTGAAACCTCCGTTCTCGAAGCTTTGTTCTACATTAAGGACAACTTTGAGCCTAGCCTGTCTTTCCGTTGGTCTTGCCGTATGGCTGTTTGCGGTTCTTGCGGTATGATGGTTAATGGTGTTCCACACTTAGCCTGCCAGACCTTCTTACGTGACTACGAAGGCAAGGACATGAAGATCGAGCCTTTAGCCAACTTCCCAATCGAGCGTGATTTGGTTGTTGACCTCTCTGATCTCATCGAGAAGATTGAGCGCATTAAGCCTTACATCATTCCTGATGCTAAGAACGCTAATATGCCTCTTAACAAGAACTTCAAGCAGACCCCAATGCAGATGGAAGCTTACTTACAGTTTGCCCAGTGCATTAACTGCGGTTGCTGCTATGCAGCTTGCCCACAGTACAAGCTCAATCCGAAGTTCATCGGCCCTGCTGCCTTAACTTTACTTTACCGTTATAACGTTGATAACCGTGATGCAGGTCAGAAGCAGCGTGCTCCATTCTTAAGCGCTGAAGAAGGCGTTTGGAGCTGCACTTTCGTCGGTTACTGCTCTGAAGTTTGCCCTAAGAAGGTTGATCCTTCCTCCGCAATTCAGTTAGGTAAGAAGATGTCTGCTACCGATTATGTATTCAACATGGTTAAACCNGGAGTAAAACATGAGCGAAACCAAATCTTTTCGTAAGCCGTACAATCGCCCGGTCAAGAAGATGTCCTGGTGGTTGGAAAATCCGTTTTACGTATTTTACATGGTCCGCGAAGCAACTGCCGTTTTGGCTTTATTTGCGGTTCTGGAGATCTTACTTGGCGTGTTCATGTTCTCTATGTGTGATCTGAACACCACTCAAGCCACTGCTGACACTGCTGCTCCATACTTATGGTATGTAAACAGCTTCTTAGGCAATCCGCTTGTAATCATTCTTAACCTGATCATTCTGGGTTCACAGATTTTCCACGCTGTAACCTGGTTTAGCTTAATGCCAAAGGCTGTTCGTGTATTCATGANACAAGAACTCTACCGAGTTACTTCCTGAGTACGTCACCNAAGATCGGTTTATATGGTGCCTTAGGTGGCGCTACCGTGGTGATCTTAATCTTCGCTTTTGCCACTATCTAATAGGAGTTAGCAATGGAGAAAAAATTCCTCCCATCTCGTTCTGACGAACCGATGTACTGGCTGATGTTCGGTGCAGGTGGCATGGTTGCTGCTATCGTTTTACCGTCCATTCTGGTTATCATGATTGCAGCCGGCTTCACTGGCGCTGACTTAAGCTCTGGCATGCTCAACTATGAGCAGATCTCAGGCTTATTTGGCAACTGGTTCTTAAGCGGCATTCTGTTTGGCATTGTATTCTTATTAAGCTTCTATGCCTTACACCGTATGCATCACACCAGTCATGACTTTGGTATTCACAGCAAAGCCACCTGGTACATTGCTTATGGTTCTGCAGCTTTAATTTCCTTTGTCTGCTTTGGCTTACAGTTCTTAGACTACTGCAAGCTCTTCTAAAATCAGTTTCTGATTTTTAGGAAAAATAAAACCGGATCTTTTTAAGAGGTCCGGTTTTTTTGTTTTCAAAATAAATAATTAACTTCTAAACAAGAACTAATTCTTAGATTTAACTACAATAACTAAAAATATAAATCAACAAAAACACAATATAATAAAAACAAAACTATTGTATAAAAACCTATATTTTTTTTAATCAAAATCAGATTAACTTACTGTTAAATATGAAAAAAGCTCTATATAAATAGAGCTTTTTAATCTTTTGTACCACTTATAAATTACAGTTTTAATCTAAATCTGCTACCTGCAATATACTCAACGCTAAGATAGATATTGCGATTTTTTTCATCCTTCATAACAGATGAAATTACAAAAATAGGTTCTGACTTACCAAGTTTTAAAACACGCGCCACAATAGAATCTGCTCTTGATACTTCAATTATATTGTCAGTCGCTTTAGATATCATAACTCCATGTTCTTGAAGAGTTTTCATTATGGAGAAATCAATTAAATCAGCATCTTTGATAAAATCAAATTCTGGTAAAAACCACGCTTTTTCAAGCATCACCGGCACGTCATCGGCAAAACAAACTCGCTCTAAATAAATAGTATTACTATGATGAGCAACACCTAAAGCTTTTGAAACTTTTGCATTAGCCCCAATTACACCCTTATTTAAAATCTCACAAGAAGGCTTGGCCCCATTTAATTTACAAGTAGTGCTAAAGCCTAAGATCTGAAAATCACGATCAATGCATCTTTGTAATTTCTGATACTCAACAAAAGTACCGCGACCTTGAACTTTATTTAAAAAACCTTCATCGTTTAGCTCTTGAATAGCACGTCGAATCGTAATAGAGCTTACACCAAAAATTTTAGAGAGCTGAGTCTCTGTTGGTAATTTCTGTCCAGATACATACTCGCCTAATTCAATTTTCTTTTTGATTTCATGATACACCACTGCATACAATGGTGAATTTGTCGAGATATCCGAGCACATATAAACACCTTTAACAGCACTCAGCTGCCTTAATTTACTCTATTACGCTATATGGAACATATAATGATTGCGATGAAACATTAAGACCTAATGATTCGCTATCAACACTCTTACCTTCATTTAATAAACTTATAATTTTAAGAGAAAGCATGACTTGTGCACGAGCATCATTTTTAAGGCTTGCAATCATGTAGCCTTTATCTACTAATGTCTTACCATTAGAAGTAGCATCAACTCCAATAATTGGGATGTACTTCTCATTATTTTGGCCGAGATTATAGCCCTTTTCTTGTAATGCGTGAATAACACCCCCTGCCATCGCATCATTATTAGAGAAAATGCACTCAAGTGAGGCTAAATGTGCCGGATTGGCAATATAATTTGAAAACTGTTTATACGCTTGGTTGTAGTCCCAGTTAGCTACAATAGAAACATCTTTTTCATATTTATAGGCTTTTACTTCTAAAGCGTCATTTAAGCCTAAATTTCTTTGGATAGTATCTTGATGGTTAACCTCACCTTCAATTAAAGCATAATGAATTACCCCATCACCATTTTTATCAGCATCTGTATGCTCTTTAAAATAGCGATCCATAATGTCAGCTTGTAAGTTTCCTGCAAGCTTACTATTACTACCTACAAAGAAAGCTTTGTCATAGGATAAAAGATCTTCATCTGATGGTTTTCTATTGATAAATACAATTGGGCAATCAGCTTTTTTAGCTATCTCAATTAAAGACTTAACATTATTAGCATCTACAGGATTTACGATAATACCTTGGGTCTTTTTAGTTAAAGCTCTTGAGATTAAAGACTGTTCGGCTAACATATCTTGGCTTGAGTTATATATGCCAATCTTAAAATCTGCAACTATTGAAGGGTCTTTGTAATAAGAAGAAAGCTCCTTGATAAAAGGATCGTTATAGGAATATAAAAAGACATCTGCTTTTATAGTTTGAGCACTAGCCTCTTGTGCAGAAATTGCCATTGCTGATAACAAAGCGGTTAAACAAAACTTTTTAGCTCTAGATAACATGATGTTAAGCCTCTAATTTTAAGATCTCATTGTATGCATTATTAAGAGCGCTTTGAGCACTTTCTTCTTTTAAATACGCTTTATGAATTTGCGCGTATAAATTGCCATTTTTTTGCGGACCGTTATCAATTAACGGTAATGGTTTAAAGCATGAGAGCATGCGCTCTTGGGCTTTAAGCCATGGTTTATCAAATTTATTTTGTGCAAATAAAGGGGTGCCACTAAACTTGGCGCACTTTAAATCGATATCTGGATTTTGCAAATAATCAAATAAATCCTGACACAGCTCTTTATGTGAAGACTTTTCTAATAAAGCAAATGACCAGACAGCACTCCAAGCTGTATTTAATGTTGCAAAACCAAATTCTTGGTTATTTAAAGGTAGTTTTTGATCAATTAAGCCCATCTGACCTGACCATGTGATCATAAGATCTGTTTTACCTTCAATAAAAGCTTGAGCTACCTCTTCGTTACCGAAATTCTCAGTACCTTCAATAGCGTGATCTTTAAGTTCACAATATTGTTTTAGACGATCCTCAAATAAAGCAAGATCTCTAATCTTGCCGTTATCATCATAAACATCAAAGATCTTGCCGTTATCAATCCATCTTAAAAAAGGCAAGGCATCAGTAAAAATCTCTGAGGCTGCTGCTTTTAAAGAAAACTTATGTTCAAAATCATTTTTGGCAATAGAACAAAACTCATCAGGTGTTAATACACCACCATCTTTTTTATCTAAAGCCTCACTTACACCTTTTCTAAAGACCACCAAATGTCCATCATAGAAAGCAGGTAAAGCATAAAAATTACCTTCAATATTTAAATCAAAATAAAGACTCTTATAGTAAACATCTAAAGGCCTTTTGATTTTGGCAATTAAATTGTCTTTGACTAAATCCTTTAAGAAAAGATGTCCTGGAATCATCACAATATCAAAGTCAGATTCATGATGCAGAGCTTTATCCAAAAGCTTGGCATAATCATTCCAAGGATAAGCTTCAAAAGCTACTTTAGCCTTAAATCCATCAAAAATAGCTAAATCCTTATCGCCAAAGGCATAAATGGCGGGATCGGCTACGGCCAAAATCTTGATCATATCCTGCATAGAACCTTCCCCTAATTTTTTAGAAAATACTTTCTTAAAAGACTCAAAAGGCTATGAAGCAGAGCTTCATAGCCTTTTATTTAACGATTACTTATGGCCTTTTTTAGCCTTTTCTACAACCTCTTTGAGGCCTTGCTCAAATGGGGCTTTAACTACACCGTACTCAGTAACAAAGCCTGTTACTAAATCATTATCGGTGACATCAAAGGCTGGGTTATAGATCTTAACGCCTTCGGCAATCATTGGTTTTTGATACCACATGGTGGATACTTCCTTGCCGTCACGCTGCTCAATTACAATCTCTTTACCTGATTTGGTATTAAGATCGATAGTTGAGGTTGGAGCGGCAACATAGAAAGGAATGCCGAAACGCTTTGCAGCTAAGGCTACAGCTGAGGTACCAATCTTATTTGCAAAGTCACCATTAGCAGCTACACGATCACAACCGACAAAGACAGCCTGAACCCAACCATTTCTCATTACAGTAGGAGCGGCGCTATCGCAAATGGAGGTTACATCAATACCTGCACTGTGTAACTCATAGGCAGTTAAACGAGCACCTTGTAATAAAGGACGAGTTTCATCAGAGAAAACTTTAATCTTCATGCCGCGCTCATGAGCTATATACATAGGAGCGGTAGCTGTACCATATTTAGCAGTTGCTAATTGGCCTGCATTGCAGTGAGTCAATAAACCATCGCCGTCTTTAATAAGCTCTACACCATACTCACCAATATGACGGCAAATCCAAATATCCTCATCAACAATAGCAATAGCTTCTTTCTTCAAGAGCTCAACAATCTCGTCAACGCTCTTATCTTTATTAGCTAAAACGACACCATCCATGCGCTTTAAAGCCCAAGACAGGTTTACAGCAGTTGGTCGTGCTGAATCTAAATAGTCACGAGCTTTAGCAAACTCAGAGTAGAAACTATCAAAATCCTGACAAGTCTTTTTAATCTGCTTGGCGGCTAAATAAATACCAATACCAGCAGCATCACCGATAGCTGGAGCACCTCTTACCTTTAACAGATAAATTGCATCCCAAATATCCTTTTGCTCAGTTAAATGCAGAATCTTAGTCTCATTTGGTAATAAGGTCTGATCGATAATAACTAAAGCGCTATTGTCATCATCTAAACTTACGGTTGCATAATCTAAAATTGACATGATAGTTATCCTCTAAAACTTGGCAATAGCCTTATTCATGGCACATACGAAATCAAAGCCTGACTTAAATTCTTTACGATTTAAGATGCAGTTCTTAGCATAAGTAATAATGATACGTTCAGCACGAGTTCTTGCAGCAACATCCTTAATGGAGGTTACATCCTTAACATTAGCCATACCTACGGTACGTCTTATAAGTTCAAGACCTACGCATCCTGCAGTATCTTCAATTACCTTCTGTAAATACCAATCTAAGAAGCCTTTGCTCTTGGCCATATGGTCAGTTACATGGCTCTGATAAAGCTGGCTAAACTTAACCTTAAAGCCATCTAAGATCTGCTCGATAGTATCAATACACCAAGAGCAGAACTTCTCCTTCTCCTTAGGATCTTCGATAGTGGCATCACCATTAGCCCAGGCAAAGAACATGTTAGCCATGATATTACCAATGTCATAAGCCATAGGAGCATAGCAGGCAAACTCGCAGTCAAAGAAGAAAGAATGCTCTTCATTGATGAAGATAGAACCTGTGTGTAAATCGCCATGAATTAAAGATTGAGCATTGTTCATAAACTCAAACTTAAGTTTGGCAGCTTCTAAATGTAAGGCCTTGTCGCTATAGAGCTCTTTTTCAACGAACTCACGATTTGGCTCAAATACATTATTACGGCTGTTGTAATTTAAATATGGCTCTGAATATACGAGATCTTCGGTAATCTCACAGATCTGAGGGTTAATGTAACTTCTTACCAATTCCTTCTTATGTTTATGCTCCATAACAATATCGGAGGTTAAAAGTAAGGTTCTGGCTAAGAATGTAGAGCACTGATCTGCAAACTTAGGGAAAATCTTATGCTCACACAGTGCAGTTCTCATCATGTAATGACCAATCATATCTTCCATGATGAAGGCGCACATAGTGCCATCGTATAAGTAAACCTTAGGTACCATGCCTGGGCATAACTCACCTTGCAGACCTAAGATCTCAGACTCAATACGACCGCGGTCAGTGGAGATCTTCATTTCCTTAGAAATACGGAGCTCTTCTGCAGCTTGTTTTACAATAATGGTCTTACCTGAATTCTCATCTTTTACACGGAATACATAGTTTAAGTTACCATCACCGATTTCTTTACAAATAAGCTTGGCATCTTTATCAAAGAAGTCAGGTAATTTGTTTACAACATAAGCGGCAACGTCGTCAGATTTCATCAAAAAATATTTATCGTATAAAGACATAGTTAATTACTCCTTATGACCTTTTTTTATTTTTTAACTGAGTAAGTAAGAGCTAATGCACCAGCTAATACCAGACCTTTGATGATGTTCATTGCATAGTAAGGAACAGCCATCATGATCAAACCGTTTTCAAGTACACCAATTAAAACTGCACCAACTAAGGTTCCAAATGCATTTGGTTTACCTGCACCTGCAATAGAGTAGCCGATGAAGGCTGCAGCTACAGCTGGCATTAAGAAGGTATCACCAGCACCTACCTGAGCTGTACCTACACGAGCGGCAAGACAGATACCACCGATGGCAGCAAAGCCTGCAGAGAGAAGGTAAGCTAAGAACTTATATCTGTTAACAGGAATACCTGAAAGCTTGGCAGCCTCTGGGTTGCCACCAATTGCATACATGAATCTGCCGTACTTGGTGAAGTTTAAGAAGAACCATGCAAAACCTACGACAACAGCCATAATAATGATGAGGTAAGGCTCAATACCGAACTCACGGAAGAATGGAGGTACTAAACCTGGAGCCTGAGTGCCATCAGGTAACATCATTCTCTCAGTAATAGCGCCACCATTTGAGTAGGTTAAAGCTACACCTTGGAGCATGAACATTACGGCTAAAGTAGCAATCATATCCGGAATTTTCATCTTGATGATGAGGAAGGTGTTAATCAAGGTAACACACAAGCAAGCACAGATAGTGAAAGCGATAGACATACCAACACTAAAGCCATACCACACGAACATAGTCATGACGAAGGTATCAGCTAAGTTAGCGGTTGAGCCTACAGCCAAGTCCATGCCATTGACAGCAAGAGAGAAAGTAAGGCCGATTGCAATGATTGCCATGATGGAAATTGAACGCAAAATGGTAATCATATTATCTGTGGTTAAGAATAAACTCTCGTTATATTCACTATCCCAGGTGGCAAAAGTGAAGAAAATGAATACCAAAACGGTAACAATAATGGTTCCCCACTTCATACAAAAATCTATACTTTGCCGGATCAAATCTTCTTTTTGATTTTGCTCAATAGTTTTTGCATTCATGTTATTTGCCTCCAGTGCAGTAGAACAGAAGTTCTTTTTCAGTTGTATCTTTAGGTAAAAGTTCTTTTACGATTTCGCCGTCATACATTACGTAGATACGGTCACAAATACTTAATATCTCGGTGAATTCACAAGTTGCATAAATTGCGCCACAACCAGTTGCTGCTAATTTTTCAATTAAGGCGTACATATCTTGTTTTGCACCAACGTCAATACCTTTAGTTGGTTCATCAAAGATGTAGACCTTAGCATCAGAGTTAAGCCATTTAGCTAAAACAACTTTTTGCTGATTACCACCTGATAAAAGTGCCACTACTTTGTCATTGGAAGGAGTACGTATACCCAAATCGTTGATATACTCGTCAGCAACCTTCTTCTCTTTCTTTACACTTACAACCTTAAGTGCATTGCAATACTTATCCAAAGCTGCAATTGAGATGTTTTCATAAACAGGATCTGTAATTAAAACACCCTCTTTGCGTCGCTCCTCTGGTACTAAAGCAAAACCACTTTTTACTGCATGATAAGGAGACTTACAGTTAACCTCATTACCATCTAAAACGATTTTGCCTGACTTGGCCTATAAAGCTCCGAATAGAGTTTTGCAAAGCTCAGTCTTTCCTGCACCCACAAGACCTGCAATACCGACAATCTCTCCCTTACGAACATAGAAATTGATATCGTGAACTTTGTTCTCTTTTTGGGTTAAATTCTCAACCTTTAATAAAACATCGCCCTTTTCAATCTGTTTTTTCTGATAAGCATCGCTATAACTTCTGCCAAGCATCTGCTCAACAATAGTATTCTGAGGAATATCGCGGGTTAACTCATACGCACAAACATTAGCGCCATCACGCATAACTGTAATGTATGAGCAAATCTCATAAAGCTCTGCTAAGCGGTGCGAAATGAAGATAATTGCTAAACCATCATTGGCAAGCTCTCTTACCACGCGGAATAATTCCTTAGTCTCAGAGTTTGATAAAGGAGCAGTTGGCTCATCCAAAATCAACAGTCTGCAATTGGATGCTAAACATCTGGCAATTAAGACCATCTGTTTTTGAGCGAGAGTTAAAGTATCTACATGGGCATTTACGTCCAATTTGATATTCAAACGGTCCAGCTGCTCTTTTGCCTTTTTCTTAACAAGACCCCATGACATTACTGAGCCTTTCATGGTGTTAACCATGTTGTTGAACATAACGTTCTCGGCTACAGATAAATATGGAATTAAGGCGGTATCTACCTCTTGGTAAACAATTTCAAGACCAAGTCTTTTAGCATCTGATGCAGATCTGATCTCAACAGGTTTGCCGTCAATTTCAATCTGACCTGTGTAATGAGTGTATCTTCCAGAAAGAACACTCATCAAGGTCGATTTGCCAGCGCCATTGGCGCCTACAAGAGCATGAATCATTCCTCCCTCGGTACTAAAGTCAACTCCTTTGAGCGCTTTAATACCTGGGAACTCAATTTCAATGTTCTTCATGCTGATATGAATTTTTTCCACAGTCATGAGCTCCCATTAAATAATTATTTATTTACATATAACTTCTGAACCTCAGGAGTGTTCAGAGCTTTTACTGGATCTTCAGCATTGCCCCAGCCTTCAACAATCTTAGAAAGATCGTTCATGGTGACATCGTTATTTAAGCTACTGGTCATAATATTTTTGGCTTCGAGATTGAAGTAATCTGGAGTCTTAATATTGTTAAGCTTCATAGCCATCAAACGCATATCAACAATACCGATAAGTTTTGGATCTACAGCAGCGGTAGACTTCCAAACATCAGGGTTTTTAACCATAAGCTGAATATCATCGTTTGAAATATCGATGGTATACATTGGCATATCTGTTCTATTAGAATCGTTTAATGCCTGTAAAACACCCTTGGCAAGCTCGTCATAACTTCCCCAAATTGCATCAACTTTGCCCTTTCTTAAAGTTGGCAGAATTGCTGCAGTCTTAGTAGTTACATCACCGCGTGCATTGGCAGGATCGGAAGGTGCGATAGTGTAAACAGTCTTAATCTTGCCTTCTTTTTCAAGCTTTGTGTAAATAGTGTTACGACGATCAAGAGGAGGAACTCCAGGGCCCATGAAGGTCTTTAAGACTTTCATAGGATACTTACCGCCATTAGCCTCAAAGTCTTTCATCATCTGACCTAAAGACAACTCTGCTAATGCATAGTCATCCTGAGCTGTGGAGGTTACAGTTGGTAACAGCTCACCTTTTGGATCACCACCTTTAAAAGGCATGGTGTCAAAAGTTACGACCTTTATGCCTTTATCTACGGCAGGCTTTAAAAGGTCGTAAGAGTAAGAGAGCTGACCGTGGGATAAGATGATGCCATCGTAACCTTTAGAAATTACCTGAGCGGTAGTTTCCTGAGCACGGGAGTCAACACCGTCAGTCACAAAGGTATCAACCTTATAACCAAACTTTTTACCTTCGCTAACGCAGCCGGCTAAGAACTGCTGGGTGTGGTCACCTGCAGCTAAGTTTCTTACAACAGCGATGCGAATTTCCTTACCGTTAATGTCTGCTGCATTGGCAACGCTGCCGGCTGTCATAGTGCAAAGACCTACCATTACGGCTAATAAGGTGTGTTTGACTTTCATAATTGCCTCACTAATGTTTGTTTAGGGGATATTTTTTTAATAATTTTTATTTTTGACTATCCAATAAAATGATGTCTTTTGGATAAGCCCACTTAACGAGTTCACTTTGAGGAACTACTGGAGGTTCCTTACCTGGACCTAAAATAGTCAAAGTAGTCAAATAAATACGGGCTAATTCTTCGATGTATTCACAACGTAAAACAGCCTCATCTAATGATGACTGGTGAACTGCGATAGTGCCGTGCTGTTGCATTAAAGCAACATCACTTGTTAAAAGTTCTGCAATAACGTTATCAGCCAATTCTTTAGTACCAGGTCTGCCATATTTGGCTACTGGGATAGTGTTGCCATTTTTGCAATTGAGCATAAACATCTCATAGATAATGGCTGGAATTGGCTTATTTAAAACAGAGAAAGCGGTGGCAGTGGTTGAATGAGTGTGCGCAATAGCATGAACATCTTCTCTTGCCTTATAGATAGCAAGATGCATTAAAGTCTCACTTGTTGGCTTTAAATTAGTTTCAGCTTCTACGACTTTTCCTTCGATATCAATAACAACGATATCGCGCTCAGTCATACGCATGCGATCAAAACCTGAGGCTGTGATACATACCAAACCACTCTCAGGATCCCTTACGCTAAAATTACCTGAGCGATGCTTGCATAAGCCAGAACGCTCTGCATTTTGCGAACAAATCAAAACTTCTTCTTTTAAATGCTCTAACATGTCATTGTCTCCTTAAGCCACATATATGTATATAGAACATAGTCATTATAATGACTATGTTCTATATACTAAATCGTGATCAACCCAAAAAATTCCACAAATGTTGTATAAAATTTTGTGATAGATATTTAATATTTGATATGTTTTTTTTAACAAAAACCGCTTATTTAAGCTTTTTTTAAGAATTTTTAATAAAAAAAGCAAAGTTTGTTTATTGATTGAAATAACTTAAAAAATTATAAAAATATTTTATTTGTAATAATTTTTAAGATTAATAAAAAAAATCGGCAGTAATAAATAATCCTCTGCCGACTTAGTAATAAACTAGCTATAAATATTTAATTTTATAATTAAAGATATTTTTGAACCTCTTTCCAAATATTAGCAGCATCGTCTGCCTCAAGGTCTAATAAAGGCTTTCTCATGCAAGAATTTTTAATAATACCTCGCTTAACCAGGACATTCTTAAATACTGCCATATCAGAACCACAACGAAGCAAATCTGTAACATCTCCACAGGTCTTTGATAATTTTGCACACAATTCATGATTTCCTTCCTTGTAAGCCTTATAAAGAGCTACAAACGGCTCTGGCATAGGACCTGCAATTCCAGAAACAACGCCTTGAGCACCACAGCACAATCCTGGATAGAATAATTTATCTGGGCCTACTAAAACAGAGAAATTTCCATTATTGATGCGTAGGTAATTAAGCACACGAATCATATCTGGATAACTGTATTTAATACCAACTACATTAGGACAAATATCAACTATTCTTTGAGCGACTTCAGGTTTTATATCATTACCTGAACACTGCGGAATTGAGTAAAGATAAATTGGAAAATCGTTAGGAACAGAAGATGAAATATCTTTGTAATATTGGATCATTGCCCTATCAGAACAACCAAAATAACTAGGTGTAACAGCTCCAATACCATCTGCACCTATATCACTTGCATGCTTTGCTAATTCACAAGCTTCAGCAGTAGTCATAGAACCAACATGTATATATACAATAGCCCTATTATTTGCATGCTTTACAACAGTTTCTGCTACTTTTTTTCTTTCATCTGTAGATAAAAGATACATTTCACCTGTGGTACCTAACGGATATAAACAATTCACACCTTTTTCTATTAAGAAATCTACCTGATTTTTTAAACTTTCATAATCTACTGAGCCATCAACATTAAAAGGTGTAGTCATTGCGTTAATAACGCCATACATAGTTTTCATATTTTTACTCCTTAATCTTGTAATAAATGTAAAGCAAAACCATTAAAGTTTTCCTTTAAATAGGCTGCAATTATTCTGTTATTAGCATCTACACTGACAGATTCTTCAATAAATTCAACACCACAACGTTTTAAATAATGATAAGCACGTGTAGCATCTCTAGTTCCTACAGCAATATGTCCTTTTTCGTAATAGAAAGGTTTATGCATAACTTCAAAAAGATCCCCAGCAAATGTAGATGAGCTAAACTCATTAACCTTTAACTTTAATGTCTTAGCTAACCTATCTGCAGTTTGTTTTGCTCCATCACAGGATTCTGAATTTAAACCGACATGCTTAATATGGAAATTCAAATATTCATTTATTGTTTCTTCAACATCATGAGCTATCTTTTCATAATTATCATTATGAATATCCTCATACTTAAGCATGAAATCTCCGCCTGTGGCAGCTACCTTATAAAATTGTAAATATTCTGTACTTAATGCACGATTCAAATCACCCGTAGGAACAAACTTAACCTTTGGATAAGGTCCTGACAAAAGTCTCATTGCTGGAACTCCTCCATTTTCTACTGCCGGGAAAAATTTAAGAGTAGTAACTCCCAAGTCAAGAGCTGCTTCTACCTCTGTCGGGGTTACGCATCCTGGAACAAATGGAATATTTTTAGAAATAGCATAAGAAACGACTTTTGGATTAAATCCTGGAGCAACTAAAAATTTAGCTCCACAATCAATAGCTTGTTTAGCCTGATCTATGGATAAAACAGTTCCCGCTCCAATTAAAAAATCAGGTCTTTCTTTTGCAATTTTGGCAATGGATCCTGCAGCTGCTTCTGTTCTAAACATAACTTCCATTAAAGGTAGCCCCCCTTTAACTAAAGCATCTGCTAACGGTAAGGCTCTTTCCTCTTTATCTATAGAGATTACTGGAATCATGCCTATATTGGAAATTTGCTCTAATACATTATTCATTTATGCCCCCTTCTTTTTAAATAAGCTTTTTCTAATTAGTGGATAGAAAAGAGTTAAAACAATTAAAATCAAAAGAACACAAGTTACAGGTCTTTCTATAAATATCGATAAGGATCCTTTTGACATGACCAGTGCTCGTCTTAAATTTGACTCCAGCATTCCTCCAAGTAAAAGACCTAAAATAAATGGTCCAGGAGCAAAACCTCCTCTTTTAAAGATAAATCCAACAATTCCTGCTACAGCCATAATTAAAACGTCAGAGAAAGAATTATTTAAAGCAAAAGAACCAACTACACACAAAATAGTAACTGCTACCCAAACGGTCTGAGGTTTAGCATTTAATATCTTTGCAGACATTTTTGCTGAAGCTAATCCCAAAACGACAATAAAGAAGTTGGAAATTAACATCAGTTGCATAATCTGCATGACGAAACTTGCATCTTCTGTAAACATCTTTGGTCCTGGCTGCATTCCGTACATCATTAAAGAGCCAATTAAAATTGCAGTAACAGCATCACCAGGAATTCCTAAAGTCAGCATAGTAGTTAAAGCACCACCCAATACACCATTATTAGCAGTACAAGAAACAGCAAAACCTTCAGCGGAGCCTTTGCCATACTCATCTGAGTGCTTCGACATTTTTTTTGCTTGACCCCAACAAATAATGGAAGCGATATCACCACCAGCAGCAGGAATAGCTCCAATGATTGTCGATTCAGCACCAGCTATAATTGTTGGTCTAAGATATTGTTTAAACTCTTTTAAAGTTGGGACTACTCTTCCTAATTTATTTGAAGCTTGCTTTATTAGTGCCAGGTTTTCTTTTTCTTGAGATTTTCTATATTCGTATATTTGATTTAGGACCTCTCCTATACCAAACATACCAATCATCACTGGTAAGAAACTTATACCTGCAATTAAAGAAGTTGAATCTAAAGTGAATCTCTTAACAGCTAAAATAGGATCAATACCTACAGAGGAAAGAGTTAATCCTGCAAAACCAACAGCCATGCCCTTTACAATGTTATTTTCAGATACAGAAATCATCATTGTCAGGCCGAATAAAGCCAACATAAAATACTCTGTAGGTCCAAAAGTAACGGTAAAATTTGCTATAGGGAAAGACAGGAAAATCAAGAAAAGAGTACTAATTATTCCACCAATAGCAGAATATATAACGTTAATTCCAAGAGCTAAACCACCTCTACCTTGCTTATACATCTGATAACCATCAAAGGTTGAAGCAATAGATGCCGGTGTTCCTGGAGTGTTAATTAAAACAGCTGAAATACCTCCTGCGAAAATTGCACTATTCCAAACACCAATCAACATAGCAAAGCCACAAGAAGGCTCAAACCAGAATGTTATAGGTGTCAAAATAGCAATAGCCATTGTTGCGCTTAAACCTGGTAAAGCACCAATTACAACACCGACGATTACACCGAAAACATTAAACATCAATACTTCAGGTGTAAGAATTTGCAAGAAGCTTGAAAACCAAAGGGACATATCCATATATTTTCTCCTTAGATTTCAAACTGAATGTATAGTAACTGCTCAAAAACAAAATATAAAAGAGCAACTATAACAATCGTAAATAAGATATTAAATAACGCTTTTCTTCCAAAAATAAAATTAAAAGATAAACTTAAAAGAGCCATTGCGAGGAAGAAATTTACGTAAACCCAAATTATTAAACACGAAACAAATATTGCAGCTAAAAGAAAAAGCAGTTTTATGTTCTTTACTAACTCAGGATCATCTTCAAAATATTTGGTGTTTTTACCTTTTAATCCATCAAAAATGACCCATGCGCCAAAGAACATCACAAATGAACTGCAAATTGCAGGGAAAAAACCTGCACCAGGGCCACCAATATCTCCTGGAGCTATTACTCCTAATTTTAAAGATGGAATAAAAAAAACGAGACCAAAAATGACGATCAGAAGCCCCATTAAAGGATCGCCTTTTAACTTATTAAACATAGATTGGCCTTATTTAAAATTTAAAGATAAGCCGCTCTTAAGAGCGGCTTTTAATAGACTTATTTTTATTTCTTAATTAACTCTGGAATTAAGGTTTGATACTGTTTTAACTGCTCAGCAGAAAAAGCGTCCATGTCCTTGCCGTCTAAATAGGCATATTCAAAACCACGCTCTTTCAATAAATTCTTAACAGTATCAGTGGCAACTACCTTAGCAGAGGCATCGTTTAAAATTTGTACGACTTCATCAGGAGTTCCTTTAGGAACAGCAAAGCCACCCCAACCCATAGCAGTTACATCAATACCCATTTCCTTAGTTGTTTTAACATCAGGAACTACAGAAGATCTCTTATCACCAATAACAGCTAATACTTTAAATTGACCAGCATCAACATTAGCTTTTACCTCTGAAGGGCTTACTGATACGGCAGTAATATTTCCACCTAAAAGAGCAGCAATAGCTGGAGCTGCGCCATCAAATGGTACATAAGTAAATTCTGCACCTGTTGCTTTTGACAAGCTTGCTGCTGCTACATGCCAAATAGAACCTGTTCCAGAATTACCAATCATTACTTTTTCAGGATTTTCTTTAGCGTAAGCAATAAACTCTTCTAAAGTATTCCATGGAGCATCTGCCTTTACTGTAATTGCTGCAGGGATAGTCATTACACGGCATACAAAGCTAAAATCATTTGAGGAAATGTCAGAAAGACCTAATGCTGAAATCATAGTTGATTCAACAGGCATATATGACATTGTGTATCCATCAGGTCTTGAATTTTTTACAGACTCTAAACCAACTGCTCCAGAAGCTCCTGTCTTGTTAACGATAACAACAGGTTTGCCTAATTCTTTCTCTAACTCTTTACCATAAATTCTGGCAACAACATCAGATGCTCCACCTGGAGCGTAGGGAACAACAATTTGAATCTGTTTTCTTGGAAACTTTGGAGCTGCATCAACAGCTTGAGTTGCAACACAAGATAAAGTGAGACCTAAAGTAACGGCTTTCAAAAGATTTACTGCTTTGTTTTTAAACATAAAAAAATCCTCTACAGTTGGGAATGCGATTCAAATTTTATTCTATGTGTATTTTTTTTCTTATCTATAATAAAAATACACATATGTGATTTATGTAAAAAAACAGCAATAAGATAATGTTAGATTTGAGTCTAAAAAAATAAGAAATTTATCGACAAATAATAAAAATAAATTTTTTAAAACAACAGTTTATAAAAAAATAATTTGCCAAAATTTAAAAAATACTTTTAAATTTTTAGTATTTACTTTTACAAAATTTTAGTTAAAACTTAAATATTTTACTTAAATGTCAGTTTTTTTAATCCCCTTCAAAAAATTGGATTATTTGGTTTTTATATAGTATGCAGTTGTGTATTTCATCACACTTTTAATTCAATATTATCTATATAGTGATTATAAAGTCGGCTATAAAAAAATTTTTTTCAAATTTATATCAATAAATAAAAGCCCAAAAAACAGTCAAACAATTATTTCGTTTGCATAAAGGAGACTCAAAATGCAACGTATATTAAATAATCCTGTCAACTACGTAGATGAAATGCTCGACGGCTTATATGCAGCTGCACCAAATCAAGTAACCTATGTGAACAATGACAAGCGCTGTCTAGTATCCAAATACAAGAAAAAAGGCAAAGTTGGTATTGCCACTGGTGGTGGTTCTGGCCACTTGCCTTTATTCTTAGGTTACGTTGGCAAAGGTCTTTTAGATGGATGTTGCGTAGGTGGAGTTTTCCAATCTCCAAGTCCAGATCAAATGCTGGAAGTTACCAAAGAAATCAATCAAGGCGCCGGCGTTTTATACATTTATGGTAACTACGGTGGCGACATCATGAACTTTGATATGGCAAAAGATATGGCCGATATGGAAGATATCGAAGTTCGCCAAGTTGTAGCCGGTGAAGATGTACTCTCATCTCCAAAGGGTGCAGAAAATAAACGCCGTGGTGTTGCTGGTATCTTCTATGTTTACAAAGTAGCAGGTGCTGCTGCTGAAGATATGTTGTCATTAGACGAAGTTGAGCGTCTTGCTAAAAAGACTTGTGATAACGTAAGAACCATCGGTATGGCTCTCTCCCCTTGCATCATTCCTGAAAAAGGTGCTGCTAACTTCTCCTTACCTGAAGGTAAGATGGAGATTGGTATGGGTATTCATGGCGAGCCTGGTATTAAGCTTGAAGACTTAAAGACCGCCGATGAAATCGTCGATCAGATGATGGATCCTTTATTAAAAGATTTACCTTATGAAAGTGGCGATGAGGTATCTGTTCTTATCAATGGATTAGGCGCAACTCCAAGAGAAGAGCTTTACATTGTCTTCAGACGTGTAGCCCAGATCTTAGAAGAAAAAGGCATTAAGGTATTTAATACCTATGTAGGCGAGTACGCTACATCTATGGATATGGCCGGTATGTCTATTTCTTTATTAAAGCTTGATGACGAGCTTAAGAAATACATCTCTATGCCATTTGAGACTCCATTTATGACTCAAAACCAACTTTAATAAGGTAAAGTCTTATGTCATTTACAATTGAAAATTTAAAAGCTTTCATAAAAGAAAGCTCCGCTCTTATGGAAGAGCATAAACAAATTTTAATTGATTTAGACTCAGCTTTAGGCGATGGTGATTTAGGTCTTACCATGACTGCAGGCTTTAGTGAGTGCGTATCATTCCTTGATAGTTCAAGTGAAACTGATATGGGCAAACTTACAGCCCAAATGGGTATGGCCATGGCCAAAAAAGTACCATCAACTATGGGCACTTTAGTTGCAAGTGGCTTTATGGGATCTGGTAAAGCTGTAAAAGGTAAAACAGAGCTTAGTGATGCTGATGTAGCTTTATTTGTAACAGGTTTTGTCGAAGGTGTAATGAAGCGCGGAAAAGCAAATCCTGGCGATAGAACTATTGTGGATTCTTTACACCCTGCAGCTGTTGCTTTTAAAGCGGCTATAGATAATGGCGAATCTTTAAAAGATGCTTCAGCTAAAGCTTTAGATAAAGCAAAAGAAGGCTTAGATGCTACCGCAAATATGCCTCCAAAATTTGGTCGCGCTGTTTACTATGGCGATAAAGTCTTAGGAAAAATCGATCAAGGAGCTCTTGTTGGCAAGCTTATTTTTGAAGGCTTAAATAAATCATTAAATTAGTATTTTTCTTTGAGAAAAATACCTAAAAATGGGGTGACTTAAGTCACCCCAGATTTTTGTTTAAAGTCCTTTTTAACACAAAATATCTATAAAACTTTACTTTATATCTATATATATATAAAAGTACTTAATATATAATCATCAGAGTAAAAAGATCTTTTTTTCTTTAATTTAAATTGTTTAGCTTATAAATCAAATTTTTTTAATAGTCCTGTTTTTTTTGTTTATAAATAAAGAGTGGACACAAGATGCCTATCTTTATTTTTTTAGTTGTTCATCATCATTCATTTTTGCGTTGCCATACCTGATTTAACTTTAAATTAACAGCATTTCTGTTATAATTTAGACGATTTATTTGACATACAACTTATCATCCTCACTTCTCCGTACAGGAGTTTTCCATACATGAAAAAAACAAAAATGGTCTGCACTATCGGACCTAAATCTGAAAAGCGTGAAGTTTTAGCGTCTTTACTTGAGTCAGGCATGAATGTCATGCGCTTAAATTTCTCGCATGGTGATTATCAGGAACACGGTTCACGTATTGATAACATCAATTACATCATGAAGACTACCGGCAAAGTTTTTGCAGTACTTCTGGACACCAAGGGCCCTGAAATCCGTACTTGCAACCTCAAAGACGGTGAGGAAGTTACCTTAAGTACCGGCGATAAATTCACCTTATGCACTGATAGCTCTATCGTAGGTGACAATACTCGCGTTGCTGTAACCTATCCAGGTCTTGCCGACGATCTCCACGAAGGCGACATGGTTCTCTTAGATGACGGTTTAATCGGTATGCGCGTTTGTGCAATCGAAGGCCAAAACATCGTTTGTGAGGTTTTAAATAACGGTGTTTTAGGTGAGCACAAAGGCGTAAACTTACCAAATACCCACATTTCAATGCCGTTTATGTCAGATAAAGACAAGAGTGATTTACTCTTTGGTATTGAAAAGAAGGTTGACTATATTGCAGCTTCTTTCACTCGTAGCCGTCGCGATGTTTTAGATATCCGTGAGTTCTTAGACGCCAATGGCGGTGAAGATATCAAGATCATCTGCAAGATTGAAAACCAAGAAGGTCTCGATAACTTCGAAGACATCTTAGCTACTGCTGATGGCATCATGGTTGCTCGTGGTGATATGGGTGTTGAGATTCCAGCTCACGAAGTTATTTTTGCTCAAAAGCACATCATCAAGCGTTGTAACGAAGTTGGTAAGATTGTTATTACCGCAACTCAGATGCTTGACTCTATGATCAAAAACCCACGTCCTACCCGCGCAGAAGCAGGTGACGTTGCCAATGCTGTATTAGATGGTACTGATGCTGTAATGCTTTCAGGTGAATCTGCCAAGGGTAAGTATCCACGTGAAGCTGTAGCTACTATGAATGCTATCTGTGAGCGTACTGACAGTGAGGTTTTAGCTCGCGTAGGCCGTAACGAAAATGACCGTCTGTCTGTAACTGATGCTGTATGCTTAGCTGCTGTTGAAGCTGCTGAGACCTTAAAGGCTCCTGTTATCGTAGTTGCCACTGAACACGGTGGTTCAGCTCGTGCTATTCGCAAGTACTTCCCAACTGCTACTATTTTAGCTTTAACCCCTAACGAGCGTACTGCAAGACAGTTATGCTTAGTTCGTGGTGTAATGCCTAAGATTGTTGATCGTATCAACTCTACCGATGAGTTCTTCCGTCAAGGCAAGCAGCTTGCATTAGATCTCGAGTTAGCCCACGAAGGCCAGAAGATTGTTATGGTTAATGGTGCTTTAGTACCTTCTGGTACCACCAACACCATGTCTGTTCACACTCTTTAATAAAATTTAGAGTGTAAATAAAAACAAGGCTCGCAAATTTGCGAGCCTTGTTTTTATGTGAACCTAATTAAATATTAAAATCACCCTTTTTACTTTTATTGCCAAGCCTATAAACTCTTATAGATTGCAGCAATACCGACATAATGATGCAAATTAAGCCAAGATAAAATGAGAAATTAACCTCTTGTGCTTCATTAAATAAAATCATAGCCAAAACAATACTATATACAGGCTCTAAATTAGTTGTTAAAGCTAAAGTAAAAGCTGAGATCTTTCTTACAACGTAAAACTCGATTAAAAACATTAAAGCTGTACATACTGATCCTAAAATAAAAAGATATGCCCAATCTTTTAAATTTGGCGTTAAATTATCAGTACCACATATATAAATATAAATAGGCAATGCCAAAATTAAAAATACAAGTCCACCTGCTAACTGATAGAAAAGTACGGCATAATAATCTGTTGCGGTAGCAACAAATTTATTGCCTACCACAAATATTGCTGATAAAAACGCACCTATTAAACCAATGGTAATACCTAATCTATATCTTCCATCAAAACCAAAGACAAATAAGATTCCCACAATAGCGATTAAACTAAAGAAAAGCTCGGCAAAGGAAAACTTACGCTTGAAAATAAAAGGTTCAATTAAGGCCGTAAAAAAGCCCATACATGAGATGGTGATTACACCAATTGAAACGTTACTAAGCTTAATTGACCAGTAAAAGAAAATAAGTTGCGTCATCAAGATCACGCCAAGAAGGACGGATTTAACTTTAAGTGATCGTGATATTCTTCTTAAGGGGTGAAAAAAATGCATATATAAGCCAAAGCTTATTAAAGCAACCACCATTCTATACAAAACTAAAGTATAAGAATCAAGACTTATAAGTCTGCCAAATACTCCAGTAAATCCTGCAAGAAACACTGCAATGTGCAAAAGCAAAAGAACGCGAAGCATATTAAACAGGCACTCCCAAGAGAAAAATAAAACGACTATATATCTATTAAAAAAAATTGCAAGAAATTTAAAAAACTTGCCCCATCTCCAGGCAATTAGAATATCTTTTTGATATTTATATATTTTTATTAAATTCAATCAAAAAAAGGATCTACAAACTTTTTATAGTATCAACATTACCATTTAGTGATTTTAAGTCAAAATATTTAAGGATTTTTTAAGGTGTTATTTTGTTTATAGTCTAATTTATTTGTACTTTCCATTCACAATTTATTTAGCTTTAAATCTAAACTTTTAATCTAAGATCTTGTTTGTTTTGATTTTTTAAATCTTTCTTAATTGTATTTATCGAACAAAAAAAATTCTTAAAAAGAAACAGTTTAAAAAAAATTATAAATTTAAAAATTTAAAAATTTAATTTAAATAAATTTCAAATAGTTATATTTATACAAAGTTCATTATTATGCCTTTTATGTATATTTTATTTAAAAATACCCCCTCCCATAATGTAAAATACATATTTGTTTTTATTATGAAATTTATTTAAATTAACAGACAATTATGCATTTTTCAGGTAATCTGCTTTTATTAGACTTAAATATCCAAAGAAATAATTCATTAAAAACTATTTGCGATTTTTTAGGATTTAATACTAAAGTCCCTAAAAAATTTAATAACAACAGTGCCTTAGACGAGATTTTTAAAAATATTGATATTTGTTTATTAGATAGCTCTATTTTTAGAGATAATTTTTCAAAAATTATAAATAAATACCCCAAAATAGCCTTTATAGACGTTGAAAACTCAAATTGTGAATTAAATTCTCCAAATTTTTTAGGAGTTTTAGATAAAGAAAACAACTTCACCAATTTATTAGATATATTAAATAAGTACTCTGATTTTAAAAAGAATTTATCTTTAAAGATTTTTACACAAAATACTCAGAGCTATCTCAAAAATATTATACAAGGCTCATCTTTTTGCATGATGCAAGTAAGATCTTTAATTCAAAAAGTTACCTTATCCAACGCTCCTGTGTTAATTACAGGTCCTTTAGGATCTGGAAAAGAACTTGCAGCCAAAGCTATTCACAAACTTTCATTTAAAAATGCAGAACCTTTTATAAAAATAAATTGCAGCTGTTTAAATGAAGAACTGTGTTTTAAAGAAGATTTAAAAGGTACTTTGTTTTTTGATGAGATAGGAGACATCTCCCTTTTAATGCAAGCAAAACTTTTAAGATTCATTGAAAAGCAAAAATCAAACAATCAACAGCAAATAAGGATTATTGCCGCTTCAAGATTTAATCTTGAGAGCATGGTTGAGAAGAAAACATTAAGAGAAGATCTCTTTTATCACTTAAATATTTTTCCCATAGAAATGCCTGCTTTAAAAAATCATTGCGAGGATATAGAAGAAATTGCAGATTTTTTAATCAAGCAAAGTAATAAAAATTTTAGCTTTAGTAAAAAAGCTTTATATTCTTTAAAGATGTATAAATGGCCTGGAAACGTTCAGGAACTTTCAAATCTTATTGAAAGAATAGCCATACTCCATAAAACTGATGTTATTGACTATGATGATTTACCTAAAAGCTATCAGCAAAATTTAAATGAAAGCTTTGAGTTTAATCTTAAACGCCAAGTTATGGATGATAAAGAGTTTTTAAAGATGAGTGAATGTTTTATTTGTATGCATAAAGGCCATCGCCCAACCTTAAATACTCTTGAGCACGAAATTGCCCACGCTTTCACCTCAATTTTAAAAGAGGACAATATTTGTCTTAAAGATATGGTTACCGATCTTGAAATAGGCATGATAAATCATGCCTTAGATAAATCTTGTGGAATTGTCAGCAAAGCTGCTGATATTTTAGGACTTAGACGTACAACTTTAATTGAGAAGATTAAAAGATATAACCTTAAATAAAATCATCATCTTGCGATGATGATTTTAATTTTAAAGTTCCTCTGAGCCGTCTAAAAATAAAGGTAAACGCCAATCAATTGGTGTTTTACCTTGTGAAACTAAGTACTCATTAGTTTTTGAAAAATGATGACAACCAAAAAAACCTTTATAAGCTGACAGGGGACTTGGATGAGTAGCCTCTAAAACTAAATGCTTACTTCTATCGATTTTACTTCCCTTCTTTTGGGCAGGTCGACCCCATAATAAAAAGACTAAACCTGATTCCTGCTCATTTAATGCCGCAATTACCCCATCAGTAAATTCTTCCCATCCTTGATTAGCATGAGAGTTAGCCTGACCTTTAGTAACAGTTAAACAAGCGTTTAACAGCAATACACCCTGACGCGCCCAGGGAATTAAGTTACCATGATTTGGAATTGAAAAGCCTTCTATATCTGAAGATAACTCTTTATAGATATTAACTAAAGATGGTGGAATAGGTGTACCTACTGGTACAGAAAAGCTCAGTCCCATAGCTTGATTTGGTTCATGATAAGGATCTTGTCCTACAATCACCACTTTAAGTTTATTTAATGGTGTATAAACAAAAGCATTGAACTCCTGCCCTTTTGGCGGATAAATATCTAAACCCTGAGCTCTTAAATTATTGGCAAAACTATAAGCGTGCTTAAATGCTTCAGTCTGCTTCAAAGGACCAATTAAATCATGCCAAGTTTTCAACATATCCCCCTTAAAAATATAATTGTTAAATGATAACTTAATCATTTAAATATTTATTATTTTGTTATACGGTAAAGTATTTTAAGTTCAATAAAAATAAATGTATTTTACTTTCATCTAAAAAAACATCTATTTATGAAAATATTACATACATCAGACCTTCATTTAGGCAAAAATCTTTATGACATGCCTCGATATGATGAATATCAAAAACTTTTAGATTTTATTATTAAAACCATCATTGATTTTAAAATTGAAGTATTATTGCTTTGTGGCGATATTTTTGACACCAAAACTCCTAGTCATAAAAGCCAAGAGCTCTACTACAACTTTTTAACCAAATTAAACTCTATAAAAAGCCTTGATAACGTAGTCATCATAAGTGGTAATCATGACTCACCTTCTTTTTTAGATGCAGCCAAAATCTTACTTAATACTTTACGCATTCACATAATCTCAAATGCCAGTGACAACATTCAAGATGAAGTTTTTATTTTAAAAGATAAAAATGGTAAGGAAAAACTTGTTGTAGGAGCTGTTCCTTATTTAAGATCTTCAGATTTAATCACATCTTCTTTTACAGAAGATATGCAAAGTCGCAACAATAATCTAAGACTTGCTATAAAACAACATTATGAAAATATAGGATATGAGTGTCAAAAAGCATCTCAGAAATTCGATCCTCCACTACCTATTATTGGTACAGGTCACTTATTTTTAGGCGGTAATACACAACTTCAAAATAATGATGACAATATATATGTTGGATCTTTAGATTTAATGCCAGCCTCTATTATTCCATCTTGCTTTAAATATACAGCATTAGGTCATATTCACAGACCACAAAAAATAGATAACAACGACTATATTCGTTATTGTGGCTCCCCTCTTCAATTATCATTTGATGAAGACAACAGCAAAAAATTTATAAATATTGTTGAAATTACTGATACAACTACCGTAACTGCAATTGAAGTACCTGTTTTTCAGAAAATAAAAAGCTTAAAGGGGGACGCCAAAGCGCTTTTAGATGAGGTCTCTCTTTTAGTCAAAAATAATGAAAATATATTTTTGGAGCTTAACTATGAAAGTGATAGTCCTATAGGAGATCTATACGATAAGGTCATAGCCATTACCAATAAAAGCTTAGTTAAAGTATTAGCCCTTAAAGACAGATCGATTAAAAGTCAGGTTTTAAAGCGTGAATTTAAAGAAGAAGATTTGTCAGCTTTAACCCCTTATGACGTATTTAACCGCCTGTTAGACACACAGAAAATACCTTTAGAGGAAAAATACGAATATATAAATACCTTTAAAGAAATTATGAATTTATTAAACAACGAAAATGATGCTTAAGCAGGAGCTTTTATGAAAATTTTAAGATTGAGTTTTAAAAATTTAAATTCTCTTGCAGGCGAGTTTTCTCTTGATTTTACGGCAAAAGAATACAGTCAAAATGGTATTTTCTTAATTACAGGTGATACTGGAGCTGGCAAAAGTACAATTTTAGATGCCATAAGCTTAGCTATTTTCGGAAGAACCCCAAGACTTAGTACCATAAGCAAAAGCACCAATGAAATTATGACCAAGGGCCGAGGCTTTTGTGAGTCTTGTGTTGAATTTAAAACTTTAAACGGCTCTTATAGAGCTACCTTCTCTCAAAGACGCTCTCGAAATAAAGCTGATGGCGCGTTACAACCACCACAAAGAGAACTTGCTGAAATTGAAACAGGCAAGATTTTAGCTACTAAATATAAAGAGATTGATAATTTAATCGAAGAATTATCTGGCATGAATTATGAAAGATTCACGCGCTCAATCTTACTTGCCCAAGGTGAGTTTGCTAAATTTTTAAAATCTAATGACTCAGAAAAAGCCTCATTACTTGAACAAATTACCGGCACTGAAATATATACTGACATCTCCATTATGGCTAAGAAAAAGTGCGATGAGGTAAAAGCATTAAAAAAAGAAAAACAATTACTTTTTGATAACATCAAAATTTTAAGTGATGATGAAGTCTCAATTAAAGAGGCTTTAGTCCTTGAAAATAAGCAAAAGAAACTTGAGCTTGATAAGTTAAATCAAAAAAACAATCAACTTATCTTATGGCAAGAAACAATTCTTAGTACCAACAAAGAATTAGAACAATCTCATCTGCATGAAAAAGAGCTTCTATCTTTAAAAGAAAATTTTAAAGAAAAAGAACAAAAACTTTTTTATGGCAATAAAGCTTTTGCAATTCTTGATAAAGAGATTTTATTTAATGAAGCCTCTAAAAATCTTCAAGATAATAAAAACAATATTAAAAACATTGAAGAGCATATCGAATCTTTAAATTACGAGTTAAAAATACAAAAGAATAAAAATCGTGCTTTAGATATTTTAAATAAGCTTTCAAAATTAAATACCGAAGCCTTATCTTCCCTGTTAATTTTTGTAAGAGATTATGATTCAAAAATTGAGAGTGCTCAAAAACGCTTTGATGAAGAGGAATTAGAACTTAAAAAGTTAGATAAAAAGCACCAAGAGTATCAAAGTCTTTATGATAAAGAGCTTGATTTATATAACAAAATTACGCTTGAGATTCAAAACAAAAACTCTTTTTTAAAAGAGTCTGAGATTTATGGTCCTTTCTTACAAAAAGAGATTTCCGCTTTAAAGCTTAAATTTGAAGACTTACATAGTTTTCCCAAAACTATTGGTGATTTAAAAGAAAAGATCTCATCTTTATCTTTAGCTAAAGACAATTTAAATCAACAAAACTATCAAAATAACCTTAAGATAAAATCCATCAAAGATGAGGCTAAGTCTTTAGAAAATTCCTTAAAACAAGAGATTTTAAAACAAGACAAGCTTTTAGAAGGTCATACCTTAGTTTATTTTCAAGAAAAACAGCAGGAGTATCAGAACTATTTAAATCTCTTGGCCACCATCAAATCTTTAGAAGAACATCGACAACATTTAGAAAATGGCAAACCTTGCCCTCTTTGTGGAGCTACAGTACACCCTTTTTGTAAAAATAATGATTTACCTAAAGAAGATGAAACAGAGACTAAACTTAAAGCAGTTTCACAAAAAATTTTAAAACTTAATGAACTTGATAAAAAGATTAGTTCTCTTAAATATGAAATTGAATTAAAGAAAAAAGAGCTTTATAACCTTGAATATCAAAATCAAGAATTAGAAAAACAACAAACTGATAAAAATCTAGAAATCACAGATCTTAAAGACAAGCTTACTAATAAAGAGTCTAAATTTTCAGATTTAAGAAACGATCTTAAAAATGACTTTGAAAAACACGATCTTAAAAATTTAGATTTAAATGATCTGAAAATCTTATCTAAATTAGAGGATAAATTAAAAAAATTTGAAAGTCTTAATGATGATTTAAAAAAGCTTAATGATAAAGAAAAGATAGCTTATGAAAATAAAGCTACCGCACTTACAAATAAAGATAATCTAAATAAACTTTATATAGAAAAAAAAGAAAATTTAAACAAGCTTTCACTTAACTTAAAAGAAATTAAACAAAATCGTTTTGAGCTTTTTGATAACAATAATGCTGAGGATAAATTATCAGAGGTCAAAAATTATGAACATGAGTGTGCCCAAAACTACGCTCAATCTTTATCTAATATAAATTCTTTACAAGGAAATATAGAAAGCAATCTTGACCAAAAGACACAGCTTTTCAAAAAGACTGAAGAGTTAAAAAAAGATTTTAATAATAAACAAACTGTATTTTATGCAGCGATAAAAGCATCTGGATTTTTAGATCTTGAAACTTTCCAAAAAGCTAAGCTTTCTTTAGATGAACTTTCTTTACTAAAAAAAGAGTCTGATGAACTTATATCTAAAGAAAATCGCTTAAAAGGTCAAATTGATAAGCTCTCAGAAGATCTTGATGGTCTTTTAAAAGAAAACCTAACATCAGATCCTTTAGACAAACTTTTAGAAAAAAGACAAAATCTTAAAGAAGAGATTAGTCTTTTAGATAACAATTTAGGCGCTTTACAAAAAGAATTAGCCCTTGATAAAACTAATAAAAAAGAAAAAGCGCAAGAGCTTGTACTCTTAAACAAATTAGATAAAGAATGTAATCGTTATATAAAATTAAACGATCTTATAGGATCTGCAGATGGCCGTAAATTTAGAAACTTTGCTCAAGGACTTACCTTTGAGGTTATGGTTGATTTTGCCAATCGCCAATTGTCTAAATTGAGTGATCGCTATGTCTTAGTTAGAAATCCGCTTCTACCTTTATCTTTAAATGTTATTGACACTTATGAAGCCTCAACCATACGTTCAACTGAAAATCTTTCAGGAGGCGAGTGTTTTATAATAAGCCTTGCACTTGCTTTAGGATTATCTGCTATGACTTGTGGCAAGGTGCGGGTTGATTCTTTATTTTTAGATGAGGGTTTTGGAAGCCTTGATGAAAACTCTTTAAATGTTGCTTTAAATTGTTTAGCAAATCTACATCAAGACAATAAGCTTATCGGCATCATCTCTCATGTAAAAGAATTACAAGAGGCCATCTCAATAAAAATTCAAGTAAAACATACCAATGGTGCTCACAGTACCATCATAGGGCCAGGTGTTTTACACAAATAACAAAAACCCCGTTATTAAGCTATATGTTAAATAACGGGGCTTATATCCCAAAAAGTGCGTTTATAGATAATTAAGCGCACTTTTTTGTTTACATAATTTATTTTTACAAAAAATAACCATCTGATTCTTCAATCTAATTTTGTTTATTACGCTATTGCCAAAGCTTTTATTTTATCGTATACTAGATACGTATTAATTATTATCTATCGGTATCTTCCTATGGCTGTTATAAACCCTCCAAAATTACCTTCTCTTCTTTTAAATAAAGGTCCTAAAGGTGGTTATTATGTATATACCTATCAAAATATTTGGGATGCCGATAAAAAGCGTTCTAGAAGGGCTAATTCTAAAAAAGTTGGAGTTATTTTAAATGGAGGTAAGGAAGGTCTTATTAAGTGGGATGAACACTTTATTAAAGATTATCCTGAACTTGAACACTTAGATGTTTTTCGTGAAGGACGAAAGTATGTTTTTAAAGCCAAAGAGCCTCAGATAAACTCTTTAGACTTTTATAAAAACACTAAAATCTATCATGCTGGTGCTACTTTTGTTTTAGATTATATTGTTTCTCAATCAAATATAGGTAAAGCCTTATCCCGTGTCTTTTTTAAATACAATGATTATTTAAAAATTCTATCTATAGCGTATTATCTTATTCTTTGTAAAAACAATAACATATCTCAGTTCGAAGAATTTTCTGAATGTACAAGACTCCCTTATCAGAGAGTACTATCTCCAAGTTCTATTTATCGTTTATTTGAAAGAATTGATGAAGAGAAGGTTGATAGATTTATTGAAATCATGAACGATTATTATTTTAAAAATCGAGATGAGAATGATTACGTTTATCTAGCTTTTGACTCTACATCCATATCAACTTATTCTCCCAATTTGCGTTTTGCCGACTTTGGTAAAAATAAAGATGGCGATGATTTATATCAGTACAACGTTCTTATGTTAGTTGAGCAAGATTCTGGTATTCCTTTATTTTATCGTGCTTACAATGGTGCGGTTCCTGACATTGTTACCTTAAGACGCACTATTGCTGATGCTACACGCCTTAAATTTAACAAAAATATAGTCTTTGTTTGTGATAAAGGTTACCCTTCTGCCTCTAATATCGATGATTGCTTACGTAACAACATAAGTTTTGTTTTTAATATGAGGACTAATATTAAAAACTGTCTTATTCAACAGGAAATAGATGAGGCTTACAATCGTTTAATATCTAGAGCAAGTTTTAATAAAAAGCTTAATCAACATGTTTATACAGTAAAACTTAAATGGAAATATGCCTCTACTTTAGTTGAAGGCAAAAATAGACGATTTGATGAAGAAAAAGAGCTGCTCCTTCATTTTTATTACGATCCTGACTTACGTTTCAGCTCTGAAAAGGCAATCAACTATAATGCTGCTACTGTCTGTGAATTATTAAATGACGGATTTGAACTTACAAATAATATACATAAAACTATAAAAGACAGATACTTAGAGTCTATCAAAGATGATTGCGGCAATGATATATGGGTAATATCCGATATTCTTGTTGAAAAGAACCTTAAATATCGTGGTATTAGAGCTTTACTTAGTGATTGTGAAAAAGATCCTTGTGTTTGCTATCAAAGATATTATGACAGAGCAGAAGTTGAATATGCATTTAATACCTTAAAATACCGTTTAGCTTGCAATCGTCCAAGATGTCATAAAGATAAAAGCTTATCAGGCCGACTGTTTACTCAGTTTATCGCAACAACCTTATCTATAATGGTAAGAAAACGCCTACAAAAATATAAAAAAGCTGTTAAAAATAAAGTAATTAAGGGCAAAATAATCTATTCAAGTGATGGCAAGTTACTTTCAAGTTTAAACAATATATTAGTTAAAGTAACTCCTGAAGGAAATCTTTACGATGAGGTAGTAGGTAAAAAAGCTGATTATTTTAGAGCTTTAGGTATACCTCTTCCAAGTTCAACTCCTCAAGGTTTTGATCCTTTGTCAGGTCTTATGGATGAGCAAGAAGCAGAAAATGATCTTGATAAATTAGATCCTATTTTAGATGGCCTTTATTACGAAGAAATATAAAAAGCCCAACTTACTCTGAGACAAACTCATTTGTGTTGGACTTTCATGGTGCGTCAACCTAGATAACTAAATTGACGCACTTTTTGGGTTATATCTTTAATTTTTATAATTAAAAATTACTTCAGATCAGCGATGAGCTCGTTAATCTCTTTACCAACCTTAGCGATGCCTTCCCAATCACGAGCCTTAACAAGCTTTGATGGAGGAATGAAGGAACCACCAGCTGCAGCAACGTTAGAGAGACTTAAGTACTCACGTAAGTTCTCAAGGCTTACACCACCGGTTGGAACAAACTTAAGATCAGCATAAGGGCCCTGTAAAGCCTTTAAGGTCTTAGTTCCACCATAAGCACCGGCAGGGAAGAACTTAACAACCTTAAGACCAAAGTCTAAAGCTTGCTCTAAGTCAGCAGGAGTTACGGTACCTGGGCATACTGGTAAATCATGCTTTAAGCACCAGTCAACAACCTTAGGATTAAAGCCCGGGGTAATTACGAACTTACCGCCATTATCTAAAGTCTCCCAAGCATGGTCGATATCGTGAACAGTACCGGAACCAACAATAACCTCAGGAACCTCAGAGGCGATACGCTTGATAGCCTCACCACCTAATGGAGTACGGAAAGTAACCTCAGCTACAGGAATACCACCTGCAACTAAAGCTTTTGCTAAAGGAACTGCATCTTCAACATTATCAACAGTTACTAAAGGTACAATTTTGATTTGGGCAATCTTTTTGAAAACTTCAAATTCAGCCATTTATATATTTCCTATATTAAAGTTGAACGCGCTTGTGGGATTCCATAAAGGCCTTGAGCTGCTCGTGGGTTGGCAGACCTTCATTGTCGCCAACGAAGGTGCACTGAATTGCGCCAATTGCGCATGCACGCTCAACACACTTCTCAAGAGGCAGACCTTCCATAAGGCCAGTTAAAACACCAGTTGCAAAGCCGTCGCCTGCACCAACAGTGTCAACAACCTTATCAATGATAAAGCCAGGAATCATGAACTCACGATCGCCATCTAAGCATAAAGCACCCTTAGGACCGCACTTGGTAATAACGGTCTTAGCACCTAAGTTACGATAGAAAGCATTGATCTCATGAGGATCGGTAGTACCACAGAGGATCTTACCCTCACCATCACCTGGTAAAACTAAGTCAGCCTTAGAAGCTAAATCGTTAATATAGCTTACCATGACCTCCTGAGATGGCCATAACTGAGGACGTAAGTTAGGATCAAAGGAAACAAATAAACCAGCTTCACGAGCTTTCTTTAACATAAGCTTAACTGCAGCACGAGTAGAATCAGACAGAGCTGGTAAAATGCCTGTTAAGTGAATGTGAGAGAACTGAGTAAAATCTATCTTCTCAACATCTTCCTCAGATAAAGTGGAAGCTGCAGAACCTTTACGCATATAGAAAATTTCAGGATCACCCTTTGAAACTTTGCTCTTGAGCATAAAGCCTGTGCGTTTGTCCTGAGAGAAGATTACCAGATTGTCATCAATCTTATTGTTTCTTAAAGTGCGAGTAATCAACTTACCAAAAGGATCATCACCTAACTTGGTTAAATAGGCAGTTTTGTGGCCTAAACGAGCAGAACCGGTGGCTACGTTGAACTCAGCACCAGCAACAGCTAAGCTATAGCCCTGAACGCTATCTAAAGGACCTTCGCTTTGTGCAATTAACAGGCCCATTGGCTCGCCAGCCAAAACTAAACCTTTACCCATGTTTATCTCCTTCATTACAGATATATAAATTTTTTAAGTTTTGTATCTTTATGATCTTAATATTTTTTGAGTTAAATTTCAGGCAAATTACCACTAAAGCAAGACATTCGTTGCAAAAAATATTTAAAAAACTGTTATTTTCCTCAAAAAAATAGTAAGAGCTCTCTAAGACTTTAAAAAAGTTCCATAAAATTTTGCAAAAAGTCTCGATCAAAACTCAAATTTCGGGTTAAAAAAGTTTCATGGGGCTTTGATATGATTTATTATCTAAAGAAAAAAATTTAAAGTCGCACTATAAAAATCTGCGAGGACAACGTGAACGAATTTTACCTTTCTACTGATTTTGTACTTGAGAACAGTAAGGAACCAATAAATCATCAGATTTATCGTTTTTTAAAAAGAGCTATTATTGAATGCAGACTGATGCCTGGAGATCCGCTCTCTGAAAACGCTGTTTCTTCAAAATTTAAATTCAAAATCTCTCGTCAACCTGTACGCGAGGCTTTAATTAAACTTGCTGAAAATGACTTTGTGGTGATTTCTCCTAAAAAGACTACTCGTGTAGCTCCTATAAGTAGAAGTGATCTTTTTCAAGGTACTGAAATTCGTTGTGCAATCGAAGGCTTCTTTATTAAAAAAGCCGCAGAACTTATCGATGATAAGACATTGCAATATCTTTATGATAACGTTCAAAAACAAGAACAAGCAGCTCGCGATTACAATATAAAAGATCACTTTGCACTAGATGATGACTTCCATGCCACAATTTTAAAAGCAGCTGGCATGAGTAAAGCCTGGAACATGATCGAAAGTGTAAAAGGTATTATGGATAGAGTCCGTTTTTTATCTTTAGAAAACGCTCTTATTCCGATGGAAGTTACCTCAAAAGCTCACAGAAAAATCTTAGCAGCTTTAGAAAAACATAATGCCAATGAAGCCGAGAAAGCTATGCTTGAACATGTAGTAAACACCAGAGCTTCTCTTGAAAGCACCATGAAAAAGTGTCGTCAAAATTGGTTTATAGATTAAAACTCTGACTTTTTGATAAAAAAGATTAACCTAAGATTGTTCTAATTAAAACAAGTTAAACTTAAAAATATAATATCTTTAAAAAAAGACAAACCGTCATTATGTTATATGCATAAAAGACGATTTAAAAAAGGAGATAGCTATGCAATCATCAAATCCTGCCATTGCGGTAATGAACCGTCAGGCTGGTGCTTACAATTTTGGTGGCAATGATGTAGCCGCCAGTATTTCAGGAACTACCACAAAATCCTTAATGTTGGTACTTATTACCATGGTTTGTGGTTATTTCTCCATGAACTACAGCTTAAATATGCTTTATACCGAAGGTGTTGTACCAACAACTTTAACCTACGGTTCTGTATTTGCAGCTTTCATTGTCGCCATGATTACCATGTTTAAGCCACAATACTCCCCTATCACAGCTCCAATTTACGCAGTGCTTGAAGGTGTAGCTTTAGGCTCTTTATCAGGCATGTTTGAGCTTAAATTCCCAGGTATTGTCTCAACTGCTGTGTTATCTACTTTTGTAGTAGTTATGACTATGCTGTGCTTATGGAAATTTAAGGTAATTGTTCCTACAGCTCGCTTCCGCGCTATCTTAACTGGCGCTGTAGGTGGTATCTGTGTTTTATATATCATTGATATGATTGTCAGAATGTTCGGTGCAACTTTCTTACCGACCTCAGGCTCCTTATCAATTGGTATTTCCCTTATCATCTGCGCTGTAGCTGCCTTTAGCTTAGTTTTAGATTTTGAAAACATTCAAATTGCAGTTAACCAAGGTTTACCTAAATACTTTGAGTATTTCAATGCCTTCTCTTTATTAGTAACCATCTGCTGGCTCTATATTGAAATCTTAAAGTTACTCTCTCGTCGTGAGTAATAAATAAAACTCCTTAAGGGAAACGCCGCTTTATGCGGCGTTTTTTATGCCTGCTATAGACTTATTTGCACTTAAAAAAAGCTAAAAAGCATACAAATTTAAGCCTTTAGCTAAAAATTTTGTTTTCTTATACAATAAAAATCCAAGATTACCTTTTATTGAGCGGAGTTTTAATGAGAGATTTAAAGGAATGTCGTGAGGCTATCGATGCAATCGATTCATCCATTTTAAAATTGTTTAAAGAGAGAATGGACGTAGCATGCGATATTGCAGCTTATAAGCTTTCTAAAAATCAAGGGATTACCGATGCAAAGCGTGAGATGGATAAGCTTAAAGCTTTACGTAAAATCGGAGATAAATTAGGTCTTCACGGTGATTTTATATCTGATGTTTATAAGCAAATTATGTCTCATACATGTGCCTATGAGCGACAATATATTCTTTCAAAAATAAACTCTATTGATTTTAATCTCACAACATCGGTTGCTTATTTAGGCGATAAAGGAAGTTATTCGTATTTAGCAGCTCATCAATATTTAGGTGGTTATAAAGGTGGTATTGAAGCTTTAGGCTGTCAATCTTTTGATGATATTGTAAATGCTGTAGAAACTGGTCTCTGTCATTATGGTGTATTGCCTATTGAAAACTCCAGTTCAGGCAGCATCAATGAAGTTTTAGATGCCCTGCAAAAAACTAAAGCTGTATTTGTAGGTGAGCATTATGTAAATATTGATCATGCAGTTTTAGGATGTGAGCATATCGGCCTTTCAGAAATTACTGACATTTACTCCCACCCTCAACCTTTTTCTCAATGCTCAAGCTGGATAAAAGAACTTTTACCTCATGCAACTGTACACTACTGCAAAGCAACATCTGAGGCGATGCAGATTGTGTCTAAAAAGCACAATAAAACTCATGTTGCAATTGGCAGTCATCTGGCAGGCTCTTTATATAACTTAATACCATTGGCCGATAATATTGCCAACAATATTCATAACTACACCCGCTTTGTAGTTATATCCATGACTCAGGTTTCTATACCTGAAAATTTAAGTGCTAAAACATCTTTAAGTTTTAGCGTACAAAAATATATACCAGGCTCTTTAATTTCTGTTTTAAACGAATTTTCAAAGGCAAAACTTAACTTAACAAAGTTAATTTCACGCCCACGCCTAATTCAAGATCGCGATACTTGGGAGGAAATCTTCTTTGCTGATATTGAAGCTAATATTGCCGCTCCTGTTATGCAAGAAATTTTAGACAAAATAAAAGGTTATACCAGCTCTATTAAAATTTTAGGATGCTATATAAACGCAGATAAACATTAAACCAGCCTCCCGTTTTGAGGACAAAACTTAAAATGGGAGCTTTTTAATAAAAGGGAAACAAAATAAGAGATGGGGTGGCTAGAGAGGCTCGAACTCTCGACAACCGGAATCACAATCCGGGACTCTACCAACTGAGCTATAGCCACCATTAAGCAACTTTTTCTGAATTATGATGATAATTGGTGAATTGGGGAAGATGGGACTCGAACCCACACACCTCTGGCGCCAGAACCTAAATCTGGTGCGTCTACCAATTTCGCCACTTCCCCATAACAATTCAGGAAAAATTTCAAAATTAGATGGGGTGGCTAGAGAGGCTCGAACTCTCGACAACCGGAATCACAATCCGGGACTCTACCAACTGAGCTATAGCCACCATTGAGATTTTTGTTGAACGGTAATGGCGCATCGTAGAGGAGTCGAACCTCTGACCCACAGCTTAGAAGGCTGTTGCTCTATCCAGCTGAGCTAACGACGCTCGCACCCGATGGTCGGTGATATAGGATTCGAACCTACGACCCCCTCGTCCCGAACGAGATGCGCTACCGGACTGCGCTAATCACCGTTGACCTTAATTCAACGAGGTAAAATGATACCCTGTTATAAATTAGCAGTCAAGAAATTTTTTTAAATTTTAATAAAATTTTAAAAAATTATTCACGAAAAAATAACTTTATTAAATTAAAAAACTCATTATTTTTAATTTTTTGTTTTTATAAAAAAAAGTTATACAAATATTTAAGGCTTATCTTTGGGCTTTTGTTAAAATAATTACGCTCTTTAAACCACAGGACTTTTATTATGATTTTTGGAATAAGCTTTGTAAGTTTAGCCATTACCATCATATCTTTGTTAATCTGCGGCGTTTTTGCCGGATTTTTAGCAGGATTATTAGGCATAGGCGGTGGCATTATATTTGTGCCTTGTTTTTATCTTCTCTTTGTAGGTTTCTTTAATATTGCTCCTGACACTGCAATGGTAGTTGCAACTGGAACGTCTCTTTTATGTATGATTCCAACCTCAATCTCTGCTGCCAAATCTCAATATAAAAAAGGCAACACCAATATAGAGGTAATAAAAAGCTGGTCAATTGCAATGTTAATAGGTGTAATTGTGGGCATCATGACCTCAAAATTCTATGGAGGCAAATGGCTTGCAGCTTTATTTGGTGGAGTTATGCTTTTAAACTCAATAAACACCCTCTTAAGAGCCAAAGCCACTCCTGCGTTTAAACAACTTCCAAATAAACCAATTCAACAAATTATCGCCTTTTGCATTGCCTGCTTCTCCTCTATGTTAGGCATAGGAGGCGGAACTTTAACAGTCCCTGTTTTAAATGCTTTTTCAGTTGAACCGCATAAAGCTGTAGGCACATCATCTGCAGTATCGCTTTTTGTTTGTGTTCCCGGCGCCCTTTTAATGCTTTTAACCAACTCAACTCCTCAAGGTGCTCCTATTGGAACTTTTGGTTTGGTTAATGTATTAGCTGCTATTTGTGTAGTCCCAGTATCATATGTATGTGCTCCTTGGGGTGTTAATATAGGAAAAAATATCCGACCTTACACATTAAAACGCATTTTTGCTCTAGCTTTGTTTATAATCAGTGTCCGTATGCTTTATAGCGGACTTGTAGAATAAAATTTGGAGAAATCATGACAGCACAACTCATTGACGGTAAGGCAATGGCCGCCGACATTCGCGCTCAAATTAAAGACGAGGTTGAAGCTTTAGTTGCACAAGGCAATCGTCGCCCTGCTTTAGCTGTAATCTTAGTAGGTTCAGATCCAGCCTCTCAGATCTACGTACGCAACAAGCATCGCGCTTGTGAAAACTGCGGCATTAAATCTTTAGCTTATGAACTTGATGCTTCCGTCTCCCAAGATGAATTAAACGCTCTTATTGACAAGCTCAATGCAGATGACACCATTGATGGCATCTTAGTTCAATTCCCACTTCCTGATCATTTAAAAGAAAGTGAAGTTGTAGAACGTATTAGCGCTAAAAAAGATGTTGATGGTTTCCACCCTTATAATGTTGGCCGTTTAGTTCAGCGTATTCCTTATATTTGTGCTGCAACCCCTCATGGCATTATGACCATGTTAAGAAAGACTTTAGGAGATAATCTTAAAGGTAAGAGCGCTGTAGTTGTAGGAGCTTCTAATATTGTTGGTCGTCCTATGGCCCTTGAATTATTATTAGCCGGTTGTACTGTTACTGTAACTCATCGCTTTACCCCTCTTGAGACCACCAAAGCTATGTTAAAGCAAGCTGATATTGCCGTTGTTGCTGTTGGCAAACCTCGCTTTATTGATGGTTCTTGGTTTAAAGATGGCTCTTGCATTATTGATGTGGGTATCAATCGTATGGAAAACGGCAAGCTTTGCGGTGATGTCGATTTTGACAAGGCTTATGATCATGTAGGCTTTATTACCCCAGTTCCAGGTGGTGTTGGTCCTATGACCATTGCAACCTTAATGCAAAATACTTTTGAAGCTTATAAAAGTCACATTGCCTAATATCTAAAAAGCTTCATGTATGAAAAAAACCCGTTAAAATTTAACGGGTTTTTGTTTATTTTATATAAGACTTTTTAAGTTAGATTAAGCTAATGAGATTGTCCATCTGTACATCTGGATTTACATCGGCGCTGTAATCAACACCTTCGATATCAAAACCAAAGAGCTGTAAGAACTGCTTCTTATAATCCTGATAATCGCTTAACTCATTTAAGTTCTCAGTTGTAACCTGAGGCCATAATTCCTTGCAACGGTTCTGAACGCTGTCACGTAATTCCCAGCTATCCATACGTACACGACCATTGTCATCAATCTCAGCCTTATCACCATATAAAGCTGCGCTAAACATACGGAAGATGTGCTCAATTACAGACTCATAAATACCCTGCTCGCGCATTACCTTAAAGCATAAGGAAATATATAAAGGCATAACAGGGATTGCAGATGAAGCTTGAGTTACAACAGACTTTAATACAGCAACACGAGCATCACCACCAATAGCCTCAAGGCGCTTGCGGTTTGCCAAAGCTGCACGATCTAAGTCTTCCTTAGCCTTGCCTAAAGCGCCGTGCCAGTAAATAGGCCAAGTAATTTCAGTACCAATATAGCTATAAGCTACGCTCTTACAGCCTTGGGCTAAGACGCCAGCTTTTGATAAAGCTTCAATCCATAACTCCCAATCCTGTCCACCCATAACCTTAACAGTATTCTCAATCTCCTCTTCTGTAGCAGGCTCTAAAGTAGAGGTTATGATTTCATTTTTATTAGTATCAATAGCAGTTGAAGTATATGGTTTGCCAATAGGCTTTAATGAAGAACGAACAACTTCACCTGTTTCTGGCATCTTACGAACAGGGGCTGCTAAGGAGTATACGACCATATCAACCTGGCCTAAATCAGCCTTAATAGTCTCAATTACCTTAGCACGGCACTCATCTGAGAAGGCATCGGCATTGATGTTTTTAGCATATAAGCCCTCAGCTTCTGCATACTTGGTAAAGGCTACAGTGTTATACCAACCTGCAGTACCAGGACGCTTTGCAGTACCAGGCTTTTCAAAAAATACACCTAAGGTTGCAGCGCCGCTACCAAAGGCTGCACTAATACGGGAGGCCAGACCATAACCGGTTGAGGCGCCTATAACTAAAACTTTTTTAGGGCCATTGGCAATCTTAGATTGGGATTTTACATAATCAATCTGGTGTTTGATATTGAGGTCACAGCCATTTGGGTGAGTGGTTACACAGATAAAGCCGCGTACCTTAGGTTCGATGATCATATTTAAACTCCACAAAAAAACTTCCTATTAAGGAAATTCTGAATACAAAATCTATGGATACAATTTTATCACATTATCGATCTTGAGATTTAATCATATAATCGGGCTTTTTTAGAACAAAATAAGCTTTTTAGCCCCCCTAAAAACAAAAGCAAAGTATAATTGCCTCTATCTTTTTTAAATAGCTTTTAAAGCAATAAATTATGAATAAATCTATAAAAATCGCCTTAGGCGCCTTAGCTTTAATTTTCAGTATTTCATCCCAAGCCATACCTGCTCGCAGCACTCCTTTACCAGGCACTCAAATTGGTGTTGCCTATATGATTCCAGGATCAAATAGCATTTATGGCAAAAACACCGGTACTTTTATGCAACCGGCTTCTACATTAAAAGTTTTAACTGCTCTTTCTGCTGTTTTATATTTAGGTCAGGACTATACCCTAAAGACCGCTCTTGAGGTGCCACCTCAAAATTTAAATCAAAATGGCACATTAAAACTCTCAGAAGGTGGGGTTTTAAACGGCAATGTGGTTGTTAAATTCACAGGTGACCCTAGCTTTAAATCTAAAGACTATGCAACTTTAATTAGCTCTTTAAAAAATTTAGGCGTTAAAAGAATTTCAGGTTCGGTCATTTTAGATTTAAGCCGCTTTGGAGGATTAAGTCGTGGCCAAGGCTGGTCTTGGAATGATTTACCTGTATGCTTTACAGCTCCAGCTGGCGCAGCTATCATCAATCGCAACTGCGCTTTTGCACAATTACAACCACACGGAGAAGGTAAAGTTGCTACAGCTTTAGTTCCATCAAGTGTACCTATTGGAATTAACTCTGAGGCTTATGGCATTAAATCTTCTGAATATGGTATTAACTGCGAACTTGAGGCTAATCTCTATCGCAACAATCAATACCGTATTTCAGGATGTGTACCAATCCAAAAGCAAAACAAACCTTGGCCTTTATCATTGGCTGTATCCGATCCTGAACAATGGGCTGTAGATTGGACTAACATTATTTTTAAAAATCATGGTATCCACATTAACGGCATTAAAATTAGCCATGAGAGCATAAATAATTACGCAACCTTAGGTTATATTGAATCAAAGCCATTAAAAGAGCTCTTAAAATACATGCTCTATAGGTCAAATAACCTCTATGCCGATGCCATTGCTAAAAATGTAGCTTATGAGTATTACAAACTCCCTGCTACCTATCAGCGTACCACAGCTGCTATCAGATCAATTTTGGCAAAATATGCAAATATTGATTTAGGTAATGCTTACTTTGTTGATGGCTCAGGTTTATCTCCTCATAACATTGTGTCCCCTGAAATTATGTTAGAGGTTTTACAGTATATAAATCTCAATGACGATAAATTACATTTCATTGAACTTTTACCTGTAGCCGGTGTTTCAGGATCCCTGCACTGGAGAGCTTCAACCTCTCAGCCACCTTTGGCTAAAAATGTCACTGCAAAAACAGGAACTTTGCAGAACGTTTCAAACTTAATGGGCTTTATTAAAACAAAATCTGGACATCGAGTACCATTTGTAATGTACACTGGTGCTTTAAATTATGACTTACGCACTCGCGATATGGTTAAATACCGTCGAATGGCTTCCCCTCATTTAGGTTATGAACGCTATGTATTAGAGCAAATCTATAATGAAAAAGTCATGGGCCGTGATTTTAACTAGAAATTAAATGCGCTCTTGGTGCTAGAATGAATTGAAATTAGGTAAAAACTAAAGGTGTTTTATGAAATTGCTGCAAAAATCGCACAAGCTCGACAATGTCTGCTATGACATTCGCGGCAAAATACATCAGGAAGCTTTACGCATGGAGGAAGAAGGCCAGCGTATTTTAAAACTTAACATTGGTAATACCGCGCCTTTTGGTTTTGAAGCTCCTGAAGAAGTTGTGCGCGATGTAATCCGCAATTTACCTAACTCTCAAGGTTATTGTGAGTCAAATGGCATATTTCCTGCACGTAAAGCTATTGCCCAGTACTATCAGCAAAAAGGCTTAAAAAAAGTAGACGCTGACGATATCTTTATTGGTAACGGTGTCTCTGAACTTATCACCATGACTATGAACTCACTTTTAAACAATGGTGATGAGGTTTTAGTTCCTGCTCCTGACTATCCTTTGTGGACTGCTGCAATTAACTTAGCAGGCGGTCGTGCTGTACATTATATCTGCGATGAACAGTCAAACTGGTATCCGGATATTGATGATATGAAAAAGAAGATTACCTCCAAAACTGTAGGTATTGTTCTTATCAATCCAAATAATCCAACAGGTGCTGTTTATCCAACCCCTGTATTGCAGGATATTATTGAATTTGCAAGACAACATGATTTGGTAATCTTTGCCGATGAGATCTATGACAAAATTTTATTTGATGATGTTGCCCATAGATCTATTTGCACCTTAGCTGACGACATTACTATTGTTACCTACAATGGTTTATCTAAAGTTTACAGAGCTTGTGGTTTCCGTCAGGGTTGGATGATGATTACAGGACCTGCTAAGCGCAATAAAGGCTTTATTGATGGTGTAAAGATGATGATGGCTATGCGTTTGTGCGCCAACGTTCCTTTACAGCATGCAATTCAAACTGCTTTAGGCGGATATCAAAGTATCAACGAGCTTATAATTCCAGGTGGTCGTTTATACACTCAAAGACAGGCTATGTATGACAGATTATCTGCAATTGATGGTATTAGTGTGGTAAAACCACATGGTGCTTTATACATGTTCCCAAAACTTGATAAGCGCTTTAACATCAAAGATGATCAAAAGTTTGCCTTAGATCTTTTACGTGCTGAAAAACTTTTAATCGTTCAAGGAACAGGCTTTAACTGGCCTGAGCCAAATCACTTTAGAATGGTATTCTTACCATCTGTTGATATTATCAACGATGCTTGTGAACGTCTTGAGCACTTCCTTAAGACATACAAACAATAATGACAAAAGCCGCAGGATCACTGCGGCTTATTATTCTTGTCCTAAAAGATAAGCCACATGGAAGAACACAAAGTAAGCTTTATATGTGACGCAAACGGACTTAAAACCCATGCAGTAGTACCGATTGCCCTTTACCGCGCTTTAATTTCACTTAAAGACATGCTCAAGCCTCAAGCCTTGCCCTCAGGCAAGGAAATATATACACTTGCTGTCAAAAATTTATGCGCAAAAGGTTTTCCACATGGCGATAGAACGCATCCTTACTTTACAATTATAAAAGGATCACAAGCTGCCTTAAAAACTGCAGCTTCTTTGCCTTTACACATAAAAAAATACCGAGAGTATTTACAGTCTGTGGGATTGTTATATGAAGATCCTAAACAAGACTGCTTGATTGCTGCAGAAGATATCAAAGTTAAAAGTCCAAGCTTTGCCGCTGCAGTAATTGCTGGAAATATTCGCAATGGCTTGGATGTATGGATAAGCTCTGAAGGCTTTTCTTTAAAACAATCAGGTTACGGAATCAAAGTAAAACGGCCTAACCGTTAAAATTAAGAGGAACTTATGGATCAAAAGCAAAATGCAAGATCTAATTACAAACGCAAATTTAATAAGGACCAATCCCGTAAGGGATCTTATGATCCTAAAAAGCGTCTTGAAGCTAAATTTACAGATCCAAAAGAACATGAAAGTCGCGTACGCCGTCAAGGCTTTTCAGAGTTCCAACTGCGTCTTGTATTTTCAATATTAAATGACGCTATTGCCAAACATAAATCATTAGATAGAACCTACGCTTATTGGTTTGCCAAAGTTAAGCTCTCCCCTGTCGAGCAAGGCTTTTTAATTAGACAAATTAACGCTATGTTCTGCCATATGTCTTTTTACGCATACGTTGCAAACTTAAAGCGTCCTTCTGATTTTGAGCGTCATGTCGGTCGCTTAGTATTTTCATACTGTGCAGACAAAGGATGGCCTTTACCTGAGCTTGAAGGTGAGGAAGGTTTTGACAGACGTGGCTTGAAAAAGCGCTTAGAACAAGCTCGTCTTGAGCCTTTATTTACCTCAGGTTGCCCAATTTGGCTCAATAAGTTAGGTTCTGCTGAATTAAAAGATGCCTGGCCGCGTGAGCGTGAAGCTTTAGGTCAGGAAGCTAAGCGTGTCATTCGTGCTAATACTTTAAAGTGCACTCGTGATGAGTTAGCTCATGCTTTAACTCAAGAGAGAGTCGTTACCCGCCCTGTTGCCGGTTGCCCAACAGCTCTTGAGGTTACCTCAAACTCAGCTTTATTCAGAACAAAATCCTTTAAAGAAGGTATGTTTGAGCAACAAGATGCAGGATCTCAGTTAATTGGTGCATTCTTAGATCCTAAACCTTCTGAGCGTGTAATTGATGCCTGTTCAGGATCAGGTGGTAAGACTTTACATTTAGCAGCCTTAATGCAAGGTAAGGGTACTATCATTGCCACCGATACTGAGTTTTGGAAACTTCAGGATTTAAAACACCGCGCCCGTCGTGCAGGTGCTTTTAATATTGAGACTCGTGTTATTGATAGCACCAAAGTTATCAAACGTTTATATGACTCAGCAGACAAAGTTTTAATCGACGCCCCGTGCTCAGGTGTTGGTGTTATCCGTCGTATGCCTGATAGCAAATGGCGTGATGGTCGTGAGCGTTTAGGTGAAATTCGTAAGACTCAGATGGATATCTTAGAGCGTTATTCTAAGATGGCTAAAGTTGGTGGCATTGTAGTTTACTCAACTTGTTCTATTTTACCTTCTGAAAACGAATTACAAATTAAGGCTTTCCTTGAGAGAAACCAAGGCAAATTTGAACTTATTGAAGATAAGCACTTAATGCCTTCTGGTGGTACTGATGGTTTCTATATGGCAAAGCTTAAGCGTCTTGCCTAAATAAAACCTTAAAAAAGATAAGGCATGATCTATTTTTTAGATCATGTCTTTTTATTTTTATCGCACAAAGATTGTGCATCTCTCGAAAATTTATCCCTTTTGCGTTTTAATAGCGAGGGAAATTTTTCCCTCCTTAAACCATCAAAACAGATATATAAAAAACTTATCAAAAAAGGATCTATTATGCTTATAAGAGGTTTGATTGCCTTAGCTTTTGGAACCTTGAGTTTAGGTATTACTGAATTTGTGGCCATGGGACTTTTGCCCTATGTTGCCAAAGATTTTAACGTAAGCTTAGACACAGCAGGACACATTATTTCTTTCTACGCCACAGGTGTTGCCACCGGTGCTTTTACTTTATTATTTGTGCGTCAATTTAAATTAAAGCATATCCTTTTATGCTTAATTGTCGTACATATTTTAGGTAATGCCATCACCGTCTTTGCCAATGATTTCTCGACTCTGTTAATAGCAAGATTCATCTCAGGCCTTCCCCATGGTTGCTATTTTGGTGTAGCCTCAATTATCGCCTCAAGATTAGCAACTCAAGGCAAAGGTACAAGTGCTATTGCCATTATGGCAGCTGGAATGACTGTAGCTAATGTATTTGGTGCACCTTTAGGTACAGCCATGGCTCAATCTTTATCTTGGCGCTCAATCTTTATCTTAGTAACCCTATGGGGGTTAATCGTTTTAACTTCTGTGGCCTTCTGGGTAAAAGATACCGGTAGATGTGCTGATACCGGATTTAAAGGACAATTTGTCTTTTTAAAAGATAAAGCCGCTTGGCTTGTTTTAGGTGCAACCTTATTTAGCAATGGCGGTATCTTCTGTATGCTGTCATATTTAAGTCCTCTTTTAACCAAAGTCTCAGGTTTACCAATTGAAATGGTTTCCATTGTCATGGTAGCTATGGGTATTTGCATGGTCTTATTTAACTTAGTATCAGGCAGACTTTGCGACAAATTTACCCCAGGTAAGGTATCTACAGTTTGGATCTCTATATCTTCAATAATCTTAATTGCAATTGCCTTTACAGCTGATATTAAAATTGTGGCCATTCCGCTTATCTGTATTGCCGGCGGTATATTATTTGCCACAGCCTCCCCATTCCAAATGCTTATTTTAAGAGTAGCTAAAGGCGGTCAGCTTTTAGGTGGCGCCAGCATTCAAGCTGCATTCAATTTAGGTAATGCTTTAGGTGCTTTTGCCGGTGGCTTAGTATTTACCTTCTCTTTGGATTTACACTTAATTCCAGTATTTGGTTTTATTATCAATGTAATGGGTTTAATCTGCGTTTTCTTCTTTGCTAAAAATCATGAAAGAAGATTTAGTGTAGAGAAGATAAAAACTCTGCCTGGAAATGAAGATATAGCTTAAAAGATTTTTGAGATTTTCTTAAACTTAATACGAAAAAGCCCTTCCTTAATTATTAAGGAAGGGCTTATTTTATAGGTATCTAATCTTTAATTAAAAACCGTCACGACGGCCGCCTTGGAAGCCTCTATTGCCGTTACGCTCACCACGATTAAAACGGAAAGAGCGATCATTTGAGCGATCATTGAAGCTAAAAGATGGACGCTCGAAACGACGGTTGCCACGACGATCATCTCTTCTATCATCACGACGATTACCGCGATTGTCATCACCAAAATTATTGTGGAAATCACGACCACCACGATTGCCGTTACGATCAAAATCGCGATCACGATTAAAGTTACGCTCTTGTCTGAAGTTACGATCTTGACGATGGCCACCACGTGGAGGCTCAGAGGTGTACTCACGCAGATCTAAAGGTCTACCACAAACACGGGCTTGAGCTAAGATGTGCATGGTTTCCTCAGGCATACCTGCAGGTAAATCAACAGTCGTGAAAGTATCAAAAATTGAAATCTCACCGATATACTTGCTGTCTAAATTACCCTCATTGGCAATAGCTCCAACGATTTGACCTGGTTTTGCACCATCACGACGACCAACTGCTAAACGGAAACGTGTCATCTTCATATCAGGGAAGTCACGTAAAGGCTGAGGCTGAGCTGATGGAACACGACGAGGACGCTCCTCTCCACGAGGACGACGCTCTCTGTTATCATCATCAAAAGTACGCATACGTGGCTCAGGCTTACTCTCATCTAAAAGTAAGGTGCCATCGCGCTGAGCCATCTTGGCTAAAGCTGCAGCTAAAACCTCAGGTTCGATAGAGTCATCAGTTAAAATCTCAGAGATAACCTCTTCAAACTGCTCTAAATTACCCTCAGCAATAGTCTCCATGATCTGATTGCGGAAGTTCTCAAGTCTTACACGATTTACATCAGCAATAGTAGGCATGCTCATAGGCTCAATTTGCTGATGAGTTACACGCTCAATTTGACGTAAGGCACGTCTTTCACGAGGAGAGACGAATAAGATGGCCTCACCGGTACGACCGGCACGGCCTGTACGGCCAATACGGTGTACATAAGACTCAGCATCGTAAGGAATATCGTAGTTAAATACATGAGTTATGCGATCAACATCTAAACCACGAGCTGCAACATCGGTGGCAATGATGATATCAAGCTGCTTGTTCTTTAAGCGATCAATAATCTTCTCTCGCTGACGCTGTGGGATATCACCATGTAAAGCAGCACAGGCCAAGCCTCTGCCCATTAAACGGTTAGCCACATCTTCAGCATCAGTCTTAGTTCTTACGAAGACTAAAACTGCATCATAATCCTCAACCTCTAAAATACGGGTCATAGCGTCGATCTTGTGAACGCCTGAGGCAATCCAATAACGCTGATGAACAGTAGTTGCAGTAGTAGTCTTAGATTCAATACGAACATCTACAGGATCTTTTAAGTGATTTTTAGCAATACGTGCAATAGCATCAGGCATAGTTGCAGAGAATAATGCAGTCTGACGATCTTCTGGGGTATTGCTTAAAATCCAATCAACATCATCAATAAAGCCCATACGTAACATTTCATCAGCTTCATCGATAACTAAGAAAGAAACCTGATTTAAATCAATCTTGCCACGCTCTAATAAATCAATTAAACGACCTGGAGTTGCAACAACTACCTGAGCGCCATGACGAAGACTTCTAATCTGATTTTCATAAGAAGCACCACCATAAATTGGCGCTACACGGAAATCTTCAATATATTTAGCAAAGCTCTGGCAAGCTTCAGCTACCTGAATGGCAAGCTCACGGGTAGGCTCTAAAATTAAAGCCTGAATAGAACCATCAGTGCAATCAATTCTTGAAAGCATTGGTAAGGTGAAGGCTGCAGTCTTACCAGTACCAGTTTGAGCCTGACCTAAAATGTCATGGCCTTCCATAATTACTGGGATTGCACGCTCTTGAATTGGGGTAGGTGCTTCAAAGCCTAAATTCTTAACAGCCTTTAAAACACTCTCAGATAACGGCAGATCGTCAAATACTGCTAAATCCTCATCCTCTTCACTAGCAGATGACATCAATAAGCTCTCATCCCCACCGGTGGTCACGGTAATATCATCTTTAGCATTCTTTTCAGATTTTACTAAAGTATCAGGGGTCTTATCAGCTACTAAAGACTCGTTTTGTAAATTTAAATCCTGCTCGGACATGTGTAAAAACTCCACAATTGGCGGAGGCCCTAGGGCAAATGTACCTTAAACAATAGCTTATGAAAGGTCTGAGGGAAAATAGAGGAGAACTCGAAATACCACCTACAGGGATCGAAAAACCCGCGATCCACAGCCTGCCGGCCTCAAAATAAAAGACAGTTAATTATACACAAAAAACCGTGAGAAAGATCTCAGATTATACAAATATAAAAAATAAATTTTTACAAAATTATAGAGCTATTTTGCATATAATCCCCCTCTCTTTGCCCCCTCTAAGCTCAAATTTTCACGCAAAAGTAATTTTTTAAAATTTACAAAATAAGTGCAAATTGTCATAAAAAAGTGCAAAAAAATCATTACAAAACAGTATGTTTTTGAAATTAAATAACAATATAAATCAATCTGTTAAATAAAATATTTATTAAATATTGCAAAAATATATTGCGAAGAAAATGAGTTTTTCTAATATGAATTTATGGCACATAAAAACAAAAAGAACTTCTTGTAGTCATTTTTTTAAGGAAATTAGATTATGCCTGATAATAAAAAAGTCATTATTTTTGATACAACCTTGCGTGACGGTGAACAGGCCTTACAACAGTCCTTAACTTGCAAACAAAAGGTTCAAATTGCCCTGACTCTTGAAAATTTAGGTGTTGATGTTATTGAGGCTGGCTTTCCGATTTCATCGCCTGGTGACCTTCAAAGTGTCAGGGAAATTGCCAAGGTTTTAAAAAATTCAACATGCTGTGCTTTAGCTCGTGCTTTAGATCCTGATATTGAGGCTTGCTATGAAGCTTTAAAAGGCACCGACCATTACCGCATTCATACTTTTATTGCTACATCTGATATTCATGCACAATCAAAATTAAAAAAACCTTTTGCAGATATCGTAGATATGGCGGTTTATGCGGTAAAAAAAGCCCGTAATTATACAGATGATGTGGAGTTCTCTTGTGAAGATGCCGGAAGAACTCCTATTGATAACCTATGCTTGATGGTTGAAAAAGCAATTTCAGCCGGTGCAACTACGGTAAATATTCCAGATACCGTAGGTTATACCCTGCCCTACGAATTTGGCTCAATTATAAAAACCTTATTTAATAAAGTCCCAAATATCGATAAGGCTACGATATCTGTTCATTGCCATAATGATTTGGGTATGGCAACTGCCAATAGTCTGTCAGCGATAAATGAAGGTGCCCGTCAAATTGAATGTACGGTAAATGGCTTAGGCGAGAGAGCTGGTAATACCGCTCTTGAAGAATGTGTTATGGCCATAAAACTTAGATCTGAGAGTATGGGCGGTATTTATACTGGGATAAAAAGTAAAAATATTGCCAGAGCAAGTTCTGTCATCTCCGGTATTACCAATGAACCAATTCCTTCTCATAAAGCCATTGTCGGTACTAATGCTTTTGCTCATAGTTCAGGCATTCATCAAGATGGCGTTTTAAAAAATAAAAACACTTATGAAATCTTAACTCCCCAAAGTGTTGGCTTTAAAGAAAATAATCTGCATATGACAGCAAGATCTGGCCGTCACATGATTAAAGCTATTTTAGAAAAATTAGGCTATCTTGAGAGCTCTTACGATCTAGATGATGTTTACTCTCGCTTTTTAAAACTTGCTGATAAAAAGGGCCAGGTATTTGATTACGATCTTGAAGCTCTTTTATTTCTCTCACAACAACAAGAGGATGAAAGCCAATTTAAATTAGACAGTTTAAATGTTATCTCAGGGGGCAAACACACAATTCCGACAGCATCCGTAAGACTTAAGATTGGTAAACGCACTCGCACAGATTCAGGAATTGGTAATGGTCCTGTTGATGCTGTATTTAACTGCATCTGTCGCTTAACCTGCATCAAACTTAAATTACATAGTTTTAATATTCAAGCCAAAGGTTCAGGTATGAATGCCCAAGGTAAGGTTGATGTTGACGTTTTCTATGAAAACCGTCATTTCTATGGAACAGCCTTATCTACAGATGTCATTGAAGCATCAGCCCTAGCCCTTATTTCAGCTTGCAATAGTATTTATAAAGCTCAATTAGTAAAAAAAGAACAGGAGAANACACTAATCATGACCAAAACTTATAAAATCGCAGTACTGCCAGGTGATGGCATTGGTCCTGAGGTCATGAATGAGGCCTTAAAAGTATTACATGCAATCTCCAAAAAATTTAATATAAATTTTGAGTATAAACATGCTCTTGTAGGCGGTATTGCTATTGATAATGAAGGAACAGCTCTTCCTCAAAAAACACTTAATACTTGCAAAGAGTGCGATGCAATTTTGTTTGGTTCTGTAGGTGGTCCTAAATGGGACCATCTGCCCACACACAAACGCCCAGAAAGTGGCGCTTTATTACCTCTGCGCAAAGAGTTTAATCTCTATGCCAATTTTAGACCTGCCAAAATTTTCCAAGGCTTAGGCTCACTCTCTCCTCTTAGAGCCAATATTGCTATGCGTGGCTTTGACATATTATGCGTACGTGAACTTACAGGCGGTATTTATTTTGGCTCCCCTAAAGGTCGAGAAGGCTCAGGCTTAAATGAAAAAGCTTTTGATACGGAAGTCTATTATCGTTTTGAAATAGAACGTATTGCCAAAATTGCCTTTGAAGCTGCATCGATACGTAATAAAAAAGTAACCTCAGTTGATAAGTCTAATGTTCTTGCAAGCTCAGTGTTATGGCGGGAGGTCGTAAACGAAGTGTCAAAAGATTACCCTTCTGTAAAACTTGAGCATATTTATATTGATAATGCGACGATGCAACTTATAAAAAATCCATCTCAATTTGATGTATTGTTATGCTCAAATATGTTTGGCGATATTCTCTCTGATGAGTGTGCCATGATCACAGGATCTATGGGACTTTTACCATCGGCATCCTTAGGTGATGGCGGTTTTGGCCTTTATGAGCCTGCAGGAGGTAGCGCTCCTGATATTGCCGGGAAAAATATTGCCAATCCTTTAGCTCAAATCTTATCAGCATCCTTAATGCTACGTTATTCCTTCAAAGAGTTTAAAGCCTCAAAAGCTATAGAAGATAGTGTTACTTATGCCTTAAAAAAAGGCTTTATGACAGCCGATCTTTTAGATAGTGGAGCCTCTTATAGAAAAGCTCTTAGTACAAGTGAATTAGGCGATGTTATAGCTGAGAATATTTTAAAGTCAGAGTAAGGAAAGATTATGGGCAAAACATTGTATGAAAAGGTTTATGAAAAACACATTGTATTTACACAAGAAGGTGAACTCCCTACTCTTTATATAGATAGACAGTTAATCCATGAGGTTACATCCCCTCAGGCTTTTGCATCTCTTGAAATTGCGCATCGAAAAGTACGAAGACCTGATTTGCATTTGGCTACAGTCGATCATGATGTGTCCACCAAACATCATAGTCTTGATGCCTGCCTAGAGCTTGCACAAACTCAAATTAAAGCGTTAATGGCAAATACCCGCAAATTTGGTATTAAGTTTTTTGGGCTAAATAGTGACAACCAAGGTATCGTCCATATTGTAGGACCACAAACAGGTTTTACTCTGCCAGGTACCACCTTAGTTTGTGGTGATTCACATACAGCAACTCACGGCGCTTTTGGAGCTTTGGCATTCGGTATTGGTACATCCGAAGTTGAACATGTAATGGCAACGCAAACTTTAAAACAAGGAAAGCTTAAGACCATGAAAATTGAGTGCACAGGCTCTCTTCCTAAAGGTTGCTTTGCCAAAGATCTCATCTTGGCCATTATTGCCAAACTCACCACAGCAGGAGGTACCGGCTATGCTGTTGAGTTTACAGGAGATGTTATAAAAAAACTTTCTATGGAAGGTCGTATGACTCTTTGCAATATGGCCATTGAATTTGGAGCCACCTCCGGCGTGATTGCGCCAGATGAAACAACCTTTAACTATTTAAAAGGCAGAATGTATACACCCAAGGGCGATGACTTTGATAAAGCCTGTGAGTATTGGCGAACTTTAAAATCTGATGACGATGCCGTGTTTGATAAAACAGTAACCATAAATTGCGACGAATTAGAGCCTTTTGTAACTTGGGGTACAAATCCAGGTCAAGGATTTGGTATCTCATCTACTCTGCCATCTCCTGATGATTTTGCAAATCATGTGGATAAAAAAACATGTAACGATGCTTTAAGTTATATGGGATTAAAAGCTCACGACAAAATTCTTGGCACAAAAGTTGATTATATATTTATTGGCTCTTGTACCAATGGTCGTATTGAAGATTTTAGAGCAGCAGCTGCTATTTTAAAAGGCCATAAGATCGCACCTAATATTCAATTAGCTCTGGCAGTCCCTGGATCAACTCAAGTAAAAATGCAAGCTCAAAAAGAAGGCTTAGACAAGATCTTTATTGAAGCAGGTTTTCAATGGCGCGAGAGTGGTTGCTCGATGTGTCTTGCTATGAATGATGATAAAGCTCCTGCAGGAATTCGTGTAGCTTCAACTTCCAATAGAAATTTTGTTGGACGTCAAGGCAAAGATTCAAGAACTCATTTGATGAGTCCCGCAACAGCCGCAGCTTGCGCTATTTCAGGCTATATTGATGATGTTCGTAAATATATAAAGGATTAGATATGCAGAAATTTACCGTACATGAAGGAATTGCAGTACCACTTGATTCTGCAAATATCGATACCGATCAGATAATTCCTAAACAATTTTTGTTAGCTGTAAATCGTAAAGGCTTTGGCAAACACCTTTTTCATGATCAAAGATATTTAGATGATGCTGAAACTATCAAAAACCCTGAATTTAATTTAAATAAACCGCAATATGCCAACGCGTCTATATTAGTCGCTCGTGACAATTTTGGTAACGGATCTTCAAGAGAACACGCACCTTGGGCTTTGATTGACTATGGGTTTAAAGCAATTATTGCCCCATCTTTTGCAGTTATCTTCAATAACAATGCCTTAGGCTGTGGTCTTTTGCCGGTGAAGCTTAAAGAAGCTGAAGTAGATGCACTTTTTAAAATCTTGGAAAAAGAACCTGGCACTAAGATAAAAATAGATTTAGAAAATTTAACTGTAAATTGTAAAGATCTTAGCTTTAATTTCACCTTAGATCCTTTTAGACGTGAGTGTTTACTTGAAGGGCTTGATAATATTGCTCTGACATTAAAACACCAAGATGACATTTTAAAATTTGAAGAGAAAATGCCTGATTGGGAAAATCATGGAGTTTTTTAAATAGATAAAACGAAAAAACCCAGACCAAAAGGTCTGGGTTCTTCAAAAAGTAGCCCGGCGGTGATCTACTCTCACACAATCGTACGTTGCACTACCATCGACGTAACTGCATTTCACTTCTGTGTTCGGAATGGGAACAGGTGGTTCTACAGCACTATGGCCGCCGGATAAATTCGGTTTTAAATTCGTTAAAAAAGCTCTTATTTAAAGTGCTTCTAGATGAAAAAACCCAGACCAAAAGGTCTGGGTTCTTCAAAAAGTAGCCCGGCGGTGATCTACTCTCACACAATCGTACGTTGCACTACCATCGACGTGACTGCATTTCACTTCTGTGTTCGGAATGGGAACAGGTGGTTCTACAGCACTATGGCCGCCGGACATATTCAGTTTAAAATTCGTAAACTTAGCTTTACTTCTTTTTTTAGTCAGGTTTTAACAAAGATTGCCTCTCGGATGCCTTCCGGGGCTGTATGGTCAAGACTCTCAGAACATTAGTACTGGCAAGCTACATCCTTCACAGGACTTCCACATCCAGCCTATCAACGTCGTAGTCTGCAACGGTCTTTACTATCTTATAGATTGGGATGACTTATCTTAGGGTCTGCTTCCCGCTTAGATGCTTTCAGCGGTTATCAGGTCCGAACTTGGCTGCCGGGCCGTGCCACTGGCGTGACAACCCGTAAACCAGAGGTTCGTTCACTCCGGTCCTCTCGTACTAGGAGCAAGTCCCTGCAATCATCCAACGCCCGCGGTAGATAGGGACCAAACTGTCTCACGACGTTTTGAACCCAGCTCGCGTACCACTTTAAATGGCGAACAGCCATACCCTTGGGACCAACTACAGCCCCAGGATGTGATGAGCCGACATCGAGGTGCCAAACACCGCCGTCGATATGAACTCTTGGGCGGTATCAGCCTGTTATCCCCAGAGTACCTTTTATCCGTTGAGCGATGGCCCGTCCATATGGAACCACCGGATCACTATGACCTGCTTTCGCACCTGCTCGAGTTGCTGCTCTCGCAGTCAAGCCGGCTTATGCCATTGCACTGACTTCACGGTTTCCGACCGTGATCAGCCGACCTTCGTGCTCCTCCGTTATCCTTTGGGAGGAGACCGCCCCAGTCAAACTTCCCACCAGACACTGTCCTCAGATTTGTTTCTTTAGTTAGAACCTCAAAACTGTCAGGGCGGTATTTCAAGGTCGACTCCACGAAAACTAGCGTCTCCGCTTCTATGTCTCCCGCCTATCCTGCACAAACAGGTTCAAGGTTCAGTGTCAAGCTGCAGTAAAGGTTCACGGGGTCTTTCCGTCTAGCCGCGGGTACACTGCATCTTCACAGCGATTTCGGTTTCACTGAGTCCCGGGTGGAGACAGCGTGGCCATGGTTACACCATTCGTGCAGGTCGGAACTTGCCCGACAAGGAATTTCGCTACCTTAGGACCGTTATAGTTACGGCCGCCGTTTACCGGGGCTTCACTCAAAGGCTTCGCTTGCGCTAACCTCATCATTTAACCTTCCGGCACCGGGCAGGTGTCACACCCTATACTTCCCCTTTCAGGTTTGCAGAGTGCTATGTTTTTGTTAAACAGTCCCAGCCACCATTTATCTGCGGCTGAACTTAGCTCAAAGAGTGAATCTTCTCACTTAGTTCAGCGTACCTTCTCCCGAAGTTACGGTACATTTTTGCCTAGTTCCTTCACCCGGGTTCTCTCAAGCGCCTTGGTATCTTCTACCCGACCACCTGTGTCGGTTTGGGGTACGGCCTGTCTCATCTTTCGCTTAGGAGCTTTTCCTGGGAGCCTGGCCACAACTGCTTCGGTAATTTCTTACCTCGTCTCAACTCTCAGATTATCGGTACTTGTCTTTTAACCCATGTACCTACCTACAGTCTTTCACCGGAACTTCCATCCTCCGGCCAGCCTTACCTTCTCCGTCACCCCATCGCAATGAAACACGGTACGGGAATATTAACCCGTTTCCCTTCGACTACGCTTTTCAGCCTCGCCTTAGGCACCGACTAACCCTGCTCCGTTTAACGTTGAACAGGAAACCTTGGTCTTCCGGCGAACGGTTTATTTATCCGTTTTATCGTTACTTGCGTCAGCATTCGCACTTGTGATACCTCCACCAACAATCCCTTGTCAGCTTCTCAGGCTTACACAACGCTCCCCTACCACTTGACTTCTTAAGTCAAATCCGCAGCTTCGGTGTCTGATTTTAGCCCCGTTACATCTTCCGCGCAGGCCGACTCGACCAGTGAGCTATTACGCTTTCTTTAAATGATGGCTGCTTCTAAGCCAACATCCTGGCTGTCTATGCCTTCCCACATCGTTTCCCACTTAATCAGAACTTCGGGACCTTAGCTGGCGGTCCGGGTTGTTTCCCTCTTCACAATGAACGTTAGCACCCACTGTGTGTCCCCTGCTTACAACTGTATGGTATTCGTAGTTTGCAATTGGTCGGTAACTCTCAATGAGTCCCTTCCAATAACAGTGCTCTACCCCCATACGTCCCTGCAGGACGCTACCTAAATAGCTTTCGGGGAGAACCAGCTATCACCGGGTTTGATTGGCCTTTCACCCCTAGTCCCAGATCATCCTCTGGCTTTGCAACGACAGTAGGTTGGGCCCTCCGGCAGGTGTTACCCTGCTTTCAGCCTGTCCAGGACTAGATCACTCGGTTTCGGGTCTACCTGCATCAACTCTTCGCCCTATTAAGACTCGGTTTCCCTACGGCTCCCTCATCAAAGTTAACCTCGCTAATGCAGATAACTCGCTGACCCATTATACAAAAGGTACGCAGTCACTAATCTTTCAATTAGCTCCCACTGCTTGTACGCACACGGTTTCAGATTCTTTTTCACTCCCTTCACCAGGGTTCTTTTCGCCTTTCCCTCACGGTACTGGTTCACTATCGGTCGTCAGGTAGTATTTAGCCTTGGAGGATGGTCCCCCCTTCTTCAGACAGGATACCACGTGTCCCGCCCTACTCTCGCTCATCTATATCGCACTTGCGTATACGGGACTATCACCCTCTTTCGTCAGCCTTTCCAGACTGTTCTACTTGTACCATATAAACTTTTGGGCTCCTTCCAGTTCGCTCGCCGCTACTGTGGAAATCTCGGTTGATTTCTTTTCCTCGGGGTACTGAGATGTTTCACTTCCCCCGGTTCGCCCTTGATACTTTTGTATCAAGTAACACTTGCGTGTTGGGTTGCCCCATTCGGATATCTCAGGCTATTGCGCCCCTTATCGGCTTACCTGAGCTTTTCGCAGATTAGTACGTCCTTCTTCGCCTCCTGACGCCATGGCATCCACCATGTGCGCTTATTCACTTGACCATACAGCCCCGGATTGCTCCCGAGCTGTATCTTCTAAGCGTTCGATATCTTTTATCGATTCTCGCCGGAAAACATCTTTCAAAGCTTTCTTTGCTTGTAAAAAACCTTTTCCTTTATACTCAGTGACTATTTGAGTCGGATTCATTTAATCTTTCAATCAAATAAATCCAGTTTATTTGTTTCAGCTTGTTTACGAATTTTTAAAGAGCTTTGACCGTTAAAAAGGTCAAGAACTAAGTCCTTTAGTTCTTGAACTTCTCATTGGCGTTCCCAATGGGAGTCGAACCCATGTTGACAACGTGAGAGGCTGTAGTCCTGGACCACTAGACGATGGGAACGTGACTTCTTTTAAATATAGTACGAATAATCTGTGTGGGCTCTAAGAAAAGTAGGGCGTTCGTTAAGGAGGTGATCCAACCACAGGTTCCCCTATGGTTACCTTGTTACGACTTCACCCCAGTCATAAACCACACCGTGGTAACCGCCCCCCTTTGCAGTTAGGCTGGCCACTTCTGGTGCAATCCACTCCCATGGTGTGACGGGCGGTGTGTACAAGGCCCGGGAACGTATTCACCGCAACATTCTGATTTGCGATTACTAGCGATTCCGACTTCATGGAGTCGAGTTGCAGACTCCAATCCGAACTTAGGGACGCTTTCTGGGTTCCACTCCACCTCGCAGTTTCGTTTCCCTCTGTACGCCCCATTGTAGCACGTGTGTAGCCCTGACCGTAAGGGCCATGATGACTTGACGTCATCCCTACCTTCCTCCAGTTTATCACTGGCAGTCTCCTTTGAGTTCCCGGCTCTACCCGCTGGCAACAAAGGACAAGGGTTGCGCTCGTTGCGGGACTTAACCCAACATCTCACGACACGAGCTGACGACAGCCATGCAGCACCTGTCTGCGAGTTCCCGAAGGCACTTACTCATTACAAGTAATTCTCGCGATGTCAAGATCAGGTAAGGTTCTTCGCGTTGCGTCGAATTAAACCACATGCTCCACCGCTTGTGCGGGCCCCCGTCAATTCATTTGAGTTTTAACCTTGCGGCCGTACTCCCCAGGCGGTTGATTTATCGCGTTAGCTGCGAAACCCACTCTTACAAGCAAGCTTCTAATCAACATCGTTTACGGCGTGGACTACCAGGGTATCTAATCCTGTTTGCTACCCACGCTTTCGCATATGAGCGTCAGTATTTGCCCAGGAGACTGCCTTCGCCTTTGGTGTTCTTCCAGATCTCTACGCATTCCACCGCTACACCTGGAATTCCGTCTCCCCCTGCAATACTCTAGTCCCACAGTTTAGAGTGCAATTCCGAGGTTGAGCCCCGGGCTTTCACACCCTACTTGCAGAACCGCCTGCATGCCCTTTACGCCCAGTTATTCCGATTAACGCTTGCACCCTCCGTATTACCGCGGCTGCTGGCACGGAGTTAGCCGGTGCTTCTTCTGAGGGTAACGTCATTTTCCTCCCCTCTGAAAGTGCTTTACAACCCGAAGGCCTTCTTCACACACGCGGCATGGCTGCATCAGGGTTCCCCCCATTGTGCAATATTCCCTACTGCTGCCTCCCGTAGGAGTCTGGGCCGTGTCTCAGTCCCAATGTGGCTGATCATCCTCTCAGACCAGCTAGAGATCGTCGCCTAGGTGAGCCTTTACCTCACCTACTAGCTAATCCCATCTGGGCACATCTGACAGCGNNTCTTTCGACTTTCCCCCTCAGGGTGTATGCGGTATTAGCAACCGTTTCCAGTTGTTGTCCCCCTCTGTCAGGCAGTTTCCCAGACCTTACTCACCCGTCCGCCACTCGTCATCAGAGAAAGCAAGCTTTCTCTATGTTACCNGTTCGACTTGCATGTATTAGGCCTGCCGCCAGCGTTCAATCTGAGCCATGATCAAACTCTTCGATATTCAAAGATTTTGATTTGAGCTCCTAATTTATTTTCAAATAAACTTGGCTCTTGTGTGAATGTCCTTCAATTACCTTCATTATCTAGTAATCTTCTCATTCTTGTTTTTTAACCCTCTTTTCAGAGGGCCCACACAGATTGTCCGTACTTATTTTTAAAGAACTTTTTAAACTCGCTTGGAGTTTTTTTCGTTGTTGTCTTGCGTGACAACGGAAATGCATTATAGAGACTTTTTTAAAGTTTGCAAGTAGTTTTTTTAAAGTTTTTGATCTTTTTTTGCTTTTGGCTTTTTTATGCGATTCTTTAGTTTAAATTTTTTTTTGATCTTTCTCACTAAAATGTAAGTTTATTCTTTATTTTTGGTATTTAAAAAGTTTTAAATAACCATTTACCACCATGCAATACTCCTTTAAGAGTTAAATTTTTATCAAAAAATATAATATTAGCTCTTTTTCCTATCTCCAAAGTTCCAACTTTACCCAAAAGGCCTGCTTGTTTTGCAGGATTATAAGTACAGCATCTTAAAGCACTTGTAAGTGGAACCCCCATATTCACAGCATTCTTCAGCATCAAAAATAAATTTGTAACCGATCCTGCTAAGGTACCGTCTTTAAGTCTTGCCTCTCTTCCTTTTACAAATACTTTCTGGCCACCTAAACTGTACTTACCATCTTCTAAACCACATGCCATCATAGAATCTGAGATCATGATGATTCTTTTATCTGAAAAAAGCTTAAAGGTTAATAAAACCATATCCTTATCAATATGAATACCATCACAAATAAGCTCACAAAAAATATTATCGTTTAATGCAGCTGCACAAATGGGGCCAGGATTTCTGTGATGCAATGGTTCCATAGCATTATAAAGGTGAGTTAACTCAGAGGCACCTTTAAAAAAAGCTTGTGAAGCTTCTTCATAATTACATTTAGTATGACCTAAAGAAATTACGACTTTACCTTTAAGCTTTTTTATAAAATCTAAAGCACCTTTCTCTTCAGGAGCTAATACCACAAATTTTATTAAACCCTTGGCATCTTTCTGGAATTTTTCAAAAAGCTCTAATGAAGGTTCTTTTACATAAATAGGATCTTGAGCTCCTGCTTTTTTCGGGCTTATAAAAGGACCTTCCATATAGATACCTTCAACTAAAGCTCCATCATCGGGACTTTTAAAGGAAGACGCCACCTTTAATGCACTAGAAATATCATCTTTTGACATAGTCATAGTGGCAGGCACAATTGTACCTATTCCTGATTTTGCTTCGTATCTACATATTTTTTCCAAAGCCTTAGCCGAAGCATCCATAAAATCATGGCCACATGCCCCATGAAAATGAATATCTACCAAACTTGGACAAACATACAAATTTTCAGCATCTATACATACATCATCAATAAAAGGGGAGGATATCTCCTCCCCTTTTACAAACAGATCTTGCTTTTTAAATTCAAAATCTTTGGTATAAACGCAGCCGTTTATTATTTTCAAATTATGGCCTCTATTATTCGTTTATATTTTGCGCTTTATAAGCTTCCTCTAGAGCATATGTAAGTTGATCTGGGCATGATGTAGGCTTATTTCTGCAAGTGTTACCACGCAAAAGAGCTATAACATCATCAATATTTTTTCCTGCCACAAGCTTGCTTATGCCCTTTAGATTACCATCGCATCCACCAATAAACTTGACACTTTTAATAATCTTGCCATCAAGCTCAACATCAATGAATTTTGAACAAGTTCCGTGAGTTCTATATGTATACATAAGTTTTTTCTAATCTAAAAATGAGAATACTGACTCTTTAGCTCTTCTGGACTTTGGGCGCTTTTTATTGCTGTCATCATCTGAGCTATAACCTAAAGCAACCACAACTACACTATGCAGGTTTTGAGCTTTAAGATCTAAAATCTCATCAAGCTTTGCATAATCAATACCTTCCATAGCGGTAGAATCAATACCCATAGATTTTGCGCCATAAATTAAAGCAGTCATCGCAATATAAACTTGCTTTGATGTCCACTGAGCATAATCGCCTAATGACTCATGAAGTTTGCCAAAAGCAATACGATGTTCATCCACAATATCACGAATATTTGGGTGATTTGGATAACGACCATCTGCATCTTCCTTTTTAGTTACTTCTTTATATGATGCCTCATCAAGCTTATTTTGCGCGCACATTACGATAAAGTGGGAACAATCTCCTACTCTATCTCGGTTAAAATCGCAAATTGCTGGCATAATTTTTGCCATAGACTTTTGGGAACCTACAAAGAACTTCCAAGCCTGAGCATTTACTGCACTTGGAGATAATCTTACAATCTCCAAAAGCTTATCTAAATCCTCATTGGAAATTTTACGATTGACGTCATAATGCTTAGCGGTATAACGCTCTTTTGATAAAGTTAAAAAATCCATATTATTGACCTCATTGAAAAAGCTTAGTTGCATTTTTAAAATCGGCGATTTAAATCAGATTTAAGCATAAACAAAAATTTTTTTCAGCTAATATTAAATATTTAGATCTTATCTTTTTGAATAAAAAAATTTTTTAAAAAAGAAAACATTTGTCTAATTTCATAATAAATAGTATTGCAACAATATTTATTGCGCCTTAGACTTAGTTCACAAATAAGCTAAAAAAGCTACAAACAAACTTTATCTTAAGATAAACAGCAGGTTAAAAAATGACTGAACAATACTCTCAAAATCCAAAACTTGAAACTATCAAAAATCAAAACGGTCTTACTGTTACCATTATGGATTGGGGTGCAACCATCATTTCTATTAAGGTTCCAGTAAAAGGTGAGGAAACCCCAAGAGAGGTTTTATTAGGTGTTAAGGATCCTGCAGAATGGAATTCCCAGCCTTGCTACTTCAACGCTACTATCGGTCGTTTTGCCAACCGTATTGCTCACTCTGAGTTCACCATTGATGGAAAAGAGTATAAATTAAATTCTGGTGCAGAACACTGCTTACACGGTGGTGTTAATGGCTTTGATAAGCGCCGTTTCACTTTAGTTAATAAAACTGAAAACAGCTTAACCTATACTGTTCACTCTCCTGATGGTGATATGGGCTTCCCTGGTAACTACGACTTAACTGTTACCTACACTGTAAGCGAAGACAATGCTTTAAATGTCCAGTACTTAGGTAAGTGCGATGCTACTTGCTGGTCTTGCATTACCAACCACGCTTACTTCAACTTAAACGGCTACAATAGCTCTGCTTTAAATCACACCTTATGGATTGATTCTAAGGCCTTCTTACCTCTTGATAGCACTTCTATCCCAACTGGCGAAGTTAAGGAAGTTGCAGGTACAGCCTTTGACTTCAACACTCCTAAGACTGTAGGTCAGGACTTCCTCAAAGACGACTTAATGAAAGACGCTTTAGGTTATGATCACCCATACCTCATCGAAGGCAACCCAGAGAAGCCTTTTGCTCGTATGGAGTCTGATGATCACAAGGTTAAGATGGAAGTTTACACTGACTATCCTGCAGTTCAGTTCTACTCTGCCAACTACCTTAAGACTAGCGATTATGAAATCATCGCTCGTGATGATGGCAAGGTTTATGCAAATCAGAGCGCTTTATGCCTTGAGCCTGAGTTCTATCCTGATTGCCCTCACATGCCACAGTTTGCAGATGTCAACAAGATGGTAACTCCTCAAGAGCCTTTAAATAAGTTCATCTGCTACAAGTTTGACTGCTAATAAAGTCTTATAGCATTCAAAAAAGGGAATGGCTTTTAGTCATTCCCTTTTATTTTGGGATAAAAAAAGTGCCGCATAATTGCGGCACTTTTTAATCTTATAAGCTTATAACTCTATTATTCATCATGAGTTTCTAAGTATTTTTGTTCATTACCCCAAGAATTTACACCATCTTGAGATGGTAAGCATGAAGGGTTGAACTTAGGATCCTTACCTTCCTTACGCTGCTTGGTGTAATCCTTTAAAGCAATAAAGGCAAACTTAGACAATCTTGCAATAGCATACAGATTGGTTAAAGCTAAAAGACCCATAAATAAGTCAGCTAAATTCCAAACAGTTTCTAATGTTGCATAAGAACCGAAGAAAACCATACCTACTACAAAGATTCTAAATACAGTTAAAACAATCTTGTTTTTAGAGAGGTAACCGATATTAACCTCACCATAGTAATAGTTACCAATAATGGAGCTAAAGGCAAATAAAGTAATGGTGAATGACATGAAATAACCGGCAAAAGCACCTAATTCAGAGCTTAAGGATAACTGCATTAAAGCAATACCAGTAACATCACCACCAATCTCGTATTTATCACATAAAATAACGATTACAGCAGATGCGGTACAGATAAACAGAGTATCAACGAATACACCGAAAGCCTGAACTAAACCTTGCTTTACTGGATGAGAAGTTACAGCGCAAGCTGCAGCGTTTGGAACAGAACCCTCACCTGCCTCATTGGAGAACAAGCCACGCTTAATACCAGTCATAATTACAGTAGCAAAACCGCCTGATACTGCAGCTTGTGGGCTGAAAGCATCATGAATAATGAGATAGAACATGTGAGGAACTAAATCAATATTCTTAAATAAAATGATAAGTGCAACACCTAAATAAAGCATAGCCATAATCGGCACCATGAAAGTAGCAGCCTTAGCAATAATATGGGCGCCGCCAAAAATAATCATGGAGGTGAAAACACAAAGAACTAAACCGGTAATGACTGGACTGAAGTTGAAAGAATCATTTAAAGCCATGGCAATGGTATTTGCCTGAACACTGTTATAGAACAGAGCAAAAGTCATGGTAATTAAAATTGCAAAGAAAGCTGCTACTGCAGGCTGCTTTAAGGCATTTTTAATGTAATAGGCAGGGCCACCATGATAACCACCCTCACGGTAAGGAACTTTATAGATCTGAGCTAATGTACTCTCAACAAAGCAAGAGGCAGAACCGATAATAGCAATAACCCACATCCAGAAAATAGCACCAGGGCCACCTAAAACAACTGCAATTGCAATACCGGCAATATTACCTACACCTACACGAGAGGCGGTACTAATGCAGAAGGCCTGGAAGGAACTAATTTCCTTTCCCTTAGTTTTATGAGTGGTGATACCGTGTCTTAAAACTTTGAACATCTCCGGGAAATAACGGATCTGAACAAAGCCAGTTCTTGCTGTAAAATAAAAACCGATACCGATCAAAACAATGATCAATACATATGACCATATAACATCATTAACACTGCCTACGACAGCACCAATAGTATCCAGCATGTTTTAGTTCCTGTTGTTAATTTATTATTAAAGCCGGTTAAAAATTTAGCCTTTTGACCGAGAATTATTTTATCTTTAAAAAAAAGTGTTTCAATTTTTCAAGATTTCTCACCAAAAGAAGGCAAATTTAATTTTTTCTTAACCAAAAAAAGACCAAAAATATAAAAGTACTTAATTTTAAAGAAAAATTTTTTTACAAAAAAGGCTGTTTTCTTAAAAAATACCCCCAAAATTTTACTTAGAATGAATTTGTGCTTTTATCTTTCGCATAAATCGCACATAAATTATGAAAATAAGCAACGCCGCAACACCCCAACTTATACCGTAAACTGCCATGAGCACGTTGTATGTTGGATACATTTTGAATATGGAAAAAAGCCATATAATACGCACGCCACAAATACCAAATAATGTCATGAGTGCCGGAGGTAATGAATAACCAAAACCTCGCATTGTACCTGACATAATTTCCATTGCTACACTTAATACCTCGGGCAAAACAACCAAATAAACTCTAGTGATACCTAAGGAAATTACAGCCTCACTATTTGAGAAAAAGCCTAAAAGATCTCTTACAAAGAAAATAATGAACGCTGAAAAGACCGTAGCAGTTATAAAATCTAACCAAAAACAAGCATGAACTACTTGTCTGCAACGAGTTAGATTGCCTGCACCATAATTTTGACTAATAAATGTTGTTGCAGCTAAACCAAAGGCATTGATAAAACAATAAGTGTTAATCTCAATTGTAAAAGCTGCTGCCGATGCAGCCATGGCATCTGTACCTAAACTATTGATAGCAGATTGAATTAAAAGGTTTGATAAAGAGAAGACCATGCCCTGAATACCAGCTGGAAGACCTATGCTGATAATTGCACGCGCCTTTCTTTGATTACAACTTAAAATCCTTTTATATGAGATATGCAAAAATCCGCTGTCTTTTCTTAAATGATAAAAAAGAAAGCCTGAACACAAAACATTACTTAATACAGTTGTTAAAGCTACGCCACCTGTTTGCATATCAAAGACTAAAACAACTACTAAATTGCCAACAATATTAAATACAGAGGCGATAGCCAAAGCAATTAAAGGAGTATTAGTATCACCTTTACTTCTAAATAAAGCTGCCTCAAAGTTATATAAAGAAATAAAAGGCATACCTAAAAAATAAACTCTTAAGTATTCTTCACAAGGACCTGCCACATTGTCAGGAACACCTAACATATCAATAAAAACTCTGGCAAACGGGACACCTATTAAAGCGATGGCACATCCTGTAAGCAAGGCTAAGAAAAATGCAGTATGGACAGCATCATTAGCATTTTTTTGATCTTTCATGCCTAAATATCTGGCAACAACCACATTGGCCCCTAAAGATCCACCTACAAATAAATTTACGACCAAGCCTATGATAGGAATATTGTTGCCAACTGCAGCTACCGCATCATTACCAACAAAATTTCCCAATACCGCAACATCTGCTGCATTAAATAATTGTTGCAATATGCTCGTAAAAGCTAAAGGTAAAGAAAATACAAAAATCTTGTCCCAAAGAGATCCTTTGAGCATGTCCATATTGTGATATTTAGATAAAAAAGCCGGCATGACTTGAGAGAACCTTTTTACATAAAACTTTGCATTTATCTTTGTGTAAATGAGGTTTAAGCCTTATATGGTATGAAAAACAGTTAAACTTTTTTGGTAGGTTAATAAAGATTTGTTGTTTGCAAAACAAAATATTTGCACACTCCCCATTTACACTGGGCGTATTCTATACGAAACAATTTAAATGACAAAAGTAATAATCAGGAAAACAAAGAGAAAAGTAATATAAATCCGATATTTATGCACTAAAATAAACAATGCACCAAAATAGACAAAAAGCCCCAAAAGGGACTTTTATCAAAAATACGAATAATATTTAATGGCTCTTCGCCAAATCTGTGGCTAACTAAAATTTTATATCTAATTTTGTTATACCAATAGACAAAAAAATGGTCGTTCCCAATTAAGATTGAATTAACCCAAATCCATCAATCAAGGAGAACGACCTATGGCTATTGTACCTGATTTTCAATCTGATTTAACAAACTGTAGAAGATCATATAAGAAGATCCAGATCTGACAAAAAATTTTAAAGATGATGCCTCCCTTAAAACCTTCTAAAAATTTCTTCCTAACAGCCTATTAAAAGTTTCTTTTTTTTCAGATCTTCTTAATTGTTTTTACCTTCACATACAGGCGTCTGTCTTATGGTGATAATGAAATCTCCAAGTATTTTGGAGGCACCAAAGATGGTCTATAAAAACAAAAGTAAAACCCGTTCTCCGGGTAAAGGAAGGCATATGGAAGCAAATGCTTTAAAACAAATGGTTCTTTATTCTTTTGACCATAGAAGCTGTGAAATAGAAAAAGACCTAAAGGTAAGTCATGGCGTTGCTGTTAGAGTTCATGCCAAGGTTAAAAAATTAAGATTGAATAAATCTCAAGTTGAAGAGTGAACCCCTAATGAGCTTTCAAAATTATGGTACAAGCGTGATTTTTATATAAATTATCGAGGCCAAACATCTTGCTATTGATGAATTCTCTATTAAGAAAGGCCATAAATATGCAACTGTAGTTGTTGATTTAGATACTAAAAGAGTTATTTGGGTTGGCAAGGGTAAGACTGTACGAGAGGTTAATCGCTTCTTTAAATTATGCGGTACAGAGGGCTGTAAACAAATAAAAGCAGTAGCAATGGACCAAAATGCAGGATTTGCTACTTGCGTTAATAAGTACTGCCCTAATGCCAAGGTTGTCTATGATTTATTTCATATGGTTTATAACTTTGGAAGACTTGTTATAAGCGCCATAAGACTAAGACTTGCCTATGAAAATAAAAACAAAAATGATGACAATGCTTATTCTCTTTTAAAGCGTTCAAGATTTCTGTTACTTACAAAAAACTCTAATTTATCTGAAGAAAAAAGAATAAAACTTAATGATATTTTAAGCTTTTATCATGATTTATATGCAGCTAATGAGCTAAAAGAGCTATTACCTGAAGTATTCCATGCTCACTCAAAAGAAGAGTCAGAATCTCTTTGGGATGAATGGGTAAGGTTAGCTTTACAGTCAAAAGTTCAAGAGATTACTAAGTTTGCCAAAGTGCAAAATAGAAGATACCGAGATGGTATAACAAATTCAGGTATTTACAGGATTAGAACAAGCGTTCTTGAAGGGATAAACAATAAGATAAAAGTCTTAAAAAGACTCGCTTATGGATTTAGAGATTTGGAGTATTTCTTTTTGAGAATTAGAGATGCTTTTAGAGGTAATGCTTATGTTTAACTTATAGCCCTAATGAATATAATCTCAATTTCATTAGGGCTATCCACAGATTCTCGGAAGAACCAGAAGATAAATAGACAAAATCCTAAATACTTTGTAGTACAACAGATAAAATGTCTAAATGAAAGAGATTTTATGATGGGATTTTTATGAGCGGAGATATTCTCTTTGGTGCCGAAGGTGGGACTCGAACCCACACACTGTCACCAGCGGCGGATTTTGAATCCGCTGCGTCTACCAATTCCGCCACTTCGGCAAAGAGAATCAATGGGCAATATTATACTTAGAAGCTAGAATATTGTAAACATTTTTTTTATTTTTAATAAATTTGTAACAAAATCAATTGTTTTTTAGATGTTATTTCTAATGTCTACCTAAAAGATACACAGCTAAAGCGCCGAATAGCACAGTACCAAAACTTGCACCTATAATTGGATAAATACCGTAGACCAAACTAAATGGAGCTACGATTTGGTTTAAAACATAATAGCCAAAACCTAAAGCAATACCTGCTAAGATTCTAGTACCCATATTTATCGAGCGTAACGGACCAAATACTGTAGACAAAGCTAAAAGCAACATAACAATCATGCTTAAAGGAGCTAAAAGTTTTTGATAAAGCTCAAGTCTAAAGCGTGAAGCATCCTGATGATTGTCCTCAAGATATGAAATATAATCAAAAAGTCCTTTAATTGTTTGATTTTGATTGATATTTCCAATAATTTCGACGCGCTCGCTATTTAAATTCAAATGCCAGGTTTGAGTTTTGTCAAAATATGTATTGATACGCTCTGGCAAAATTTCTTTAGTTTGCACATTGTGAATAACCCAAGCGCCATTTTCATAAATTCCTTTTGTAGCTCTAATCTCTCTCTTTAAGACATTATCTTCTAAATCATATCTAACAATATTTGATAAAGAACCATCTGTTAAAGTATTAGCAATACCAATAATTGAGCTGCCTTCTTTAAGCCACACACCAGACTGAGTAACAGCTACACTGCCACCATTTGATAGATATCCTAAACGATTTTCTGCATGGCGCTCTAAAGGAGACACTCCATACTCAGAGATGAGCATAACAATCACAATTAAAGGGATTAAGCTTTTTAAAGAGCTAAGGGCGATATTTAATCTTGAAAGGCCAACTGACTGCATTACCGTAATTTCAGAATTACGCGCCATAAAACCTAAACCTATAACACCACCAATTAAGATGGCAACAGGAAAGAAGGTCACAAACATACCAGGAATAAAATAAGCTACATATTCACAGACGAATAAAAAATCTACATCGCCTCTACCTATATAACGCATCTTATCAATCAAGGTAATAATGCCTGTAAAAATAGTAAGGCAGACTGAAATTAGCAATACTGAAAACAGAATATTTTTACCAATATAGCGATCAAGAATTCCGTACATAATCTGCCTCAAAGATATTTATTTGCAGAGTTTAAATTTATTTAATGTTTTAAAAGGAAGGTTTTACCCGCCCCATTTTATTTACGTCTTGCCAATGTGTGGAAGCGATTACCAAAATTCAAAGGCAGCACTACAAAAATCAAGAAAAATACCGGGACTATATAAAGTCCTGGAACTAAAGAGTAGTCCGTTGAATTTAAAAGGTTATATAAAGCAAGCAAAATTAAATAATAGCTTACATAAATAGCCATAGCCGGGCCTAAACGTGAAAAACGACCTTGACGAGGATTTGTCATTGATAAAGGAACGGCAACCAAAGTTAAAATGAAAACAGCAAAAATAGGTGCTAAACGCCATTGCAACTCTAACTTAAACTCTCGACTGTCAGAAGATAAAAGCTCTAAAGTTGGGGTACCTGCAATAGGTTTATCATAATACTCATCCTCACTCTTAGCTCTTACCGGAATTGACAGCTCTTCAAAAGATGAAACTCTATAAGAACCATCTTCAACAGGTCCTTGATAAGATTTTCCCTTTTGCATATGTAGCCACTGCACACCTTCTTTATCAAAACTTACATTGCCGGCTTTGGCAATTGCAATTGAACCTGAACCGCTTAAAGGAGAAGAAATTACTACCACATTGCCCAAAGATTTATCTTTATTATTTTCATCTACCTTTTGGACATAAATAATGTAGTTCGCAAAATTTGAAAAACGACCACTTTCAATTGGCAGATATTGAAGATTTGATTGTGCATCATTTAAAAGAGCTTTTTGATTAAAAGCCGCTTGTGGCATGAAGTAAAGACTATTGATTCCTGTAACAACGGCAGTAAAGAAAGCTAAAAATAAAGCAATTTTTACAATGTCATGACCTGAAAAGCCCACAGATCTTAAGACCACCATTTCAGAGTCACTAGATATTCTTCCTACGGCAACTAAGACTGCAATAAACAGTGTCAATGGCAACATGATAAAGGCAATTGAAGGTATTGAATATGCAACCATTGAAGAGACAATATCCACAGGCACGCGACCTACAGTAGCTCTACCTATATATTTAATCGTGCTTTGGCATAGAAAAACAGTCAAGAGAATAATAGTAGTTACTATCTGAACTTTTAAAATCTCTTTGAAAATATATTTATATATAATCAACGTTCAATACCTTAAGACATCAAGCTATTAACAAAGTCACGCATAACAGCTTGCATAGCTCTAATTGGCGATAAATTATTTCCGCCTTTAATAAATTTCAGGCGTTGTAATGATGCAAAAAGATTTTCAGCTTGAATATAAACTAAAGCTTTAGCATCAACATTTAAAAGTAAAGGCAATTTGTCTTGTGTAATTCCTGCTTTATATTTTAACAGCTCAAGCACAAATTCACTTAAAATCTGTACCCTCTCCTCTTGGGTAAATACAGAAGACTTTTTATCTTTGTCATTTTCTAATATTTTTTCTACAAAAAATATAGGATCAACTTTTTTGCTTAAAGTATTTGCCAAAGCATCAACAATCTCTAAGACTTTTAAAATTTTGCCTGATTTTATCAAAGTCACAGCTAAACTTGGAGCATAACCACTTAAGGCTAGAGCTTGATGGGCATAAGTAACATCAACTTGCATATCTAAAAGCTCTTGAGTTGCAACATCAACATCAGGGGCACTCACACTAACTTTAAATGCACGTGACAATATAGTTGGTAAAAGTGCATCTAAACTCTTTGTGAGCATGATAATTAAAGTATCTTGAGGAGGCTCTTCAAAGGTTTTTAAAATAGCATTAGCCGCAGCTTCTGGCATTAAATGCGCATTTGATATCACCGCAACCTTGCCATGAGAGCCCATAGTTGACTGTGAGGCCCACTCTTGAAAATGTCTTAAGCTATCAATACGCAAAGAGGTGCCACTACTGTCTTCCGCATTTTCATAAAGATCTAAAACTCTATGACTTAAATCAGCCCCTTTATCAAAAGCATCCTTAGTTGAACTTAAAACTGCCAGGAAATCCGGATGACTTAAACCTTCATCCATAAGCATCTGACAGGACTTACATTTTCCACAAGGCTCATTACCTTCCGGATGATCACATAAATACAACATGGCGGTTTTGACCGCCAAATTAGCTGTATTAAGTCTAAGATCTCCTGAAATTATGATAGAAGATGGTAGTCTTTTTAGTGAAAAAGCAGCGCTTAAATCTAAATAAGGACGATTAAGCCATGGTTTTAAGACAAACGGCATGCAATAGCCTCAAGCGCATTCTCAACAACTATTTCAAAAGGATCTTCAGCGTTAATAATTACTACCTCGTCCTTATGTTCATAAGCATAATCAAGATAGCTCTGTCTTACTCTTTCAAAAAAGTCATATTTAGACATTTCAAAACGATCAAGAGCGCCTCTTTTTACCACCCTTGACATACCAACTTTAGGACTTAAATCCAAAAGCAACGTTAAATTAGGTTTAAAGTCACCTATGGCAATATTCTTGGCAGACTTAATTAAATTTAAGTCCATACCTCGACCACCACCTTGATAGGCAATTGAGGATAAATCATGTCTATCACAGATAACGTCAATACCTTTTTCCAATGCAGGTTTAATTTTGGTATTAACAAGTTGAGCTCTTGCTGCATACATAAGCAATAACTCACAGCGATCGCATATATCCTCATCTGTACGTGCAGTTTTTAAAATATTACGGATCTGCTCTGCAACAGGAGTGCCACCAGGTTCGCGTACACACTCAACCTTACGGCCTTTGTTTTCAAGATATTCCTTAATTTTTAAAATTAAAGATGACTTGCCTGCTCCTTCAATACCTTCAAGCGTGATAAATAAACCTGACATGACGATATAACCTAAACCTTAATTATATTTATTACTTAAAAATTATTTTTAATCTAAAGATAAAGAGCTTTTATATAGAAGCTTGAGCTTCTGTTTTATTTTTTTCTTCTGTTTCTTTATCTAAATCTAAAGCTTCCTTTAAAGTCTTTTCCTTTTCTTTAATATCTTTTTCTTTCTCTAAAAGTTCTTTTCTATATTCTTTTAAAGCTTTGCGATATTTAAAAACAGCTTTATTGTGATCTTTTAAAGAAGACGTAAAGACGTGCCCCATTTTAGGTGAAATTCCGGCCGCGACAAAATATAAATCTTTACAATTTAAAGGATGTAATACAGCATCAATTGAACGCTCCTGAGGCATAGCTATCGGGGTAGGAGTCAAACCATCACGAGTATAAGTATTGTAATTTGTATCCTTATTTATATGTTTTTTAGTAAGTTTTCCTTGGAAAGTTGGTGATAAACCATACATTACAGTAGGATCAGTTTGCAATCTCATGCCTTTTTTAAACGATTGTAGAAAACTGCTGCAACATGTGCTCTTTCATCATCAACTAAGGTTTCTCTTTCCACAATTGAAGCTAAAATTAAAGCTTCATAAGGATTTTTTAACCATAAATCTTTATCACGGTTTGGCCATGCTTTTGCCATATAAGAAGCCATTTTCATCATTGATTGCCTAAGTACATTTAAAAACGGCTCTTTTTCCAACATAAAATATGTTGCCGGCATCAATAATCCTTCAAAAGAATCATGAGCCCCGCCAATTGCCTCTAAAAGATCTTGACGATCTTTAAAAAGATCCGTCATATAAGCCTTAGGATCAGCAATTTCCTTATAAAAATCGTCGTCTTTAAGACCTGATTCTTTAAATTTGTTTAAAAGACTTTCAAAAGTTGAACCTTCAATCACAGCAACAGTCGGATAAACCTTTTCCGCTATATTGCCATCAACCATGTCCTTTAAGATTTGAGGTAAAGTCTTAGTGCCATCAATTAAATAATCACCCTTTTTCAAAGCCAAAAGCTCAGGATGACGCTTTAAATAAAGATATACAACTGGCATATAAAAGTGCTCACCTAAAAGATCATCGGCAACTTTTCTTGCACCAGCTCCTTCAGTTAAAGCATAAACCTCTTTTTGAGCTGGAACTTTATAATCCTCAATACTCAAAAAAGACTCATAAAAGACTATTGCACCAATAGCCAATACTAAAAATACTGAGAGTATCAGACTTAAATAAACTTTATATTTCTTAGACATAAAAATTTTTCCATGCTGTATGGAGGTGATTTTAACAAATAATCAAAGAATTGTTGCGAAATGTGCCTCACTTATAAATGAGCTTTGCCTGAAAAAACTGCTTTTATAGTGTAGAATAGACGGTTTGAATAAGCACTTAAGCCCAATTTATACAGGTTTGTAATTTATGGATATGGAAAAAACCTATCAGCCGGAAAAATTTGAAAACGGCATCTATCAAAAATGGGAAGCCGAAGGCCTGTTTAGACCTAGTGGCGATAATAGCAAAGGGTCCTATTCTATCGCCCTGCCGCCACCAAATGTTACAGGTTCTCTCCATATGGGTCATGCTTTCCAGCAGACCATTATGGATACCCTCATCCGTTATCATCGCATGCAAGGCTTTAACACCTTATGGCAATGTGGTACCGACCATGCTGGTATCGCAACCCAGATGGTGGTTGAACGTAAATTAGCAAAAGAAGAAAATTTAACTCGTCATGACTTAGGCCGTGAAGCTTTCATCGACAGAATTTGGAAGTGGAAAGAGCAGTCTGGTGGCACTATTACCAAACAGATGCGCCGTTTGGGCACCTCCGTTGACTGGAGCCGTGAGCGCTTCACTATGGATAAGGGCCTCTCGCGCGCAGTTAAAGAAGTTTTCGTACGCCTTTATGACGAAGACCTCATCTACAGAGGCAAGCGCCTTGTAAACTGGGATCCAAAACTGCGTACTGCAATTTCTGATCTTGAAGTTGAAAACCGCGATGTTAAAGGCTACATGTGGTACATGAAGTATATGTTAGCTGACGGCGTAAAGACTGCCGATGGCAAAGATTACCTCATGATTGCAACTACCCGTCCTGAAACTATGTTAGGTGATACTGCAGTTGCAGTTAACCCATCTGATGAGCGCTTTAAGTCTATTGTTGGTAAAGAGCTTATTTTACCTTTAGTAAATCGCAGAATTCCTGTTATCGCCGATATCCACGCTGATATGACTACAGGTACCGGTTGCGTAAAGATTACCCCAGCTCACGACTTTAACGACTATGCTGTAGGTAAACGCAATAAGTTACCTATGATCAATATCTTAACTGAGGATGCTCACATTCGTGATGAGGCTGAGGTTTTTGATCATGATGGTCTACCATCTGACTGCGTTTCCTCATTCATCCCTGAGGCTTATCGTGGTTTAGACCGCTTTGAAGCTCGTGACAAGATCGTAGAAGATCTTAAAGCATTGGGTCTTTTAGATCATATCGAAGATCACGCCCTCTCCCAGCCTTTTGGTGATCGTGGTGGTGTACCTATTGAGCCTATGCTCACAGACCAGTGGTATGTTCGTGCATCTGTCTTAGGTAAGCCTGCAGTTGAGGCTGTTAAAGATGGCCGTATTCAGTTCGTACCAGCTCAGTATGCCAACATGTACTATTCTTGGATGAACGATCTGCAAGATTGGTGTATTTCAAGACAGTTATGGTGGGGTCACCGTATTCCTGCTTGGTACGATGAAAACGGTAAGGTTTATGTAGCAAGAAGCGAAGAAGAGTGCCGCAGCAAATACAATTTAGCTGACGACTTCAAGTTAACTCGCGATCCTGATGTTTTAGATACCTGGTTCTCATCTGCCTTATGGACCTTCTCTACTTTAGGTTGGCCTGATAATACCGAGGAATTAAAGACTTTCCACCCAACATCTTGCTTAGTTACAGGCTTTGACATCATCTTCTTCTGGGTTGCTCGTATGATCATGATGACCATGCACTTTATGAAGAATGAAGATGGTACTCCTCAAGTTCCATTTAAGACTGTTTATGTAACTGGTCTTATCCGTGATGAGGAAGGCAAGAAGATGTCTAAGTCCAAGGGTAACGTATTAGATCCTTTGGATATGATCGACGGTATTGGTATTGATGAGCTCGTTGGCAAACGTACTGCCAATATGATGCAGCCTCAGATGGCAGAAAAGATTGCAAAACGTACCCGCAAGCAGTTCCCTGAAGGTATTGCCTCTCACGGTACTGATGCTTTACGCTTTACCTTATGCGCCTTAGCTTCAAATGGCCGTGACATTAACTGGGATATGAAGCGTCTTGATGGATACAGAAACTTCTGCAACAAGATTTGGAATGCTTCACGTTTCGTGCTTATGAATGTAGGTTCAATGCAACTCACCAAGCCTAATAAGGCTGATTTGAGCTTAGCTGACCGCTTCATTATGTCAAAACTCTCCAAGACTATTAAAGATGTTTGCACTTATATCGAATCCTACCGTTTCGATCAGTTAGCCAACACTTTATATGAGTTCATTTGGAATGAGTACTGCGACTGGTACGTTGAGTTTACCAAGGCTATCTTAAAGTCTAACACTGCTACAACTGAGCAAAAGAATGCCACTGCCTATACCTTAGTTGAGGTATTGGAGACCATCATGCGTTTAGCTCACCCAGTAATGCCGTTCTTAACCGAGACCATTTGGGAACAAACTGCGCCAATGGTTTCTAAGACCAATGCAGCTCACACCATCATGGTAGCCCCATTCCCTAAGGAAAGTGACTACGAGATTGATGAAGAAGCTGAGACTCAGATTGCCTTTATTAAGGACTTCGCTACAACCGTTCGTAACTTAAGAGCTGAGATGAAGGTTGGTCCTTCTGTAACTTTAACTCCATTTATGCGCGGTGCTAGTGCTTCTGAAAAGGAATGCGCTGAGAAGAACTTCTTATATATTAAGAACTTAGCTAATATTGAGCCTATTACCTTTATCGAAAAGGACGCCTCCTTACCTCCTTGTGCATCCAAGCCTTTACGTAAGGCTGAGGTTTTAATCCCAATGAAGGATTTAATCAACAAGGATGAAGAGATCAAGCGTTTAAAGGGCATGATTGCTAAGCTTGAAGGTAATATTAAAGGCGGCGAGGCTAAGCTCTCTAACGAGGCTTTCGTATCTAAGGCTCCAGCTAAGATTATTGAAGGCGCCCGTGCTCAGCTTGAGCTTAATAAGACTCAGTTAAGCAAGGTTAAGGCCCAGTTAGAGCAGATGATGTCTCTTTAATAAAGGCTCATCGCCAAATCTGTGGGATCCCTGGAAAATAATATACAAAATTGACCAGGGATCCTTTTAGCATTCAAGTGAATTGCCCCTAAATGAATTCATGATCCTCAAAAAGAAATACTCCAAATCTCTAAATCCATACGCGAGTCTTTTTAAGACTTTTATCTTATTGTTTATCCCTTCAAGAACGCTTGTTCTAATCCTGTAAATGCCTGAATTTGTTATACCATCTCGGTATCTTCTGTTTTGCACTTTGGCAAACTTAGTAATCTCTTGAACTTTTGACTGTAAAGCTAACCTTACCCATTCATCCCAAAGAGATTCTGACTCTTCTTTTGAGTGAGCATGGAATACTTCAGGTAATAGCTCTTTTAGCTCATTAACTGCATATAAATCATGATAAAAGCTTAAAATATCATTAAGTTTTATTCTTTTTTCTTCTGATAAATTAGAGTTTTTGGTAAGTAACAGAAATCTTGAACGCTTTAAAAGAGAATAAGCATTGTCATCATTTTTGTTTTTATTTTCATAGGCAAGTCTTAGTCTTATGGCGCTTATAACAAGTCTTCCAAAGTTATAAACCATATGAAATAAATCATAGACAACCTTGGCATTAGGGCAGTACTTATTAACGCAAGTAGCAAATCCTGCATTTTGGTCCATTGCTACTGCTTTTATTTGTTTACAGCCCTCTGTACCGCATAATTTAAAGAAGCGATTAACCTCTCGTACAGTATTACCCTTACCAACCCAAATAACTCTTTTAGTATCTAAATCAACAACTACAGTTGCATATTTGTGGCCTTTCTTAATAGAGAATTCATCAATAGCAATGTGAGAGGCTTGACCTAAATTAAAGTATATTTTCTTTTTAAGGTATCGCTTATGAATTCTTTTGCAGGAAGACCAGCTTAAACCGGTTCTTTCAGCTGTATCTTTAATAGACCCGGCTCTTTCTAAATCTTCATTAACAGAGTCTGCAACCCTTGTTGTAAAGCGACTGTTTTCAGATAGGAACTCTATTTTTTCAGTGGAATATTTATTACAGAACTTACATTTAAAGGTTCTATAGGTAATAAATAAAACAGTCTTATACCCCAAAATGAAATCATCTTGCACAATTCGTTTTCTATATTCGTGAACAACTACATTCTTGCCTTTACACCTAGGACAGACAGGAAATTCACTGCAAGGCTCAAGATAAAAATGAATTTCTTTAGCTTTATCATCTATAAAATGGGAAGAAATCTTAAAACCTTTGAAAAAATGGTTTGTTAAATCAGATTGAAAATCAGGTACAATAGCCATAGGTCGTTCTCCTTGATTGATGGATTTTGGTTAATTCAATCTTAATTGGGAACGACCCTTTTTTTGTCTATTGGTATAACAAAATTAGATATAAAATTTTAGTTAGCCACAGATTTGGCGAAGAACCTTAATAAAAGCTTTTGATAGATTAAAAGAGCGGCTAATGCCGCTCTTTTTTTCTTACTAATTTTCAGATAAGTCTTTTGTTTTAACATTATTATCGAGGTGATAATTATGAATAACAAAAAACTTTTCAAGCCTAAAACTTATTTTGTAAATTTTAAAATCTTCTGGGCTCTGTTTTTTGCTGCTGCATTAAGTTTTACTGCAGTTTTTGCCTCAGTGCATACAGAAGAAGACACAACCATTTTAGGTAGAAACTATTCTTTAACTGAAAGCTTTGATTCAATCAATCATAGCCTTAACAATGTTTTTGTATCACAAAGTTTGTCTAAACAAGATAACTCTTACTGCTAAACCTATCCCAAATAAAAAAATCTCGCAGTTCTGAATTTTTTATTCACTGCGAGATTTCTTATATTAAATTTCAGCTTTTTTAAAAATTTAAACTTTGTCTAAAGCCTCGTCCAAATCCTTGATGATATCATCTAAAGCCTCAAGGCCTACTGATAATCTTACAAGACCTGGAGTAATGCCACATGCAACTAATTGCTCATCAGTTAACTGTCTGTGAGTTGAGCTTGCAGGATGTAAAAGGCAAGTTCTAATATCAGCTACGTGAACCTCAGGCGAGGCCATCTTCACATTATCAATTAAAGCAGCACCTGCATCTCTTCCGCCTTTGAGCTCTAATGACAAGACGCCTGAGCATAAGCCATCTTTTAAATACTTCTTTGATAAAGCATGATATGGTGAAGACTCAAGACCTGCATAAATTACACGGCTAACCTTAGGGTGCTTCTCCAAATGTTTAGCTACAGCTAAAGCATTTTCACTATGACGTCTTATACGTAAGGCTAAAGTCTCAAGACCTAAGTTAATATAGAAAGCACCTTGAGCGGTTTGGCATAAGCCTAAATCACGCATAATTTGCGCACGGGCCTTCACAATAAATGCCATGTTGCCAAAAGCTTTGGTATAAATTAAGCCATGGTATGACTCATCTTTGGTAACAAACTCTGGGAATTTGCCGGATTTTGCCCAATCAAATTTACCGCTATCAACAACTACACCACCAACCTGAACAGCATGACCATCCATATATTTGGTAGTAGAGTGCACAACAATATCAGCACCAAAATCAAATGGACGACACAGATAAGGAGTTGCAAAAGTATTGTCTACAATTAAAGGTACATGATGCTTATGAGCAATCTCAGCCATACGACTAATATCAAAAATAGTTAAAGCAGGATTGGCGATAGTCTCACCAAAGAAGGCCTTAGTATTGTCGCGGAAAGCTTTGGAAATTTCTTCAGATGATGCATTCTGATCGATAAAAGTAACATCAATGCCCATGCGCTTGAAGGTAACTGCCATCAAATTGAAAGTACCACCATAAACGCCGGAAGAACAAACAATATGATCACCGGCTTTGGCAATAGTTAAAATTGCAGTTAAAGTTGCAGCCTGACCTGATGAAGTGCACATTGCTCCTACGCCGCCTTCTAAAGCAGCAATCTTCTTCTCAACGGCATCAACAGTAGGATTTGAAAGGCGTGTATAGAAAAAACCCGGAGCTTTTAAATCAAAGAGTTCTGCTATAGCCTGAGTTGACTCATATCTAAAGGTAGTGCTTTGGCAAATAGGTAAAACACGTGGTCCGCCGTTTTCAGGGCAGTAGCCTGCATGGAGGCTTAAAGTCTCAAAAGAATCACTCACAAATAGCTCCTTATTTAAATAATCATATATGTCAGGTATTTATATTAGCAGATATAATATTTACACTTTGAAATTTATATCACTTGTTTTAAATTTGGGCAAAATGCTCATAAAAAAAGCATTGATAAAATAAAACTTTAATTTTTTGAATAAGATTCATATATATAACGAAAAAGCCCCATTATCAATTACACATCGATAATGGGGCTTTTGATAAGAAATTATTCTTTAGATTTCTTTTGGCAAAGGGAAAACCCTATCATGAGCTTGCGGTCCTACGGTAATAACCTCTGTAGCTCCCTGCTCTTTTAGATAATTGATAATGTCGTCAATAACATATCCAGGAGCAGAAGCTCCGGCGGTTAAACCGACCTTATTTACACCTATAAGCCAATTTTTATCAAACTGAGAACTGTCATCTATAAGATAAGCTTTAGTATTTTGCGATATAGCTACTTCTCTTAAACGATTTGAGTTTGATGAATTTTTAGATCCAGCAATGATCACGATATCACATTGATTTGCAAGATCTCTTACTGCATTTTGTCGCTCTTGAGTGGCATTGCAAGTGTCATCTTGGCGTGGACCTTGTATATTTGGATAGCGTGCCTTTAAAGCCTGCACAGTACGGCGAGTTTCATCAACTGAAAGCGTAGTTTGGGTAGCAAAAAAAGCATTGTCACCATCAATATCCAAAGACTTAACATCATCTTCAGTCACAATAACATGGACTTTTGATTTGTCTCCTTGATACTGACCTATAGTACCAATAACCTCTTGATGCCCAGGATGTCCTATAACTACAACCTCTTGTCCCTTCTTTGATGCTAAATTCATCTTCCGATGAATACCTGTAACTACAGGACATGTAGCATCAATAATAGTGAACTTAAGTTCGCGTGCTTTATTTTCAACTTCGCAACTTACACCGTGAGCGGAGAAAATCAAAACAGACCCTTCTGGAACTTCTGATAAATCATCTACAAAATGGGCACCTAAAGCACGTAAATCAGCTACGACATGCGCATTATGTACTACCTCATGTAAAACATATACACGCTCTTTACCGTATTTCTTCAACGCACTTTCTACGGTATTTATCGCACGATAAACACCGGCACACATTCCACGCGCACTGGCAAGCAGGATCTGAAAACTCATTTTTGGGCCTTAGGATCTTTACTAAAAAAGCTAATGAAAATTAAGAGACCAGCTCCTACACAAACACCAATATCAGCAACATTAAAAGCCGGATATGCCCAAAATGAACTATCAGTTTTAATGTAGAACAAAAGGAAATCCACAACATGACCTAAAACAACACGGTCAATTAAATTTCCAACAGCTCCACCAATAATCAAACTTATAGCTAAGCATGAGAATGGTTTACTTGTAGGGGTTCTTAAAAGTACAAAAAGCAAAACTAAAGAAAATACTACTGCAACACCGACAAAAAACCACCGTTGCCAACCTCCCATGGAGGCCAAAAAGCTAAAGGCAGCGCCTGTATTGTAGACATGTACCAGATTAAAAAATGGGCAAACCTCGATGCCTGCCGTATTGTAATCAATATGGTTTACTACCAAATATTTGGTGAATTGATCGAGGATTACCCACAGCAGGCTGATAATTAAATACAGCCCGCTATTTTGAAGTTTTGCTTTAGACATTATGCAAAGCGACGGATCTCGCCATCATCAGTTGAAATGTTCTCAATGCAACGCTTGCAAAGACCTGGATACTCAGGATTAGCGTCAACATCAGACTCATAGTGCCAGCAACGCTCGCACTTGTGAGCTTTTGACTTCTCAACAGTAAATGCACAATCCATACCTTCGGCCTTAAATGCACCTTCAGGTGCATCCTGCTCTAAGACATCGGCTCTTGAGGTAATAAGTACGAAGCGTAACTCATCACCTAAAAGCTTTAAGTCAGAAGCTAAATCGCCCTTAACATAAATATTAAGCTCAGCCTCTAAAGAACCGCCTACAACCTGATTGTTACGGGCAGTTTCAATAGCACGGTTAGCCTCATTACGAAAAGCTAAGATGCGGTTCCAAAATGCGCTGTTGAACTTTGAGGACTCATCTAACTCTTGTAAGCCATCATACCAAGTAGAGGTAAATACAAACTCATCGCGATCACCTGGCATGCTCTCCCAAGCCTCTTGAGCGGTGAAAGATAAGATTGGAGCAATCCAACGTAATAAAGCTTCGGCAATCTTATAAAGAGCGCTCTGGCAGGAACGACGGGCTAAAGATGTAGCCTTGGCGGTGTACTGACGATCCTTGATGATATCAAGGTAGAAAGAACCCAACTGAATTGAGCAGAAGTGCATTAAAGTCTGAACTACCATGTGGAAGTCATACTCTTCATAATACTTAAGTAATTCTTTTTGAGTCTTAGAAGCTAAAGATACAGCCCACTTATCAAGCTCAACCATATCGTCAAACTTAACCATATCTTTCTTAGGATCAAAGCCGTTTAAGTTTGCAAGTAAGAAACGAATGGTGTTACGAACACGGCGATAAGCATCTGATGAACGCTTGAAGATCTCGTGGGATACAGACATATCGCCAGTATAATCATTAGAAGCAATCCATAAGCGTAATACGTCAGCGCCTAACTTGTCGATAACCTCTTGAGGAGCAATAACGTTACCTAAGGACTTAGACATCTTACGGCCTTGTCCATCAACAGTGAAACCGTGAGTTAAAACCTGACGGTATGGGGCCTTATCCTTAGTTGCGACAGAAAGCATTAAGGAAGACATAAACCAGCCACGATGCTGATCGGAACCCTCTAAGTACAGATCGGCACTGTGATTGTTAAACTCAGGGCGCTTATCTACAACAGAGCAATGAGTTGAACCTGAATCAAACCATACATCTAAGGTATTTGGATCCTTATGATATAAAGGAGCCTCTTCAGGGCCAATGAGATCTTCAACCTTTAAATCCCACCAAGCCTGAATGCCACGCTTTTCAACTTCTTTGGCTACCTTCTCAATAATCTCAGGGGTACGTGGATGAATTTCTTGAGTTTCATTGTTAATTAAAACAGCACAAGGCATACCCCAAGTACGTTGACGAGAAATACACCAATCAGTACGCTGTTTTACCATAGCCTCAATACGGTTTTGGCCCCACTCTGGGATCCAGCGAACGTTCTTAATCTCTTCTAAAGCGCGCTTACGTAAGCCGTTGTTATCCATAGAGATGAACCACTGGGCGGTAGCACGGAAGATTACTGGGGTCTTATGACGCCAGCAATGAGGATAGCTATGGGTGATCTTCTTGTATTTAACTAAAGCACCACGCTCTTTTAAGACCTCTAAAACAGCAGGGTTTGCTTTTAATACATTTAAACCTGCAAAGAACTTAACGTCCTTATTGAAGCAGCCATCAGGTCCTACTGGGTTATAAATCTCAAGACCATATTTTACAGAAACGTTATAGTCATCAAGACCATGACCACCTGCAGTATGAACGCAGCCGGTACCTGCCTCTAAGGTTACGTGAGCACCTAAAATTGCAGGAACGGTTTCATCTAAGAATGGGTGGTTAAATCTCTTTAACTCTAAAGCCTTACCTGATACCTCATCACCTAAAACCTTGTACTCTTCAATGCCGAACTCTTTCATTACAGAGTCAACAAGATCAGAGGCCATAATAAAGCGCTCAGCGCCCTTATCAGTATGAACTTGAACTAAAGAGTACTTTAACTGCTCATTTAAGCAAATAGCGCGGTTTGCAGGTAAAGTCCAAGGAGTGGTGGTCCAAATTACACAGCAAATAGGGCCCTCACCTTCGGTGGTATTGAAGACTTTTAATACTTCATCTTCATTTACAGCGCTAAAGCGAACGTAAATAGAATCTGATGTTACATCAGCATACTCAACCTCAGCCTCAGCTAAAGCAGACTGACAGTCCATGCACCAGTAAACAGGTTTTAAACCACGAACAAAATGACCGTTGGCAATTACCTTACCTAAAGCTCTTAAAGTATCAGCCTCAGTCTGATAATCCATAGTCAAGTAAGGATGATCCCAATCACCAATTACACCCAAACGCTTAAAATCACGGCGCTGAGCTTCTACTTGGCTTTTGGCATACTTACGGCACTCTTCACGGAAAGTTGCTGCATCAATCTTTGCACCAGGCTTACCGACTAAGCTCTCAACTTTAACCTCAATTGGTAATCCATGACAGTCCCAACCTGGAATATAAGGAGAGTCAAAACCTGAGAGGGTCTTAGACTTGATAATAATGTCCTTTAAAACCTTGTTAATGGAGTGACCGATATGAATGTTACCATTGGCATATGGAGGACCATCATGTAAAACAAACATATTGGCGCCGGCGCGGGCAGTACGGATCTTCTTGTAGAGATCACGCTTTTCCCAGTCAGCTAACATCTGCGGTTCACGATGAGCTAAATTGCCGCGCATCGGGAAGGCAGTATTCGGAAGATTTAAAGTACTTTTATAATCAGCCATTTTTTACCTACAAAATCACCTGTATCAAAAATTTGATTGTGTAAAAGCCGCTTTTGCGTGCTGTCTATCACAGGCCAGTTGCTCTGCAAGCTGACCTAGATCTGAAAACTTCATTTCACGGCGCAATTTTTGTATAAAGTATACATAAATTGTGCGTCCGTATAGATCCCCTGAGAAGTCAAATAAATTAACTTCTAAAATGCTTCTTGTTGTAGCCTTAGCAATTGTCGGACGGTAGCCAACATTTGCAATGCCACGGTAAACTTGGCCGTTATCCAAGCGTACCTTTACTGCATAAACCCCAAGTAACGGGCTGACGCGGCGGTTAATATTCACATTAGCCGTAGGGAAGCCCAAAGTCCTGCCAATTTCATTACCATGCACGACTTTGCCGGAAATTGAATAAGGTCTACCTAAAGCCTCTGCGGCTAATTTAAGTTGTCCCTCTTCAAGATACTGACGAATTAAAGTGCTGGAAATCCGTTTGCCATTTAAATTAACCCCGGCTATAGCGGAAACTTCCATGCCCAAAGGCTCGCCTAAAGCTTTAAGATCGTTAATATCTGCATTTCCACCTTTGCCAAAATTAAATAAAGTGCCAACAGTTACGCTTCTAACCTGCAACTTTTTATATAAAAGATCATTTACATAATCTTGCGCGCTCATTTTTGCAAAGTCTTGATTAAAGCGCATGCAAAAAACATAATCAACGCCGGAATTATCAAGAGCTACAAGCTTATCTCTTAATGAGTATAAACGTGCTGGGATATTACGTGAAAAAAACTCCAAAGGCTGCGGTTCAAAAATCATAACCGCGCTTTTAAGGCCTAAAGCCAAAGCCTTCTGTTTCATCCGCGCAATTACCGCCTGATGTCCGCGGTGTAAGCCGTCAAAATTACCGATCGCTAAAGCCACTCCATTAGGGGTGCCTTTAAAATCAGAAAGACAGCGGATAAGACGCATGATAAATTTGATCCTTTAATTTAAAAAACAAAAGCAGAAAATGCTTATGATATGGAGGTTTATTATATATTATTTGCCGCTTAGGTTGCATAAATACCTCTTTTGAAGGCTAATCTATGCCCAAAATGAGTGAAATATCTTCCTTTATACTGATTTTTCACAAATTTTTAAAATTTTAAAAACATTTAATCTTACAAAATAGAAAAATTTACTTTAATTTAAGATAAATTCCTGCTAAAATACTGCACTCATAGTGCCACCGGATTTGGAATGTGGCAAAATTTTGTGTTTTCAGGAGCTATCTGTGCCTAATATTAAGTCTGCAAAGAAGCGCGTTGTTATTTCTGAGAAGGCACGTCAGCGTAACGTAGCTGCACGTTCCAAGATGCGCACTTTAGTTAAGAAAGTTGTTAAGATCGTTGCTACTGGTGATAAGGAAGCTGCAAAGCTTGCTTTCATCCAGGCTGAGTCTATCTTAGACCGTTCTGCTGGCAAGGGTTTAATCCACAAGAATAAGGCTGCTCGCCATAAGGCTACTTTAGCTGCCTTAATCAAGAATATGCAGTAAGCTTTTTTAAAATAAAGTTTATATAGAAAAACCCTGCTTGTCAGGGTTTTTTGTTATCTAAAACAAACAAATTCCCAAAAAAAAGCTCCCCTCTTATAGAAAAAGGAGAGCGAATTACACGTCATATAAACGAAAGAACACATGCAAATGTTAAGCACTGTAAGTTAGCATAAACTAACTTAAGTTACCTCATGCTAACTTAAAATCATACAAAACACAATAGATTCTTTATTTTGAACTTAAAGTGAAGTTTGATGGGACCATCACGTAGTTATCACGGATAGGAAATTGATATTTTTTGGACAACTCTAAAATGTCTATGTCTTTTTCCTGACTTATATCTATACAAATTTTTGCAATTGTACGATAGTCATGACTTACCGTACCTGCCAAAAATCCTCTGTGTATAGCAAATAAAGCTTCAGGAATAGCATCTATACCAAATACGGGAATTTTATTTTTAGATGAATGCTCTAAGTTATAGCCATGCATTTGCAAAGACTGAATTGCGCCTAAAGCCATTGCATCATTATTTGAAACTATTAAATCAATATCTTTAAGACTATGCGAGGATATAAATTCTTGCATAAACTCAAATGCTTTTTCAAATGACCATCCGGCATTAATAGTGGCAACGCGTTCATATAAAACACCATTATGACGCAACTCATCGATCATTTTTTTTGTTCTAAATTCTGTAGCATGATCGGTAAAAGATCCTTCAAAAAGCAAAATATCTACACGACCATTATTATTACGATCATAATCTTTATGGTTTTTAAGATAATCTAAAATCATCTTGCCTTGAGATGAACCGATCTCCACCGGGTTTGAGCCTACATACCAAGCCCTATCATTGCCAATCATCGCCTGAGCGTCTGGACGATTATTGAAAAAAATTAAAGTGTCATTATTTTCAATGGCGGTATTAGCCATAGGCTGAGAATAAAAGTTATCGCTTAAATTAACGAGCTTTGTGCACTTATCAGCTCCTGCATCTAAAAACTGTTTAAACTGCAGCTCTGCATTATTGTTGGCATTATAAGAATTTACCTTAATCCCTTTTACATGAGCTTGAGCTTTTAGACTATCATCAAAGCTGGACATGAATAGATCTTGCGAATTGTTATAAAAAACGTCAATACAGCCTTTATTTTCTGATATTGGATCATAAGAGTTAGCCATGGCTGTACTTACACATCCTAAAATCACTAAAGCTGCAATTTTTAACATTTATTCCCCACAAAATCCTTCTAACAAAAATCAAATTTTTATTTAAATCGCAAGCATTTTAGCCCAAAGGGCAAAAATGTGAACATATTCTAAAAGAGATTTTATAAAAAAAACGTAAAAAAACCGATAAAAAAGCCATTTTCAAAAATATTCAAAAAAAATTAAAAAAATAATTGAACTTTTTTAAAGTTCCGTAGTCTATGAGATATATCGCAAAGATAAAAGGTTTTTAAGACAAGGTCTTCGCAATATAAATCTCTTTTCCAACGAAAAGCCCGACTGATTTTTTAGCCGGGCTATTTTTTTTATATTCCTACCCAAAAATGTGACGCAAACCGTGCACTTTTTGCGTTTAACGTAAAATTTCAGGCTTAAATTATTTTTTTTATAAAAAATTTTTTTTAGTTTTAATAATCAACTAGTTATTACTAATTAAATAAATTTAAGTAAAAGTTCTTTTTTTTGAGTATGCGATTTTTACTGCATATTTAACATTTATAACTTGTATGAAAGCCTCAATAACCTTAGATTTATATTTAAATCAAACAAATGCTTATATTGCAAAATATTTGTGGAGTGAAATATGAACGACATCGGTTTAATCGGTTTAGGCGTCATGGGTAGCAACTTAGCCTTAAATATCGCCGATCATGGCTATAAAATCAGCGTTTATAACTATACCTCTGATTTAGTCGAAAAATTCACACAAGAGCACCCGCATGAAAATGCTTGTGCTTTTACCGACATCAAAGAATTTGTCAAATCCTTAAAATCACCCCGCAAAATAATGATCATGGTGACAGCAGGAGCTGCTGTTGACTCCTGCATTGAAGCATTAAATCCTTTATTAGATACAGGCGATATCATCATGGATATGGGCAATTCAAACTATGAAGATACTCGCAAAAGATGCTCATATTTAAAAGAAATTGGTATTGAGTTTGCAGGTGTTGGTGTCTCAGGAGGCGCAAAAGGAGCTCGCTTAGGTCCTGCCATTATGCCTGGATGCACCAAAGAGGTTTACACAGAGATTGGCAAGATCTTAGAGGATATCTCAGCTAAAGCTTATGATGGCCATCCTTGCTGTGCTCATATGGGCACTGATGGCGCCGGTCACTACGTAAAGATGGTACATAACGGTATTGAGTATGCTGATATGCAGTTAATCTCTGAGACCTATCTGTTATTAAAATACTTAGGAGATTATGACAATCAAAAAATTGCTGATATCTTCCATGAATACAATTATGGCAAACTTAAAAGCTATTTAATTGAGATTGCCGCCGATGTCTTAGCGCAAAAAGATCCTTTTGGAAATGGCTATCTTATCGATCACATCACCGATAGTGCCGGTCAAAAAGGAACTGGTAAATGGACTGCTATCTCCGCTATAAATCAAGGCGTTGATTTAAGTTTAATCGATGCTGCATGTAATGCACGTTTTACCTCATCTCACTTAAAAGAGCGTTTAGAGAGAAGCTTTCGTGAAGATAAAATTCCGGTAGGTAAAACCCATGTAATTAAAGATTTACCTAAGACTTTAGAGAAGAGCTTATATCTTTGCAAAATTGCCGCTTACGCTCAAGGCTTTGTACACTATCATGACGCATCAAAGACCTATGGCTGGGAGCTTGATTTAGGTAAGATTGCCAAAATTTTCCGCAGTGGCTGTATTATTCAGGCAAAATTTTTAGATACTATCTCAAAAGCTTATGAGGAAAATCCAAATCTTTATAATCTTATGGATGCCCCATACTTCCGTGAAGAGATTAAAGAGTGCATGCCTTATGCTCGTGAAGTTTTAGCTGCAGCTGTAGCCTCTGCAATTCCGGTTCCGGCATTGAGTGCAGCTGTAGCTTATATTGATGCGATGAACTCATCTTGTGTTGGTGCCAATATGATTCAAGGTTTGCGCGACTACTTTGGTGCTCACACCTTCTTATATGCAGGCCAAGATAAGCCTATGCACCATGAATGGAAAAAAATGTTTTAAATAATTTTTTATGAAAAAATTGGCTCATCGCCAAAAATTTAAAAAGGGGGTAAGATTTTTCTTAACCCCTTTTAACTTATTAAAATGTCTAATGTTTTTTTAAATTACCCAGAAATTTATGCTTTTAATGTACACGCAAAATTTTAAGTTTTAATTAAATTTAAAAAAATTAAAAAATTTTAAAAAATTTATTGAACTTTTTTGAATTAGCTAAGTCAAAGAGACATATCGCAAAGATAACAGATTTCATGTCTGACTTGTGCATATAAATCCAATTCCTTCAAGCCCGATCTTAAATAAAGACCGGGCATTTTTTTGCCTTAAATTGTTTATACTTTTTCTTTAAAAACAATCTTTAAGCAATATCCGTTAAGACAGGCTTTTTTAGTTGAAAACAAATTGCCTAATGCTAGATCTTCATTATCTTTGGTCTTTACCAAACACATAAAAGATCTTTCCCATACAGGTACTTTATATTCACCAAAAAGCTTCTTAATTTCTCGGCTAAGATTGCGACTTAAAGGCTTGAGCTTCATACTCCCTTTATAAGAAAAATCTAATAAAACACCATCTTCTGTTACCGGGAAGGCTTCATATTTAATAGAACATTTCTCAAGAGAATACTCAAAGTCACCTAAAACTAAAATTTCCCCTATCTTTAATGGATAAACTCCAAGAGTTGGAGGCACAAAATCAGGCACCACCAAAAGGTAATCTAAATAACGTCTTAAATGTAAATTACCCTCAAGCTTTAACTTTGCAAAATTGTCATGTGTGGCATGAGCAAACTTTAAAGCCTCTAAGACACAGGCATATTCAGGATTGAAAGACATGGCATCCTTTAAAAAAGAACGCAAAATAAAAATTGCTGCAGATTCGTCTTCCAAATCAATCTCTCTAAGATCTAAAGCACAAGTACCATGAAATTGCGTTAAAGCTTTTTCATATAAAGGTTTTATATAGCGACTTGCCAAATCATGCTCAAGTGCACATAAATGACTTGATCTTAAGATTGCCCCATCAATACCTTTAAAGCGCTCTCTTAATAAAGGTAAGACCTTCAAACGCATAAAATTGCGCTCAAACTTCAAATATGAATTTGAAATGTCATAGACAAAATCAAAACCTAAAGCTTTGATGATTTCTTCTATTTCTCTTTTATGCAAATTTAAAAGAGGTCTTACTATTGTTCCGCGCCTATCAGTCTTAATTTCGCTCATTCCTGACAGACCTTCAGGACCTGATCCTCGCTTTAGCGACAGTAAAAAGTTTTCTACCTCATCATCAGCTTGGTGTCCCAGCATTAAAACTCCATCTTGTAAATTCTCAAGCAAAGCGCGATAGCGCTCAGCTCTTGAAACCTCTTCAGGAGACCTGCCATTACCATAAACAATATTTAATTTTGGGGTAATAAACTCGTCGGCATTTACCTTTTTGCAAAGCTCCTTGCAATGCTCATACCAAATAGGATCATCTGCATCCAAGCCATGGATACAATGAACAGCTACTACATGATATTTAGGATTTAACTTGCGCATCTTACAGGCAAGAAGCAAAACTAAAGTAGAATCTGCTCCACCTGAAAGACCTACGACTAAACGAGATTGAGGAATGAGAGTGATAAATTTTCGGGCCGTCTCCTCAAGATAGGCCCGAGCTTTAGATTCTAACAATATCCGTAATGCATTAAACGGTCATATCGGTTTTCAATGATCTTATCTGCAGGTAAGTTCAAAAGTTCCTTAATGTCCGATTCAATGCGCTCCTTTAAGGATTTGGCCATCTCATCATAAGCACGATGAGCACCACCTAAAGGCTCTTCAACAACATTGTCAATTAAGCCTAACTCTTTAAGTCTTGGAGCTGTAATGTTCATAGCTTCTGCAGCCAATGAAGCCTTATCAGCACTCTTCCATAAAATAGAAGCACAACCCTCAGGAGAGATTACAGAGTAAGTTGAGTACTGCAACATATTAACTCTGTCACCAACACCTATAGCCAAAGCTCCACCTGAACCGCCTTCACCAATTACAGTGCAAACAACAGGTACACGCAGAGTAGACATAAGCTTTAATGACTCAGCAATAGCTCCAGCTTGTGATCTTTCCTCAGCACCAACACCAGGATAGGCACCTGGAGTATCAATGAAAGTAACAACTGGCATATGGAAACGCTCAGCTAACTTCATCAAACGCATAGCCTTACGATAACCTTCAGGACGAGGCATACCAAAGTTGCGTAAAGTACGCTCACGAGTATCACGACCTTTTTGGTGACCGATAATCATAACCGGCATGCCATTTAAACGGCCAATACCACCAACAATAGCTTTATCGTCAGCAAAAGCTCTATCACCTGAGAGCTCGTGGAAATCAGTAAAAATGCGGCTTATATAATCTAAGGTATAAGGACGCATTGGGTGACGTGACAATTGGGAAATCTGCCAAGCACTTAAAGAAGAGAAAATCTTGCGAGTAAGCTCAAGATTCTTCTTTTCAAGCTGATGCAATTCCTTTGTAAGATCGAGGTTTGAACTTACATCTTCACTGAGGCGTTTGAGCTCTTCAATATGCGCCAACAGATCCGCTATCGGTTGTTCAAAGTCCAAATAATTAATATTCATATATTTATCCCAATTGAAGCTGCGCAATAACGAAGCAATTTACTACAAATCTTGCTCATTTTCCATATCAGCGCCTAAAGACTGCAAGTGTCTTTTAACAGGACCAAAGCTACGACGATAGCAACTTAAGACCGGCAGGCTCTGTAATAATTCTAAATGTAAAGCTGTAGGATAGCCTTTATGCTTTGCAAACTGATACTCAGGGTAGAGTTTATCAAGTTCCATCATCTGTCTATCGCGCTCGACTTTAGCTAAAATCGAAGCTGCGGCAATTTCAGGAACTCTAGCATCGCCCTTTACAACAGCCTGCATTGCCAATGGTAGATCAGATGGAGTCTTATTACCATCAACTAACATAAGCTCACAGTCTTTATGCATGTTTAAATAAGCTCTACGCATTGCCTCCAATGAGGCATGCAAAATATTTAAAGAGTCAATTTCCTCAGGAGTACACTGTCCTATGCCATAAGCTAAAGCACGCTCTTTGATCACAATTTCCAAAGCTGCGCGTTTTTTCTCTGATAATTTTTTGGAATCATTTAAACCTTCAATAGGTTTATTTGGATCCAAAATCACACAGGCAGCGACTACATTACCCATCAAAGGGCCTCGTCCTGCCTCATCAGTTCCACAAACTAAATGAGTTTTAGGATCGATTGGATAAATCCAAGGTTCAAGCTCTTTTTTCATTAAAGGTGTTCTCCAAATTTAGGCTCAGTTTTATTGCCTCTTTGAGACTTTAAACTGCCACTATCTGGGANNGTGTAACCTCAGGCTCAATATCGTGATTGTTAAGCTTTAAAGATTTTAAATTCTCAAGCTCTTCATCTTCAGTTAAATTATTACCGCATGTTTTTACAGTATCCAAAACGGCTGTAGCTGCAATTTCATCAGAATTACAACGAATAGCCTCATGAATTCTGCCAAACTCTTTTTTCATAAGTAAATTATCTGAAGTTAAAAGCTTGATCATTTCATTTGATAAAGCTTCTGCGGTGCAATTCTCTTGAATAAACTCAGAGACAACTTTATGACCGGCAATTAAGTTTGGAAGCGAGAAGGTATCTACCTTTAACATACGGCGCGCCAGTGAAGCTGTAATTGGATTTACCTTATAAGCTACACAAAATGGCACTTTTGCTAAAGTTACCTCAAGGGCCACTGTTCCTGATGTTAATAAGATAGCATCACATGAGGCCATCATATCTAAAGTATTACCTACATAAATTGTAAGTGATAAATCGGGAGCATGTTCAAGCCAAGCATCCTTTAAAAACTGTGCATGGGCATAACTTGGAACAGAAGAAATAAAAACAATATCTTTTAATTTTGATTTAATCAAACGCGCCGCTTGAGCATAAATTGGTAGCATATTGGCAATAACACCATAACGACTACCTGGCAATATACCCATAACCTTGCCTTTGATAGGTTCAACGCTTCTACGATAAAGATCAATTCTCTCGCGAGCATTTTCCTTATCCATAGTAAGCGGAATAGAATTTGCCAAAGTGTGTCCTACATAAACACACTTTACATTCTGTCCATCATAGAAGGCTTTTTCAAAAGGAAGCAAAGCCAAAACACAATCACAGGCTCTACGAATTTTATTCATACGGCCCTCACGCCAAGCCCATACTGATGGACTTACGTAGTGGACTGTAGGAATTCCTGCCTGACGGGCACAAAGCTCTACCGTTAAATTAAAATCAGGCGCGTCAATGCCAATTAAAACACACGGACGAGCCCCNNCCATCAATTTACGGATTATTTTTTTTCTAATACCTATAATCTTAGGTAGATGAACTAAGACCTCAACTAATCCCATTACAGCAAGATCATTCATGTTAGCCTCAGAATTTAAACCTAAGGCAATCATTTTAGGTCCGCCAATACCTATAAATTGGGCTTTGGGATCGTGACGGCGCAAAGCGTTCATAAGCCCTGCACCTAAGGTATCGCCGGAGTTTTCACCGGCGATTAAAGCGTATAAATGAGGATGATTTTTTTTGGTCATAACTATCGGATAATTCCGCGACCGCTTTCTTTTAAGAAATCAACTAAGGGTTTAACCTCAGCAAATTCAGCAGCGATCTCTTCAATCTGCTCAATAGCTTCTTCAATAGTTAAGTGATGTTTGTATAAAATCACATAAGCTTTGAAAATAGCGCTAATTGCATCTTTGGAAAAACCACGACGCTGCAGACCTACTTTATTGATGCCAAAAGGCTTGGCATAATGACCGGCTGCCATTACATAAGGAGGTACATCCATATTTAAAGCGGCCATACCACCTACCATGGCATGACAACCTACGCGACCGAACTGATGAATTGCCGCAAGACCACCAAAAATTACATAATCATCAATAGTAACGTGACCGGCTAAGGTTGCGTTATTTGAGAAAATACAATGGTCTCCAATCTTGCAATCATGAGCTACGTGGGTATTTATCATAAATAAATTATGATTACCTACAGTAGTAGTTCCGCGGCCTTGAACTGTACCACGATGCATAGAGCAATGCTCACGAATCACATTATCATCGCCAATAGTTAAGGTAGTAGGCTCTCCTTTGTACTTAAGATCCTGACAGCCCTCACCAATAGAGCTAAATTGATAGATATGGTTGCGTTTACCAATAGTGGTAGGTCCACGAATAACTACAAAAGGCTCAATAATGCAATCATCACCGATGCTAACCTCGCCTTCGATAATCACATTCTCTCGGATCACTACCCTCTGCCCTAAAGTGACTTTGTCACCAATACGAGCGGTAGGATCAATGCTCAAGTTTTCTATGCTCACAAAAGGCTCCTATGTAATTTTGAGGTTTATCAGTGCTTAGCGCACATTAAATCAGCATGGCAGACAACCTTGCCATCAACAGTTGCAACACCCTTAAAGGAAGCGATGCCGCGTCTTTCTTTTAAGTACTCAACATCAATAACAAGCTGATCTCCTGGAACTACAGGACGCTTAAAGCGGGCATTATCAATGGCTGCAAAGTAATAAAGCTCACCTGGATTTGGCTTACCTACCATGGTAAAAGCTAAAACACCAGTAGCTTGAGCCATAGCCTCTAAAATTAACACACCAGGTAAAATTGGCTTGCCTGGGAAATGTCCTTGGAAAAATGGCTCATTAAAAGTGACGTTCTTGATAGCCTTTAAGGTCTTGTGCTCTGGACTGATGGTGTAGTCAACTACACGATCAATCATCAAAAACGGATAACGATGAGGTAATAAATTCATTATTCCTTCGACATCGATAGTATTTGCAGTATTTATAGTGTCAGTCACTTATTGCCCCCTTCATTATTTCTTATTTTGATCTAATTGAGCCTGCAATGCTGCTACCTGTTCCTCCAATGAGGTGAGCTTATGATACATGCCATTGATATGTAAGGTGCGAGCTGCAGTTAAACGCCATTCTTTATTGGTCTGAGCAGGAATTCCTGAGGAGTAAATACCAGGCTTATCAATAGATCTCATTACCATGCACATACCGCTAATAGTAGTACCGTCACAAATGGAAATATGACCATTGAATACAGAGGTACCACCAATAATGCAGTATTTACCAATAGTTACAGAACCTGCAAAGGTTGTGCCACCGGCAACAGCAGTACCAAAACCAATATGAACGTTATGTGCAATCTGACAGAGATTGTCGATAATTACATTATCTTCAATTACAGTATCATCCAAGGCACCACGATCAATACAGGTACAAGCACCAATCTCAACATGAGATCCAATCACTACACGACCTGTCTGCGGGATCTTAACCCAGATGCCGCGCTCATTGGCGTAACCAAAGCCGTCAGATCCTATCACAGTAGAAGACTGAATCAAGCAGTGTTCACCAATTACACAGTCATGATAAACACTAACGTTTGGATAAATCTTGGTATTATTACCAATCTTTGCATTAGGGCCAATAACAACATTGGCACCTAATTGTACGTTATCACCAATAACAGCGCCTTTTTGAACATAAACATTAGCACCTAAGCTAACGTTTTTACCTAAAACAGCGCCCTCTTCTACACAAGAAGTAGGATGAATTCCTTCACTAATATTTGGAGTAGTATCTAAAAGCTGAGCAACTTTAGCAAAGCCTACATAAGGATCAGCCATTACTAAAACATTGCCATGAGCATGCTCTAAATCGGAAGCTTTAACAATTACAGCATCAGCCTGAGAGCTTTTTAAAAGATGACGATATTTAGGATCAGTTAAAAAACTAATTTCATGAGCTTTAGCTGTTTTTAAATTAGCAACAGCAAAAATATCAACATTACCGTCACCATGAAGCTCTGCATTAAGCTTTGAGGCAATATCTTTTAACAGCATTATTTCTTATCCTTGGCCTTTAAGTCTTTAATAGCCTTTACACGAGAAATAACATCTTTGGAAATGTCAGCTGCGCCGGTTGCATAAACTACAGCTTCGCCACGTAAAACTAATTGCAGGCCTCTTTCTTTAGCTACAGAATCAATTGCAGACTGTACTAAACGACCTAACTTAATGTTTTCCTCGTTAACTCTTCTGCTGTTGTCTTCTTTAAAAGCCTGGGTCTTTAACTGATAATCGGCTCGTAATGCAGCAAATTTTCTTTGAGCATCTACAAGCTCTTGGCCTTTTAACTTAGCCATATCAGTATCAAGCTTACGCAGCTTATCTTCAAGCTTCATAATCTCCTGCTCACGAGGTGCAAACTCTTTTTGTAAACGAACTGCAGTCTCTTTGGCCTGAGGAATTTCATTCATTACATAAGGAATATTTACAGCAGCGAAAGCTAAAGGAGCCTCTTTAGCTTTATCTTGTGCAGCATAAGCTCCATTAACGCTGATTAAAGCAGTCAGAACTGAGGTTAAAACCAATTTTTTAAACATTTTATTTCTCCTACTTTACTAGAAGGTACTGCCGATATTGAAGTTAAAGACCTGAGTACTATCACCGTCACGATCCTTAATTGCTTTGGACAGTGAGAAAGACATAGGTCCAATCGGCGAGATCCAAACTAATGACACACCAGCTGAGGCGCGGTATTCATTAGCTTTTGAATAATCGACATCAAACTCATCGCCGTGGGTATCCCAAAGACTACCTGCATCGACGAAGAAGGAGGTACGAACTTGATTCTTATAGGCCTCAGATACTAAAGGAGCTGGCATAAAGAACTCCAAAGATCCTGCCCAGAAGGCATTACCACCTACAGCTGAATCTGAAGGATAAACTCCCTTATCACCATAATACAAGGCGCGAGGTCCGATGGAGTTGTGGTCAAAACCACGTAACCATTCACTGCTACCTAAATAGAAATTCTCAAAGAACGGTAATCTTTGGTCAAGACCATTTTTAGTGCCATAACCATCACCATAGCCAATCTTGCCACGTGCTGCAAAAACATACTGATGGAAAGTATCTATAGGGAAGTAATGATAGGTTTCGGCTGTAACCTTATAGTACTGCAAATCAGATCCTGGAACAGAAGTATCAATCTTAAATACCTGACGATTACCATCTGTTGGGAATACAGAACGATCTAAGCTATTGTGAGTTAAAGTCAGGCCAAACTTATAGTTAATAAAGCTGCCACTGCGACCATTTTCACCATATTGAGCCCAGAATCTATCTGCCTGCTGGAAAGGAGTACCTAAACTCTCAATATCATTGCGCTCTAAGCCTACAGAATAGTTTATAGACCAAGTCTCGCTTAAAGGATAGCCGGTGTTTATAGCAAAACCTAAAGTATCATTGTTGTAATCTACAACATCACCATCTTCATCAGCTTCGTACTTATCATAGTAAACACGACCACCTAAACTTACGTTATCTACAGTAAAGTAAGGATCGGTATAGCCTAATTCCATGTGCTTGCGATAGTCATTTTCATAAGCTGAAATTACACCACGAGTACCCCAACCAAAAAGGTTACTCTGAGAAACAGAGGCCTGCAGCATTAAACCTGAATCTGTACCAAAACCTACACCACCTGCAATAGCGCCAGTAGGTTGCTCTTTGACATTAACATTTAAATTTACAGTATCACCTGTAGTACCTGCCTTTTGCTGCTGAATATCAACAGTTTCAAAATAACCGGTACGATTTAAACGATTCTTTGATAAATCAACTGCTTCTGATGATAACCAGCTACCATCCATTTGTCGGATTTCACGACGAATTACAGTGTCGTCGGTAGTGGTATTACCAGAAACCATCACCTGAGAAACATAAACGCGTGAACCTGGATCTACGTTAAAGATGACATCAACAGTCTTGTCTTTGTCATTAAATACAGGATAAGCACGGATATTTGAATTTGCATAACCATACTTACCTAAAACATCTTTTAACGCAGCCTCAGTATCATTGATTCTTCTTTGGTTGTAAATTTCACCTGATTTAATATCTAAGGCCTGATTTAAATTTTCACCATACTTTAAAGTATCGCCACGTATCTCAGTTGAATTTACCTTGTACTGATCTCCTTCTTTAATAGCAATGGTTAAATATATACCTTTACGATCAGGTGTCATTTCAACAGATGTTGAGTCAATCTTAAAGTTTACATAACCGCGATCCATGTAATAAGAACGCAGAGACTCTAAATCGGCTCTAAATTTGTTGGAGTCATATTTTTGAGAGGACATGAAGTTCCACCAAGGAACATCATCTCTAAGCTGCATTTGAGCTAAAAGAACATCCTCATCAAAAGCTCTGTTACCTACAATGTTAATCTGCTTAATTTCAGCGGCAACACCTTCGACAAACTCAAACTTAACGTTGGCTCGATTGCGTGGCAAATTGTTAACTACAACATTAACCTTTGCCTGGTACATACCCGCACTGTGATAAAAATCTTCTAATGACTGTTTGATTACAGAAAGTTTTTCAACATTTAAAGGCTCGCCGCTACGTAATCCCTGATCTTCAACAACTTTCTTTAAATTGCTGCTATCCATCTGGGAGTTACCGGAAAACTCAACATCACCTATAGTAGGTCTTTCTTTTACATCAACAATCAAAGTGCCATTATCCATAGATAAAGACACATTATCAAAATCGCCTGTAGCGTATAACTGCTTTAAAGCATACGCTGTATTCTCGGCACTTACCTCATCGCCTTCACGAATCGGCAAAGCCAACAGTACAGCTCCTCTGGCAATACGGTTTAAACCACGGATTTGAATATTATCAACAACCGGACCTGCTGATGCCTGAGCACTTGATGATAAAGCTAAAGTCAGACCTAAAAATAAGGCACTGAACACTGCTGTATTTTTTCTGAAGTTTCGATTTTTCATCTTGATATTCCAAAACGACATCCGTGCTTATAAACCTTTAATATCATTGAATACTGCAAAGAGCATCAATGCCAATAAAAGCGCAAAACCAATACTGGTTAAAAATGACTGCACTTTTACTGAAGGTGCGCGACGCATTATAGCCTCATAGGCTAAAAATAATAACTGTCCCCCATCCAAAATGGGGATTGGCAATAAATTTAAGATACCTAAGTTTACACTAATAGCGGCTAAAAAACTTATAAAGAATATAAAGCCGAAATCAGCACTTTCACCAGCTCCCTTAGCTATAGCTATAGGACCTGAAATATTGTCAGCAGAAATTGATCCACTTGCAAGTTTGTAAGCGGCAACAGCTACTAAAGAACTCATCTTTAAGGTATCTTTTATACCTTTTTGTAAAGCTGCAAAAGGCGAGTATTGTTTAACCTCTCTTAAGCCATCAAGATCTTTAGCGCTAACTCCAACTCCAATAAATGGAGTACTTTTACCAGTACGCTCATTATAATGCATGCTAGGTAAAACTTCGGCAGAGTAAATCTTGCCATCACGCATAACTGCTAAAGAAATTTTACCGCCTAAACTTAAAGCAATTTCATCGGCAACACGGTACCAAGTAGGAGTTTTAATACCGTTTACCTCAACAATACTATCCCCCTTTCTAATACCAGCTTTAAACGCAGGACCATCTTTTGAAACTACGGTTAAAACATTATCAATACGTCCTGAGCAAGGTCTTAGGCCTAAACTTAAAAGAGGACTTTCATTTTGACTTACGTTTAAAGTGCTCGTAGATAGTTTTAAGGTGCGATTTTCATCCTCACCTAAATTACCTGCAACTTTTATTTCAAGCATATCATCTGTTCCTGCATGAGGAATAAGATCCAATAAAACATCAGACCAAGATTTTACCTCTTTGCCGTTGATTGATTTTATTAGATCATATTGCATGAAATTAGCTTGATAAGCTGCTGAATTTGGGACAACATCACCCACTACAGGCTTTATGATGCTAACACCATGCATATTGATGCAAACATATAAAATCACTGAAAGAATGATATTAAAAATAGGACCTGCTGATATGACTAAAGCTCTTTTATAGAGCTTTTGTGCTTGGAAAGAATCTTTGCAATCCTTAAACTCATCATTGTAGTTCTCCCCTAGCATTTTTACATATCCACCTAAAGGCATGGCTGATAGCACATACTCACAGCCATCTTTGCCTTTATGTGAAAAAAGTACTGGACCAAAACCCAAAGAAAAACGTAACACTTTAATACCACAAAGTCTTGCCGTAATAAAATGTCCGTATTCATGCACTGCAATTAAAATTCCCAGGGCAATGACGAAAAAAAAAGCATTCCAAAGAGCACTTAGCATTATATCTCCGCAATAATCTTGCGCGCACATTCGCGAGAACGTGCATCTAAGTCAAAAACTTCATCTAAAGATGTTACTTTAGGTAAATTCATAGAGGATAAAACCTCAGATACGACATTGGAGATATTTAAATAACCAATACGGCCATTTAAGAAATTAGCAACTGCAACCTCATTTGCAGCATTTAAAGCAATGGTTGCCTCCTGTCCTGCTTTGCAAGCTTCAATTGCCAAAGACAGACATGGATAACGCTTAAAGTCAGGAGCTTCAAAACTCAAAGGGCCACTCTTTAAAAAATCAAAATCAGAAGTTCCAGAAACTATCCGCTCAGGGAAACCTAAAGCTACAGCAATTGGAGTTTTCATATCAGGATTGCCCATCTGCGAGATGACCGCACCATCACAATAACTTACCATGGAGTGGACGACAGACTGAGGATGAATTAACACCTCAATATCATCAAAATCTGCATTAAAGAGATATTTTGCCTCAATAAACTCAAGGCCCTTATTCATCATGGTTGCAGAATCAACAGAAATCTTAGGCCCCATTGACCAATTTGGATGACTTATAGCCATCTTAACGGTTACATTTTTAAGCTCATCTAAAGGCTTTGTACGGAAAGGTCCTCCTGAACCTGTCAAAAGAATCTTTTTTACACCATATTTGTGTAAATTGCAGGTGCCTAAAGAACGCTGAATTTCATAAGGAAGACTTTGGAAAATAGCACTATGTTCGCTATCTACAGGTAAAACCTTAGCGTGATGGGCTAAAAGCTCTTTGAAAAAGAGCTTTCCTGACATCACTAAAGCCTCTTTATTGGCAAGAGCAATAATGCAACCTGTTTTAACTGCAGCCATAATTGGTTTTAAACCAGCTGCGCCTACAATGGCTGCAACTACAATTGGAGCTTCTCCATCTTGTGCAATATCTAAAATGCCTTCTTCTCCTGAAAGCACCTCAGCATAAAGCTTTTCATCCTGCAGACGACGCTTTAATACCGCAGCCGCCTCAGCTTTAGCCATAGCTACTCTTTGTGGATGGAAATTTCTTACAATTTCCACCATTTTTTCAACTGATGCTGAAGCTACAGCTGCATGTAATGAAAACTTATCTGGATTTAATCTTATAACCTCAAGGGTACTGGTACCAATTGAGCCAGTAGCTCCAAGCAATGTAACCTTGCGCATTTAGAATAACTCTCCATTTAAAAGCATGCTTACGGTCAAAAATACCGGAATGGCTGCAAGCTGAGAATCGATGCGATCAAGCATACCACCATGACCTGGGAAAATTTTGCCAGAATCTTTAATTCCAACCAAACGCTTTAACATGCTTTCAACTAAATCACCAACTACAGAAAATAAAATGCATAACGGTGCGGCGACTAAAAGTGCAGTTAAATTATTACCATAATCGCCAAATAAACCATAATGCACAAAAATCATCATAGCGATAAGTGCAGTTAAAATACCACCGGCAAGACCTTCCATGGTTTTTTTAGGACTTACACGAGGTAACATTGGAGTTTTACCTAAAAATCTACCGGTAAAGTATGCACCACTATCGGCACACCAAACCAAAGCCATTACAGAGAGTAATAAATAAGCGCCACTATTTTGATCCTGAGCATAATGATGTGCTCTTAACATCAAAGTACCGGCTAAAAAAGGCAGTAACATTAAAAGTCCTAAGATTGTATTTAAACCTTTAAACTTATGCCATTTAGTATCATGAGGATACTTTAAAAGCAGCGGTAATGAGGTAAACCAAACAATGATTCCTGAACAAATTACTGCTTTTAATAAAGAAGGGATGCCCTCTTCAATGTAAAGACCTGGAGGGGCAATAAAGAATAAAGCTGTAGCTGCAAGCATGGCTATAGCTACAAAAGGAATACGGCTTTTATATCCTAATAAAGGGCCCATTTCATAGGCCCCTACCATATAGATAAACAAAGCACCAATAGTGAAGACAGGATAATCAGCTAAAAATAACCATGCCAAAACAGCAATGATTAAAACAATACCGGTAATAATTCGAGTTAACATGAGCTGTCCTTACTCTGAATCTGCGCTGAGGTCATACCGAAACGTCGCTCGCGGTGGGCATAAAAATCAATCGCAGCGTCAAGATCATCGCCACCAAAATCAGGCCACAATTTATCACTTACATAGATTTCACTGTAGGAAGATTGGTAAAGTAAAAAATTACTTATGCGATGCTCTCCGCCGGTACGGATTAGCAAATCAACATCGTCTTTAACGGTTAAAAAATCTTTTAGAAGATTTTCATTTACATCCTCAGGCTTAATTTCGCCTGCATGAACCTTATCCCACATTTTTTTGCTTGCCTGAAGAATATCCCAACGACCGCCATAGTTAGCTGCAATATTAAGCTCCATGACTTTACCGTTGGCAGTTTGTTCCTCTAAGCTCAAAATAGCTTTTTGCAAACTTTGGGAAAAGCGCGAAATATCTCCAATTACCCGAGTACGGATACCGTTTTCAATTAAAGACTTACTTTCTTTTTTTAAGGCTCCGGCAAAAAGAGTCATCAAGGCCTGGACTTCGTATGCAGGACGCTTCCAGTTCTCTGTAGAAAATGCAAATAATGTCAGGATTTTTACGCCACGAGCGGCTGCATGCCTGATGATGTTTTCAACTGCAACAGCGCCTTTTTGATGGCCTCTTACACGATTTAAACCGTGATTTTGGGCCCAGCGACCGTTGCCGTCCATGATGATTGCCAGATGGCGGGGTACCATAATGTCTCCCGCCTTTGAGTTCATATCCATCAAGAGGAGATTAGATTTCCATGAGTTCTTTTTGCTTTGCAGCTAAGATCTCTTCAGTCTTTTTAACTGCAGCATCAGTCATCTTCTGGATCTGTTCCTCTCNNCGCGACGCTGATCGTCCTCAGAGATCTCCTTATTCTTTTGAAGATCCTTTAAGTCAGCATTGGCATCACGACGGATATTGCGGATTTCAACTTTGGTCTGCTCAACCTCGCCCTTAACAACCTTAACTAAGTCCTTACGGCGCTCTTCGGTTAAAGGTGGTAAAGGTACACGGATTTCAGTACCAGCAACAACTGGATTTAAGCCTAAATCAGACTTCTGAATTGCGCGCTCAACTTCTTTGATTGCATTACGATCAAATACGGAAAGCTTTAAGGTACGTGCATCTTCAACGTTGATGGAGGCAACCTGACGCAATGGGGTCAGAGAGCCATAGTATTCAACCATGATTGGGTCTAAAAGGCCTGGCTGGGCACGGCCGGTACGAATTTTAGCTAAACGGTTGTCTAAAGAAGACAGAGCCTTATTCATACGAGTTTCGGCATCAGTTTTGATTTCGTTTAACATAGGCTTTATTCCTTAATCTGCAACCACAGTGCCTTCAACCTCGCCTAAAGCGGCTCTCATGAAGGCACCTGGTTTATTCATAGAAAATACTCGGATTGGCATATGATGCTCAGAAGCTAAAGCAAAAGCTGTCAGATCCATTACCTTCAAATCACGTTCAATAACTTCTTTAAAGGTTAATCTGTCAAAACGAACAGCATTCGGATCCTTCATTGGGTCAGCAGTATAAATACCATCAACCTTAGTTGCTTTAAGCACTTCGGTACATTGAAGCTCAATAGCTCTTAATACTGCAGCAGTATCAGTGGTAAAGAACGGAGCACCGGTACCACCTGCAACAATTAAGCTAGCACCGTTATTTAAAAGCTCTCGTCCTTGTGCGGCTTGATATTGAGCAGTAATAGATGGAATGCCATAGGCGCTCATAAGAACGCACTTACCACCCTGACGGTTTAATTCCTCGCGCATTGCAAGACCGTTCATGATAGTTGCAAGCATACCCATCTGGTCGCCTGATACGCGGTCAAAACCAGCTTTTTGTAAAGCAGCACCACGGAAAATATTTCCGCCACCGATTACTAAAACTGTTTGCACACCAGCTTTCTGTACTTCACGTATAGCTCTGGCAGTTGCACTTAAGACCTGCGGATCAATACCAAATTCACCATCTCCGCCTAAAGCTTCACCTGAAATTTTAAGCAGGATACGACGTGTTTTATTTTCTGCTGTCATATGCCNGGCCATCCATTATTTCTTGGCAGCAGCCATCTGGGCCTGAACTTCAGCAGCGAAGTCCTGGGTCTTCTTCTCAATACCTTCGCCTACTTCTAAGCGAACGAAGGAAACAGCGTCAGCACCGTGCTCCTTGAGCATCTGGCCTACGGAGATTTCTGGATTCATAACGAATGGCTGACCGGTTAAGGAGATTTCGCCGGTGAACTTCTTCATACGGCCTTCAACCATCTTCTCAGCGATAGCCTGTGGCTTGCCTGACTTCATAGCAATCTCGATCTGTAAGTTGCGCTCGTGCTCAACTACGTCAGCTGCTACGTCCTCAGGCTTTACGAACTGAGGCTTAGAAGCGCAAACGTGCATAGCAACGTGCTTAGCAACTTCCTCGTTACCACCCTTTAATACTACAACAACGCCAATGCGCTTGTTGGAGTGTAAGTAAACGCCTAAAGTCTCACCCTCTTTAGCCTCAACTAAAGAGCAACGACGTAACTGAAGGTTCTCACCAATCTTACCTACTAAGGCAGTTAAACCATCAGCTAAAGACATACCGTCGCAAACAGTTGCCTTTAAAGCTTCAATGTCAGATACGGAGTTCTCGAGGCATACACGAGCAGCCTTGTTAGCAAACTCAACGAACTCAGCATTCTTAGCTGCAAAGTCAGTCTCGGAGTTAACTTCAACTAAAGCAACCTTGTTACCCTCGCTTGCAACAGCGATTAAGCCTTCAGCAGCAGTACGGCCAGCTTTCTTAGCAGCCTTAACAGCGCCGCTCTTACGCATAGCGTCGATAGCAGCATCCATATCGCCGTTAGCAGCAACTAAGGCTTTTTTGCAATCCATCATGCCGGCACCAGTGGCGTCGCGCAGTTCTTTAACCATAGCAGCAGTTACGTTTGCCATGTTGTTATTCCTCTTATAAAGCTAAATTCTCAAAAGGCCGGGTATACCGGCCTTTTTACAATATTAAGGTCAAACCCAATTAGGCTATTGCCTTATTGGATAAATTATTCGGCCTTAGCCTCGCCCTCGGCAGCAGCATCAGAAGCCTTCTCAGCCTCAGCCTTGGCCTTAGCCTCAGCCTCTTCACGAACCATCTCGGCACGGGCAGCATTGATAGCCTCGGTAACGCCCTTTAAGTATAAATCAACAGCACGAATAGCGTCGTCGTTACCAGGGATTACGTAATTGACACCATCAGGGTTAGAGTTGGTATCAACAACAGCTACAACAGGGATGCCCAGGTTGTTGGCTTCTTTGATAGCCAGGTGCTCGATCTCAGCGTCGATAACGAATAAGGCATCTGGGAGACCGCCCATATCCTTAATACCGCCTAAAGAACGGTTTAACTTCTCAAGCTCGCGGGTACGTAATAAAGCTTCTTTCTTGGTCAGCTTCTCAAAAGTACCGTCCTGAGACTGGGTCTCGAGGTCCTTTAAACGCTTGATAGACTGACGAACGGTCTTCCAGTTGGTCAGCATACCGCCTAACCAGCGGTGATCAACGTAGAACTGACCGCAAGCAGTAGCAGCAGGACCTACTTTGTCGCAAGCTGCACGCTTGGTGCCTACGAATAAGATCTTGCCCTTATGAGCGACAGTGCTGCTTAAGAAGTTTAAAGCGCCTTCGAAGTTCTCAACGGTCTTCTCAAGGTTGATGATATGAATACCATTACGAGCACCAAAGATGTACTGCTTCATCTTAGGATTCCAGTAACGGGTTTGGTGACCGAAGTGAACGCCGGCTTCCAGCATATCGCGCATAGAAATGGTTGACATTGATAATTCCTCAAAAAATTAGGGTTAAGCCTCCACTGTCCGTATCGCTCCACCGCAAAGCGGCACCCAGAGAGATAGTTTAAAAAGACAGTGTGTGTTTTCTTAACAAAAAAAATACAAATTAGGAAAATTTCCTAACCTCTGTGTAGGTCACACAAAGGCAACATATTTTAACATGATTTACCCTGTATTTTGTGGTTATAAATAGAAAATATCTTAAAAAAAGCTAAATTTGATTACGTGGTAAAATAGCCCTAGAGAAAATTTGATTTGCGCAAGATGTAACCTTAACAAACGCGTAAAATAACCATTTGTTAATAATTATTTTTTTATGCATTAAAATTGGTGGATTCACTTAATGCTGAGGATTTAGGATCATGGATATTTCTTTAAAGTCTCCTTCTGAAATTGAAAAAATGCGCCTTGTAGGTGATTTAACTGCCAAGGTCTTAGAGATGATTAAACCTTATGTAGTAGCTGGTGTTACTACATCTGAGCTAGATGACAGAATGCTTGAATACATTGAAAAAGATCTCAAAGCTGAATCTGCTGATTTAGGCTACCAAGGCTATCCTCGCGCCACTTGTATTAGCGTCAATGAAGTTGTTTGCCATGGAATTCCTTCAGAACACCAAAAACTTCACGATGGCGACATCGTTAATATCGATGTTACTGTAAGAAAAGACCGCTATCATGGTGATAGCTCTTGCATGTATATGGTAGGCAATGTTGCACCTCGTGCCAAAGAATTATGTCGCTGTGCTCAAGAGAGTATGTATGCTGCAATTAAGACTGTAAGACCTGGTAGTAACTTAGCTGACATTGGCGATGCTATTCAGAGAGTTGCTGATCGCTACCGTTTCTCTATCGTTCGCGATTATTGCGGTCACGGTATTGGTGCAGGTTTTCATGAGGAGCCTCAAGTTTTACACTACAGAAATGACTATGACCTTCTCCTTGAGGAAGGTATGTGCTTTACTATTGAGCCTATGATAAACGCCGGTACCTGGAAATGCCGTACTAACCGTAAAGATGGTTGGACTGTAACCACTGCCGACAAACAACCATCAGCCCAATACGAACACACTTTACTGGTTATTAAAGGCGGTTGTGAAGTTTTAACCTTACGTAAGGATGAAAACTTCCCTCGCATTATTACTCACTCATAATATGTACGAAGTTATTGCGGTGCCCCGCAAAATACAAAAAGAGGCTTCTTTTAAACTTGATGATTTTAACTTTGATGAAAATGAAATCTATAGCGTTAAAAACGGTAGAGATCTCATAAAGCGTCATCAAAAATACCTAAAAGAGGCCTTTTTAAAAGGCGCAGATGTTAATGTTTTATTAAAGCTCAATAGTAATAGACTTGATCTGTTACTTACAGCCTTATATGAGCACTTTTCTCTAAATGAATGCTCAAACCTGTGTCTTTTAGCTGTTGGTGGTTTTGGACGTTGTGAACAGTTTCCAGGATCTGATGTTGATCTTTTAATCGCTTATGAAAAAGATCCGCTAGATGAAACTGTAAAAGAGCATATCTCTGAGTTTATCTCCTATCTTTGGGATTTGAAGCTTGATTTAGGTTCTTCTGTTCGCTCCATTAACAGCACCTTGCTTGAAGCCCGCAAAGACATAACTATTAAAACCAATCTTTTAGAGCCTCATTTTATTTGCGGCAATATAGATGTATATAAAAAACTTATAAATGCCGTAAATAATGATGACTTTTGGGATGCTGGTAAATTTTTAGAAGCAAAAATTGAAGAGCAAAAAAATCGCTATCACCAATATCGCGATACAGTCTACTCAATTGAACCTGATGTAAAAAACAATCCTGGTGGACTGCGCGATCTGCAACTTATGCAGTGGATAGCAATTTTAAAATTTGGGGCTAAAACTCCTCAAGAGATGCAAGCTGTAGGTCTTATTACAGGATCTGAACTTGATGAATATCTTGCCTGTCGCGACTTTTTATTTAATGTTCGCTATGCTCTTCATTGCAATGCAGCTCCCTCTCAATACAACCGTCTGACATTGGATGTACAAAAGTCTGTCGCTTTTGATTTAGGATATGGTAGTGAAGGTAACAAACCTGTAGAGCTTATGATGCGCTCTTTGTTTAGAACCTTACGCCGTGTCCGTGAGCTTAATAATATTGTCCTTATGCAGTCTGAACTGATGATTACAGGTCATATTGGCAATAATTACGCAAATCCAATTTTCTTAAATTCAAGTTTTGTCGAACGTGGCAATTTAATCGATGTTATAGATCATGAGATCTTTAAAAACGATCCGCCAAAACTTTTATCCTTATTTTTAACTATTGCCTCTCGCGATAGCATTACCGATATTCACGTAAATTGTATTAGAGCTTTAAGAGAAGGCCGACGCAGCTTTAAACATTATTTAATTGAAAGTCCTGAATGCCGAGAGATTTTCAAAAAAATCTTGTCAAATCCTCATGCTTTATTAAAAGCAATTCCTCTTATGCATGAGACACGAATCCTTTCGGCCTACATGCCTCAATGGGAACGCATTGAAGGTTTAACTCAATTTGATATGTTCCACTTATTCTCAGTTGATGAACATACAATTAGAGTTTTAAAGAACCTTTTATCTTTAAATGAATCTAAAAACCCTGTTTTTAATTTATTTAAAAACGTCTATAACAAGATTGAAAGCCCAGAACTTTTAACCTTAGCCGCTCTTCTTCATGATATTGGTAAAGGCTGTGGTGGACATCATGCAGAAGTTGGTGCAGCTGAGGCGGAAAACTTTTGCCAAATTCATGGATACTCCGCCTATGCGACCTCAATGGTGTCATGGATTATTAGATCTCACCTGCTATTTTCAACCACCGCAACCAGACGTGATATCTCCGATCCTGAGGTAATTTCTTCTTTTGCCTCACTTTGCAAAGATGAAGAGCATTTAAATATGCTCTATTGCTTAACAGTTGCAGATATCTGTGCCACCAACGATCGTGAGTGGAATTCTTGGAAAGAAACAATTTTCAGACAGCTTTATAACGCTACATTGCGCGCCTTAAATCAAGGTGAGTCTGATACTTCAAGACAAAGAGCACTTATAGTCCAAAATACTCAAATATCTGTAAAAAATATTATAGGACCTTCTTTTAGAGCTGATTTAGAGCGCTATATGTCGCAATTTCCTCAAGGATATTTTATTCACTATAGCCCAGAAGAAATTGCCTGGCATGCCCGTAACGTTATACGTTTTAATGATGCAAATAAACCTTTAATTTTGTTTGCTCAAATTCCAAATATTGGTACTGAGTTATTTATCTTCTTTAGAAGTAATTCACCGGCATTTTTTGGCAAAATAGTTTATGCCATGGCGATGAAACAATTAAATGTTTTAAGCGCCCAAATTTTCTTAACTCACAACCGACACATTCTGTGCACAATTAAATTTCAAAATCAAAAGTGCCAACACGTAGACAATGAACGTTTAAACAGATTAAGAAAAACCATTTTAAATGGTTTAAATAACGACACTCCTTTGGAAAATTTACCTAAGGTATCTTGTTCTTTATTCCATGTACCAACCAATATTTCATATATAAAACATCAAGGAACAAAACAAACCTTTATTGAAATTTCAGCCTTAGACAGCCCAGGTCTTTTAGCTAAAATTGGCATTACTCTTGGAAAATGTGGTTGTCTCATTTCCGCAGCCCGTATTGCCACTACCGGCGAAAGAGCTGACGATTTCTTTGCTATAACTGACGAAAATGGACTGCCGCTTGATGAAAAGCAACAACAAATGCTCTCCTCGGCCTTACATAAGGTTTTAGATGGAATTGATGAGAAAAGTTCTAGCTAAAATCATCTTCTAGACTTTCATCTGGAAGCTCTTCTCTATCATAGGGGAAACTTAAAAGTGCGTTTGTCTGTACGACAATCGCTGTTCCCTTTACAAATCCTGCTCGCCACGGCAGGATTTTTCCTCTTTTAACTAAATCATCAACATAATTTGACAATTTAAAATAGTAGTCTTGCCATAGTGCATTTAAATCAGCAAGAGTTTTGGCATCATCAGCACTTACCTCAACTATTGCATCTAAACGATTATCAAGTTCCTGAGAGTAAACTCCATAAGCCTTATTAGCCTCATAATCGCAAATATCATCATCTTTACTTGAGATACACTGACGCATCAAAAAATAGTCGCCAAAGCCATATTCGCGATAAAGTGAAATTAAAGCCAATCCAAGATTTGATCTTGGATTTTCTCCTACAGCATCATCAATGCTATCTGTAAAAAATACCGATGAGTTCCAAGCTTTAGCAAAAACATCCCAAGCCTCTTCTACAGCTTTAAAATTTTCAGTCTTAAGACCTTCTCCTCTCAATCCTGCATAAATTCCTTTGACGCAGTCATTTGAGGAAAAATAAAACTCCTCTCCATTAGCACCATCAAAGAACGAGCAAGTTTTTTCTAAAAAGTCCTCCGTAATGGTTTTATTATCAGTGCCTTGCCTAAATTCATTTTCAGGACGCAAAATAATCCCGCGAGGTTTTCCTGCCAAACGCCAAATGCGCATTAACATTGTTCTATATATAACAGGACGCAAAGCCTGTGCCTGTTTCATATTTGGCAATATCGCCTGCAACTCTCGATAAAACTCAGCCCAAGCTTTAAGCGCCTGTTCAACTGCCTCTTTTGACTGTAAAGAGCTTTTAAGACGCCTTAAAAGGACCGACATGTATTTAAGCTCTTCCATCTCATAACGATTGTCGATGTCATAAACTAAGGTTGTAGGATCGCTTTGGCTGTTTTTGATTTCGTAATAAGAATTGGTGAAACTTGAGATGTGTTTTTTTGAAATGAGAGCATATAAAGTAAGATACCACTCCTCACCATTGGCATAAAAATCTGAATTCACAGCACCACTATGACTTAGATTTACCGCCTCATTCCACTTTTTCATATAGCGCTCATAAAGAGAATCATCACCATTGAAAAGAGCATTTAAAAAAGATAAGAAACCAGTACCATTTTGTTTGTAGAAGCGATCTAAGGCAAATTTACAGCCTGAAGTTAAATTAAAGCGCCTCGTTCCTGCTTTTGAGACTCTTGTACAGAGACTATCTACATCTTTATCAAAATTTTTATCGTAGTATTTTTCACGCGGCCACAATATTGAAGATAAAAGTCTTTGACTACACGAAAAACCATTATTTAGACATAAAGCTGTGCATTCTGAGGCAACTTTTCTTAAAGTTAAATCAGCAGATACCATCGGCACTTCAAATTTTTCAGGTAATCCCAAATAGTCTGCATCGCTTTTATCAAAAGTAAATGTTAAAAAGCTACTATCTGGTAAATCGGTTAATAAATTTTCATCCACCTGAAAATCTATCGAGTTTCCTTGGACCTCACCGTAGGCTATAGTATCTAAACTATCTGAATTAACCTTAACCTGAATTACCATATCAGAAGGAGAGGGATTATCCAAAAGCAAAGTAAAACGATGATCATAACGTAACTGACGCGTACACATCACCGTTTGCAGCTGGGTCTTTCCCTTGGTATTGATGAAAGCTGACACCTCACTTTCACCAGTAGGGTAATTTAGCTCACCTATCTCCCACATTGAAGAGGCATATGAAGCTTCGGCAAAGAAGATTGAGCCTAAAAAAAACAGGATCTTATCTATATTTAGCATAGTCTAAATTTATTCTCTCAAACGCGTTTAGTATACTCCTCAAATATTCTCACTCATACAATATTATTTTATTGAATATCAAATATTAACGTTAAGTTAAAAATTTTTTGCATTTCTTTTGGCAATAAAAAAACCCGGCATAAAGCCGGGTCTTATTTATTGCATTAAAGCTTAACCACCAAAGTTATCAAAGAGGATGTTATCGTCTTCAACACCTAAAGAGTGGAGCATATTAACTGCAGACTTGGTCATCATTGGAGGTCCGCACATATAGTACTCACAGTCCTCAGGGTTCTTATGATCTCTTAAGTACTGCTCGTAAAGTACGTTAGCAATGAAGCCAGTTAAACCAGTCCAGTGATCCTCTGGCTGAGGGTCAGATAAAGCTAAGTGCCAAGAGAAGTTTGGATGCTCTTTAGCCAGCTGATCGAACTCGTCGTTGTAGAAGCACTCAGACAGAGAACGAGCACCGTACCAGAAAGAGATCTTACGCTTGGAGTCCAAACGCTTTAACTGGTCGAAAATGTGAGAACGCATTGGGGCCATACCGGCACCACCACCAATGAATACCATTTCGTTGTCGGTATCGCGGGCAAAGAACTCGCCGAATGGACCTGAAATAGTAACCTTGTCGCCAGGCTTTAAGCTCCAAATATAGGAAGACATGATTCCTGGAGGAGCTGAAGGGTTGGAGAACGGAGGTGTAGCGATACGAACGTTCAGCATGATAAGGCCCTTCTCTCCTGGGTAGTTTGCCATGGAGTAGGCACGGATGGTTGGGGTATCAACCTTTGAAACCAACTTATCAAAACCAAAGTGCTTAAATGCACCCTGGAACTGAGGCTCAATATCGAAGTCCTTATAGTATACAGTGTGAGCTGGAGCTTCGATCTGGATATAACCACCAGCGCGGAATGGAACTTCCTCACCATCTGGAATACGCAGACGTAACTCTTTGATGAAGGTAGCAACGTTGTGGTTAGAAATAACCTCACATTCCCACTTCTTAACACCGAATACAGAAGCTGGTAATTCGATCTTGCAGTCGTTCTTTACAGTGACCTGGCAAGCCAAACGCCAACCTTCTTTAATCTGACGCTTAGAGAAGTGTGAATATTCGATAGGCAGAACGTTGCCGCCGCCCTCAGTAACCTTAACCTTGCACTGACCGCAAGCACCACGACCACCGCAGGCAGAAGAGACGAAAATGCCCTTATCGCCTAAGATGTTCAGGAGCTTACCGCCTGCTTGGCAGGTCATGGTAAGTTTAGGGTCGTCGTTGATGCCGATAGCGACATCACCACCTGCTACCAAGTATTTCTTGGCAACAAGAATAAGGGCGACCAGTACGGCGACGATAACGACAAACATTACGACGCCAGATACAATTGTTAACATGTATCCCCCTTAGAGCTGAATACCAGAGAAGGACATAAAGCCGATAGCCATAAGTCCTGCAGTGATAAAGGTTAAAGGCAGACCACGCAAGCCAGCTGGAGCGTCAGAATACTTAAGTTTCTCACGAATAGCAGCAAGCAGGACGATTGCCATAGCCCAAGATGTACCGGAACCGAAAGCATAAACTACGGATTCGGCGAAGTTATACTCGCGTTGTACCATGAAGGATACACCTGCGAAGATAACGCAGTTTACAGTGATGAGCGGCAGGAAAATACCTAAAGCAGCGTACAAGGATGGTACGTACTTATCGAGGAACATTTCCAGAATCTGAACTAAAGCTGCAATAACACCGATATAGGTGATGAAGCTTAAGAAGGACAGATCCATGCCCTGCATCAAAGCATCAGGCTTTAAAATGTACTCATTGATGAGGTTGTTAACCGGAACGGCTAACATCTGCACCATGATAACGGCAGCACCTAAACCTGCGGAAGTGGTAACTTTCTTGGAAACGGCCAAGAAGGTACACATACCGAGGAAGAAGGCTAATGCCATGTTCTCAATAAAGATACTCTTAACGAGTANAGGACAGATAATGTTCCAACATGATTAGTAATCCTCCCTGTGAGTGTCATACTCGAGAGGCTCTTGCAGATCTTTACGGAAGCACTTAACTAACCAGATAAGGCCACCAACTAAGAAGAATGCGCAAGGCGGCATGACTAACAGACCGCATGGTACATACCAACCACCATTGTTAACAGTTGGTAAAATGGTCATACCAAACCAAGTGCCAGAACCAAAAATCTCACGAATAGTAGCAACAATGCACAGAACTAAAGAATAGCCGATACCGTTGCCTAAACCATCCATTAAAGATGGAAGTGGTGGATATTTAAGAGCAAAGCCCTCGGTTCTACCCATAACGATACAGTTAGTAATAATCAAACCGACGTATACGGATAACTGCTTGGACAGATCGTAAGCAAAAGCTCTTAAGATCTGATCAACAATGATTACCAAAGATGCGATGATGGTCATCTGGGCAATAATACGTACAGAACCTGGAATAAAGTTACGTACGCAAGATACTGCCAAGTTGGAAATAGCAGTAACAGCAGTTACTGATAAACCCATCACGAACGCAGTCTTCATGCTTGAAGTTACAGCCAAAGAAGAGCAGATACCTAAAACCTGAATCATTACCGGGTTATTGGCAATGAGAGGTTCTAAGAAGCTTTCCTTGAGGCCAGGGATCTTGGCGTCACTCATTTAATAATCTCCCCCTTGATTAAGTTCTTGAGGAACGGCTGATAGGCATCGCCGAGCCAGTAGGCTGCGGTATTGTTGACACCATTGGAAGTCAAAGTAGCACCAGAGAGAGCATCGATTTCGAAGTCCTTGCCCTCACCTTGGTGATCGGCGTTCTTGGTGATACGGAACTTGTAAGCACCAGTTGCGTCATTGATCTTCTTATCAACCCAGAAAGCCTGCCAGCGAGGGTTTTCAATTTCGCCGCCTAAGCCCGGGGTTTCACCATGGGAGTAGAAAGTAACAGCCTTGATAGTATTGCCGTCAACTGGATCAATTGCTACATAACCGTAAACAGTAGACCACAGAGCCTGACCATAGAATGGGAGGATTACGCGGACAACATTACCATTCTCATCTTTAGAGAAGTAAATAGGCATGTACTTGGAGTGAGAACGAATACCAGCACGGTCGTGATCAGCTGCAATAGCAACAGAGGTCTCAGGCTTCTTTGCCAGGGAAGCAAAGTTATAACCATCAATCTCAGAAGCATTTACAGCATCATCAGCTAAAACGCCAGCATCGACGTCTAAAAGATGAGCTTCGATGTGCTTGGCATAAGTATCAGCTACAGAGCCTTCAACGTCAAAGCCAGAAACCTTAAGGATATTGACCTGACGATCGTTAGCAATTGCAGCAACCTTGAACGGATCAAGAGCAACAACAGCACTTGAAACGAGCACAGAACATACCAGGCAGAAAGAAATAATAATGACAAACGTACCCAGTACGGAGTCTTTATTCAGCTTTAGCACGGGCAAGTCTCCTCTTGATATTACGCTGTGCGCTCAGGTAGTCAAACAACGGAGCCCAGCAGTTTGCAAACAGAATAGCAAGCATCATGCCTTCTGGGTATGCAGGGTTAACGGTACGGATCAGGATTACCATGACACCAATTAAGATACCGAAAGCCCACTTACCTGAAGAAGATAATGCGCTAGATACAGGGTCAGTTGCCATGAAGACAGTACCAAAAGCAAAGCCACCTAAAACGATGTGCCATGCAAAAGGCATTGAGAACATGTGGTTGGTCTCAGAGCCAATCAGGTTGAATAAAGTAGAGGTGAGGAAAGCACCAACTAAAATAGCCAGCATGATTCTCCAAGAGGCAATACCACAAGCTAAGATGAAGATAGCACCGATGATGATCATTAAGGTAGAACCTTCACCGATGGAACCTGGGATGTTTCCTAAGAAAGCATCCATCCAGCCAATAGCCTCGCCTGAGACGTTAACTAAAGCTTCTCTGCCACCTTCTGCCCACTGAGCTAAAGGAGTTGCACCGGAGAAACCGTCTACTGGAACCCAGCAATTGGTACCAGAGATAGAGGCCGGATAAGCAAAGAACAGGAAAGCACGACCTGCTAAAGCAGGGTTAACGAAGTTACGACCAGTACCGCCGAACATCTCTTTACCAATAACAACGCCGAAGCTGATACCTAAAGCAGCCTGCCATAAAGGCATTGAAGGTGGAACAATTAAAGCAAAGAGAATAGAGGTAACGAAGAAGCCTTCGTTGATCTCATGTTTGCGAACTAAGCAGAATAAAACTTCCCAGAAAGCACCAACTGCGAATACAACCAGGTAAATTGGCAGGAAATAAACTGCACCAATTACCATCTTGCTGTAAAAGCCTGCATCAGCACCTAAAGAAGCACCTAACATCTGTGCAATTGCATAGTGATAATCAGCGCTAAAAAGTGCATAAGAGGCGTTGGCAATATCTTCGGCATTAGCCATAGAAGCGATAGCTGCAACAGTCTGGTTACCAACGTTAAACCAGCCCCAGAACATAGCTGGGAAAACTGCAAGCCATACTAAAATCATGATGCGCTTTAAATCGGTAAAGTCGCGAACATGAGTTCTGCCGGTGGTTACTCTGCCTGAGCTGTATAAGAAGGTGAAAGTACCTTCATACAGAGGGTAGAACCAAGAAAGAGCTCCTCCCTTCTCAAACATCAGAGAGAATTTCTTCATAATGTCCAGTAANNCACTTTAACTAACCCTCCACTTCAATCTTAGTTAAGCTTCTGCGAAGCAAAGGACCGTAGTCAGTCTTGCCAGGGCATACATAAGTGCAAAGAGCAATATCTTCCTCAGATAACTCTAAGATACCTAAAAGCTTGGCCTGATCAACATCGTTGATGTCAATAGNNCACGCATCAGCATGGTACCTTCAACGTCGAAAGGCAGAACCTTATCAAAGTTGCCGATAGGCATGATAGGACGCGGGCCGCCATTTAAAGCGGTGTTGAAAGTGTACTCAGATGGTTTAATGAAACCTGAGACGAAAGCACGAGTGATGGAGTGACGCTTAAAGCCTAAGCCCATCCAGTTCTGTAAGAAGAACTCGTTTTGGTTACCCTCTTCAATAAGAGCGATACCCTGATGATAACGGCCTAAGTAAGCAAAAGGACCCTCAACGCGGTTGCCCCATAATACGGTACCAGAAATGATACGAACACCGTGCTCAGTCTTCTTAATCTCATCGGCAGATACAAGCTCAGTTACGCTTGCGCCCTGAACGGTGGCGATAAGACGAGGATTGGTGGCGCATGGACCTGCTAAGGCAACAACTCTACGGTTGTAGTACTCACCTTCAACGAATAAGTGACCAATAGCAATTACATCCTGATAACCGATGTGCCATACAGTCTTCTCTTCGCTAACTGGGTCGAGATAATGAATATGAACGCCTGGTAAGCCTGCAGGATGAGGACCAGTAAAGACCTCTTCTTGAACATTGCTAATTGAGCTTGATGGTAAAGATTTCTCGTTCTTGCAAACGAAAACCTTAACACCAATACGGCTTAATACGCGAATACCATTGGTGAAAGCCTCAGCCTCGCTGTCAATAATGACCTTAGCATCAGCAGCCAAAGGATTGGTATCCATGGCAGTTACAAAAATAGAGTGCGGTAAAGAGCCGATCTGCGGTACCTTGTCGAAAGGACGAGTACGGAAGGCAGTCCACATACCAGACTCAACAAGCTCGCTTACAACCTCTTCACAGGAGAGCTCTAAAAGCTTGTCAGCAGGAGTCTTTTTAAACTCCACGCTTTCACCGTTATTATCTACTTCAATGACCAATGACTGGAAAGCACGACGAGCACCTCTGTTTACGGCAACAACTTTACCGGCAACAGGAGCTGTGAAACGAGTTCCAGGATTTTTCTTATCTTCGAATAGAACCTGACCTTTCTTGACTTGATCACCGGGGTCAACAGCCATCGATGGACGTAAACCGATGTAATCACTTGCTAATAAAGCAACGTGCTTTACCATCGGACTGTCACTGATCGACTGCACCGGCTTGCCGCCAATTGGCAGATCCAATCCTTTTTTGATGTTAATCATAGACGGTTCCAATTTTAAACATAAGGGGGATTACTCCACCGATCGACCTGTTTACGTTCATCCGAAGATAAAAGCTTTAGGCCGATCCTCTGATGGTACAGACAGGTATACGCCGAGGATTTTATCATAAATAGAAAGATAAAGGGGCGCTAAAAGCAAATGTTTAGATCTCCGTCCAAAACCTTAGACGATATTCAATACTATTGATGCAAATGCATTTAATGCTTTTAGTTTTTAAATAAAAAAGCTTAAAGACGTGTTTTTTTTAATGGAGCTACCCAAAATAGCAATATTAAGCCTGGTAAGGCCAAAGCAGTACACAAAAAGAAGAAACGCTCCCAACCTAAAGCATCAACAATAAACCCAGTTGAGGCGTTACAAAAAGTTCTAGGAAGCGCACTTAAAGAGGTCAAAAGTGCAAACTGTGTGGCGGTAAATCTTGGATTAGTTTCTGCGGCTATAAATGAGACAAACGCAGCTGTTCCCAAACCTACACCTAAATACTCACCTAAAAGGACTAAAGAAAATAACCAAACTGAAGGAGTATGCTCCCTTCCGGCATATGCTAAAAGCATAAAGCCTGCAATAGTGACCATCTGCACTAGACCAAAAAGCCATAGAGCTTTATTGATACCAATGCGCATCATGATAATGCCACCTAAAAGAGAACCCACAACGGTAGACCAAAGGCCTATATTTTTAGCGACAATACCAATAGTTGAAAGGTCGTAGCCTAAATCAATATAAAAAGGTGTAGCCAAAGCTGTGGCCATGGAATCACCTAATTTATAAAAAAATACAAATAATAAAATTAAAAAAGCATGCAAGAAGCCTTTTCTGCTGATAAATTCAGAAAAAGGCAAAACCACCGCTTCATATAAAGTTTTAGGAGCTGTCTTGTTTGATTTTTCTTTAAATTTTAAAGTAAGAAAAAAGCCTGGTAACAGACAAAAAGCGGTAAAAATAAACACCAAACTCCAAGGCAAGAATCCATCTGCCAAAATTAAAGCAATGCCTCCTGGAATTAAGCCTGAGAGTCTATAGGCATTTACGAATATAGAGTTACCCATACCAAGCTCTTTATCAGAGAGGATCTCACGCCTATAGGCATCAATCGCAATATCGTATGTAGCTGATAAAAAAGCTATAAGAAAAGCTACAAAAGAAATAACATAGATGTCATATTTTGGAGTTAAAAAGCCAATAATGGCTATAAAGAAAATTAACAGCGCTTGTGATAAAACCATCCACCCTTTGCGACGCGACATGCCCAAAAGACTAAAACGATCTAATAAAGGCGCCCACAAAAATTTCCAAGTATAAGGAAACATTACCAAAGACAGGACGCCTATGGTACTTAAAGATAAACCTTCAGTGCGAAGCCAAGCTGAGAGAAGACTTAAAAGGACATAAAGCGGCATGCCTGAGGAAAAGCCCACTACCGCACAAATGCCCATTTTGCGGGAGAAAATCTCCCGCAATAGTTCTGATTTCACCACTTAATCGCGGAAATTTTCAAATTGTAATGGCTGGTCGATCTTTGAGGATCTTACAAGTGCAATTGCAGCTTGAAGATCATCTTTTTTCTTGCCACTTACACGTACAGTGTCGTCATTGATTTTGGCATCAACTTTCAAAGAAGTATCTTTGATGATTTTGCAAATCTTTTTGCCTAACTCTTTATCAATACCATCTTTAAAAGTTACGCTTTGAATAGACTTCTTACCAGACCGGGTAACATCACCAAAGGAGGCTGCAGTAGCTTCAATACCACGCTTTATAAGCTTTTGACGCAAAATGTCATCCATTTGTTGGATCTGAAACTCCTCAGGAGCTTCAAGTTTGACACTGTTGTCTGCCTTATTGAAAGTAAATGAAGCATCGGTACCGCGGAAATCATAACGTGTGCTTAACTCACGAGAGGCGTTATCAACAGCGTTTTGAACTTCATCTTTCTTAAGTTTTGAAACAATATCAAATGATGGCATAAAATATCCCTCCCAAAATTAAAGCATTGACTTGCACAAATTATAAATTCCCTCAGCATCAAGCTTTAAGTCATGAAGAATATGCTTACGGGTATCTTCCATTAAGAAACGATCAGGTATACCTAAACTCTTAACAGAAACATCAAATTTATTTTCACAAATAAAAGTCGCAATGGCCTCACCAATACCGCCTAAAAGAGCCCCATCTTCTACAGTAATGATGTGTTTATGAGTTGCACAAACATCTTTTATAAGTTCTTTATCCAAAGGCTTAACAAAGCGCATGTCACAAAGAGTGATATCTAACTCTTCACAAACTTTAAGGTAGTCATAAACCATAGGACCAAATACACATAAAGCAATATTTTTTCCACGGTTGATAATACGACCTTTACCAATTTCTAATAGTTGTCCTTCCTTATAAGGATCTCTATCTAAAACAGCTTTATCACGAGCAAAACGAACTACTGCAGGATGGCCTAAGGCATAGGCTGTATCCATCATTCTAAAGAGTTCATCATAACTTGATGGTGTCATCATAACGATATTTGGTACTGTACGCAGAAAACTTATATCGTATACACCTTGATGAGTTGGGCCATCAGGGCCAACTACACCACCACGATCAATTGCTAAAACAATTGGTAAATCTTGAATTGCAAAGTCATGAATTACACCGTCATAAGCACGCTGTAAAAATGAAGAGTAAATATTAACTATAGGACGCAAGCCTCCTGCAGCCAAGCCTGAGGCAAAAACCATTGAATGTTGCTCTGCAATTCCTACATCAAAAAATCTATCTGGAAAATCTTTGGCAAAATCACTCATGCCGGAGCCTACACGCATAGCCGGAGTAATTGCTACTAATTTTTCCTCTTTTTTCGCCTTTTGGCATAACCACTTACCAAAAGATGCTGAGTATGAACTTGTTGCAGGCTTTGGACTTACCTCAATACCATGCTCAGGATCAAAGACTGGAACACCATGATAGCTAATAGGATCTTCCTCAGCCGGGGCATAGCCTTTTCCTTTGGTAGTAACAATATGTAAAAACTGCAGACCATCTAGCTTTTCAATATTTTTTAAAATTGAAACAAGGCCTTGAACATCATTACCATCTACAGGGCCTATATAATTAAAGCCCAACTCCTCAAACAAAGTACCAGGCATTACCATGCCTTTAACATGTTCTTGAGCACGCATCGCAAAATCATGAATGGCCGGTAATGACTCTAAAATCTTACGACCGCCTTTGATTAACTTTGCATAATGAGGATTAGCTATAAGGCGCGATAAACTTTGAGCGATAGATCCTACATTTTTAGAAATACTCATCTCATTGTCATTTAAAATGACAAGCATATTGAGATCTTTTGTAGATCCTGCGCAATTTAAAGCCTCAAAAGCAGCGCCTCCTGATAAAGCGCCATCACCTATTACAGCTACAACTTGTTTTTTTTCTCCTTTAAGTTTTGCAGCCATTGCAAGACCTAAAGCTGAACCTATAGAAGTTGAGGCATGTCCTGTACTTAAAAGATCGTACGGAGTCTCCCCTCTCCAAATAAAAGCATGCAAACCATCCTTTTGACGAATAGTCTTAAGCTCTTTTTTGTGTCCTGTTAAGATTTTATGCGGGTAAGCTTGGTGGCCTACATCCCATACAATCTCATCTTTAGGGGTGTCAAATACATAATGAAGGGCCACCGTCAAATCAACGACAGCCAATCCTGAAGCTAAATGGCCTGAGGTCTGACTTACAGTATCTACAAGGTAAGTACGGATCTCAGAACACAAACGCGGTAAATCCTGAACATCTAATTTACGTAAATCTTCAGGATTATTTATAGTATCTAATAAAGCAGTTTTATCTGCATTCATCCGTTAGTGATCTCTTGAGACAGCAAAAGTTGCAAATTGAGCGAGAATATTGGTGTCATACGGTATTTCATTTAAAGCAGCAATAGCCGTATCTGCACAGGATTTAGCAAAATCCTCAGCATTTTTTAACCCTAAAAGTTTAGGATATGTACTCTTATCCAAATTCTCATCAGATCCTTGGGTTTTACCCATGATCTCAGTATTGCCGATAACATCTAAAACATCATCCCATACCTGAAAGCCCAATCCTACGGCTTTGGCATAGTCATCAAGATGTTTTAAAGTTTTTTCATCAGCACCAGATGCAATAGCGCCAAGCTTTACAGCACAACGAATCAAAGCACCTGTTTTTTTTGAGTGCAGAAGTTTTAACTCTTCAAGACCTATGCATTGATGCTCAGACTCCAAATCAATAGCCTGTCCACCACACATTCCTAAATATCCTGAAGATTCTGCTAATACATGAATTAAGCTACCGATATTTTCTTTTGCAAAACCACTTTTAGGATCAGAGATAAACTGAAAACCTAAAGTCTGCAGGGCATCACCTGCTAAAAGAGAGGTGGTTTGGCCAAACTTAACATGCACAGTAGCCTTGCCACGACGCAGTTTATCATTATCCATCTCAGGCATATCATCATGAATTAAAGAATATGCATGAATGCATTCAACTGCGGCTGCAGCGTAATCTAAGATTTCAGGCTTTTGTCCTAAAGACATGCCTGTTGCATAAACTAATAAAGGACGCGCACGCTTACCACCTAATAAAAGGCCATAACGCATAGCTTCCTTTAAAGACTTTGCATCATCGTCAAGTGAAGATACATACTCATCCATAAAGGAAGTGACCCTATTTTGAACCCAAGGGGCAAATTCCTTAAGCGACTGCATCATTATTCATCCATCTCCTCAACGCTGATACCTTGAGCCTGCGCGGCTTGAGCGCGCGCCTGCTCTACTTTTTGCGTCATCTCATCTAAAGTTTTTTTACATGATAACGCCAACTGCATGCCCTTAGCATAAGCGGCAATTGCCGCATCCATATTAAGCTGACCGTTTTCAAGCGAAGAAGTTAATTTCTCAAGCTCATTTAACCGATCCTCAAGCGAGGACATGCTGTTTCTTGCCATAATTACCTCTATGAACGCAAGGTTGCGCCAAACTTAGATGCACATTCAGAGACAATCTTTTCAGCTAAGGCATCAATAGCCTCATCCTCTAAAGTACGCTCTGGATCCTGAGCAATTACGCCCAAGGCAATACTACGTTTGTCACCTAAAGAAGCATCTTCGAATACGTCGAAAATTACAACCTGGCGAACGATCTTACCACCGATATCACGAATATGAGCACAAAGATCGGAGGCATTTACATCCTTGCTTACGACAAAGGCAAAATCACGTCTTACAGCTGGGAACTTAGAGATACCCTCATATACAGGAACATCGCGAGTCTCAAGAGCTTCACGCTTAATCTCAAATACAGCTGCAGTATGTTTTAAACCTAACTGCTTTAATACTTGAGGATGTAACATACCGACAAAACCTACATACTTACCATCTAAGTAAATATCAGCGCTCTGACCTGGATGTAAGGCCTTGTTTTCACTTCTTACAAAGCTAAAGCGATTAAATCTGCAAGTAATGCCTAAGAGATTTTCAACATCACCTTTAATGTCGAAGAAATCAACATTTCTTGAAGACTCATTCCAAGACTCTTCATAAACAGGGCCTACTGCAACACCTGCAACCATCTTCTCTTGTAAAACGCCGTTTTCAGCATTTTCAGAAGCAATATAACGTAAACCTTGCTCAAATAAACGAACACGCTTTTGCTGACGATTTAAGTTATAACGACAAGCTAAAATTAAACCAGGAATTAAGCTTGTACGCATAGAGGAGAGCTCAGGAGAGATTGGCATAGTAAGCTTTAATGGCTTAATGTCAGAGAATACCTCTAAAACTTCAGGATCTGTAAATGAATAGGTGATAGCTTCGTTATAACCTAAAGAGGTTAAACAAATTTGAATCAATCTATCAGATACAAACTCTTCTTTGTCATGAACAATTTCAAGAGTATTTACAGGGGTCTTGTTTGGAATATTGTCATAGCCGTACATACGAGCGACTTCTTCAATCAGATCCTCTTCAATAGCGATATCGAATCTAAAGGAAGGAGATACAGCCTTAAAGCCACCTTCAATAGCCTGAGGTTTCATGCCTAAGTGAGTCAGAATGAACTCCACTTGCTCTTTTGGAACGCTAATGCCTAAAACCTTCTCTAAATGAGATAAACGTAAGGTAATAGAATTGTGCTTTGGCAGATTCTCAGAAGAAACCTCTTCACGGATTGGACCTGCATTACCACCTGCAATGTGAATTAACAGGGCAGTAGCTCTCTCCATAGCACGTCTTTGACCTTCAGAATCAACACCACGCTCAAAACGATGAGAGGCATCAGTATCAAGACCATACTGACGAGCACGGCCCTTAATAGCATCAGGAGAGAAGAAAGCAGACTCTAAAACAACATCAGTTGTATTCTCATCAATACCAGAGTTCTCACCACCAAAAATGCCTGCAATTGCAACAGGGCCCTTGGCATCTGCAATAACTAAAGTATTGTCAGAGAGTTTAACCTCTTCACCAGATAAAACCTTTAATGGCTCATCCTTTAAAGCTTTACGTACAACAATCTTCTCATTTAACTTATTTAAGTCAAAAGAGTGTAAAGGCTGGCTATACTCGAGCATTACATAATTTGTAACATCAACAATTGGAGATACTGCACGAATACCGCAACGACGTAATCTCTCAGTCATCCACAATGGGCTCTTGGCCTTCTGATTTACACCACGAATAATACGGCTTAAATAACGAGGGCAAGCCTCTTTATCTAAAACCTCTACAGGCATTACATCGTCGATGGTGTTTTCAACAGCAGGAACTTCTTTTTCAACAAATTCCTGACCAATTAAAACAGCAGCTTCGCGAGCAATACCATAAATACCTAAGCAATCTGGACGATTGGTGGTTAAATCAACGTCAATAATGCTGTCGTTTAAATCAAAGTAGTCGTGAATATCAGTGCCCAAAGGAGCATCTTCTGGTAACTCAACGATACCATCAGACTCCTCAGCCATACCTAACTCTTTTAAAGAGCACAGCATACCGTAGGACTCAACACCACGCAGTTTAGCCTTTTTAATATGCATGCCATCGATATGAGCACCAATTCTGGCAAAGCAAACTTTAAGACCTTCACGGCAATTGTGAGCACCACATACAACCTGAACTAACTCACCACGACCATCATCAACTTGAGTTACGTGCATGTGATCTGAATCAGGATGAGGAATGCAAGAGACAACCTTTGCAATGACAACGTTGTCAAAATCGCCACAAGGAGCTTTTAAAGAGTCAACCTCTAAACCTGCCATAGTAATCTTATCGGCAAGCTCTTGAGCGGTTAAATCATTTGGGACCCACTCGTCGACCCACTTTTTATTGAATAACATAATCTTTAACTTCCGAAAATTTTAATGCAGAGCTTTTAGGCAAATTGTTTTAAGAAACGTAAATCGTTCTCAAAGAAGGCACGCAGATCATTTACGCCATAACGTAACATTGTAAGACGCTCAACGCCCATACCAAAGGCAAAGCCTACATAACGGTCAGTATCAATGCCTACGTTTTTAAGAACATTAGGATGGACCATACCGCAACCTAAAACCTCTAACCACTTACCACCTTTACGTCTTAAATCTACTTCAGCTGAAGGCTCGGTAAATGGGAAGTAAGAAGGTCTAAAGCGAACCTCAAGCTCTTCTTCAAAGAAGTTAAGCAAAAATTGATTCAAAATACCTTTAAGCTCAGCAAAAGAAGTGTGCTCTTCTACTAACAAGCCTTCTACCTGATGGAACATTGGGGTATGGGTCATATCGTAGTCATTACGATAAACACGGCCTGGAGCAATAATACGAATTGGAGGTTGTTGCTTTTCCATAGTACGGACCTGAACTGAGGAGGTCTGAGAACGTAAGAGCAAGCCATTTTCCAACATAAAAGTGTCATGAGAGGCACGAGCTGGATGATTTGGAGGTAAATTTAAAGCGTCAAAGTTATGGTAGTCATCTTCGATCTCAGGGCCACCTACAACGCTAAAGCCCATAGAACCGAAAATTTCTTTAATACGCTCAATAGTGCGACTTACAGGATGTACGTTACCACATTCCTGACGACGACCTGGTAAAGAAATATCTACAGTTTCAGACTTAAGCTTTTCTTGCATTAAAGCATTTTCAATTTCTGCTCTACGCTTTTCTACAGCAGCAATAACGGCCTGCTTGGCCTCATTGATAACAGCGCCGCGCTCAGGACGCTCGGCTGCAGAAAGCTTACCCAATTCACGCATAAAGGCGGCAAATTCACCTTTTTTGCCTAAAAAGTTGACTCTGACGGCATCTAATTCTTGTAAATTCTGTGCATTGGAGGCTGCCGCCACGCCGTTATTTTTGGCTTCTTCTAGTTTGTCCATTTTGTTACCAAGTAAACTGAGGGCACCATTGCCCATAAGATGATCAAAGTCCGTGTTACGGCACAGCTTTAATCTGTATCATTTATGATATATCTGGCATCAATGCCTGATTTTAAAGCTGCAGGCGTAAAGATCAAATGTTCAATTAAACATTATCCCATGATATAAGTTATCTGACAATTTTTTTACCCATAGCTTTTTTTCGTATCATCATTGAGCAAATATTTGCATATAAGAATGTATTTTATGCTTTTAAGGCACTTTTTAAGAAAATTGTCAGCTTTTGTGCCTAAGTCTTTTTCTTTAGTTAAAATAATCGCGTCTTATTTCTGACCTGTCATAGGAATATACTGTGCGTTTATTCAATCCTCTAGAGCTTTCTATAGCTAAGTGTTGTAGCTTTTCAAAAAGCTCTCATAAATTTGCCTCTTTTGTAGCTTATCTTTCATCTGCTGGCATCACTATTGGTGTCGCAGCTTTAATTGTTGTTTCTTCCATCATGGGTGGTATGCAACAAAAACTTAAAGACGCAGCTTTATCAGGAGTCCCGCAAATTACAGTTGAGGCTCCTTTAGATAAAATACCAAAACTTTTAACTTTACCGCATGTAATTGCAGCCTCACCTTTTATAAGAAGCCAAGTTTTATTACAAGCACCTTCAGGAATTATGCTTATAAATCTCAATGGCACTGATCTTGAGAAACTACAATTAAATAAAGGAGTTTTTGAAAAAGATCTAAATTTAGGAAAAATTCCTGAAAAAGGTAGTTTTGCATTAAATGCACAAACTAATATTTTCTTTAAATTAAATCTACTTTTAGGTCAAAGTGTGCGTCTTATAAGTACACAAAATGCCAGATACACTCCAATGGGGCTTGTACCGTCACAAAGACTTTTTTCTCTTCTTTACTACTCCCCTTCTGTACACAGCTCACAAATACCTGAGGCTTTGGGAAATTACGACGATGTCAGAAGACTTTTAAGATATAAAAAAGCTCCTGAAACTTTAAGGTTATGGTTATCAGATCCTTTTTTAGTTGATGAAACAGCAAAAGCTTTAGATGAGCAAAACTTTAAATACAACGATTGGCGATCTTCTTTAGGAGAATTTTTCAAAGCTGTAGCTTTAGAAAAACTCTCTATGAGCATTATGTTAATGCTCATAGTTGTCGTTGCCTCTTTTAATATTCTTTCGGCATTAACTATGATGGTAGGCTCAAGACTTACTGATATTGCTATATTAAAAACTCTGGGCCTAAGATCAAGACAAATTCTCAAAATTTTCATGTATATGGGTGTCTCTTATGGATTTATAGGATCTGTTTTAGGCACAATCATAGGCATTCCGGCAGCATTTGGTGTTGCCAAAGTAATGAGTCTTTCTCAAGGCTCTTTATTACCTGTAAGTATCGATTTTTTAAATATTTTCTTAATTTTCTCAGGCAGTCTTTTTATGAGCATCATCTGCACTTTGTATCCGGCAATTCGTGCAGCTAAAACTGATCCTGTANNACCCATTTGGCCAGAGGTTAAAATGCAAAATATATTATTAAAAGCAAGAAACATTTGTCGCAGCTATACTGAAGGCACCATCAACACCCCTGTTTTACATAATGTAAATATAGATATTTATGCCGATGAAATTACCGCTATTATTGGCAAATCAGGATCTGGTAAAAGTACTCTTTTACATATTCTAGGAACCCTCGATAGCCAATCTTCAGGTGAAATTTATTTTGATGGCATTGAAATTAGTAAATTAAATGCTAAAGAAAAAGCTGAATTTAGAAATAAAAGTTTAGGTTTTGTATACCAATTTCACCATTTATTAGGCGACTTTTCGGCACTTGAAAATGTCATGATGCCTCTTTTAATAAGTCACATGCCACTAAAAGATGCCCAAAAACGCGCCTGTGAATATTTAGAAAAAGTAGGTCTCTCTCACCGTTTAAAATATAAGCCCTCAGAGATGTCAGGAGGAGAACGCCAGCGTGTCGCTATTGCCAGAGCTTTAGTAAATCATCCGAAACTTATTTTAGCTGATGAACCTACTGGCAATTTAGATGCTAATAATGCCAAAGCCATCTTTGATTTATTTTTCTCTTTAGTAAGAACTGAGCATGCTGCGGTGGTAATGGTTACTCACGATGATTCTTTGGCGCAAAAATGTGACCGTATATATAAGATTGAGGATGGATGCGTAAATGTTTAATGCTTTCAATCTTAAAATGGCCTTGCGTTTTTTAAGATCAAAACGTTANNTGGCGCTTTAGCAAGATTTATGTCTATAGCCTCAATTGCAGGAATTGCCGCTGGAGTATGTGCTCTAATAATTGGTTTATCTGCAATGAATGGCTTTGAATTTGAATTAAAAAACCGCGTATTATCTTTAATTCCATCAGCCACCATTACAAGTGAGTCTGGTGGTTTTTCTGATATTAAATCAGATATAAAAATGCTTGAAAGTACCAAAGGGGTTATTGCTGCATCAGGTGTGGTAAGCCTTGAAGGTGTATTTTCAAAAAACCAGGATTTTGCCCCCGCCGCTTTAATTGGCATTGACAGTGAAAAAGAAATCAAAGTTATTGATTTTGAGCGCTTTATGAGTTGTAAAGCAAATGCTTTAGCTCAAAATGAAGATGAATACCCGGTAATTTTGGGAAATGGTATTTTAAAAAAACTAAATCTTAAAATTGGTGATAGCGTTGAGTTAATCACAATTGATAAAGGCTCTTTAGAAAACCCTTTATCATCCCCAGCAAAAGCCACCTTTAAAATTGTCGGTACAATTAAAACTGGCGGTCAAATTGACTCTGCCTTAGCCTTTACCAATTTAAAAAGTGCTTTGAAAATTTCAGGACTTAAATCTCCTGATAGTATCCATGTCAAAGTTTCAAATATGCTCTTAGTTGAAAAGACTCTTGAAAATTCACTTTTAAACTTTAAAGAGCCTGTAAAACTTACCTCCTGGATGCAAAGTCAAGGCAAGCTTTATAAAGATATCAATTTAATCCGCAATATTATGTATTTGGCCATGATTTTGGTTATGGCAGTAGCTTGCTTTAACATTATTTCCAATTTAATAATGTCAGTAAGCGAAAAAAGCCGGGAGATTGCTATTTTGCTTACCATGGGTATGAAAAAACAGCAAATTACTGCCATTTTCACTTTAATGGGATTTTTACAAGGTTTAAGATCCACTGTAATTGGCGTGGTTTTAGGTTGTTCTTTATCCTATTTAATTACTCCATTTACCTCTAACTTCAAAAACTACTTTGGCTTTGAGCTATTAAACGAGAATATTTACTTTATAAACTTTATTCCATCAGTTCTCTCATTTACTGATGTTTTAATTGTTACAGTTTGTTCTCTTTTAATGAGTATCTTGGCAGCCCTATATCCTGCAATCAAAGCCTCAAAAATCTCTCCTGCAAACGAACTTTCTTTATAAACTATATTTTCCTGATGTAAAACATCAGGAAAAATTTTCTTTAAAAAACATCTGTGATTTTTCATTTATGCTAAAGTCTCAGCATAATTTAAAATTCTAAATTAACTTTAAAATTGCTTTTATAGTGGAGATCATCATGAAAAAAGCTTTAGTTGTTTATGCAAATGGCTCTGAGGATATGGAAGTTACTGCTGTAACTGATATTTTAAATCGAGGCAAAGTTAAAGTTATAAAGGCAGCTGTAGCAAAAGATGGTGTTGAGGTTACCTTAGCGCATGGGACAAAGGTTATTTGCGATGAGAATATCGCCTCTTGCAATGATGTTTATGACGCTATAGTTATTCCAGGCGGATTAAATGGCGCTAATAATTGCCGTGACTGCGATGTTTTAATTGAGAAGCTTAAAGAACAAAAATCCCAAAAACGCATTGTTGCAGCTATTTGTGCAGCACCTGGATTTGTATTAGCTCAAAAAGGCATCATTGATAATGAGCGCGCTACAGGATATCCAGGATGCGACGGCAATATTAAAAACTGCACTCACAAAGGTGTTGAAGTTTCTGAAGATAAAATCATCATTACCGGTAAAGGCCCGGCTTTTGCAATTCCTTTTGCCCTCGAGATTTTAAAAGCTTTAAATGGGGATGATTGCATGAAAGCTGTCGCCTCAGGCATGCTTTTAGATATTTAAAAAAATAAACCTCGCACAAAGGCGAGGCTTTATTAAATATACTATTTATTGCTTTTTAGGACGCCATACCTTTACGTTGTGGTGTCCCATTTCTTTAAGCTGACGAGCTTGCATCAAACTCATTACGCCCTGGTCGCAATATAAGGCATAAGTCTTAATCTCATCTAAAGAGGAGAAATCCTTGGCGGTGCGATAAAAAGGCATAGTAATTACTTGATTGCTTTCACAATTTAATGGAGCCTTTTCCACATCATCAGGGGCTCTTACATCTAAGATAACGTCTCCTGGATTTAAAAAGTCAACGACCTCAACCTCAGTTTTAAGTCTATTGGCATCTTCCGGGACCTCATCAATATTGATAACTTTAACAGAGTCAACAGCTTTTTGAACCAAAGCGTCAACTTCCATCTTAGCCTCTTCTTCCTCAACAAATTCCTTTTCAGGACAAACGTTTGGATGATCTGAGATTACACCACAATACTCAGGCATGCTTTCAGCAAAGCCGATAGTACCAATCTCACGGCTCTCATCAACAATATCCTGCTTATCTGCAGTAATTAAAGGACGCATTAACAGAACATCGCAAACATCATCAATATGAGTTAAATTTCTTAAAGTTTGAGATGAAACTTGGCCTAAGCTCTCACCTGTAACTAAAGCTTCACACTTAAACTTTTTAGCTAATATAGAGCCTACACGCATCATCATACGTTTTAAAATAACGCCGCGAACACCGTGATGAGTCTTCTCTAGGATTTGACCTACAATCTCTTCAAAAGGAACGGTAATAAAGCGAACTTTATGAGATGAAGCATAACGATCCCAAATAAAGTAACTCTCTTGCTTTACACCAAGCTCATGGGCAGTACCACCCATATTAAAGAACAGATAGTTTACCTTACAACCTCTGTGAATAACTTTATAAGTAGAAACACCACTATCAAAGCCACCTGAGATTAAAGATAAAACCTGACCTTGAGATCCTACAGGGTATCCACCTAAACCGTAAATTCTCTCGCCTGAGATATAAGCTCTATCATGCTCAATTTCAATATGAATAGTAACTTCAGGATTATCAAGGCATACACCTTTATTTGGGTAATAAGCCTTAAATTTACCACCGATGACTCGCTCAGCTTGCTGGGAATTAAAATCATGATTTCCACGACGCTTAATTCTTACAGCAAAAGTATGTCCAACAATCTCAGGACCACAGATATCTTTTACCGCATCAAATAAAGTATCTAAAGAGGTAAATACAAACTCACGAACCTCCATAAAGGAGTGAATGCCTGGGATGCGCTTTAACTCGTGAATAGCATTCTCTCTTATAGCATTTTCATCTAAAGTGTCAGAGGTGAAATTTGCAATAATCTTATCCCACTCACAGATTGCACTTACCTGAAAATGATGGTGATTTGCTACATTTGATAAATTCTGTCTTACTAATTTAATAAGACGAGTACGGACAGGTTTGCTCTTAATAGAGATTTCAGGAAACAGACGGATGATAAATTTCATAAGCGATAAACAAAAGAATAACGGACAAAGCTTCGCTCTGTCCGTTTTTTAAAGAAAACTATAAATTAGTGCTTGCAGCAGCAGTGATGCTCTTGAGATTCCTCATGATCGTTACAGTGACACTTATGATCTGCATTCTTCTCATGGCAGTGGCACTTGTGATCCTCATTTTCCTCATGACAACGGCAATGATGCTCTTCGCCTTCTTCATGATCATGGCAGCAGCAGTGATGCTCTTCACCCTCTTCGTGATCATGGCAATGGCAATGATGTTCCTCAGATTCCTCATGGTGGTGACCGCAGCAGCAGTGGTGTTCTGCACCTTCTTCATGATGGTGGTGATGACCACCACAGCAACAATGATGACCATGATCTTCACTTGGGCAATGACCACCGTGATGAACATGACCATGAGCTAACTCCTCTTCAGTAGCCTCACGAACATCCTCAACTACGATTAAGAAATTTAAGGTCTTACCTGCTAATGGATGATTACCATCAACGATAACCTTGTCATCTTTAATTTCTTTAACTACAACAGCCATAGGGCCATTATTAGAATCAGCCTCAAATACATTGCCTACTTGGACATCAAAATCACCAAATAAAGCACGATCAATAGTCTGAACTAAAGCTTCGTTAATCTCACCATAAGCATCAGCTGGGTTTAAAGTAATAGCAAACTCATCACCCTTTTCATGACCATCTAAAGCCTTCTCAAGGCCTCTTACTAAATAGCCATGACCAATTAAAGCCTCAACAGGCTGACCTGGTTGAGTTCTGCCTACAACCTGACCTGTAGTCTCAGTTACGGTATAACTAATAGTGGCAACTGTATTACGTGAAATTTTCATAATGTTTCCTTGTTTACGCTGCTGACTTGACGCTGTAAATTACGATTTTCAGCAGTCTGTGTAAAGAGAGGCACAAAACCTGAAGGTGCCGGTTGCCCCTGCAGGCGTTCATAATCATGAGAGATAAGATTAGCTTTTTGAGCTTTAAGCAAATTAAGACAATCATCAGCAGCCTTACCTTGATCGTCAAAAGCAAAAAACTCATCATTAACAGCTTTAAAAACCGCACAATGCTGTGGTTTTTTGGCGCTAATTTCTAATACATATCCATCATCGGCAATATCTTGTCTGGTATTAAATGTAGCTAATACTTTATTTGAAAAAGTAATATCACAACCTTCAAAACCTTGATTTAATATGCCACATGAAGACAAGAAAGAGGCGCTACTTGCAAATTCTTTTAAAGCAGAATCTAAATTATTATCAGAATTATCTTTGGCTAAGGTTTCACTTTTATTATCTTTTACATCACTTAAAGAAGCTGAATTAGCAGATTCTTTATTAAGTAATAAAAAGCCATAAATGCCCATACATAAAGCAATTACAACTAAACACAAAAGACGGAAAACAGAAACTCTTCCATCATTATTGTAAATTGGGTGAAACATAAGTCATATCTTGATGAATTCTGATTATTTTACTCTACTTAAGCGATTAAAATATGGCTTTGCATACATGCTGCAAATACGCTCTCTGAGCTCTCTTGGATATGAATTAAGTCTATCCTCAAACTTCTTTTTATCCTCAGCACTTACATTTTCAGTTACGCCAGCTGAAATTAAAGCGCTTGGATACATCTCATAGTGATCGTAAATAAAGCCATCTATAAGCGCACAAAGCTCTTCTGCTGTATCAAAGCCTTCGGTAATAGGTTCACCGCAAACTAACTTAACATGGCCTTTTTTATGGGCAATACCTCGAATAATGGTCTCAATATCCTCATACTTATCTTTGGTATATTCGCCATTATTACGCTCACGAATATCAAGCTCTCTGGCCTTTGCCAAATCATTTGGATCAAACTCATAAGTAATTGCTACCGGAACAATCTTAAGAGATTTCATATAATCGGCAAAAGACATTTTAAGAGTACGTCCATAAAGTCCTAACATCTTCATTACCGCACTCTCAGCCTTATCATCACCATCTTTAGAGCGGCCTTCACGTTCTGCAATCCACACAGAATGACCTTCTTTAACAGAAAGACCTATATAACAAGATAAGTGATTTAAAGCTTTAAGTTTATCTCTTGGTGAGACTACAGAACGCTTTACAATAAAGCTCTTATTTAATCTCATAAGAGATGTTGCAGCTGGTAATCTTAAAAGATTATCACCTATAGCAATACGTACTGTATCAAGATTCTGACGGTATAAAGCAATATCTAAAAAAGCAGGATCTAAGGCAATATCACGGTGATTTGAAATAAATAAATAGCCTTGATTAGGATCTAATTTTTCAAATCCTTCAAGCTCCAAGCCATCGGTGGTGGTAGAAATTATGTGGTTCATAAAATCTGCAACCTGACGCTGGAACTCATCGATTGTCTTAACTTTAGAAATTTTATGCTTCAAAACGGCTTTTACAACCGGTTTTAACATAAAAGCCAGATGTTTTGACAAAATTGGATAGCGGAATTTTAAAATGCTATCGATTACAGTTTTGTCCTGTACAATTTTATTAAGTTCAGCCTGGACCTCTGCGTCAGTACATGGTCTTATATCATCAAAAGATGGATCTGCACTACTCAGGCAATCATTCTTTAAATTTTGTGTTTGCATAAAATATATCGAAATGAAAAATTTGAGGTATTGTAACAAAAATACAACATCTCTGCCCCCAAAATCCCTTAGAAAAAGCCTTTATTAAAAAATATTTTATTTTAATAATAAAAAAAACCCGCCAATTTTAGGAAAAAGGCGGGACAAATTAAGACTTATAACTTTCTAAAACTAGTGTGAAGGAATGTACGGTACACGGTACTCGTCAAAACCTTCAAAAAGTTGTGGCTCTTCTTTTCTCAGACGAGCAATCATAGGTTTTGTAATCAATGTTACGCCACCTTCTGAACGATAGAAGCGTTTTGCATCAAGTTCAGGATTCTCACCTACAATTAAATTACGTGGCAATTCTACACCACGGTCTAAGATGACCTTGGTTAAACGGCAACCACGATGAATAATGCAGAATGGGCAGATTACAGACTCAGATAAGAAACTATTGGAGTGTACACGTACAGAATGGAACATTACTGACTGGTTAACAGAAGAACCTGAAATAATGCATCCTGAAGAGCATACTGAATTTCTTACAATAGTTGAGGTGCCGTTAATATCCTGAACAAATTTTGCAGGCGGATTTTGTGGCTGATAGGTCCAAATAGGCCAATCACTATTATAAACATCAAGTTGAGGCTCAATGGAAGCAATATCCATATTAGCCTCCCAGTAAGCATCAATAGTACCAACATCACGCCAGTAAACTAAGCTCTTATCACCACGGTTACGAATGCAAGATTGAGCAAAGTTATGGGCATGAGCTTTACGCTCTTTAACTAAAGCTGGAATAATATCCATACCAAAGTCACGATGAGAACCTGGATTTTCAAAGTCTTTTTGCAAGATGTCATACAAGAAATCAGCATCAAAGACATAAATACCCATGGAAGCTAAACTCTTAGTCTCATCGCCAGGCATTGCAGGAGGATTTGCAGGCTTCTCCATAAACTCAGTGATCTGATTGTTTTGATCAACACTCATAACACCAAATGCAGTAGCCTTTGATCTATCAACTGGAATGCATGCTACAGTTACAGGTGAACCATTGCGGATATGATCCAAAATCATATTGGCATAGTCCATCTTATAAATATGATCACCGGCTAAGATTAAGATGTACTTAGGTCTGTGATCTTTAATAATGTCAATGTTCTGGTAAACAGCATCAGCAGTACCTTGGTACCAATGTTCCTCATCAATACGCTGAGATGCAGGTAACAGATCGATATACTCATTAAATTGGTTACGTAAGAAAGACCATGCTGACTGTAAGTGACGCAGTAAACTGTGGGACTTATACTGAGTGACAACACCAATTCCGGTAATACCGGAGTTTACACAGTTAGATAAGGCGAAGTCGATGATTCTATATTTACCGCCAAAATAAACTGAAGGTTTTGCGCGAGTGTCAGTCATAGCCTTCAGGCGACTGCCGCGACCTCCAGCGAGCACTAAGGCCATTGTTTGTTTTGCAACATCACGGGCGTTTTCCACTTGTCCACCTCTTATAAATTTAGCTAATAATAAATATATGTCTTTACGATATATAAATTATGCGTTCAAAAAATTTTACTTTATACATCAAAAAATAGTTTTTGGGATCCAGTTCAAATCCTAGTACTACTCATATCTAAAAATAAAGCCTAGCGCACATATTGAGCACATTTATTTTTTGTTTCACCAAAATAAGACATTTGGCACAATTTCTGAGTTAGCAAAAATTTTTTTCTAAACCTATTTATTAGCATAATTTTTATTTTATATAAAAAAACATTAATTATACATTTATAAGATTTACCTATTTGTCAAATTTATAGCTAAGCTTTTATCTTTATATAATTATTTTTAATCTTTTTTTAAAAAGTGCAAAAATAATTAAGCTAATTATTTAACAAAGCTTACATGTTTTTTAGCAATTAAAAATCTTCTAATTTAAAAATACAATATATTTTCAATATATATTTTATAAAGTTATTTGTTAAATCTTGAAGGCGTGTTTTATTAAATTTTTTTAAACTTCCGCATAAAAAAACATTTTATTGAGCCATATCTTATTTTTCATCTGGTAAAGATTGCTCAAACAAAGTATATTTGCCCTGAAATTTTTAAAATTTATTATGTCCAAGGTAAAAGCTTTATAAAGATTTTTTACAGTTTAATTTTTTTTAAATTTTGGACATACCAATTTAAAAGGAATTGAAAGACAAATTATGACCATTGGTATTATCTGTGCAATGGATCCCGAAGCTTTAAAGCTCATTGAAAAACTTGAAAATTGTGAAGAACAAGTTATTGGATTTGCACACTATTACAAAGGCATTTTAGAGAATCATGAAGTTGTGATTGTAAGAAGTGGTATTGGTAAAGTATGCGCCGCTGCTGTCACTGCTATCTTAATTACCTCTTTTAAAGTAAGTGTCATCATTAACTCAGGATCTGCCGGAGCTCTTGATGCTTCTTTAAATCTCGGAGATACCGTTTTTTCTACAGGAGTTGCCTTCCACGATGCTGATTTAACCATATTTGGTTATAAGAAAGGCCAAATGGCAGGTCACGAACTTTATTTTCAATCAAGCCCCGAGCTGATTGCTAAAGCTGAAATTGCTGCAGATAATGTTCCATCTATCAGATCTCATGTCAAAAAAGGCATTGTCTTATCAGGAGATCAGTTCATAAGCTCACAAGAGAAAAAAGAAGAACTCTGCCATGATTTTAAAGGCGCTTTGGTAACTGAGATGGAAGGTGCCGCTATTGCACAAGTTGCATCTGATTTTAATGTTCCTTTCTTAATTATCCGTGCCGTATCAGATGGTGCCTGTGAAGGTAAGCCTTTAACTTTTGAGGAGTTTTTACCTTTAGCCTCTGAAAATAGCGCTAAATTAGTTTTAGCCTTATTAAGACTTCTTTAAAAAAAACATTAAACAGCAAATCCGTTGTCAATCCTATTGGATAGATAACGGATTTTTTGTATCAAAATACCTCTATAAATTTATGTTTGCTTTCATGTTAAAATAAAAATTATTTAGACCATAAAATATTTAACTATGACTTCTGCAAACTCTGAAAATTCCTTTTTAGCTTTATTAAAAGAAGCTGACAGTGCTAAAGACAGAGATTTAAATCATTTTAAAGATGAGGTTTGCGATATAAAACCTCTAAAACAAGACACTATTGCTAAAATCTCCCCTCTTTTAGATAAAGCTACTGCAAAAATTCGTAAAGAAGCCGCTACAAGACTTCCTGAAAAAGAAGCTGATAGCGCCTCATCTGCCTTCGTACCTATGGTTGGACCTAATGACGTCCTTGAATATAGAAAACCAGGAGTACAGCCATTTGTAATTGCAAGACTTAGAGCTGGCGAATATCACGAAGCTGATTTTATTGATTTACATGGCAAAACCATCGAAAAAGCTTATGAAATGGTAATGAATTTCTTATCTTTTTCCAAAGATAAGGAATTTAGATGTATTTTAATTATCCACGGCAAAGGCGAAAGACAAAAAGAAAAGGCTTTAATGAAGAGCTATGTTGCCCACTGGCTTCGTCAAATCCCAGATGTTTTAGCCTTTCACTCAGCACCACAGTGGAAAGGTGGTACTGGAGCGTTGATGATCATCTTAAAAAAAGGTGATAAAGCTCGTGCTATAAATCGTGAAATGCACTCTAAAAGATAAAATATGCCCCGCTTAAGCGGGGATTTTTTTCTCTTAAAAATCTTTATCAGATAGACAATTGCAATAAAAAAATCCTTTGCCTAAGATAAAGGCGCCTTAAAACTCACAACATATAAAAATATTAAAAAAGGTTTTTATGAAAACTATATCTGATACCTCTTTTGGCGGAGAACGCCCTCTATTTCAAAGTCACGATCTTAAAATTGAAAATGTTGTCATCAATTTAGGTGAATCTGCACTTAAAGAATGTTCCGACATCACCGCCATCAATTGCGAGTTTAAAGGCAAATACCCTTTTTGGCATGTGGACAGATTTAATATTGAAAATTGCCACTTTTTTGAAACCGCTCGTGCCGCTTTGTGGTATTCAAAAAATCTCTTGATGAAAAACTGCCTGATTGATGCACCAAAGATGTTTCGCAAAATGCAAAACCTCACTTTAAGAGACCTAAAATTAGAAAACGCTCTTGAAACTTTATGGGATTGTAGCAATATCATAATCGACAATACCTCTATAAAAAATGGTGATTATCTGGCAATGAACAGCAAAAACATCACCATTTCTAATATGAACTTGCAAGGAAACTATTCTTTCCAAGGCTGTAAGAACGTTGTAATTTTAAACAGCACCTTAGATAGTCGTGATGCTTTTTGGGAATCTTGTGATGTAACATGTATCAACTGCTCCTTAGAAGGAGAGTTTTTAGGTTGGCACTCTAACAATTTACATCTTATAAATTGCAAGATTAAAGGCACCCAACCTTTATGCTATGCCCATAACCTTACCTTAGAAAATTGCAGTTTTGATGAGGATTGCGATTTAACTTTTGAATACAGCGATAACATCAATGCAACTATCAATAACGCAATAACCTCTGTTAAAAATCCAACCTCAGGTATCATTCGCGCTAAAGCAATTAAATTACTTATTTTAGATGAGTATCAAAAAGCACCGGCTTCCTGCCACATTAAGACATTGGATGGCAAATATGATTTATGATTTTGATGCCATAAATAATCGTCGCGGTGGATTGTCATATAAGTACAATGCCGTAGAAAATGATGTGCTGCCTTTGTGGGTAGCTGATATGGATTTTAAGTGCGCCCCTGAAATAACTTCGGCTTTAAATGAATTTGTAAATACTGGCATTTACGGTTATACCAGTGTGCCTGATAGTTACTATCAGGCTTATATAGACTGGTTTTATAAGCGCGATGGTATTTTGCATCAAAAAGAATCTTTAATTTGTGTACCAGGAATTGTTCCTGCTATAAGCGCCACCATAAAAGCTCTTACTTTACCTGGAGATCAAGTAATTATTCAGTCACCTGTATACAACTGCTTTTTCTCATCTATTCGCAATTGTGGTTGTGAAACCGTAGATAATGAACTTTTTATAAAAAATAATTGCCATTATGAAATGGATTTGGAAGATTTAGAGCAAAAACTTAGCGCATCGCGCGCCAGAATTTTGCTTTTATGCAATCCACAAAATCCTTCTGGTAGATTATGGTCTTTTGATGAATTAAAAAATCTTGCACTTATCTGTAAAAAACATCATATCTATGTAATTTCAGATGAGATTCATTGCGATGTTAGAGATGAAAATAGCAAATTTACCTCCATGGCGCATTTTTATGATTTGCTTGAAAATCGTCTTGTCATCTTTAAATCTGCAAGTAAAGCTTTTAATCTTGCAGGATTACAAAACGCTTGCATCATTGCCCGTGATCCTTTTATAAGAGAACGTATTGATCGTCAGGTCAATATAAATGAGATCTGCGATGTCAATCCTTTCGGCATCATAGGCGCTATCACCGCATTTAATAAATGTGAGTCTTGGCTTATCCAAATGAATAAGTATGTTAAAAATAACTACCTATTCTTAAAGGATTTTTTTGAAAACAATCCTTGTGGGATAAAAGTTTTTCCGCTTGAATCTACATATTTATCCTGGCTTTCCATCAAAGACCTAAATATAAGCTCAAAAGATTTTTGCAAAAAACTTTATAAAGAAGGACGTGTACTTTTAAATGAAGGCACGGAATATGGCAAAGGTGGTGAAGGCTTTATAAGACTTAACCTGGCATTACCTAAGACTGTTTTAAATGAAGCTTTAATTAGAATTTTAAAGACAGCAAAAAGTATATAAAAATAAAGGAGGTGTCAAACCTCCTTATTTTTCCAATAAAAAAGGCCCTTTGCAGAGCCTTTTAAAAATAGAGTTGTATGAATCTTTATATTATACCAGACGACGCAACATGCAGCGCAATGGTTCTGCAGCTCCCCATAAAAGCTGATCACCTACAGTGAAAGCCGATAAGAACTTAGGGCCCATGTTCATCTTACGTAATCTACCAATAGGTACATTTAAGCTACCTGATACAAAGGCTGGGGTAAGCTCACGTAAAGTCTCTTCTTTATGATTTGGTACAACTCTTACCCAATCATTGTCCTCTGCGATTAACTGCTCAATCTCAGGAATTTCAATATTCTTTGTAAGCTTAATAGTTAAAGCTTGGCTATGGCAACGTAAGGAGCTAATACGTACACAGTTACCATCAATTGGTAATTTACCGCTCTTATAACCTAAAATCTTATTAGCCTCAGCCTGGCCTTTCCACTCTTCACGGCTCTGACCATTTGGTAATTCCTTGTCAATCCAAGGTAAAACGCTACCGGCTAAAGGAGCACCAAAGTTTGCAGTTGGGAAAGCATCGGCATTCATGCAAGCACGAACTTTACGCTCAATATCTAAAATAGAGCTATGAGGATCTTTTAAATCAGCAGCTACGCAATCATGTAAGCACCCCATCTGAGATAAGAGCTCACGCATATTCTTAGCGCCAGCACCAGAGGCTGCCTGATAGGTCTGAGTTGAAATCCATTTAACACAGCCAGTCTTAATTAAACCTGCTAAAGCAACTAATAATAAGCTTACAGTGCAGTTACCGCCAATAAATGAACGGAAACCGTCATTTAAAGCATCTTCAATAACATCGTGGTTTACAGGCTCTAAGATAATCTTAGTGTCATCTTCCATACGCAAAGTAGATGCAGCATCAATCCAATAGCCTTTCCAACCGGCATCACGTAAAGGCTTATACATCTTAGATGTGTAATCACCACCTTGAGCGGTGATAATGATGTCCATAGCGAGTAAAGCTTCAAGATTGTAAGCATCCTGAAGTACGCCATAATCCTTGCCATTAAAGGAAGGAGCCTTTTGGCCTGCCTGGGAGGTGGAGAAGAAAGTTGCGTCAATAAGAGAAAAATCATTCTCCTGCTGCATTCTCTCCATTAACACGGAACCTACCATGCCACGCCAGCCGATTAAGCCTACTTTTTGCATATTTCCTCACAAAATCTTAAGAATTCTATAATAAGGATTTTATTTGGTTTATTTACATGTTTCAACCGTAAGCACCTTTTCGGCGCGTTCAAAATCTGTCTTAATTATGACCTTAATTTGTTTACCATTTTCAATGATTTGCTTAAGTATGGAAATTGAACATAAATTCTTGCTTTGATTTAAGTATTTTTGTAACTTCAAATGCTGATCTTTAAGATCAAGTCCTGCAAACTCATCTAACGATTTTTCGATTGTCAGGGTCACGCCTTCTTTATTTTCCTCAATTTGCTCCAAAGTGGTGTAATCATCAAACTTAACAGGAAGCTTATCTTTTATAGCTGATATGGCATCACCTGCTTTAGGCTGGTCTACATAAGTCTCGTAAGCCATATATAAAACCAAGGCAATTAAAGCCACAATAAACACATTTACATAAGTTAAAATTTTCCGCATTAACGCTTCTTTTTTACGTAACTGTTCAGGTGTTAATACACTATTATCTTTTTTTAATCTAAAAATATTCTTAATGCTCATAATTCTTTAATATCAAATTTTAAATAAAAATCCACAATAAAAAATTTATTGCCTGATAATATCAACAAAAGCCCTCTTCTTAATAGTAAGGTTTATAGATTTGAAATTTGCCAGGCTTTTTTCTTGCTAAAGCACTCTTTGAATGTCAACATATTGCGTTATAAAAAGCATACAAAGATCAATACGGAGAATTGGTTATGACAACAATTAAAGGCAAAGATGCCCCTCTTGAAGAGAGTATCTCTCGCTTTAAATCTATCTTAAATAAATTAAATATTGAAGTTATCGAAAGTGGCTGGCTAAATCCGCTTGCCAATGTGTTCTCCGTTCATTTAGCTTTAGCCTCATGTCAAGAAATTTACTCAAATGGTAAAGGTTCCTCAAAGCTTGCCGCTTTAGCCTCAGCCTATGGAGAGCTTTTTGAGCGTCTTGGTACTCACATGGCTTTTTCTGACTATTTTTTAGGTCTTAAAAATGCCGAAGACGATTTTGTCCACTTTAGAGATGAAAAATGGACTCCTATTGAAGATGATAGTGAAGACATCCCAACTGAAATATTAAATTCGACTTTACGCAAATTCTACCTTGATGAAAATGAGGTAAGACTTGAGGATTTAATCGATCTGCAATCTTCTTCTTTCTCAAGAGGTGTCTGCTCTATCCCGTTTAAATCTGCAAGAAACGGTGAGATTGTCTATTTTCCAATTAACCTTTTAGACAATCTATATGGTTCAAATGGCATGAGCGCTGGCAATACTGAATATGAAGCCTTAGTACAAGGAATATCTGAGATTATTGAGCGCTATGTAAAATCACAAATTATAAAAAAAGGAATTAGCCTGCCGCAAATTCCTGAAGATATTTTACAAAAATATCCAAAATCATTTGAAACTTACAAAGCTTTACAAGGTGGCGGCATTAAAGCTATATGCTTTGATGCTTCTTTAGGTGGCCAATTTCCTGTCGTCTGCGTAGTGCTTCTAAATCAGCGTAATGGCACCTGTGTTGCCTCCTTTGGTTCTCACCCTATCTTTGAGGCTGCTTTAGATAGAACTTTAACTGAGCTTATGCAAGGACGCACTTTCTGCGATTTAGACAATTTCGATGAGCCTACGTTTGATCTAAACCGTACATCTGATGTAGTAAATATCGAAAGTCACTTTGTAGACTCTACCGGTCTTTTACCAATGCAAATGTTTAAAGACCGTCCTGACTATAAATTTGTCTCATGGGATTTTTCAGGTAGTACTAAAGAACAATATGACGCCCTGCGTCATATGATTTCAAAACTTGGATTTGAGCTCTACATCCGTCGTTATGACAATTTGGGTGTACCTGTATATCGTGCAATTATCCCTGGAATGAGTGAAATCTACCCAATTGATGATCTTGTCTATAACAATTTAAATGCAGCGATTGATTTTCAAGAATCTCTTTTATCTTTACCTTCATCAAATGAACCCCCTCAAACCTATGCTGACTATTTAGATGAACTTGAAAGTGAAGATTTTGAAAATGAGGCTTTAGTTTGTAACGCAATAGGCATAATGCCTGATGAAAACTCATCTTGGGCAAGCTTGCGCTTTGGTGAGCTTAAATGTTTACTGGCACTTGCTTCTAAAAAATGGGATGAAGCTTTGGAATATGCAAGATGGACCGTAAGCTACAATCTTGAAAACTTTCCTTTAGATAAGCTTTTATTTTACAAATGCTTATCAAGTGTTCTTGAAGCTTTATCTTATGACAATGTTGATGCAAATGATTATAAGCAAGCTTTTTCATCTCTCTATGGTGATGAGACTTATCTAAATGTTATGTCTCATATTAACGGTACAAAACGCTTTAACAATCTTAAAGATTCAGATCTTAATTTAAACGGATTTGAAGCACATAAAGAGTTAATCCGTATTTACAGCATTATTAAAGGTGCTTTAATTGAAGAGTAAAAATTATCTTAAAGTTTTTGCATTCACCTTATCTTTGGCGGTCTTAAACGGCTGCCAAAGCCCAAAAGTTTTAGAAAGTACTGTTGAAAATACTAGCCAAAACTATTGGCAGAATATGGAACAAAAACTTGCAAAAATTTCTGTATTAAAAGAACAGGGGCGCTTAGGTTTTATAAGCCAAAATGAGCGCGGTAGTTGCAACTATGAGTTTATTCTTGAAAATAAAGATACGACCTTAGAACTTACCTCCCCAATTGGCTCACAAATTGCATTTTTAAAAATTAGCCAAGATGAGAGTTCTTTAAATTTTAATAACCAATATTTTAAAGATAAAGATCCACAGGTTTTATTAAACAAAGCCCTAGGCTTAAATCTTCCTTGTGATACTTTAAATAAAATACTTTTAGGAATTCCAAATGACGATATCACAAGAGATAAAAATGGACGCATTATCTTTGCAAATATCGATGGCTATAGCGTCAAATACGGCCAATTTAAAGTATTCAATGGCTTCGCTTTACCTTCTGATTTAACTATAAAAAATAACCAAACCACTGTAAAAATCAAAGTTAATAAAGTAAATGAGGTGAATTGATGCCCCTAAGTTTCACAAGTCCTTGTAAACTCAATCTCTTTTTATACATAACAGGTAAAAGAGAAGATGGTTATCACAACCTGCAAACTTTATTTACCATTTTAAATTATGGGGATGTTTTACACTTTGACGTAACTGATGATGGTAAGATCGATCCTCCTAACTGACTTTAATTTTCCAAAAGAAGATAACCTTATTTATAAAGCGGCAATGCTTTTAAAAGAATATACAAACACCAAAAAAGGCTGTTTAATTTCTTGTGACAAGGTTCTTTTAGAAGGTGGTGGCCTTGGAGGAGGATCCTCTGACGGTGCCACAGTTCTTTTAGTTTTAAATAAACTTTGGAATTTAAATTTAACAGAAGAAGAACTGTTAAAACTTGGGGTAAAACTGGGGGCTGATGTACCTATCTTTATTAAAGGCAAACCTTGCTTTGCTGAAGGTATTGGTGAAATTCTAGAAGAAAAAGATATAAAAAGACGTTACTACCTTGTTTGTAATCCTAAGGTAAAAGTTCCTACAGCTTTAATGTTCAAACACCCAAAACTAAAAAAAGACTATAAAAAAAGAAGCTTTGAGGAGCTTTTAAATACACCTTTTGAAAACTGTTTTACAGCTCCAGCTGTTGCTGAATTTCCTGAAATTTCAAACTTACTTGAAACATTAAGCAAATTTGGTAAAAGCTATATGTCAGGCAGTGGAGCATCTTGTTTTGTTGGATTTGATGACCTAAACGACGCTCAAAGAGCTTTTGAAGAGGTAAAAAAACTAAAAATATCATCCTTTTTAGCACAAGATTGTGCACGTTCACCAGTTTTAGAAGCATTAGATAAAATTCATTAAAAATCAATACATTGAATCAATAAAAAGTGTTTGCATTTTTATATTTATCGCAAAAATGCAAACCTTTGCATTATATTTTTATAAAAAATTAACCTTTATTCAATTAGTTAAAAAGTTTAAAATATCCCTGCAACAATCGCTGGTCGCTCTCTTTGACCAGCTTCCGTCACACATGAATACATCAGGACCTATAAAATCTTATGGCTGATATGAAGCTGTTTGCCGGGAACGCAACTCCCGACTTAGCACAAAAGATTGCCGCTCGTTTATACACTAGACTTGGCAATGCTACCGTGGATCGTTTCAGCGACGGCGAAATCCATGTTCAAATCAATGAAAATGTTCGTGGCTGCGATATTTTCGTAATTCAGTCCACCTGCGCCCCATCCAATGACAATTTAATGGAATTGATTGTCATGATTGATGCTTTACGCCGTGCATCTGCAGGCCGTATTACCGCTGTAATTCCTTATTTCGGTTATGCCCGTCAAGATCGCCGTTTACGCTCAGCTCGTGTACCTATTACTGCAAAAGTTGTAGCCGACTTCCTCTCTTCTGTAGGTGTTGATCGTGTTTTAACCGTTGATCTCCATGCAGAGCAGATCCAGGGATTTTTCGATGTTCCTGTAGATAATTGCTTCTCCTCTCAGATCTTTGTTGATGACATGAAGGCTTTAAATATCGAGAACCCTTGCGTAGTCTCCCCTGATATGGGTGGCGTTGTACGCGCTCGTGCTATTGCTAAGCTTTTAGATAATGCTGACATTGCTATTATCGACAAGCGTCGTCCACGTCCTAACGTCTCTGAGGTTATGAACCTTATTGGTGATGTAACCGATCGTGACTGCATCATCGTTGACGATATCATCGATACTGGTGGTACCTTATGCAAAGCCGCAGCTGCCTTAAAAGAGCGTGGTGCTCGCAGTGTTACCGCTTATGGAACCCACCCAGTTCTTTCAGGTAAGGCTTTTGAGAACATCTCAGGATCTGCTTTAGATAGCTTAGTTGTCTCTGACTCTATCCCAGCAACTGCTGCATTTAAGGCCTTAGATAAGTTCCGTACCCTAACCTTAGCTCCAATGTTAGCTGAAGCTATTCGTCGCATCAACAATGAGGAATCTATTTCTGCAATGTTCCAGCAGTAATAGATTTTGAGAAAAAAAGCTGCAGTATTTTTTATTGCAGCTTTTTTATTACCTAACAACTTTTATTTTTCTTGTAATTTCTTCAAAAGTTTTGGATGAATTCCATTAAATCCACCATTGCTCATCACTAAAATTGTTGAACCTTTATCAGCACTTTTGACAATGTCATCTAAAAGCTCATCAAAATCAGAAATTACATGTAAAGGCTTTTTACTTTGACTCTCTAAAGCTTTTACATCCCACTTAAGCATGCCATTGTCGTATACAAAAATTTCATCAGCTTTTGCAAAAGATGCTGCCAAAAGTTCGTGATTGGCACCTAACTTCATTGAATTTGATCTAGGCTCAAATACAGCAATAAGCTTACTTTCAGGTGCAATATGAGCACGAATACCTGAAATAGTAACGTCAATTGCAGTTGGATGATGAGCAAAATCATCATAAACACTAATACCATTTACAACGCCTCGTAACTCCTGACGGCGTTTTGGTAATTTAAAATAAGATAAAGCCTCAAGACAGACGGCTATATCCACTCCTGCAAACATAGCAGCTTTAATTGCCATAAGAGCATTATGAACATTGTAAAGACCACAACACTCATAATTGACCTTACCTAAACTTTTATCACCATCAAAAACCTCAAAAGAAGATCCATCTTCTTTTAAAAGTTTGGCATGTAAAGATGAATGGTCACCTACCTTCACACATGGAGTCCATAGTCCCATAGACACCACTTCATCTAAAGATTTACTGTCATCAGGCATAATTACAAGACCTTTAGATGGAACGGTTCTAATTAAATGATGAAATTGTTTTTGAATATCATGCAAACTGTCAAAAATATCTGCATGATCAAATTCAAGGTTGTTCATAATCAAACAAGTTGGATGATAGTGAACAAACTTAGAGCGCTTATCAAAGAAGGCACAATCATATTCATCAGCTTCAATTACAAAATAAGGACTATCTGTATTGCGCGCTGAAATACCAAAATTACCCGGAATACCCCCGATTAAAAAACCAGGATCTTTTTTTGCATACTCTAAAATCCATAAAAGCATAGATGATGTAGTGGTCTTGCCATGAGTACCTGCTACGGCAAAAACAGTTTTATTTTTTAAATAATGCTCTTCTAACCACTGAGGTCCTGATACATACGGAATATTTTCATCAAGCATACGCTCAACAACTGGCATTCCTCGACGCATAACATTACCAACTACAACCAAATCAGGTTTTATATCCAGCTGTGACGCTTCAAAACCCTGAATAATTTCAATGCCGGCAGCTGTTAATTCATCGCTCATAGGCGGGTAAACATTTCTGTCAGAACCTGTAACCTTAAAACCAGCCTGCTTTGCAAGCATAGCAATGCCACCCATAAAGGTGCCACAAATACCTAAAATATGAATATGCATAAAAAGTCTTTAAAAAATAAAACAAATTTATATCTATATATATTCTAACAAAGAGCAAATCTGCAGATACAAAAAAGGCTGGAATTTAACCTCCAGCCTCACAAAAATAAAACAATCTTATTTAATATCGCATTTTAAATATTGTGCAAAAGCTTTGCTATATCGTCCTACAGGCTTACCATCTTTATCTTCAATGGTATAAATAGCTACATTATGCTTATCTGCCCACTTTAAAGCCTTTTCAGCTCCCCAAACTAAAAGACCTGTATCTAAAGCATCTGTAACAGTTGCAGTATCGTCAATCACTGTAACCGACATGGTTCTATGATCAACAGGTCTTCCTGTTTTAGGATCGATAATATGTGAATAGAAATGACCGGTCTTATCGTCTTTAAAGTAATTTCTATAAGATCCGGCTGTGGACATAGCTTTGCCCTTTGGGCATACCGGAACAAAAACGTTATGATCTGGATTGGTAGGATCTTCAATTCCAATCTTCCACAATTGTCCTTTTGGATTAAAACCTGAAGAACGACTGGCTCCTGCTACATTAACAAAAAAGTTTTTTACCCCTTGTCTTGATAAGATCTCTGCTACCGCATCAGCACCCATGCCTTCACCTACAGTTGAAAGATCAATACGTACATTAGGATCTTTCTTTACTAAAAAAGCCCCTTTAGGAGTATGTCTTAACTCATAACTATCAAGACCTACAAGTTTTTTAGCTTGCAAAATCTCTTCATCTGTTGGAGATTCATGAATAGATTTATCTTTACCAAATCCCCACAAATTGACCAATGGTCCTACGGAAATATCCATAACACCATCAATTCGTCTTGACTGATAATCACATTCTTGAATGATCTGAGATAAAGCATCAGAAATTGGGAAAGGAGCTGTTGATTTATGCTCATTAAATTTTGCTAATTCAGCATTTGGATCAAAAGTAGAGATTACATCTGAAATTTCATTAAAAGAGTCTTCACATATTTTTCTTAAAGGCTCCTCTCCACCTTTATAACCACCTGGAATAATTACTCCATAAAAAGTTCCCATAGTCTTACCTGCAATACGAGTAATCTTAGGAGCCTCTTTATTATTGTCAGAACAGCCACTTAATATAAAAACAGTACTCATTGTGGCTATGGCCAAAGCTTTTAATAAAGTATTCTTCATTTAAATAATCCCAAATTTATTCTTAATTTGATCTTAAAACATTATTAAAGAATTTTTATGAATAAATAGTTAAAAAACGATCTTATTTGTATTACAAATGATTTTTTTAATAAATCTTTCGTAACTACTCAGAACCATTAACCAAAATAGCCTCAGCATTGCCATTAAATGCAGCATTTAATGCTTCAAATGCTTTTATGCCGTGTTTCTTGGCGGTGCTGATAAATGACATGATTGTAAGATAATTCTGAGCTTCTTCTTTGCTCCGAAAACATACTGAGACTTTTATCTTCGTTTTTACATTGCGAATGTCTCGTTTCGCTTGATTATTATCATACGGTACATCAAATTTTCTTAAAAAGAGGCATATCGCTTTCTTGAACTTAATTAGTCGTTCAATTAAAGCTCTGGTTTTTCCTTTCCTTATCCGTCCTCGTCTTTGTTTTATATTTGCCTGAGGTGGTGGAAATTCAATATTTGCTAAACTCATTATCGAGTCATATTCTTTATCTATTCTCTCTAATGTATGTTTTTCTATACTATATTTTCCTCTTTTTATTGCCACATCTTTTATCTGTTTCATGGTGATAAGCAGCTGTTTAAACCTAGAAGCCCAACTTTGGACTTTTTCGTTTTCTATGACACCATTAAGCTCTCTTAATAAATGTACACAACATACAGCATGCTCTTTTATATTTTCTAAATTCCAATATGAAGCCCAGCAGTCATGAACAGCTATACCTTTAAAGACTACTGATACCTCATTTGTTTTTATACCATCAAGTCCTCTTTTCTTATCTGTGCTCTGATATGTAAATTCACTATTTGATGCGTTGTGAACCCAATATAATGAGCCTAAAGCTCTGACTCCTGTTTCATCAAAATTTACCACTTCTGATGATATAAGATGCTGCTTTATGACTTTTATGATAGGGCTTACTTTTTGGGCACATGTTTCTACCATTGATATGATTGTGCCCTGAGAGATGCTTACACCAAATAAATCGCCTAAAAGCTCCTGTATCCTACTTATGCTTACAGCTCCTGTGGTATTTAAAATACTTGCTAAAACTGTAAAGCTTTTTCCGTATTGAACATGAGCCTTTACATCTTCAGGAAACTCTCCTCTAAGCTTTATGTCTCCTAAAGGACAAGCTACTGCCTTTAAAGATTGATGCTCTATTACATGTGTATTTACAACAGCCTCTACCACATGCAAATACATTGCCTAAGGATATGCAGTTACTTAAGTTTGGACAAAACTTACACTTATTTGGAATATGTTTTTTTACCTCATCAGCATCATGAGGAATGCTCATACTGATGCCTTTGTGGCCCTTTTGTCCACCGGTCTTTTTTCCTGTTTTTTTATCTAAGGCTTTTATTTCTTGAAGGTTTGTTAAAATCATCTTTTGATGGCGGTTTAGAGCTATTCTTAGAATTTTGTCCTAACTGCCGTTTCAAGTCTTTTATGGTAAGTTGCAAATCTTCTATAGTTGCTACAAGGCGTTCATTTAGTTTAATTTGGGCTTCTAACTGCTTTGTCAGATTTTCTAACTGTTCTGATAGTGATGCTTGTTGCATTTTAAGCATCATATTGAGCATAAAAGATAAGCTTTCTACGAGTACAGAAGTCTCAGGGGAACATCTTGATTTAAGCTCCTATGTTAAATTGGCTATCTGTTTTTTTAGCTCGTCAAAATCAATAAAAAAACCTTGTATATCTATTACTTAAAAATAATTATACCATTTAGTTTTTTAGCATTTTTATAAGATGTTTTATGCAAATTTGATAACGCTAAAAATCGATCTAGAACGATCATAAGATCGTCATCACGATCGATAAGTGAGAAAAATGACAAAACACTCCAAAGAAAAACAAGCTTTCGAATAAAGCCAAATATGCTCAAAATAAGACATAAATTTTTCTTTGTATGAAAAAAGCTCTTTCTATATAGAATGTGACATATAGCACAATGTAAAATTCTACTCATAACTTAATGTGGGGTTCTGAGTAGTTACAAAAGTTTATATAAAAAAACTTATTTTTTATCTATTTTATATTTGCCTCATATATTTATTTTGCTTAGACTAAAATACAAGCTTTTTAGTATTTAACACAATAAAACACCAGCTTTTAAACAAACTTTGGACTTAATAAAAAATGGATCGCAACTTATTTCCTAAGATAAAATTTAAACAAGGAGCAACACTTACCTCTCAAATATATGACTTTTTACGTCATCAAATTGTAGCTAAACGCGTTGTTCCTAAAACTCCTTTATCAGAAAACGATCTTGCTTCCCACTTTAACGTCTCAAGACAACCTGTGCACGAGGCTTTAAATAAATTAAGTCTAAACGGTCTTATTGATATCATTCCGCAAAAAGGAACATTTGTAAGCAAAATAAGTGTCAACAATCTTCTTGAGATCTGCTTTGTAAGATGTGCCATTGAATGTCAATCTATAAGATCTGCTGCAAAACTAGATCAAAAATCATGTCAAAAAGTTTTAGCAAAACTTATAAAAAATCTTGAACAGCAAAAAAAATGGCTTGAAAGTGATGGCGCCAATGAGAAATTTTTAGATTTAGATGATAACTTTCATAAGACTATTTGTGAGTTTTCAAAAACTAATTTAGCTTGGAATGTACTAGAAAATGTTAAGGCTAATATGGATCGTATCAGGTATCTCACCATTGGTACTATCTCAGATGCTAAAGATTTAATTGATACTCATGAACAAATATTAAGCTATATTTTAAATCAAGATTACAATGGAGCTTGTAATCTTATAGAAAAGCACGCTTTTGAAATTACTAAAACTTATAAACATATTATAAGTCAGCATGAAGAATGGTTTTTAGAAGATAAAACAGACCAATAGAAAGTTAAAAGGCCTAGATTTAGGCCTTTTTGACTTTAAACTTCTTTATGAGGGATCTTACCCATTCTTGAAGACATACAACTTGGGGAAGAATGATTTACCTTACCACCGGCAAAACCACAAGAACTTTGGCAAGATGCACAAGGAATTCCATCCATAATCGCAGCTTTTGCTTCATCTTCTGATTTAAGCGGACGGTTTCTGAGCAAACCTAAAGCAAGGCCCCCCACAAATACAATAAAAATAGCAAAACTTGCAACAAAGACCATATAAGACTCCCCCATAAAAATTCTTTTTAATTATATCTTAACAATTATTGAAAAAGAGAATTTATGCAAATCTTGCGCATTAGATTAACTAAATAGGCAAGCTTTAAGATCAAAAGAGCTATGCAATGGCTTATAATAAAGTAATTTTTTAAAGCACAAAGCTTAGCTTTTTTGCATTGGATGAATCATGCGTACTAGTAATTATCTTATTTCCACTTTAAAAGAAAATCCTGTCGAGGCTTCTGTCGACAGCCACCGTTTAATGTTACGTGCAGGAATGATCCGTCAGATCGCCTCTGGTGTTTATACCTGGTTACCAACCGGTATGCGCGTACTCTCCAAAGTTACTAAAATTGTCCGTGAGGAAATGGACCGCACCGGTGCTTTAGAGATTGCTATGCCTATGGTTCAGCCTGCTGAACTGTGGAAAGAATCAGGTCGCTACACTAAATATGGCCCTGAATTATGCCGTTTTAAAGATCGCAAACAAAACGAGTTTGCCTTAGGCCCGACTCACGAAGAGGTTGTAACTGATATTGCTCGTCGCGAAATTAAAACTGTAAGACAGTTACCTTTATGCCTCTATCAAATTCAAAACAAATTCCGTGATGAGATCCGCCCAAGATTCGGTGTAATGCGTGGCCGTGAATTCTTAATGAAGGACGCATATTCCTTCCATATCACTAAAGAATCTTTAAACAAGACCTATAAGGACATGTACGATGCTTACAGCCGTGTATTTACTCGCATGGGTCTTGAGTTTAGACCTGTTGAAGCTGATACAGGCTCTATCGGTGGTAATCACTCTCACGAATTCCAAGCTTTAGCTGATGCCGGTGAAGATATCATTGCCTGGTCTGATGGCTCAAGCTATGCTGCCAACATCGAAATGGCAGAGGCTTTAGCTCCTAATGTTGAACGCAAAGCTCCTACTAAAGAATTATATGAGGTTGCAACTCCTGGCGCATGTTCTGTTGAAGAAGCAGCTAAAGCCTTAGGTGTAGAGGCTGAAGGTGTTGTTAAGAGCTTAATTGTTCATGGTCCTAAGAACGAAGATGGATCTTATGAGTTAGTCATGCTTTGCCTGCGTGGCGATCATGAGCTTAACGAAGTTAAAGCCGGCAAAATTGATGGTATTCAGGATCCTCTTGAGTTTGCAACTGATGAAGAGATTGTTAAGTTCACCGGTGCTGCTGTAGGATCCTTAGGTCCTGTTGGCTTTAAGGGCCGTGTCATTGTTGACAGAACAGCCGACAAGATGAGCGATTTTGCATGCGGTGCTAATAAAACAGGCTTCCACTTAATGTCTGTAAACTGGGATCGTGATGTAAAAGGCTACGAAGTATTTGACATTCGTAATGTTGTTGAAGGCGATCCAAGCCCAGATGGTCAAGGCACTTTACACCTGCGTCGCGGTATTGAAGTAGGCCAGGTATTTATGCTTGGCACTAAGTACTCTGAGGCTATGGGTGCAACTATTACTGATGAAAATGGTAAGAGTGTTCCTATGATCATGGGTTGCTACGGTATCGGTGTCACCCGTGCTATTGCTGCTGTAATCGAACAGCACCACGACGACCGCGGTATTGTTTGGCCTGAATCTATTGCCCCATTCTCTGTTGCGATTGTTGCTATTAAATCTAGCAAGTCTGAGCAAGTTAAGGAAACTGCTGAGAAGTTATATGAGAAACTTCAGTCTTTAGGTATTGATGTTCTCTATGATGATCGTGATGAGCGTCCTGGTGTAATGTTTGCCGATATGGAACTTATGGGTATCCCTCACATTATCACCATCGGTGATAAGAGCCTGAAGGATGGCAATATCGAATACAAGTTAAGACGTACAGGCGAGCGTGAGATGCTGCCTTTAGATACTGCTTTAGAGACCCTTTTAAAGAAGTTAGGTCGTTAATTTAATCAATTAAATTAACTTTTACAAGTAAGCTCCTGTTATAAAATGATAACAGGAGCTTTATTTTTAAATAGATGTTTTTTTACGTCCTCTTTTTTTTACAGTTTCTACTACTAAATTATCTTGAGTATTCTCAATTGCGTCTTTAAGGGCAATTAGCTCATCATTGCTTTCCTGATGACCAAAAATATCATTGCAAAGTCTTTCTACATACTCGCGTTCTACATCAGGCAATCTTAATGAATAACAAGTATTTATTGCCTTTTTTACACTAATGTCGCAATCTAAACTCATTAAGTAACCAATTTTTAGCAATACTCGTGTTGAAAATGGTGCTGAAAGCTGACTTATACCTGCTTTTTGACTATTATTCATAACTCGTCTTAATTCACGCGCAAATTTAACAAGTTTTGAACATATATCATCATCAAGAGTGTTAAAGTTTTTCTTTAACATGAGTTTTTCTACATTATATTGAGGATAATCAACAAGTAAAAATCTAAAACGATCTAAAAAAGCTTGGTTTAAAAGTCTCGCTCCGTTGTAAAAGCCGGTACTGTCGCCATCTCCTTTGGTATTAGCAGTAGCCACGACTCTAAAATTGTTATGAGGATAAATAACCTCGCCACTATTACCTACAATTGTCAAAGGCTTTCCTTCAAGAACATCATTTAAAATAGCAAGATCTCCAGGCGAGACTAAATCGATTTCATTTAAAATTAAAATCTCACCATATAACATTGCGTTAGCTAAAGGACCATATTCAAAAACTAACTCACCTTGTCTTAAGGTTTGATGTCCAATTAAATCCAAACACTCACTTTTATTTGAAAGAGTGATCATCTCAACTCCCCATTCAAGTCTCCCAGCAACTTGCATAATAAGAGAAGTCTTGCCACAACCTGCAGGTCCTTGCATATACAAACAATCACAAAAAGGATGTGCTAAAAACAATAAAACATCGTCCAATAAGCTTCTCTCAAAAATATAACCTTCATTTACAATTGGGATATGATTTGTAATAGCATCACATTTATCTAGCTCTATAGTTTTTATTAGTAACTTGTCATCATTAAAAACTTTACATAAATCGATAGCGCTCACATCAATACTCCCTAAAAAATCGTCTACCGCTATCATGTTACTTTCAAAAAAATTTTGACCTAAAATAAAAGCGCATAAAATGCGCTTTTAGATATTGATTTACAAATTTAAAAAAATTGAAGCAGATCTTTTGCTCTAGTTTCACCTATTACATGATGTTATAATTTATAATGTGTCCGCATAGTTCAATGGATAGAACAAGTTCCTCCTAAGAATTAGATGTAGGTTCGATTCCTACTGTGGACGCCACCAGCCTTTATTCTCAAAATTCCCAAAATATTTATTAAATATCTTGTAACTACTCAGAACCCCACATTAAATTATGAGTAGATTTTTACAGTCCTCTTCGGCCTGTATGTTCTTTAGAATTTTACATTGTGCTATATGTCACATTCTATATAGAAAGAGCTTTTTTTCATACAAAGAAAAATTTATGCCTTATTTTGAGCATATTTGGCTTTATTCGAAAGCTTGTTTTTCTTTGGAGTGTTTTGTCATTTTTCTCACTTATCGATCGTGATGACGATCTTATGATCGTTCTAGATCGATTTTTAGCGTTATAAAATTTTCATAAAACATCTTATAAAAATGCTAAAAAAAACTAAATGGTATAATTATTTTTAAGTAATAGATATACAAGGTTTTTTATGGATTTTGACGAGCTAAAAAAAAACAGATTGCCAATCTAACAGAGGAGCTTAAATCAAGATGTTCCCCTGAGACTTCAGTACTCGTCGAAAGCTTATCTTTTATGCTCAACATGATGCTTAAAATGCAACAAGCATCACTATCAAAACAGTTAGAGGCTGTTGTAAATACACATGTAATAGAGCATCAATCTTTAAAGGCAGTAGCTTGTCCTTTAGGAGACATAAAGCTTAGAGGAGAGTTTCCTGAAGATGTAAAGGCTCATGTTCAATACGGAAAAAGCTTTACAGTTTTAGCAAGTATTTTAAATACCACAGGAGCTTTTAGGCGATTTATTTGGTGTAAGCATCTCTCAGGGCACAATCATATCAATGGTAGAAACATGTGCCCAAAAAGTAAGCCCTATCATAAAAGTCATAAAGCAGCATCTTATATCATCAGAAGTGGTAAATTTTGATAAAACAGGAGTCAGAGCTTTAGGCTCATTATATTGGGTTCACAACGCATTAAACAGTGAATTTACATATCAGAGCATAGATAAGAAAAGAGGCCTTGAGGGTATAAAAACAAATGAGGTATCAGTAGTCTTTAAAGGTATAGCTGTTCATGACTGCTGGGCTTCATATTGGAATTTAGAAAATATAAAAGAGCATGCTGTAAGTTGTGTACATTTATTAAGAGAGCTTAATGGTGTCATAGAAAACGAAAAAGTCCAAAGTTGGGCTTCTAGGTTTAAACAGCTGCTTATCACCATAAAACAGATAAAAGATGTGGCAATAAAAAGAGGAAAATATAGTATAGAAAAACATACATTAGAGAGAATAGATAAAGAATATGACTCGATAATGAGTTTAGCAAATATTGAATTTCCACCACCTCAGGCAAATATAAAACAAGGACGAGGACGGATAAGGAAAGGAAAAACCAGAGCTTTAATTGAACGACTAATTAAGTTCAAGAAAGCGATATGCCTCTTTTTAAGAAAATTTGATGTACCGTATGATAATAATCAAGCGGAACGAGACATTCGCAATGTAAAAACGAAGATAAAAGTCTCAGGATATTTTTGGAGCAAAGAAGGAGCTCAGAATTATCTTACAATCATGTCATTTATCAGCACCGCCAAGAAACACGGCATAAAAGCATTTGAAGCATTAAATGCTGCATTTAATGGCAATGCTGAGGCTATTTTGGTTAAGGGTTCTGAGTAGTTACAATATCTTTTTTAAAATAAAAAACCGCCTTAAGCTTAAGCCTAAGACGGTATTAACTAATATCTGTAATAAAAGATTACCACTCAGCTACACTGCCGTCAGGATGTCTCCATACAGGGTTGTGCCAATTAACGTTATTACTTTCAGCAGCCTTGCGAATGCGCTCTTCATTAACATCAACACCTAAACCAGGTTTAGTTAAAGCATGCAGATAACCATCGGACATACTAAAGTCCTCTGGGTTATTAACATAAGTTAAAAGTTCAGCACCTTGATTGTAATGAATACCCATACTCTGCTCTTGTAATGAAGCATTGTAAGAGACCATATCAACAGCTAAGCATGAGGCTAAAGCTACAGGTCCTAAAGGACAATGAGGAGCTAAAGCAACGTCATAAGCTTCGCATAATGCAGCAATCTTCAAGCACTCAGTAATACCACCTGCATGTGAAAGATCTGGCTGTAAAATAGAAACACCTCGAGCTTCCAGCACACGCTTAAAGTCATAGCGAGAATACATACGCTCGCCTGCTGCAATAATTAAGTCTGAGTTGTCAGCTAAAATTCTATAGTACTCATAGTTCTCAGCTAATACCGGCTCTTCAATAAAGAGCGGATGATAAGGCTCAAGTTCCTTCATCATTATCTTGGCCATAGGTGCAGTTACACGACCGTGGAAATCAAGGCCAAACTCAATTTCATCACCAAATTCTTTACGAATATCAGAAGCAATAGAAATAGAATGACGAATCTTCTTGTGAGTATCGATAAAACCTAAATCCTCACAGCCATTTAACTTAAAGGTATCAAAACCGATTTCACGCAGTTTGTTGATGCCTTCAACAACATCACTAGGTCTATCACCACCAACCCAGCTATAAGCCTTAATCTTGTCACGAACCTTGCCACCTAAAAGCTCAGTTACGTTTACACCTAAAGCTTTACCTTTAATATCCCATAAAGCCTGATCTATACCTGCAATAGCAGACATCATAACCGGGCCACCACGATAAAATCTGGTGCGGTATAACATCTGCCAGATATCGTTAATATTACGAGGATCTACACCTAAAATGTAATCTTCAATCTCATGAACAGCAGCCTCTACAGTTTTAGCATGCCCCTCAACTACAGGCTCACCCCAACCGCAAATACCTTCGTCAGTTTCAATTTTGACGAACATCCAACGAGGCAATACTCTAAAAGTTAAAATTTTAGTGATTTTCATATTAAGTTCCTTTTAATACTCTCTTTTAGAGAAGGCTGTGAGCTAAAGGTAAGATACCGCCTAAGAAAGCCTCATCACCTTCAAGGCTGAAGGAGTCAAGACCTGCAAGTTTTAAACCTTTAACATAACGGGCGGTTAAGAATGGATTTGCAATAATGCCTAAAGCGCCATCATCTGCAGTAAATTTGAAAATCTTCTGCATAGAGGCAATCTCAGAACCAATTAAAAGACCAGATAAGAACTCACCTACATGAGATGGCTTAATTGCGCCTAAAATATTAGCACCACGAATTTCAAACAGACGTGGAACGATATTATTTTCGTTATAACCGCGCTCAAGACCAGCCTCAAAATCACTCATAGACTCTTCTTGCTCACCTGCACCTAAGCCTACTAATGAGTATTTCATCATAATAGAATGCATTTCACCGGTCATAGCTGTTCTAAAGGAATTAATCTTTGCACCATCAGCTAAAACCCACTTGCAGTGAGTACCTGGCATTAAATAAACCTTAGAAGACTGTTTTTTGATTGCGCCTACAAGCTGAGTTTCCTCTCCACGAATAACGTTATAGTTATCAGGATCTTTTACACATAAACCAGGAACGATTCTGATCTTATAGCCTTTGGAGTGCTTAACTTCAGTTAAATGATTTGGCAGCTCATCTAAATTTACCGGGCACTGTAAATACTGAGCATCAGCCCAACCATTGATAGAACCAACCATACCAGCCATGATGGTAGGCATTGGGCCATACTTTGCAAACCAGTCAGCAGTTAACCTGTCAAAAACGCCTTCACAAGCCTGACCACGAACAACAGTTACACCTTCAGGAGACTTTTTAGTATCAACCTGTTTGTCATCTATAAATAAGAATGCTCTAACATTGGTTGAACCCCAATCCATTACTACAAAATTTTTAGCGCTCATGATCATCTCCTAATGTATAGCGTTGTATAACTCTAAAGCAGCCTGACGGATCTCATCAAATTGTCCGGCTTTTGCACGTTTTTTATTGATAATATTTGAGCCGATGCCCGCTGAAGTGCATCCGCAATCTAAAAATGACTTAACATTTTGGGCACTTACACCACCTACTGCCATAAGAGGAATATGGTTAATAGGACCTCTAACTGCCTTTATGTAATTTACACCTAAAGAATCTGCTGGAAAAACTTTTACAATGTCCGCACCTTCTTTATAAGCTGCAGCAATTTCAGATGGAGTAAAAGCGCCAGGAACTGCAATTAAGCCTAAACGCTTCATCTCATGAATTACCTCAAAATCAACGTTTGGCGCTAAAGCAAAATCAGCACCTGCATCTTTTGCAGCACGAGCTTGCTCTAAAGTCATCACAGTACCAGCACCAACACAGATCTTATCTCCCAAAGTCTTTTTAACTAAAGAGATGGAATCACATGTAAGTTTTAAACAGTTTTCATCTGCCTGATCAAAAGTAATTTCCAGTAATTTAATACCACTGTCGACAATAGCTTCCGCAGATTTTAATAAATCATCACCGTAAACCTGACGGGAAATTGATACTAAGCGATTTTCCTTAATAAACTTTAATACGTCCATTTTTTATAATTTCCTGATTGAAATTAAAGTATTAACACATTACCTTAAAGTTTAACCATTTAACAGCTGAGGGATCCATAAGGCAAATCCCGGAACAAAGCTAAATAACAAGGCACAAGCAATTTCTACTAAAATAAATCCCATTAAAGCCTTGGCTACATTCATAACAGGTAAATTAGAGATACCACAAGCAATGAACATACAAGTTCCAAATGGAGGTGTACACTGCCCCATAGACAGCACGAATACCACTACTAAGCCAAACTGAATAGGATCGATACCATAACTTACAGCTAACGGGGCTAAAATTGGGCCTAAGATTAAAATAATTGAGCCATTATCTAAGAACATACCTGCAAAAATCATAATGACATTGATAATGAGCATGAATAATACCCAAGTATCACAAAAGCCCATGAAGAACTCAGTAATTCTTGTAGGAATGTTATAAATAGTAACTAAATAAGCAAAAACAGAAGCTGTAGCAACCAATCCCATTAAATTAGCTGTAATGATGGCAGTATGCTGACAAATACCCCAAAGTTTTTTAGCATCAACTTCTCTGTATAAAAACATACAGACAAAAACGCCATAGAAAACAGATACTACTGCAGCTTCAGTTGGAGTAAATACGGAGGCATAAATACCGCCTAAAATAATAACAGGCATCATTAAAGCCCAGAAAGCGCGCTTAAATGCTACCAAGACATTCATTGGTTTAAAAGCTGCACCCTTTGGGAAATTACTACGTTTTGCTACAACATAGCAGTAAACAGCTAAAGCTAAACCACAGAAAATACCAGGAATAATGCCTGACATTAAAAGCTTAGAAATAGATACGCCTGTTACAGTGCCATAAATAACAAACACAATTGAAGGTGGAATAACTACGCCTAAAGTACCACCAATAGCTTGGATTGCTGCTGAATATGCCTTTGGATAGCCACGCTTGACCATTTCAGGATACATAACACCACCAATAGAGGCGGTAGTTGCCATTGAAGAACCTGAAATAGCGGCAAAGAATGCACATGCGGCAACAGCTACAATAGAAAGACCACCTGCAATCCAACCTACTAAAGCTTCAGCAAAATCTATAAGTCGCTTTGATAGGCCACCTTGACTCATTACATCACCTGCCAACATAAAAGCAGGAACTGCTAAAAGAGAGAATGAATCTGCACCTGCAAACATTCTCTGACCTACAACAACGAAAGTTAAAGAAGGATTTAAAGCAATAGAAGCTACACTTGCTAAAGCCAAACTCCAAATAATAGGCACACCTACAATCAATGCCACAAGCAATGTGCCAAATAAAACAACTACAGGCCAATCCATAATAAATTATTCTCCCTTCATGGCATCTTGAACATCTTGTTCAAAGGAAATTTTTATGCCTTTATTTTTAGGATCAAAAAATACTTTTACTTTCTCAATAAGTTTTAAAACCAAGGCTATAGTTGAAAGAACATATCCACCAAAAACAATGCCATACATAATAATCATAGGAATACGCATAGCCGGGGATTTTTGAACCATACCTACAGGGAATAAATCAGTTGCATAACTTGCAATCAAAACACATGCAACAATACCTATAGCACTGTGAAAAATATCAAAAGCTATTCGAGCACGTAAAGATTTAAAAGAGTTTTGCAGAGCATCAATCTTAATTAAAATTTCTTGAGAAACAGCAATATTGATACCGATCAGAATGATGAATACAAACAAATATCTTGATAACTCTTCTGACCAAGGTAAAGAATAGAAAATTACGTAACGGGTAAATACCTGCACAAAAATCACAACCATCATAGTGATTAAAGCCACTGTGATAGTCCATAAAAGACCTTTTTGCAGTAAAGAAAACATTTTATTTACAAACGAGAACATTTTTTTTCCAAAAATAGACAGGCGACCTTAATCGCCTGTCAAACTCTTATTTAGCTAAGGTATTATCAATAACTTTTACAATTTCAGGATAAGCGGCTTTCTGCTCTTCTAAGAAAGAAGCAACAGCAGCTTTCATCTCTTCCTTATTAACCTCAGTTACAGTCATACCTTTCTTAGCAAGGTTATCAACTGCAGCTTTAGCTTGACGACGCTGTTCCTCACGTTCAAACTTACCTGCCTCACGAGCAGATTCTTGGACAATCTTCTGTTGCTCTGGGGTTAATTTATTCCAGCTCTTTTCAGAGAAAATAATGAAAATAGAAGAATAGTTATGATCAGTCATAGCCAGATACTGGTTAACTTCGTTAATATTATTTCCATCTAAAACAGAAATAGCATTTTCAACACCATCAATGGCTTTTTGCTGTAATGCGGTATAAGCCTCACCCCAAGACATAGGAACAGGATCGGCACCTAAAGCACGCCAAAAGCCTTGATGAATCTTAGAATCCATTACGCGAAGTTTAATTCCGGAAATATCTGAAGCACTCTTAATTGGTCTAATAGAGTTAGTAAACTCACGGAAACCTACTTCCCAAACATCCATGTTAATAATGTTGATTCCAGCTTTTGCAATCTCGTTGGTGTAGTACTGAGTTAATGGTCCATTATTGGCAAATAACTTGTCAGCTTCTTCATAAGAGGTAATAAGGTAAGGAATATCAACAGCTGCAATATCAGAAATAAAAGAAGTCATAACAGACTGGTTTACTGCACCAATATCAAGAGTTCCTAACTGACAATTAACAGCATAATCACTAGCAGAACCTACAGTACCATTATTAAATACCTGGATTTGAACAGCTCCATTGGTGCGCTCGTTTACAAGCTCAGCCCACTTAGCCAAGCCCATAGCTACAGGAACAGTTTCAGGAGAATCATGACCTGCTCTTAAAATAATTGGCTCAGCTTTTGCTGGTGCACTTTGAGAGGTTTGAGCGGTTTGACTTGATGCTGCAGGTTTATCTTGACCACCACAGCCGACTAAAGCAAATAAGCTTGCAGATAACAGAGAAACGCCTAAGGCTTTTGTTAAAACTCTCATAATATTTCCTTGATTAAGAACCATCTTTAAGACCAGGCTCCCATTCATCTTGTCTACAATATTGGAGCATATAACCAAAATAATAGATAAAAAGTTAAAATAATTCCAGCACGATAATTTAAAAAATGCTTTAAAATAGGGCGTCTTTGCATTTAACTATTTGAAATAAATCTAATTTATAATTACAAAAATTTTTTATTATTATAGACTTAATGTCTATTATTATAGATATAATCAATTACGCAAAATTTAAAACGCTTACAAGAAATGCTGTTTATAAAAATTTTTTTACTTCAATTACTTTTATTTCTTTATTAAAAAATGTTTTTTTTAAACAATTTAGAAATAAATCCCGAAGCTTTTGGATTTTGATCTAAAATACTAGAAAAATAATCATTAACATGTATATCTATCATGGTGCTTCATGACCAATAAATCCCGAGTCCCTGCTTTATATAGGGCCATGGCCATTCTCGACATCTTACAGAAGAATCATCACTGCCATGTTTCTGAAATCATCAATCAGACAGGCCTTCCTCGTAGTACTGTTTATGTAATTATTGATGAAATGGTAAATTTAGGGCTTATCCGTCGTAATCATGACAGCAGTGTGCAGTTATGGATGAAGCTTATCTCTCTTGGAAATTCTGCGGCAGAATCTTTAGACTTAAAAGACGTAGTTAATCCTCATTTAGAGTATCTTCTGCAAAATATAGATTGCCTTGCTGTTCATTTTGGAATTATGGATGGAGATAGAGCTTATTATGTAATTAAAAAGACAAGTCCTAAAGCTGGTGTAAGAATTATGTCAAGAGAAGGAGCTGAAATCTCTTTAGTTCATGCAGGTTTAGGTAAATGTCTGCTTGCATTTCAATCAAGTGATCTTCGCGAAAGAATTATCTCAAGCATAGACTACACCCCAGTAACATCAACTTCCATTACCTCACCTGAAGCTTTACGTCGTGAACTTGCATCTATTAGACTTCAAGGCTGGGCTTTTGATAATAGTGAAGGTGAGGCTGAAATTCGCTGTGTAGCTGTTCCTGTATTTGATCATGAAAGAAATCTTTTAGGCGCAATTTCTGTTGTTGGCTCTGTAAATAAATTTACTAAAGAAGTGATTTCTATCGTTGTCGATAAAGTCAAAAAATGTGCTCTTGATATTACCGACAGTCTCATGCTTTAAAATTTAAGCTCATGTAAAGGTAAAACAGGAGCTTTATATAAGACTTTATTTCCTCAAATTTTAATAAAAAATCCCCTCTTATTTTCTTCTAAAAGCTGTTTGGTTTTTGCTTTATCTTGCGGTAAACTTGTGGGCATTATCTATTCTTAGCATCTTAAAAAGATGCAATCTATCTATTTAAGGTAATTTAAAATGTCAAGACAAACCATTTTTAGCGGTATTCAACCATCAGGCGAACTTTCAGTCGGCAACTATATTGGTTCTTTACGCAATTGGGTTGGTCTTCAGGACGATTACAACTGCATCTACTGCGTAGTAAATGAGCACGCTATCACCGTAAGACAAGATCCTAAAGAATTACAAGAGCGCTCTTATAACACTCTCGCTATCTTCCTTGCTGCCGGTATTGACCCAAATAAATCTACAATCTTTTTACAATCCCATGTCCCAGCTCACTGCCAGCTCTCTTGGGTCTTAAACTGCTATACACAAGTTGGTGAACTGACCCGCATGACTCAGTATAAAGATAAATCAAAACGCTATGCTGATAATGTAACCGCAGGCCTCTTTGGCTACCCTGTTTTAATGGCTGCTGATATTCTTCTTTATCAGGCAAATTTAGTTCCTGTAGGCGACGATCAAAAGCAACACATTGAAATTACTCGCGATATTGCGACTCGCTTTAATAATATTTATGGCAAAACCTTCGTTTTGCCTGAAGGCTATTTCCCTAAAGCCGGTGCTCGCGTTATGTCCTTACAAGATCCTTTAAAGAAAATGTCAAAATCAGATGACAATCCTAAGAATGTCATCCGTCTCTTAGAAGAGCCTAAATCTATCTTAAAGAAATTAAAGAGCGCTGTAACCGATAGTGACAACCCTCCTGTCATCGCCTATGACTGGGAGAAAAAGCCTGGTGTTTCTAATCTGCTTGAACTTATGTCAGCATCTACAGGTAAGAGCATTGAAGAGCTTTGTGAACACTATAAAGGTCAGATGTATGGCACTTTCAAGACTGAAGTTGGTGAAGCTGTTGTTGCTATGCTTGAACCTTTACAGCAGCGTTATCAGGAAATCCGTCAGGATGAAGGCTATTTAAATGAAGTTTTCGCTCAAGGTGCACAGAGAGCCTCTGAAATTGCTCAGAAGACCTTAGACGATGTTTATAAGAAGATTGGCTTCGTTCTGCCTCGTTAATTAAATACAATTGCTTGTAAAAAAATTACCTTTACAAGCATATGCTCTTGCGTCAGTGCTAATTTATATCTATATAAATCACTGGCGCATTGTTTTATTAAAAAACTTTCTTTATTGTCTAAAAGCTTTTCTAAAATAGCTTTTTGATCCTGGTAACACCACTCTTTTGAATATACCGCAAGCGACAAATCAATATTTTTTGGAATAATTAAATAAGTTAATGCTTTTGCATGCTTTTTTAAATTTAAACTTATAGCCAAACCACTTGCATCATAATCACAAAAAAATCCCACATAACAATTATTATTTAAATTTTCTAAAAAATTAAATACATAATTTTCATTTATCCCATGCCCTCTATAAAGAACTAAAGCATCCTTAAAAAGATCTGGAACTATGTGCTTTAATAGATTTATGTGATTTAGGACCTCACCGTTTTCCGTGACAATTACTTTACTAATTTTTTNTATATCTATATCTTCTAAAGAAGAACTAACTATAGCCCCACTTGCAATATCAATTTCCCCTGTTTTCAAAGGCAGTGGATTTTTTAAAGATGAAAAATTTAATAGATCTGAGAAAACACCTTTTTGTGCCCACTTTTCATTTTTAAATATACTTGCAGCTTCAATCCTATCCTCAACTTTAAAATCTACTTTTAATAAAGAAATTCCTAAAATATTGGAATAGTATTTATCGATTTCTATTCTATCTAAGACACTTAAAAAGACTTTTTTGCCAACAATCTGGCCACAGGAAACCTCATCTATAATGCGCTTAACTGATGATGAGAGTTTTTCATAACCCTCATGTCCCAAAGCCAATTTTTTTGCTGCCAAAACAAGTCTTTTATCCATAACTAATCTTTTATAAAAACAATGTCATAAATAAACTTGGTTCCATCAAAAGGCTCTTTTATGGTGTAGATTTCCTGATATTTTGCATGACGGCTGATGCTTCTTCTTTGAGCCATAGCTGCATTCATAACCATAAATAGCCAATCCGACATTTTCATATTTACATTAAAAATCTTATAGCACTCTCTTGCTGAAACACTGTGTTTAAAGTCATCACTTAAAACTGCTTCAAATAAGTAATTTAAACTTGTTTCGTTTGGATCTTGTTTTACAGCAATTTCTTCTTTACGACTATCAATAACCGGATCTAAAGTTTTTGCAACAGGAGGTTTTTCTTGAGATTTTTTGGCACTATCCTTTGCAATTAAAGCCAAACTTTCTTGATAATCCTGACGCGGACTTGCAAAATCTGCATAGGAATTTAATGGTAATTTCTCTGTTAAGCACAAAGAAGGAAGAACTGGAACCTTTGAAAAATCAGGCTTATATGCGGGATTATCTGCATAACGCTTTGCGAAATCATCTAAGACTAAATTTAAACGCTTTATATGCTTATCAAAATGTAGTTTTTCTAAACGTTCTATAAGTTTTTGATTTACATTATTAAGTTCTTTTAAAGAACTGTCTAAATGACGTTTAAAAACTTTTAATAACAAATGATCAACTAGGGGATCTGATGCGGTGCACTTGATCAAATAGCTCACACTTAAATGCGCAAAAATTTCATTGATCTTTTTTAACTCGTTTTTGCAACGCTCTGTTTGGTATATGCGCTCATCAATATCAGAAGCTGTACTAAAATCATCTAATACAAAATGATTGTACATAGACACTGTTTCAGACAAAAGTTCGGTAATATCCATTACCACCTCTCTTAGCTCATCAAAAGCTTTTAAAGAGGCCTCAGAGCCAACTTTTCTTTTTTGACGATGATAAGACTCTAGAGCAAAGTCTAATGTATCTAATAATGACGCAAACTCACCATGTTTTTCTCGAAAACGAAAACGACTTGAAACATGATCTACTAAAGCACGAACTTTTGAATGAATACGAACATAAAGTTCACCTTCAATGTAATATGCCAGACGATTTCTAACTAAAGCATCAATAAAATCTAAAGAAAGATCATCACTTAAAGCAATATCACCGTTATTTTCATAACAAGCCTTTTCTATAAGATCAAAATTTTTACTTAATATATTAAAAGCTGTTTTTGCCGATTCTTTGTGTGCCATTAGAACAACTCCGTCTGAATTGCATCTCCAGAAGGCTCTTCAAATCCATCAAAAGAATGCACAAAATCAAGCTCATCGTATAAAAGTGACCATTTTGCCGTAGCAATGTAAACAGAACCTGTAGAATTTGCTTGAACAAAATAACCTTTATTTATTAAATAATCTAAAATTGAGCGCAAGCGATTATTTGTAGTCATAGCTTTTCTCGCCCTCTGAAATTTATCAGCAATGCGCTCTAATTGCTGACAGAGCGTATTAGAGTTTTCAATAGCACTTAATAGCTCAGATTCTCTTAAAATATCTCCAGCCTCTAATGGTCTGCCATCAGCAGATACATTACGACACAAACGTAACCAATCAACTAATCCATTAAAATCACAAACAGCCTCATCTAACTGTGCTCTAACTTTATGGCGGCGATCACTGTCTGATAAATCTGTATATACACAGTAAAAACCTCTCTTATCTGAGGTCTTATTAATCATGCGACGCAATTGCATTAAAAAGTTATTTACACGATTTAAATGCTCCTGATTTTCAAGATAACGCATCTCTTCAGGAGATGATTGTTCGCAAATAACCTCACCGTTTAAAAGCTTTTCTACGCAAATTTCAAAACGATCAGCCATTTAATTTACCTCCTGATTAGACTTTAATAATGGATTGTCATATGACAAATTAGCATCGACACATAACTTAACGCCTTCACGTTTATCAATGTAATTTTTAGTATCAAAGTACTGCATTAAAGTCTGCGATGGATTTGGTTGAGCACAGAAAAGAACAATGTTATTTCTATTCATCAACTCAAAGAGTAATACCACATTCCCCTCATGTAACTCACCTAACTCATCTAAAGGCCAATGAATGCGAATATTACGATTTGGGCATAAATAACGAGTTAAACCACAGAAAATTACAATAATAGCTAATTTAGAAATACCGCGACTTGATAAACCTTGTAAGTCGCCATCAGATCTAATCTGGACTAAACGACCGTTTTCACGCATAGAAACTCGTAAATCTACTAACGACTCTAAATTAGAACTGATTCTACAAGTCTTAAGCGCATCATTGGTTCTTTCAAAAACTTTTAAGAAAGATGAACTTGGCATTTTTCGCTGTCCATTTTCAATATACTGCGTATATTCTTCAGAAAACTCTTTTAAATCAGCCCAAATATCATGTTCGTCAACTTTAGATATCAACTCAATTTGAATATCACTTAAGCTTTGGAATGGATTATCCAAAGCTACCTTTCGACCAAATTCAGATGACAATCTTGAAACACGGTGATTAAAATCTTTTAAACTCTCATAAAAGTTCATAAATGACTGAGATGAAGACATGACACTTTCAATAACAGTCTGTTCATGTAAAGGAATAATCTCATCTAAAAGCTTTCTTACTTCATCTATGCAAGAAACATAAAATGCGTTTGAATAAAAATCACCATCAAAAAGCTCTTGTTGTTTTTTATAAAGCTCTTCCCATGATTTTGAGATTACATTTTCCTGATTTTGAGATACTAAAATATTGTTAACCTGTTTTACTGCTTCAACCAAATCTGCTTCACACTCATTGGCTATTTTTAAGAATGTCTCGATCATACGAGTAATCTCAGAGGCAGTCTTTACCACAGGAACAGCAATTTTAGCTACATTTAATTTAAGAATGCTGCCAGCATTTGGTATAGTTTTTTCAAAACATGCACAAAGCTCATGATCTTCATTACTTAAATAAGCAATCTTATCCTCACTTGCAGAAATCTTATCTTTAAGTGCAGCTTTTTTTTGTTTATAGGTTTTCTCACATTCTGTTATTTTTTGTTGAAGTGCTGCATTGTCATTGGCTTTTTGATGAGACTCCACTACCCACTTGTCATACATATTCCACTGTGAGTTAACCCAAGTGTTGTAATCTAAAATAATTTTTTCAGACTCTTCAATTTCACGAACTTTTGCTAAAGCCTCTTCATAATCAGCCTGAGCCTGTTTTACAACTTTAGGTTCAAGCTTTATCTTTCTTAAAGAGGCATCAAATAGCTGCTCAAGATTATCAATTTGCTTTTTAAGATCAGACTTTAATGAATCTTTTAAACCTTTTTTCTCATTTATAAGTCCTAAAACAGGTTCTCTTTTTAATGAAAAAGTTCCTGCTATTTCAATTCGTTGAGTATCAAAACGCTCTTTAATTTTTTCAATTAACTTACGACTTTGTAAATCGAAGTCACCTAATATTTTCTGCTTTAACTCGCGCTCCTTACGCGTCCTCTCACTTCTTTCAAAACCTGCTTTTTCAACCTCTAAAGAGAATGATTCCTTAAGCGAAAGCACTCTATTCTCTTCATTTTGAATTTCTGTAATTTTGTTATCTAAAAGATCTATTTTAATATCCAAAGCCTCAAGATCTTTTGCCACCTTATTAAAACTTTTTTCTAAAGTAGCCTGTTCTTTTAAACAGTTATCAAGTTTAACTAAAGCCTCATTACGTAATTGTTCAAGCTCAGCTACATTTTTTAAATATGTAGGTTTTTCTATAGCTTTGTAATCGAGCTTTAAAGAGAAGATATTGTCACTATCCTCATCTACAAATTGTGGATTTAAATCCTTACGCTCTAATAATGAAGGCTCAATTACAAGACCTATATTGTCACGCCAAGATGGGACATTCTCATCCATAAAAGCCTGTAAAGATCCTTTTTGTGGATAAATACGCTCTTTAAGATCTTCTGTATAAGAGGTAAGATTTGAAACTTCTTTTTTATTGTCTTCCAAAGCTTTATTAAGACGAGTCTTTTCTTTTAAACTCTCATCATGAAGTTTATGACTATCCTTTAAGCTCTTTTGTGTTTCAACCCGCTTTAATCTAAGATCTTTTAATTGCAGATTAAAGCTTTCAAGTTTCTCTTTTTCCTGAGCATTAGGCTTTTCATCTTGAACAATACGACTTGTAAGTTCGTTAATCTGATTATTTAAACTCTGCTTTTCGTCAATACGCTCATTACGACACTTATCAAGTTCACGCTCACACTGAAGATTTAAACTGTCTTTAGCTTCAATCTCAGCCTTTTTTAAATGCTCAAGATTTTCCTTTAATGCCAAAATTTCAGCATCTAAAGCGCGATCACGAGTGTAAAACTCGCTCTGAAGTTTGGCTTTATCTTTTTCAAAATCTTGAACATGAGTGTCATAAGAGGACTTAATCTTTTTATAGATTGTCTCAGCACCTAAAACTCTAGCCTTATACTCACTAAGACTTTCGTATTTGGCAATCTTTTCATTGATGTCAATTTCATCATAATGATCACGAGTTTCTAAAAGCTTATCTATTGATGCATTAAGACGCTTTAAGTCTCGCTCTTTATCATTAAAATCAGCCACCATTTCAGCGTGTTCTTGCTGATAGTCATAAGTTAAAGACTTTAAAATCTCATTATTTTTAGCAAAAAGATCTTTTTCTTTAGATAAAGCATCTTTAATTTCAACTTGACGCTCTTTGGCATTATCAATGCAAAATAAGGCCTGACCTACAGCCTCATCAAGTTTATTTTTAAACTCTAAAGATCTACGTAAACGTCTTTCTTCTTTTTTAACATCTAAAATAGCTTTTAAAGTATTAACTTGAACGCTTTTTTCGTCTACAGCCGGCACATCAATATGAATAGTATCGCCTAAATAACTATCCACAAGCATGGTCTTTAACTGATCTAACATACGATTATTGCGAATCATAATCGAAGTTAAAGCTCCAATATGCTGCATTTCCTCTTTAGGAGCACACAGAGAAAAACGGCTAGCCTCAGCTGCCATCATCTGTCTATTTTTTAAAATACGACTGCGACCATTTTGAATAATGCTGCGATAATCAATAGTTGAATTTAACTGCGCACTCACAAAAAAATGCTTGGCGACATAAGATTTTAGCCAAGCGCGGGTATCATTTAACTTATGATGTTCCTCCATACTTTCCTTTGAAAATAAGTCAGAGGCTTTGGCATCCACAAATCGATAGTAAAGTACATTTGCCGCACTATATAAAAGAGCACAACGATGCTCATTAAAATGCATGTACTCAAAGCAAATCATAGAACTTAGATGCGGTAAATAATACTGAACAAAAGATAATTTACCAGCTTCTCTTGAGACTACAGTATTAGGCTCTGCACCATAAAAAATAGGAATTAAACTTAAAAGAGAGGTCTTACCAGCACCATTACCGCCGGTATTATTAGTATTACCTTGACAATTAACCTCAACAAAATGGCCTTGGAAAAATGAGTCAAATAAATAAATTTTAAGTAAACCTGAAACTTTCTTTGAACCAATATCTTGATTTAATTCTGAATTTTTCTCTAAATTTTGTGCCTGTTCACTCATAAAAAAATCCGGTTTAATAAAAGAATTTAAGTTTTTTACCTTAAATTCTCCATACAAAACATGTACAAGAACTTAAAGTAAAAAAACCTATTTATATTTTCTCTTCATAAGTAAATTTCATATTAAAACCCCGTTATCAGTCAATGTGATCAATAACGGGGTTCATACTATTTTAATGCGGCTTTTTGTTTATTTATAAACTAAATTAGCCTACGAATACACGGGCATTGCGGAATAAACGTACCCATGGGCTATCCTCACGCCAATCGTCAGGATGCCAAGAGTTGCAAATTGCACGCATTACACGCTCAGGATGAGGCATCATAACAGTGAAGCGACCATCTGGAGTTGTTACAGCGGTGATACCCTCAGGAGAACCATTAGGGTTCATAGGATAAACCTCAGTAGGTTTACCATTATGATCAATATAACGGCAAGCTACTAAGTTAGCAACCTTTAATGCCTGTAACTGTTCTTTAGAGGCAAACTCGGCTCGACCTTCACCGTGAGATACGACGATAGGCATCATAGAACCTTGCATACCGTTAAAGAGGATAGATGGGCTGTTGGTTACCTCAACTTCAACAAAGCGGGCTTCAAAGCGCTCAGATCTGTTAGTTACAAAGCGTGGCCAATTCTCAGCACCTGGAATTAAGCTACTTAAAGTAGACATCATCTGGCAACCGTTGCAAACACCTAAAGCGAAGGTGTCTTTACGATTAAAGAAGGCACCGAACTCATCGTAAGCTCTGCTGTTGAAGAGAATGGACTTAGCCCAACCTTCACCTGCACCTAAAACGTCGCCGTAAGAGAAGCCACCGCAAGCGGCAAAGCCCTTGAAGTCAGCTAAGTTTACATTGCCATTTAAGATGTCACTCATGTGAACGTCAATGCAGTTAAAGCCGGCACGATTGAAGGCTGCTGCCATCTCGCTTTGAGAGTTAACCCCCTGCTCACGTAAGATTGCAATCTTAGGACTTACACCACGAGAGATGAATGGAGCTGCTACATCCTCATTGAGATCATAGCTTAAGTTTACAAATAAGCCCTTATCATCAGACTCATTCTTAGACTCAAATTCTTCAGTTGCGCACTTAGGATTGTCACGTAACTTCTGCATCTGGTAAGTAGTCTCAGCCCAAATGGTTCTGAAGTGGCTACGTGGCTGGTTGATAACATCAGCACCGTCACGAGTAAAGACGATACGATCATCATCTCTTAAAGTACCGATGACGAAGGAGCAATTTGCAAGACCATGACCTGAGAGGATATTTAATACAGTCTCAACGTTCTCGGTTGCAACTTGAACTACAACACCAGGCTCCTCAGAGAAGAGAACACCTAAGTTAGAATCGCCTAAAACGTCCATGTGGACATCAACACCAGTGTGACCGGCAAAAGCCATCTCACAGACGGTAGTGAATAAACCACCATCAGAGATATCGTGGTAGGCTAAGAGTAAATCCTTACGATTTAAGAACTGAATAGCATCAAATAAGCCCTTAAGTCTTACTGGATGATCTAAGTCAGCGCAACGATTACCTAACTGACGATAAACCTGAGCTAAAGCAGAACCGCCTAAACGATTTTGTCTCTCACCTAAGTTTACATAAATTAAAGAAGTCTGGCCCTTATCAGTACGTAACTGTGGAGTTAAGGTACGTCTTACATCCTCAACACGAGCAAATGCAGTTACGATTAAGGACATAGGAGCGGTTACAGTACGGGTCTTACCATCTTGTTCCCAAGTGGTCTTCATGGACATAGAGTCCTTACCAACTGGAACGGTAATACCAAGCTCAGGACAAATTTCCATACCTAAGGTACGAACAGCCTCATATAAACCAGCATCCTCACCTGGGTGACCATTTGGAGCCATCCAGTTTGCTGAAAACTTAACGCGGTTTAATTCACCAATATCAGCAGCTGCAATATTAGTTACAGCCTCAGCTACTGCTAAACGTACGGATGCTGCATGATTTAAAAGAGCTACTGGAGTACGCTCACCCATAGCACCAGCTTCGCCGTGGTAGCTATCGTAAGAGGCTGCAGTTACTGCAACGTCAGATACAGGAACCTGCCATGGACCTACCATCTGATCACGGGCAACAGAACCGGTAACAGAACGGTCACCAATGGTAATTAAGAAGGTCTTTTCTGCAACAGAAGGCAAACGTAATACACGCTCGCAAGCGTCTAATACATCAATACCCTCAGCATTAAACTCACGAGAGTTCTGCTTTAAGGTCTTAACTTGCTTAAATACGCGTGGAGGTTTGCCTAAGAGAATATCTAAAGGCAGATCGATTGGCTTATTACCAAAATATGGATCCTCTAAAACTACACGACGCTCTGAAGTTGCCTCACCAATTACAGCATACTGAGCACGCTCACGCTTACAGAAGGCCTCGAATACATCAAATCTCTCAGGCATTACAGCTAATACATAACGCTCTTGAGACTCGTTACACCAAATCTGTAAAGGAGACATACCAGGCTCATCATTAGGAATACGGCGCAGATCGAATCTACCACCAACGCCACCATCAGCAACAAGCTCAGGCATAGCATTTGAAAGTCCACCTGCACCTACGTCATGGATGAACATAATTGGGTTATTATCGCCAAGCTCCCAGCAAGCATCAATAACCTCTTGGCAGCGACGCTGCATCTCTGGGTTACCACGCTGTACAGAGGCAAAGTCTAAATCGGCAGAAGAGGCACCAGAGTTCATGGAGGAAGCTGCACCACCACCTAAACCGATGTTCATAGCAGGGCCACCTAAAACAATGAGCTTTGCACCTGGATCGATATGATCTTTGTGGATATGCTCACGACGGATGTTACCCCAACCACCGGCTAACATGATTGGCTTGTGATAACCACGAACCTCACGACCATTGAAGGACTCAACCTCTTCCTCATAAGTACGGAAGTAACCACAAAGGTTTGGACGACCAAACTCATTGTTGAAGCTTGCAGCACCTAATGGGCCTTCGATCATGATCTGTAAAGCAGAAGCTAAGCGATCAGGCTTACCAAAATCCTGCTCCCAAGGTCTTATTGCACCTGGAATGCGGAGGTTTGATACGGTAAAGCCACAAACACCAGCCTTTGGACGAGAACCGATACCAGTTGCACCTTCATCACGGATTTCACCACCTGAACCTGTAGCTGCACCAGGGAATGGAGAGATAGCGGTTGGATGGTTGTGGGTCTCAACCTTCATTAAAATAGGCATATCTTCTTCATGATATCCCCAAGAATGATCTGGATTTGGGAAGAAGCGACCGGCCTTAGAGCCTTCCATTACAGCAGCATTATCTTTGTAAGCTGATAATACATACTCAGGGTGGGTCTTGTAGGTGTTACGAATCATACCAAATAAGGATTCGTCTTGCTCTTTACCATCAATTTCCCACTTAGCGTTGAAAACCTTATGACGGCAGTGCTCAGAGTTCATCTGGGCGAACATGTACAGCTCAATATCAGTAGGATCACGACCTAAGTCCTTGAAGCTGTCCATTAAGTAATTCATCTCAGGCTCAGATAAAGCTAAACCTAAGTTTACATTAGCCTCACGTAATGCATCCATGCCACCTGTAGTTAAGGCAACAGTGTTGCAAGGCTTTGGAGTCTGTCTTTCAAATAAGGCAGCGCCCTCTTCGGAGCTCTTAAGAACACTCTCCATCATACGATCGTAAATATAAGAAGAAATAATTTCACGATCTTTTAAGGAGAAGGCAGAGCCATCTTCATTTTGAATGTGCCAGGCGATACCGCGCTCTACACGACGGATCTTAGTTAAGCCACAGTTATGGGCAATATCAGTTGCTTTAGAGGCCCAAGGAGAAATGGTACCGATACGCGGTACAACAAAGAATAATTCTCCATCCTCATTTACAGTCTCAGAAATTGGGCCATAGCTTAAGATTTTTTCTAATACAGACTTTTCTTCAGAAGTTAAATCACCTTCAGCATCAATTAGATGAACATAATTTGCACTGATAGATTTAATCTTAAGGCCTTCAGAGTCAAAGGCTTGAAGCAATTTTTCAATTCGGAACGATGAAACGGCCGATGAACCACGCATGATAATCATAGATTGGAATCCTGCTCATTCAATGAAAATATGAAAGGAGTGCCGAACTCGGCGAGAATGCTGTTATTTTAACATAAATGAGAACTAAGCATGCCATTTAAGCTTAGGTTTACACGAAAGGAGTCTAAGCAAGGCCTTAAAATTTAAACAAATTCCATTTTTTTATGTAATTTTGAAACTTTTTCTACAAAAATTTTTGCAAATACCTACAAAAAATTTCCTTAATTAAGAAAAAAGTTTAAACTTTAGTAACTTTTACATGGTTAGTTGCCGGTATCTTTAAAATTTAATTTTCGTTTTGCTTAAATTTAAAATTCCAGCAGGATAATGACCCTCAATCAAAAAAAAGACTCCGCATAATTTGCTATACTGATTGGGACTTAAAGGAGCATACACACAATGAAACGTTCAGCATCAAAATTAAAAACCCATAATGCCGTAAATAGAACTCGTAGACGTCGTTTTTTTATGAAAACTGCTAAGACCCGTTTGCAGTCAAGACGTGAAGTTTTCTTTATTCAAGAAAGTGAATAAATTTCTTTTTTAGATTTTAGCGCTTACCCTTTTATAAAAAACTTATTAGATAAAATGCCGGCATCATGATAAAAAAGTCTGATGCCTTATTTATAAATAATATAATCGAGTAGGAGGAGATTTCTCTCACTCCTCTCGCAACACCGTACGTGCCGTTCGGCATACGGCGTTTCCCATACGATAGAAGGTTAGATCCTAACTTCAGATCTGACCTTCAACTAGTTCTATACTAAACCATCCTTCCTTAAGTAAATTTCCCTTACTTAGGGCTTTGTGGATTATAGGTGTCTTTGATAGTCGCCAGTATCTGTTAGAACTGTATGCATACTCTTCAATAGGCGGTGCATTTTTGCATCCTTCTTTTGATTTCCTCATACCTCTTACAACCTTTCTTCCACTATTTCCACAGTAGCTGACGTATTCTACGTCTAATCAGTCCATCCATGTACTGGGACCATTTACTCGGAATAGCTCCCGTAAAGTAGTTTACCCATCCTAGGATGTATGTTCTTAGTCGTTACTTCACCTTCTGTATGCCACCTATGGCTTTTCTATCTAAAATCTCTTTTATATTCTTAGAGAATTTAATACGTTTCTTTTCATGGACAATAGCAAAGTACTTTTGCGTGGGACACTCCTTTTTCTTTCTTTGGCTCACTCTTTTAGTGAAGCCAAAACCTAGAAATTGGGATTTCTCACATGCATGTAGTATCTTGGTTTTATCTTTATTGACTTTTAGAAATAGCTTCTTCTCCACATACTTTGTCACATTTTCCAGTATACGTTCCGCAGCTTTTCTCCTGCCACACATTATGACCATGTCATCTGCGTATCTTACAAACTTAATCCCTCTGCTATCTAGCAGTTGGTAAAGTTCATTGAGCATTATGTTTGCAAGTACCGGGCTTACGACTCCACCTTGCGGGGTGCCTATCGTTACCTTATTGCTAACTTTGCCTTCTTCGCTTATTGGAGCTCTGAGAAAGCGGTGTATAAGAGAGATAACTCTACCGTCTTCTATTCTATCTGATAACAGTTGTAAGAACTTACTGTGATTTACTGTGTCAAAGAATTTGCTGAGATCTAGATCTATCACCCATTCAAGGCCACTGTTAAGTTACTCTAACGCTCTGGTTATAGCGCCACTACAGCTTCTTGTTAGTCTAAATCCAAAGCTATTGTCTGAAAATACCTTCTCGTACTCTTCCGCTAGTATCAAGGCTATTGCCTGCTGTACAAATTGGTCCTTTACTGTAGGTATGCCTAGGGGACGTTTTTATACATTGTCCTTTGGAATATATACTCATTTGATAGGTTGTGGTCTGTATTTTCCTTCTAGAATCGATTTTGAGATTTCATAGGGGGTGATTTTATATATCCACACAGCTCATAGGTTTGCATTCCATCAACTCCGGCACCTCCTTTGTTGGATAGTACCTTCTTGAATGCTCTGTTCAGATTACCCCTAGCGACTATTCTCTCTAATGTTATCGGTTCAAAGTTAATGCTACTCATCATTTATCTATCTACAACAGCTCGACCGCATCCTTAGCATTACCCTCACGTTCTCCGCTACTCTCTTGCTTAGGCGTGCACTTCTGCCCTTATATTCTCGGCGTGCATTCCTTGCTATGGCTACATTATGTGGTAGTTCCTCCTGTTTTCACACTCGTTGGGTTCGGTCCTTCACGCTTAGTCCTCGCTACTACGACCTTTGCTGACTTCTTGTCATTCGTTGTTACTACGTTTTCCCGCTGACAAGATATCCTCAGGTAAGCGCTCTTTCTTTCCCTCCATCTATCCGCCATCTTTACATTATATGTTCCGGCTAACTTTTGGACTTTACCTTAACTTGCAGGCTTATCCACATATACTGCCTAAGATGATTTCTGTTCGTCCGACCAGAGTTTTGCTAGCCACTTCTTTCAGCTATCACGTCACCGTGACCACCTTGTGGTTTACTAAGATTTCCCGTTAGCGGGCATATTCGGGACTTACACCCTATAGAAAAAGCTCATGCTGAGCACACAAGAAAAAATCCTGCAAAAATTTGCAGGATTTTTTTACTTATTTATTTAGGCTTTCTGGCAACAGCTTTACCTGCTGTACGCTTTGGCTTTGAAACAGTAGAGGACTTCTTAGGTCTACGTGCTAAAACCAAGCCTGTTCCTTCTTTACGCGCCTGAGCTATAGCTTTACGCTCTTTATTTTCAGTTCGCTCATCAGCTCTTGCCCACATACGCTCATTACTCTTTTGGCGACGCTCTTCACGCATCTTGGACATGGTAATACGCTTTTGAGCCGGCTTTTCATTGGCATAAGGATTTTCACCCTCCTTAAAGTCAATAATTACCGGAGTACCCATAATACCTAAAGCCTTTCTATAGCAATTGATGATATAGCGCTTATAAGCATCAGGAACTTTAGAAACCTTGTTACCATGAATAATAATACGTGGAGGATTATAACCACCGGCGTGAGCAAACTTCATCTTAATACGACGACCACCGGAAATTGGCGGTTCGTGCTCAGCAATAGCATCACGTAAAATACGATTTAACTTAGATGCAGTGTGACGACGAGTGGCAGAGGCATAAGCTTCATCAATGGAATCAAAGAGGTTACCTACACCTGTGCCGTGTAAAGCAGAAATAAAGTGAACACGTGCGAAGTCAACGAAGCCTAAACGCATATTGAGTTCTTCACGAATTTCATCTTTTACAGTTTGATCTAAACCGTCCCACTTATTAACAGCAATTACCAAGCTTCTACCTGAATCAATGATAAAACCTAATAAAGATAAATCTTGATCGGTAATATGAGATCTTGCATCGATTACTAATAGAGCTACGTTACAATCCTCAATTGCCTTTAAGGTCTTAACAATTGAGAACTTCTCTACAGCCTCAGAAACCTTACGACGCTTACGAACACCTGCAGTATCAATAACAATGTACTTTTTATCATTGCGCTCTAACGGAATATAGATAGAGTCACGTGTTGTTCCTGGGAAGTCAGCAACAATTACACGATCTTCACCTAACATACGGTTAGTTAAAGTAGATTTACCAACATTTGGTTTACCTACAATCGCAAATTTTACAGGTAAGTCTGAAAATGGGATCTCAGGGCGCTCCTCAATGCCTGCCTCAAGCGGAGTACCATCTGCTTTTTGGCCATGAATGCGCGCACGCTGCTCCTGACGGAAGGCGTGCCAGTCAAAACCGCCACCTTCCTTGTCAGCAGGAACATTGTCTAAGAACTCATAGCCACTCTCCCAAGCGCTACCATCTAAGTCCTCATCAGTTTCCTCTACCGGTAAATCTGACTCCAAAGGACCTTCTTCGCGTAAAAGAGGTGCTATAACTTCTTCTAATAAAATACCTACACCACGGCCATGTACAACCGCAGTCTGGAAAACCTCACCTAAGCCCAAACCATAGAATTCAGCGCCAGCAGTTTCAGGATCTAAACCATCGATCTTATTTGCTACAACAGCACATTTTTTACCAGCACGACGGATATAATCGGCGACGCTATAGTCTCCTGGCATAATGCCTGCACGGGCATCAACCATAAATAAAACCAGATCACACTCATCAATAGCTTGTAAAGCTTGAGAGGTCATGCGTTCTGTTAATTCTTTAGGCTGCTCTACGTTGTCCTCAGCGATACCACCTGTATCGATAACAACATACTCGCGGCCATCATAAAGGGCCCGACCGTATTTACGATCGCGGGTAAGTCCTGGGAAGTCCGCCACCAGGGCATCCCTAGTCTTGGTCAGACGATTAAATAAGGTAGATTTACCTACATTAGGGCAACCTACCAGAGCTACTACTTTCATCTAAATTCCTTGTAAGTGGGCTTACGCATGCAGATGGGGCAGAATTACTGCCCCCTTTTGAAATGATATTTAAAATGTGGCAATTATATACCAAAACTTGGTATTTTTTTGTCAGCTATGAGTTGAATTGAATGTAAAAAAGCTTACTATTCGTCACCCTCACCTTCAGACTTCACACCCGGCATAATACCGAATCCTGAAAGTTCTTGACGTTTTTGCTCTTCATATTCCTTACGCTGCTTCTCATATGCAGCCTTTTGACGCTCATACTCAGCTTTACGACGATTGTATTCAGCAACCTGAGCCTCAATAGCTTTTTGCTGAGCTTCAATCTTGTTTACAAGAGTAATTGCCTCACGGCGTCTCTTAGAGAGCTGCTCTGCGCTCATGCCGATAGCGACATTATTTAAGCCTTGATCTTTAACCTTAACTAAAGCTTGACCTTTGGAAAGCTCATTTAAAGCTTCAATGCTCTTAGCTGCAGCTTGACCATTTGGATCATAGTGAACCATTTCAAGTTCGCCATTGGCATAGAATACTAAAAGGTTGCCATTTACAACCAAAGGTGCGGTCATAATTGGACTATCTTCAAGCTCATACATGCCCTCAATGACACCACTGTTGAGATTTAAGAAATATAAATAGCCTTCAAAATCGCCGACAACTACGTAATTACCATAAATTACCGGAGCTGTAACGTTGCGATTGGTTAAAGAGGCATTTACCCAAAGCTCAGTGTTATCATAACGGTTAATGCAATAAACATGTCCATTATCACCTGTTATAACAAAGTGATTGTCATCAAAACCTAAGGTCTTGGAGCTATGATAAGGAAGACGATTTACAATGGTGTTTGTTGCAAAATCGTAGGTAACAAAACCACCTCTGTAAGCCTGAGTAAACATCTTGCCATCTAAAAGAAGCGGAGTTGCAGCAACATCAGATACTCGCTGTAAGGCATTGGAACCGTAGTTTTCAGTTACAGTTACCTGATTTAAAATCATGCCATTATCTTGAGATATGATAAATACCTGGCCTTGAGCACCACCGGTGATAACATAGTCATCCCCAACGGCCAAAGGCTTACCTTGAGCTCTTAAATGTAAATTGTTATTGCTATCACCAGATACCCATAACTTTTTACCAGTTAAAAGATCATAGGCGCTAACTCTACCTATGCTATCTAAAACGAAAAGCTTTGAGGTGGTACTTGAAAAAGCAGGAGCTGACACAATCTCACAGCCTACATAATCCTTCCACGCAAGCTTGCCATCAGAAGCATTTAAAACATAGATATAGCCGTTTTCAGAACCTACAGCAACCTTGCCTGCATAGGCACTAACACCACCTGAGAGACGAGCTGAACGCTTATTATCGTTTTCCTCCTCTCCACTTAAGTCAGTTTGCCAAATTCTATTACCTTTATCTAAAGATAAAGCGGTAACATCGCCATCACGGGAGGCTATATAAACAGAGCTACCTAAGACTGATGGTTGCATCTGTGAGAAAAACTCATCAACACCGCCTGTTGAGGTAGACCACAGATTTTCAATATCAAAGCGGTTTTCAATCTCAGGAGCTTCTACCGGAGCATCTACATCCTTATTGGCACAGCCTATGCACAGTATAGCGAGCAAAGGAGCTGCTAAAAGCAGTTTTGATTTCATCATAGATCCACCTTATGTTTAAAAAGCCGGAATTCTTTCCGGCTATAAAAGCTAACGCAGGGTTACACCCTCTTGTGCAATTTGATTGTTAAGCTTTTCAGCAATTTTATATGCTGGAGTATCGCCTTGAGCTATCACATTATCAAACTTCATCTGCAACAATGGGTTAATTGCTACTTTGCGCTCTACACATAAATCAATGGCCTTTTTATAAGCATCATGGGCTTTTACTTTATTGCCATTTGCCATATATAAGTCACCACTGACCTCAGATTTTTCAATTTCGTAGGCTTTTGAAGAAATAGCAGCTAAAACCTTCTGCGCCTCATCATATTTTTTAAGCTGGCCTAAAAGACGAGCTTTGGCTAAGGAAGCATTTGGAGCTACTAAATCCCCTCCATGAGCTGCAGCAAAATCAACATTCTCATAAGCTGCATCATAATCACCACTTGTGATTTCTACAGTAGCCAAATCCAAAGCTAATAAAGCACCATAAATATCTTCATGTGACTTAATAAAAGCTTTAGCTTCTTCTTTAGAATTGCTTTGATTTAATGCAAGTTTAGTTTGCATCTGAGAGAGCTCATAGGCCTGAGTCTGAGCTTTTTCAAGCTCATAACTTTGCCATTGACGATAGCCTAAAAGACCACCTAAAGCGATCACAACACCAATGGCGATGGGTTTCCAGTTCTCACTCCACCATTTGCGAACAACTTGTTCTCTCTCATGGTCATCGGTTAATACGTCCATTGTATTTCCTTTAAATTTTTATAAACCTAAAATTTCTTTAATCTTTGATGCAGCATCAGTTAAAGCACAAGTGCTCTGAGGGGCATCTTGATTACGTAAATCCTTGATAGTAACTAAATTATCAGCAATTTCTTGAGAACCAATAATTACTGCTACCTTAGCATTTAACTTATCTGCACGTCTAAACTGACGCTTAAAGTTACCACCACCGCAGTGATTCATAATACGCAATGAAGGTAAAGATTCGCGCAAAGACATAGAAACTTTTGCCTGATATCTCTCGCAATCATCACCTGCACCAACAACATATACATCAACTGCACTTTGAGGATGAATCTTATCTAAGGTTGTAAGCAACAAAATTAAGCGCTCCATACCTAGACCAAAGCCTACAGCTGGGGTAGGAGTACCTCCTAATTGCTCAACTAAGCTATCATAACGGCCACCGCCACAAACAGTACCTTGAGCACCTAAAGCATCAGTAACCCACTCAAATACGGTAAGATTATAATAATCTAAACCACGTACTAAGCGATCATTGATAACATACTTAATACCAGCATCATCTAAAAGAGATAATAACTTATTAAAGTGAGCTAATGTCTCCTCACCAAAGAAATCGCGCAGACGAGGAGCATCTTTTAAGATCTCTCCTACTTTCTCATCTTTAGTATCTAAAACACGTAAAGGATTGGTGTGAGTTCGACGTTTTGAATCTTCATCTAAATCATCAAAATGAGCTTCTAAGAATTTAACTAACTCATCTCTATAAGCTTTACGCTCTTGAGCTGATCCTAAAGAGTTAATTTCCAGATGCAACTTATCGGCAATGCCCAACTTCTTCCAAATGGAAGCAGTCATCATGATAATTTCAGCATCAATATCAGGTCCCTTAAGACCAAATACTTCACAACCTGTCTGATGGAACTGACGATATCTACCTTTTTGAGGTCTTTCATGACGGAACATAGGTCCCATGTACCAAAGACGCTGCTCTTGATTGTAAATTAAATTGTGCTCAAGGCATGCACGGACGCAACCTGCAGTACCTTCAGGTCTTAAAGATAAACTATCACCTGAACGATCCTCAAAGGTATACATCTCTTTTTCTACAACATCGGTTACCTCGCCAATAGCTCTGCAGAATAAACCAGTCTTCTCAACTATAGGCATTCTGACTTCACTGTAACCAAAAGAGCTTAAAGTCTGTCTTAATACACTTTCAACTTGCTGCCAAACTGAACTATCTTCAGGTAAAAGATCGTTCATGCCTCTTACGGCTTGAATTGCACCTGCCATGCNTAAATTTTCCTTATTTTATTCTGTTGCTATAGCGCGAACACGACTTTCAATAGTATTAACTGCATCCTGACAGGCAATTTTACCCATCAAAACACCTTTTTCATAAATCATACAATTGCCGTGAGAGGTGCCACATACGGCAATATCTGCATGCTTTGCCTCTCCTGGACCATTAACTACACAGCCCATCACCGCAATTTTAATGCTCTTTTTAATATCTTTTAAACGATCCTCAAGGGCGCTTACGGTAGAGACAACATCAATACCGCGACGACCACAGGTTGGACAGGCCACAATATCGACGCCACGAGAGCGTAAATGCATGCTCTTTAAAATTGCCCAACCGGCACGAATTTCCTCAACAGGATCTGCTGCTAAAGAAACTCTAATAGTATCGCCAATGCCCTGCTTTAAAAGCCAAGAAATACCGATAGCAGATAAGACGGTACCCCCCATAAGACCACCTGCCTCAGTAATACCTAAATGCAATGGAGCATCAGTCTTTACCGCCAATTTCTCATAAGCTTCAACGCATAAATTTAACTCAGAGGCTTTAACTGAAAAAGCATAATCATTAAAGTTATGCGCATCTAAAACCTCTGATGCGCGCAGAGCAGCCTCAACCATAGCATCAGGGCAAGGCGCTCCATATTTTTCTAATAAGTCTTTATCCAAAGATCCTGCATTTACACCTACTCTAATAGGTAAACCATTATCAGATGCAGCTCTACATACAGCCTCAATGCGCTCATGAGATCCAATATTACCAGGATTTATACGTAAAGCCGCAGCGCCACACTCAGCACACTTAATGGCAATACGATAATCAAAGTGGATATCAGCAACTAATGGTACCTGTGCCTCTTTACATAAAGAGGCAAAACTATCACAAGCATCTAAAGATGGTACTGTGACTCTAACAATGTCAGCACCAGCCTCTGTTAAAGCATTAATCTGAGCTAATGTTGCCTTAGTATCTAAGGTATCAGTTGAAGTCATACTCTGAACACTGATAGGAGCGTTACCGCCAATTAAGACATTTCCTACCTTAATTTGTCTTGAGTTTCTTCTTTTAATTGTTTGTGGATGCCATTCCATGCTCAATCCTTTACCTTGTAGGCAAACTGAAACTTACCTGTTTTGAGGAAGGAACTTTTACAGTTCCCCCCATATATCTTATCTTAATCTTAGAAGAATCCGATACTTGTATCTTAAGAGGAGGAATTCCACTTACAGATACACTATCTCCTGCTTTAAATGTGCCAGACTTTAATACATGTCCTCGACTATCGATAACTTTTAAAGCAACGCGATCTTTAACACTTATCTGCACATTATTCATAGAAGCCAGACCTTCGCGTCCTGATACTTTGGCGCTTGAAGAAATATCTCTTAAAGAATTAGAAAGCTTGACCTCTTCTTTAACTTCTTCTTTTAAGACCTCTTTAGCCTCTTCATTGGCTTTTATATCAGAGCCAGTGTTTATTTCCAAAACCTTTGGTTCATGTTTATTTAAAGCCGTAGATTTAGCTACATAAGGATTATCATCAAAGTTTGAATTATCATTTACAGTCAAAACATCATTGTCAACACGCTTTTGCGAGGCAAACTGATTGCCAGAATCAATCTCAACTTTAGGACTTTCGCCTTTTACTCCACCTTGAATAGTTAAAGGCTCCTCACTTTGAGGAACATTTACATTTTCACTTGGAGCTGAGGTCTCTAAAATCTCTCCTGATCTCTCAAGAGCTTGAGCCTGCTCTTGTGCTCTTAAGGTATTGACGTCCAAAGGCTCTTCAACACCTTGGTTTGACATATCACTGTCAATATCCTCTGTACCCTCTAAAGTACCTTCTTGAACATATTTAGGGGCTTTTGGAGTATTTAAAACCAGCTCTCCTTGTGAAAGCTCCTGTGTTTGCGAGTCTGAACCTACAAAAGAGTACAAACCATAAGCGATAGCACCAAAAGACGCCAAAGCTAAAATAGATACCACATAAGATGGCTTAATCTTTTTCTTAATATGCTTGTTTTGATACTTAGAAACTTGAACTGTTTCCTCAACATTTCTTATATAAAGATCAATTAAAGTCTGAGCATCAATATTTACAAGACGCGCATAATTGCCAATATGAACAGAGACAAAGGATACAGCTGTTGGCTGATTTAAGCGATCATGTTCAATATCATTAACGGTATTGACACGCAGCTGCAGCTTATCTGCAACCTCTCTTATACTAAGTCCTAAAAGCTCTCTTGCATGCATTAAAATTGCGCCAGGCTTATTTGGAACCTCGTCATCTGTCAAAGTAGGCTTAACAGGGATTTTATCTGGATCCTCCTCAAGCTCCTCTTTAACAAAAGTATCCTCAAGATTTAATTTTGCTTTTTTATTTGAATTTGAAATAGGTTTAAAACTATTTAAATCTTTATTATCCAAATTTTTCTTAGCAGGATTTTCTAATTTTCCACCTTCAAAGGCCTTAATTGAACTTTCAACTGTAGGCATTTTATTGGCAAAAGACTCATCTTGAATCTCAAAATGAGGCTCTTTTACTAAATTATCGCTCTGAGCATTTTCGATTTTAAATTCTTCTTTTGAAGGAATAGCAAAAGAAGCTTTATCATCAAACAGATCTTCTTTTAATGAAGTATTAGAAATTTGCGGCTCTTTTTCCAAAGATGGTTCTTGTTGATTTTTTAAATCAAAACCAGGTTCTTCTAATTTTTTTGGCAAATTTGCATTAAATAAAGCTTGGACCTCTTTTGGCACAAAGAAATCTTCTGCTTTTTGCAAGTTATCATTAAACTCAGCCTTAGCTTTTGCTCTTCTTTGTAAATCTTCTTGAGAAATCTGAACATTATTTAAAGGTGCAGAATTATTATTCTGTTTAAAGTTCATCTCACCTTCTTTTGAATTATTCATAATGATCCAATTTAAATTGTTTTAGACTCAATAGTTGCAGCCTTTTGCATGCGATCTTTTACCTGACCTGCAAGCTGTCCACATGCTGCGGCAATATCGTCACCTCGAGTAGAACGTTTCAAAACGGTAAAGCCTTTTTCAATTAAAATCTGCTGGAAACGTTCAATAGCTTTTGCCGATGGACGTTTAAAATCAGAGCTCTCATGTGGATTAAATGGAATTAAATTTATCTTACATGGAGTATGAGATAACAAACGGCATAACTCATAAGCGTCATCAACGCTATCGTTTACACCTGCTAAAAGCACATATTCAATAGTGACACGACCACAATTAGCATTTGATTTATCAAGATAATGCTTAACTGAGGATAAAACATCTGCTATAGGATATTTCTTGTTTATAGGTACTAAAATATCTCTAAGCTTATCGTTTGCAGCGTGTAAAGATAATGCCAAAGCAACATCAACCTTACCTGCAATTTTGTCAATAACTGGGGCTACGCCTGAGGTGGAAATGGTTACACGACGCTTTGATAACGCAAAGGCATAATCTGACAGTAAAATCTCAGTAGTCTTTAAAACATTAGTTAAATTTAAAAGCGGTTCACCCATGCCCATCATTACAACATTAGAAATAGGTTTTTGCTCGTTATTTTCACTAAAACCTACACGAGTTGCGGCACGGAAAACCTGACCTATAATCTCATGAACCTTTAAATTGCGGTTAAATCCTGAAGCACCTGTTCTACAAAAAGCGCATTTAACAGGACAGCCAACTTGAGTGGAAATACATAAAGTATTGCGATCATCTTCAGGAATCAATACAGTTTCCACTAACTGACCATCACCAATATCTAAAGCCCACTTAGTGGTACCATCTGAAGATTTTTGCTCAGTTACGATCTCAGGAGCTCTAATCTCGGCAATTTCAGATAAGCGTTCTCTTAAATCACGCTTAATATTAGTCATGTCCTCAAAATTGGTTACACCATATTGATAAATCCATTTTAAAAGCTGTTGCGCTCTAAATGGCTTTTCTCCCAATGACACACAAAAATCAGCCATATCCTGAGGAGAAAGATCTAATAAATTCAGCTTAGCGGTCATAAGGACAATCCCTAAAAATTAAAAGTAAAATAATAATAACCTCCCATTATAACAAGAATGCAGTCTACAGACATGACTACACCTTTAAAGAGAAGGCTAATTACTCGCAAAAAACAGAGTTTGTCTAGTTTAAAAAAGTACCATTGAGCAAAAGCTCTTCACAAAACTTCGGTACTGTTAATGAGGCTTTACCATAGATGCCATCTGTAAAGTTTGTAGCCTGTGCACTTTTTTCTAAATTAAACTCTACACATCTGGCACCCATATCGCGAGCAAATGAACAAAAAACTGCAGCAGGATACACAACACCTGAGGTACCAATTGCTAAAAACAAATCACATTTTTGCAAAGCGTCGCTAATTTCATCCATAAAATAAGGCATTTCTCCAAAAAAGACGATATCAGGACGTAATGCAGTTTTTCCACAAAAAGCGCACACAGATTTAGTTGAACTATCGCCATCAAACTCATAATGATGGCCACAGTTTGTACAAAAAATACTCATTAAAGCGCCATGCATATGAATTATGTCAAAAGAGCCGGCCTTCTCATGTAAGTTATCAACATTTTGTGTAACTAAAGTAACTTTCCCAGCAAATTTTTGTGGCCATAATTTTTGTAAATTAGCGATAGCGTAATGTGCTGCATTAGGCTTTTTGTCTTGTAAATTAGCTCTTAAACGATTATAAAAATTATGAACACGAGAGGGATTTCTTAAAATAGCTTCATGGGTACAAACATCTTCAACCTTTTCAGTCTCCCAAAGACCGGTTTCTGATCTAAATACCGGAATTCCTGATTCAGCAGAAATACCTGCACCTGTCAAAATTACAATATTTTTATACATAAAACTGCCCCTTTTTATGATAAATGGCGGCTTAAAGCCGCCATTTTATAAATTCAAAAGTCTTTATTTATCACCTAAAAGCCATAAAGCGAGACTTAAAATCGTAGCTCCTGTCGGACCTGGAGTTCTAAAAGGAGAGCCCTCTGGTAAATATGCAGAACTTAAATCTATATGCATAAATCGGGCATCAGATCTTACAAATTTTTCTAAAAATGCAGCTGCAGTTGATACGCCAGGAGCTCCATCTCCATGAGAAGTATTGCAAAGATCGGCTCGTCTTGAACTTATGAAGCGATCATGAAATGGAAACAGTGGCATTTGCCATAAAAGCTCTTTTCCTTGTTTAAATGCTTCTTTAAGATCTAAAGCTTCATCATTACCACGACAAACCAAAGCACACATATCACGCCCCACTGCAATTTTGGCAGCACCGGTTAAAGTAGCTTCAGATAAAATGCAAGAAGCTCCGCTTTTTGAGGCTAAAATCAAACCATCTGCTAAGGCTAATCTGCCCTCAGCATCAGTATTACCAACCTCAACTCTTATACCATTTTGATACTCAATGATATCGCCTGGCACCATAGAGCTTGCTGAAACTAAATTCTGAGAGCAACATAAATACAGGCGAACATGCTTTTTTAAGCCTAATTTACAAGCTAGAGCTAATGCGCCTGCTAAATTTACTGCAGCAGTTTTATCTGTGCGCATAGTGTCCATAAATTTAGGAGGTTTTAAATCATATCCACCTGAATCAAAGGTAATGCCTTTGCCAACCAAAGCAATATCTACAGGAGAGTCCTCACTCATGCCCTCAGGTAAATAATCGAAAATACCTAAACAAGGACTTTCAAGGCTTCCAGAACCTACTGCTTTAAGCCCTGCATAATCATCAAAATCATCAGAATCTCTATCAATAAAGTCAGCTGCAAGCTCACCTTGATTGCAATTAGTCTTAATAAGCTCATAGGCATGTCTTACCAATGAAACAGGAGTCATCTCAGAGTTTGAGGTATCCGCAAGCTTTCTTGCAGCTGTAACTACAGCATATACATCACGAACCTGCTCTAAGACCTCATCTGAGACAGGAATTGAAACTTGTAACTCTGAATAAATATCATCAAAGCCCATAATAAATTGATAAGCTTCATTAAATCCAAGGCACGCACCGTTTTGCTCAAGCTTAATTGCTTTTAAACCTAAATTAGAGCAAACTCTTCCGGCTTCTGCATAAGGGTTAACACTTTTATGATTAAAAAATACGGTATAACCACTTTTTTTAGGCGCAAAAACAGCATCATCTCTTAAAGCCTTATTATCAGGACGTGAAATCAAAGAAATCGATACTGCATCATCTGTAGGTTTGTTTAATAAAGTCAGCATTATAAATTCTTTTCCTTTTGGTATTGGGTCATGAGTTTTGGAACTTTAAGACAAATTTCATCACAAGCTTCATCAATTTCTTCTAAAGTTGTAAAACGACCAAAAGAAATTCTCAAAGAAGCTCGAGCTTGATCATCTGTAAGACCTATAGCTTTTAAAATATATGAAGGTTTTAAATCAGCTGAAGCACAAGCAGAGCCCGTAGATACAGCAATTCCTGATAAAGTTGGCAATAAAAGTCTTGGATCTACATTATTAAAACTTACTGACACAATTCCAGGTACATGATGAGTCATTGAACCGTTAATAATAATACCTGGGATATCTTTTAAACGTCTTAAAAGGTGATTGCGCAGGCTTTCAATACGCTCTTTATCGCTTTTACCTTCTTTTTGTAAGATCTCAAAAGCCTTTCCCATACCTACTACCTGATGAGTTGGGACAGTGCCACCACGCAGGCCTTTTTCTTGACCACCGCCATAAATTAAAGCTGTAAGTTTTAATCCTAAGCTTCTTTTTATATACAAAGCACCTACGCCTTTTGGACCACAGACTTTCTCTGAGGTCAAAGTAGCCATACTTACATCACTATGATCAAAATCAGTTTCTATGTAGCCTGCACTTTGAGCGGTATCTGTATGAAAATAAGCTCCAGCCTCACGGGTTACCTTTGCCAAAGCCTTAATGTCATTTACAGAGCCTAAAACACTATTGGCCTGAGCGATGGAAACTAAAAAAGTATCATCATCTAAAGCACTTTTTAAAAGTTCACAATCAACAGTGCCATATTTATGCGGGGTTAAATAAGTAACCTTATAGCCTCTCTCTTGTAAAACCTCACAAGCCTCTAAAACAGCTTTATGCTCAATTTTGGTAGTGATGATATGGCGTCTTTTGTCTCCTTGCTTATGCAAAGCAAAAGCTAAGCCCATAATTGCTAAATTATTACTTTCAGTGGCTCCTGAGGTAAAAGTGATCTCCAAAGGAGAACAGCCTACCAATGAGGCAACCTGTGCTCTTGCAGTTTCACAAGCTTCAGCCGCTTCCCAACCATAAACATGATCTTTGGCATGAGGATTGGCAAAAGTACCATTTTGAGTTAAGCACTTAACCATAGCATCTATTACACGATTATCAGTTGGTGTTGCCGCTGCATAATCAAGATAAATGGGTCTATTCATAGTTAACCTTCATAAACATGGGATAACGCTAAAGCAAAAACTTGTTCAACATGTAAGTCATCTAAAGCATAAAATACATGCCTACCATCGCGTTTAACTCTAACTAATTTATTTAATCGCATATAACTTAACTGATGGGATAACGCAGACTTGCTCATACCTAAAAGCTCAACTAAGTCAGATACACATAACCATTTGTGAAGTTGCAAGGCATGAACAATACTAATTCTGGTCGGATCTGATAAAGCTTTAAAAAATTCTGCCATGATTTCAGTATCATCTTGAGGTAAAAGTTGCTCTTTTATCTTTAAAAGAGACGCATCATCCAATGTCAGACTATTTTCTTTTTTTAAACTCATAACGATCTTTTTTGCCCTACAAATTTTTTTAAATATTTTTAGATTTAGAAACTCTGAGAATAATACGAGTTTTAGTACACAAACACTTTTATCGTAATGATATCACCTAAAAAGAAAAGCTTAAAAACAAAAAACATTTCATTTTTAGCGAATAAATCTTAAATAATTTAATTGTATTTTGAATAACTTATATGTTTTAAGAAAAGATCTCTCTCAGTTAAGAGAGAGATTATTTTTAGAAATTAGGAGTACTCATAGAAACTCTAGGAGAGAGTTTATATTTTTTTTCTAAGTTTGAGATTTCGTGTAATGAATAACGATACTCTAAAAAGCCAAATCGTCTTGTTGCCTGAGACAAATAGAACATGTCATAAGCTTGTTTATCTTTACCATCTAAAAGACGCAGCTTTCCTAAATAAAAGTAGGCTTCACAAAGATGATCGGCAAAAGTCTCAGGATCTTTTTTAAAGAGTTTTATTTGCTCCCAAAACTTAGATTCATCCAAATCACCTAAATAAAGACGAACAAGATTAAAGCCCCAATTGTCTTTTTTATCTTTTAACTTTACGTTATCAAAACGATCTTGAAGTTTTGATAAAGCAGTGGATTTACCATAAACATTACGCTCTACGATATACATCCATAACAATCGATAAGGATCGTTTTTATCTGCTTTATAAAATTTATTTAAATCTTCTAAAGCCAATACATCGCGATGAGCATAATGCAAAACTATAGCTCGATTAAAATAGATATAGCTTTCATTAGGATTTAATTCCAAAGCTGAATCAAAAGCATCACAAGCATCTTGGAACCTACCATCTTTTGCAAAGTAAATACCAACAAAATTATAAGGAGATGCAAAGGCAGGGTTTTCAACTAAGGCATTCATAAACATCGTTCTGGCGGTTGCTTCTAAGCCTAAACGATCATAAATAATGCCTAACTCGTAGAAAATCTCAGCCTTATCACCTTTAGTTTTAGCTTGTGTATCAAGCATCATTGAAAGCTTCACAATAATAGCTTGATCTTGCTCAATTAAACGTTCTGAAGGCAAAGATAGAAGGATTTCATCAGGAGGGACGGAAAATGGTCCACTAATCCCTACTTCCTGAACTTCAGGCGCTTTGTTGTCCATAAAGCTCTCGCAGCCTAAAAGGAACGAGAGCATTGAAGCTAACAAAAGCGCCTTTGATTTAGATTTGCGCACAAAGGCTCCACTTAATCCATGGTCTCATAACCATCAGATTCCTTTTTAACAGGTTTTGATGGAATAAGATTTTCGTGCTTGATACCTAAGAATATAGCCCAAGTAGAGGCTACATAGATAGAAGAGAAAGTACCAAAAACGATGCCGACGACCAAGGCTAAAGAGAAAGCGAAGATCATCTCACCACCGAAAATAAGCAAGCTTATAACAGTGATTAAAGTAGTGCCTGAGGTAATAATGGTACGTGACAGAGTCTGAGTTAAAGACACATCAAATAAGTGTGGAATAGAAATGGAACGTGACAACTTAGTTGCGTTCTCACGTACACGATCAAACACCACGATCTTATCGTTTAATGAGTAACCTACAACTGTAAGCACAGCTGCAAGTACGGTTAAATCGTACTCAATTTGCCAATAAGAAAATACACCCATTACTACAATCACATCATAAGCCAATGAGATTACAGCACCAGTTGCCATACGCCACTCAAAGCGGAAAGCAATATAAGCCAAAATTGCAATTAAAGATACAACAATAGCCAAAATACCACTTTCTACTAATTCCTGACCTACAGCAGGGCCTACATACTCAGAACGAGAAAGCTTAACATTTGGGTCAATAGTCTTAGAGGCCTGCATGACTTTATCAGTCACAGTTTGCTGATCCAAACCGTCTTTAGGAGCAACACGAACTACAACGTCAGAAGATGAACCAAAATGCTGAGTAGTACCAACAATACCAAATTCAGCATAAGCTTTTCTAACTGTATCAAGCTCAACGCTTTGGGTGTACTCAGTTTCAACAACAATACCGCCGGTGAAATCCAAGCCCCAATTTAAGCCTTTGACACACATAGAGACTATGCTTGCTATAACTAAGCCTACGCATAAGAGCTCAACGGTGCCTTTAACTTTCATGAACGGTATTACTACACCGTCCTTAATAAACTGCATCATAACAATTATTCTCCTAGATACTGAGCTTCTTGATGTTGCGGCCACCCCAAATAATATTCACAATTGCACGACATGCTGTAACTGCTGTGAACATGGAGCTGGCAAGACCAATCATCAGTACTAAAGCGAAGCCTTTAACGGCACCAGTACCAACCATAAATAGGATAAGAGCGGTAATAAATGAGGTAATGTTGGAATCGGCAATAGTTACAAAGGCGCGAGCATAACCCTCGTTAATTGCAATCTGAATGCTTCTACCTTGTCTTATTTCCTCACGGATACGTTCATAAATAAGTACGTTCGCATCCACAGCCATACCAAGGGTCAAAACAATACCAGCAATACCTGGTAATGTCATGGTGGCACCTGGAATTAAAGACATGATACCGACAATTAAAACCATGTTGAAAATTAAAGCTAAATTTGCAATAAATCCAAAGGATTTATAGTAAATCACCATAAATATAGCTAAGAATACGAGGCCGTAGAACATAGCCTTCATACCATTATCAATATTTTGCTGACCTAAAGACGGGCCAATGGTGCGCTCTTCAACAATCTGAATAGGAGCAATTAAAGCACCTGCACGTAAAAGCAGTGCTAAATTATGAGCCTCTTTTGGAGAATCAATACCGGTAATACGGAAGCTGCTGCCTAAACGAGTTTGAATAGTAGCAACGTTAATTACCTGCTCAACTTTCTTAAACTTAGGCTTGTAGTTTTTATCACCAGGCTTTGGAGCATTAGGATCCTCATCTGGGATAACCTTATACTCAATAAAGTTGGTGGCCATAGGCTTACCTACATTGTCCTTAGTGAAGTTGGACATGATGGTACCGCCACGAGAGTCAAGAGAGATATTTACCTGAGGACGACCATTTTCATCAGAGCTTGAGCTGGCATCAACGATATGGTCACCAGTTAAAATTACCTGTTTGTTTACAACTACAGGATAACCCTTGGCATCATGTAAAACCTCAGTTCCTGCAGGAACGTGGCCTGATGCAGCTGCAGCTACGTCAGCACTACCATCAACAAGACGGAATTCTAAGGTTGCAGTAGCACCTAAAATCTCTTTTGCACGAGCGGTATCCTGAATACCAGGAAGCTCAACTACAACACGATCGGCACCTTGGCGCTGGACTAAAGGCTCAGCTACACCTAACTCGTTTACACGGTTACGAATAATATTGATATTCTGCTCAACAGCGCTTGTACGAACCTGAGAAATCTTGCCTGGGGTCATGGTAGCCATTAAGCGGAATTTACCATCTTGGTCAATACTCTTGATGATAAAGTCTTTGTGATTTGAAGAGAGTAATTCTTCTGCAGCCTTTCTTGAAGCTTCATCACGGAACTCAACTATTACATGATCTCCTTCAGCGCGGGCACCTGAGAGACGAATATCATGATTTCTAAGCTCAGTACGGAAATCATTAACAAGCTGAGTACGAATTTTCTTCATGGCCTCATCCATATCAACTTCCATTAAGAAGTGAACACCACCACGAAGATCAAGACCAAGCTTTAAAGGATGCATACCTAAAGAACGCATCCATGCTGGGGTTGCTGGAGCTAAGTTTAAAGCAGTAATGTAGTTATCGCCTAAAATACCATTAACAATTTCGCGAGCTGCAAGCTGCTTTTCAGTTGAATTGAAACGAATGAGTAACTGGCCATTCTCTAAATCATATGAGCCTTCAATATTTTTGGCATCAAGCTCAGATTTAATTTGATTTTGGGTTTTGGCATCAATTTCCATGCCGTGAGTGCCAGAGATCTGTAAAGCGGGATCTTCTCCATAAAGATTAGGGATTGCATAGAAGAAGCCCACCGCAATGACTAAAAATATAAGGAGGTTTTTCCACCATGGAAACTTGTTTATCACGATGAGGGTCCTAAAAGATAGTCACGGCCATAAAAATGGCCGTGCTTTATTATGATTTATTTTTTATTTTTTTCGACAGAAACGTTTTCAACTGTACCTTTTGGTAATACTGCAACGATGTAGTTACGCTTCATTTGCATTACAACACCGGAGGCAACATCCATAAGCACGTACTCTTTATTGTCAGGGAGCTTAACGATGCGACCGGCAATACCGCCGTTGGTTAATACCTCATCACCTACGGCCAGATTATCTAAAAGCTTCTGCATTTCCTTACGCTTTTTAGAATTAGGACGCATGATGAAGAAATATACTGCAATCATGCAGACAGTTAAGACGATAATCATGCTCATATCGCCGCCGGCCTGAGGAGCGGCTTCTGCGGCATAAGCGGTGGAGATAATGTTCATAAATAATTCCCGTATAAATTGTATTTCTGTCAAATGTGGCAATTTGCCACTTTAATACTAAATGAAAGGCAGAAAAATATATCAGCCAGTTCTAAAGTGGTAAATATACCACAAAATGACCTTTTGCTTTACTTATTTACCTCAATAGGAGGTCTACCCCATACTGAGTAAAATTCTTCGGCAAACTCTTTAAGTCTTCCTTCTGCAATTGCACATCTAATCTGCTCCATGAAATGCTCATAAAAATGCAGATTGTGAATTGTATTTAAGTGAACACCTAAAACTTCTTTGCACTTATCTAAATGGCGTAAATAAGCACGTGAATAATGTCTGCAAGTATAACAATCGCACTTAGGATCAAGCGGTCTTGTATCATACTTATACTGCTCATTTCTAATGCGAATTACACCCTCTGATGTAAACAGATGACCATTTCTGGCATTGCGTGATGGCATTACGCAATCAAACATATCAACACCATTTAAAACGCCCTGTAAAATATCAGCAGGAGTTCCTACACCCATTAAATAACGAGGCTTATCTTGAGGCATTAAAGGAGCAATATGACCTAAAGCTTTATACATTACCTCTTTAGGCTCACCTACAGCCAAGCCTCCGATGGCATAACCATCAAAACCAATGTCAGTTAAGCCCTTTAAAGAAGCTTCACGTAAGGTCTCATCGGTGCCACCTTGGATAATACCGAATAAAGAATTCTTATTACCCAAAAACTCAAAATGGTTTTTGCAGCGTTTGGCCCAACGTAAAGACAACTCCATAGCGCGGCGCATTTCTTCTGTAGTTGCAGGAAGCGCAATGCACTCATCAAACTGCATCACAATGTCAGAGCCCAAATCATATTGGACCTTCATTGAGACCTCAGGAGATAAAAACAGCTTAGATCCTGAAATTGGATTGCGAAAATGCACACCCTCTTCTGTTACTTTACGAATCTCTGCCAATGAAAAAACCTGGAATCCACCTGAATCGGTCAAAATTGGCTTATCCCAGTTCATAAAATCATGCAAATCACCATGGGCCTTGATAACGTCAGTACCTGGTCTTAACCATAAGTGAAAAGTATTTCCTAAAAGGATGTCAGCACCAATGTCCTTTACATCCTCAGGAGTCATACCTTTTACTGTACCTAATGTGCCCACTGGCATGAAAGCTGGAGTGCGTACGATGCCGCGATCAAAGACCATCTGACCTAAACGGGCTTTGCCATCGCATTTTTGTACTTCAAATTTCATTAAAACTANATCCTTTTTACAAGACGGCGGCAATGACTTGTCAGCATAAGGATTTCTCCTTATAAACATGCAATCGCCGTAACTGAAGAAATGATATTTCTCAGATACTGCATGCTTGTATGCTTTCATAGTCTCATCATAGCCTGCAAAAGCACTTACAAGCATAATTAAGGTTGATTCAGGCAAATGGAAATTGGTAATTAAAGCATCGATTACGCGATATCTATAGCCTGGATAAATAAAAATAGAAGTGTCCTGAGCGAAAGGAATAATTTCATCTTTGGAGTTAGCAGCCTCTGCAGCTTGTGCAGCACTCTCCAAAGAACGCACAGCTGTTGTACCAACAGCGATTACTCTCTTTCCTGCTTTATGAGTAGCAATTACAGCATCTGCAACTTCTTTTGACAGATGAACAAACTCAGAGTGCATATGATGGGCTGTGATATCATCTTCACGAACAGGCTGGAATGTGCCTGCGCCTACGTGCAATGTCACAAAAGCCATATTAACACCGTAAGCCTTTAAATCATCAAGCTGGGCCTCATCAAAATGCAAACCTGCAGTTGGAGCTGCAACTGCGCCTGGGTGTTTTGAGTAAACAGTCTGATAACGATCCTTATCTAAAGGCTCATCTGGTCTATCAATATAAGGAGGCAGTGGAATATGGCCACAAGAGTAGAGCATATCTAAAAGAGAGCTTCCATCTACAGTTTCGACCATAAACAGATCACCTTGTCTGCCTAATACTTTTAAACTGCTTCCACCATCAACATTGATAATAACATCAGCTTTAGGGGCCTTACTGGCACGAATATGTGTTAAGGCAGAGGTCTCTGAGGTGATGCGCTCAATTAAAAGCTCTACTGCACCGCCTGACTCTTTTTTACCATAAAGACGAGCTGGAATAACTTTTGTATCATTAAATACAAGTAAATCACCTGGATTTAAAAATTCTTTTAAATCATAAAAATGCTTGTCTTGATAGCTACCATCTTCACCATTAAGACATAACATACGGCAGCCGGTACGCTCAGCACTTGGATATGCTGCAATTAACTCTTCCGGCAAATCAAAATTAAAATCACTGCGTAGCAATTTAGTAATACCTCGCAAAAAACTGCAAAATATTTTAGCATTTTTTAGCCGTTTTTCTTATAAAAGTGACCTAAAGCTCTTGACCTTTGGTTTATTAAGAGTGTCTTTTTTAAGAAAATATTTAAAGATTACTTTTTTAAATTAAACATATTAGAAAAAAATTTGAGCATAGTTTCTTTTAGATCTCCTATGTTTTTAATACTCTCACTATGTTCAATAAGCTCTGAGATAAATTCAGACTGAATGCCTATGCCATAGACTTCAGCTTTAAGTGTTTTTAAATAACAAAGCGCCGCCCTAGCTTGGCTTATGCTGTCAGGAATACCATCTGTAAGCACAAAAATAATATTCCTCTGACAGTTTAAATAATATAAATTTGCCGCTGAATACCATAAAACTTGCGCCAAAGGCGTTGAGCCGTGGGCTTTTTGATCAAAGAAAGGGGCTTTATTATGAGCTTTTTCATTAACATACAAAGCCACATCAAACTCAGACATTGCTCCTGGGAAAAAAGTCACCATAGTCTTTATGCCATCAATGCCTTCAAGTGCCAAAGCAATCATTAAAGCAGCCTGACAGGCCTCCTCACACCGACTTTTACCTGTATTCATGTCATAAAAAAGCATTGAACCTGAAACATCTACCAATATCTGCACTGATGTAGCGTAGTCATCATATAAAATCCTGTCCTTAAAAATACGGGTTTCACCAGCTTTAATATTGGCAAGTCTTTGAACGTTTAACTTTTTTCCACTTAATGTTTGCATACCATAGGCTTCACAAAAAGCTTTAACCTTTTGTGCCAATGCTCGCCTTAAAGGATAAGTATCTAAAATAAGATCCAAAAAATCATCGCGCCCTTTTGGGCAAATTCCACTTTCAATCATGCCCATATCATCTCTTATGGTTAAATTTTGAGGAACTCTTTGTGCAAGTAAGCTCTCAGCGCTTTGATATGGCAACAGATTACCCAAATCGTTTTTAGCTTCTTTTGCTAAATCTGCAATCATTTTTAAAAATGATCCTTTATAAGAGAAATCTAAATTAGCCTCATCTTCACAAGAAGGATCTTTTCTTTTAACGTCATATGAAAATTTAAATTCATGCTTTAAAAAATTGTAAATTTTTAAAGAAATAACTGAAATATCATGTGTTTTTTTAGCAAAATTACATAAACGCACACATTTGAAAATATAATTTAAATCACGATGTTTATGATGCTTTCTAAGATGTCTTATTAAAAAAGCCGCTTTATATTTTTGGCTTTTATATCCCTGAATTTTTGATTCTGAATAGTAAAGAAGTGTACTTAAAAGTATTCTCAGAAAACTTATATTTTCAATATCAAAGGCAAATTTACGCCATAAATCTTCAGATGCCTCCATAATAAGCTCTAAGTTTTCAAAAACTCCAATAAACTCCCTGCTTATAATATGTTCAACTCTTGCATCTTCTAAAATATTAAATATTGAAAATAATAAGAAATCTTTATTCATATTTCTTACTTCATCAAAATCTGTATAACGCACATGCGCAGCTTCATGGGCTAAATAGCCATAAGCGATACGCGCACTTAGCTCATCTTTTACATCAATTCTTGGAATAGTTATAACAGATCCATTTGTATATGCTTGTGAGCCAATCATTCTGACGCGAATACCAAACATCTTGGCATAATTACTCACAATAATTGGCATGGCATCTAAAACTTTATTCATAAAAATCTCCTTTAAATACTAAAAAAGTATTACAAATAAGACTTTTACTTCATAAAATCTCGCATTTTGTGCGCTTTTATTGAGACTTTAAGCTGAATTATTTTTCAATTACAAAGATTTTGATTTAAAAGAATCTTATATTTAAATATAAAGAGTTAATTAAAGTTTTTTCTTCATAAAAACAGATTTATAAACAAAAAGCGCTCTTTTAATTGTTTTAAAAAAAGAATGCTAAAATAAACCATGTTTTAATAAGAGAAGTCAGCATGCATCAAACACTAAAAATACTAAATGTTTTCTCATATAAAGAACAGGTTGCTCGCAGCAACTCTTGGGGACACCATTTTCTTTTCTTAAATATTTTGCTGGCTATTTTTATAGGTAGTGTTTATGTTTATGCAGCTCCCCACACTGTAAGCTTCATTTCTTTTATATACCTTTTGATAACATGGTTTGGTCAAATGAGCTTTTTGGCTTTTTTAACCTACCTGATTATTCTCTTTCCAATTTCTTTTATTGGTCGTTACCATCTTTACAGAATCATATCTGTAATCATTGCCTGTATAGCCTTCATTATTTTATTAGTTGATGCCAAGCTTTTTTTATCTGCAAGAGTTCACATCTCAGCTACGGTCTTAAGCTTAATCTTTGGTGATTTAGATTTTAAAACTGGCTTAAACTACAATTTTCTATGGATCGCAATTCCTATAGTTATAGGACTTGAGTTAATTTTTGCTAAATTATCTACTCGAGAAATCTATAGAAGTCGTTTACGCAACAATTATTTCCCAACAATCATTGCTGTCTTTTTGACTATATCTTTTGTGGCCTCTCATAGTATTCATATTTGGGCTGATGCTACACGTCATGAAGATATCAATATCTTAAGACCTGTATTTCCAGCCCATTACCCAATGACCGCCAAGTCATTTCTCTCAAATCATGGCTGGATTAAAACTAACACCTTATCTGGAGTTTCAACTGCAGACATTGCAATTCGCTATCCTTTGGAGCCTTTGTCTGTTGCTGAACTTAAGCCTCACCGTAATATGGTGATGGTCTTTATAAATGGCATGTCTTATAGCGATTTAAACGCAGAGACTATGCCAAACTTATACAACTTAAAACAAAATTCTCAGAGTTTTGAAAACCATTATTTACCTTACAATTCTTTAGAGGATAATGATTTTGCTCTGACATACGGCATTCCTATCCAATACAGATCTACTTTTAAATCAAAGAATATTGCTCCTGTTATTGTCGATGAAATGCATCGTCAAGAGTATCTTGTAAGAATTATTTCTTCAAATTATGATGCTCAAAACTCAAACTTCACCGGTTTTAGAAACATCAATTTTGATAATTTAAAATCTGATAGTGAAGCTGTAGATAAAGCTTGTAACTACATAAATAGCATTGATTCTGATAGACGTTTTGCCTTAAATATTAGTTTAAACTCTTTATGTCAAAACGATTTAACTGAACAAAAGCGCGCTAATATCTTAAAAAATATTGATAAAGAACTGCAAAAACTTGAAGAGACTTTAAATAATAGTGGCCGCTTAAATAACACTATTATCCTTATCACCTCATCTAAAGGAAATTCTCTTTTAAATGATGGTAGTAATATTTACAACCGTTTAAGCCAACATGTACCTTTGATTATAAAAAGACCTGATGAATCGATTAAAGGTGTAAACGTAGAGACTTTAACCTCCGTTTATGATATACCGGCTACATTTGGTAAAGAGGTCTTAGGTATTAGCAACGAAACTGTAAATTACAGCTTAGGTATAAGTCTTAAAGAGCCTATCAATCGAGATTTCTTTGTAACAACAAAAGGTGACAAACTACTGCTTGTAAGCTCTGGATTTGTTACTGTATATGACAACAACGGCACCTCTTATATTGAAAGTGGTGGTCGTCATTTAAAAATTCGTCCGAATTTAAAAAACTTGATCCGTGCTATGCAGGATCTCAATCGCTTTAAGGATTAAACAATGCTCATTGATGAAAACAATGTACAAGAATTATTAGTAAAAGCTTCAGAAAATAAAGCTGTATTTATATACTTCTTTGTAAAAGACGCCCCTGAGTGCCAAAAAGCAACTGATGCTGTAAAAGCTAATGTTCCTGAAAACAATGAATATGTTTCCTTAGCTGAGGCTGATGTAAGCTCTGAGGTCGGCCAAGCTATTGCTATGCAACTTGGTTTACGTTCTGTTCCAACCTTAGTAGTTCTCAAAAAAGCACAGCCTGTTGATGCGCTTCAAGGAGACGATATTCCTGTTAAGGTTGCTGAACTTGTTAAAAAATACATGCCATCTAAAGCAGATAACTTAATGCGTGAAGCCCTTGAGGCTGAGGCTCAGAATAACCTTGCAGAAGCTATGCAAAAAGCACTTTCAGCATATGAAGAAGATTCAAATCGTATGGATCTTAAATTTATGCTCGCTCGTATCTGCATCAAAACTAAGAATCTTGAAAAGGCTCATGAGCTTTTAGACAATGCCGGTCGTGAAGAGCAGTCTTCTCAAGAATATAAAGATTTAATTTCTTCTTTAACATTAGCTGAACAAGCCGCTGATTCTCCACAGATTCGCGACTTGCAAGAGGCATTTGCCAAAAATCCACAGGATATGGAAATTGCAAAACAATTAGCAATTGCTCTGTCTGAAGGTGGTCGTCACGAAGAGGCTTTAAATATGCTTTTTGAAATCTTAAAGAAGGATCTGGGAAATGCTGAGATCAAAAAGACTTTCTTAGATATTTTAAGTACTTTATCTGGAAATCCATTACAAAAGACTTTCAGACGTAAACTTTATACTTTAATGTATTAAAGTATAAGTAAAATACCTCCCCAAGCAAAAGCTTGGGGAGAAATTTAAAGATTATTTATTATTTTTTTCCTCAGAAAAACTACAATCTTCCCCGTTATTATCGTCAGTCGTTAACTCTTCATTTGACACTTTTTTATCAGCGTTTGGCCAATAAACAATTAAAGTTCCAATAAAGGTTGCCAAAGGAATTGATAAAAATACGCCCCAAAATCCCCAAAGACCGCCAAAGATCATAATGGCAGCTAAAATAGAAAAAGCATCTAAGTTCATAGCCTTTGAGAAAAGGAAAGGTGTTAACACATTACTATCTAAAAGCTGTATTACTATATAAACTAATAAAAACCAGAAGAAAGCTTGTGAAAAACCAAACTGAATTAAACTTACAAGCAAAATTGGAATAGTAATAATAACCGCACCTACATACGGAATCACCACTGAAAGGCCCACACCTAATCCCAATAAAAAAGCATAATTTAAACCAAAAGTTAAAAAGGCGAAGGTATTTAAAATCGAGATAATCGTGATGTGTAACATCTTGCCACGAATATAGCCTTCAATTTGAGAGTTTATCTTTGGCCAAAATACCGAAATGAGCTCTTGGTTATTCGGTAGTACGTAAGTTCTAAAGCGTTTTTGCAAAACTTCTTTATTTGAAAGCATTAAAAACATAAAAATTGGCACAACAATCATATACATAAGCCATGTAGCTGCGTTCATAACTGAAGGCATTATTTTTGTTTTTATAATCTGCGTTAAATTACTCATTACAAAAGAACGGGTATTGTTTACATAGTTTTCAACATCCTCTCTTGTAAACATGCTAGCCAAAGGCTCAGGAGTTCTTTCGATTAAATCGTAAACTGTAGTTGAAATTACCGCATCTATGTTCTCATCTTCAATATTTGCGCTCTCTGAAGCATTTTGGCTGAACTCTTGAACTTTGCCATAAAACTCCGCTCCCTGTTGCAAAATCTTAGGCGCAATAAATAGCAAAAGACCTACACACAGACCAATAAAGATAATCATCACAATACTTGATGCTAAAAAACGAGAGATCTTAAAATGTTTTATTGCAGATCTTACAGCCCAATCCAAACAGTAAGACAAACATAAAGCTACAACCAATGGCCCTACAAGCCACATAAAATAATAAACAGTTAAAAAAGCTCCAATTAAGACTAATGCAAATTCAATAGTTCCAGGTTGTGAAAAATGTCGCCAATACCATCTCTTGAGCAAAACAAACATACAAAAAATCCAGTAAAAACTTACACACTAAAGACATTTTAAAAATATAATCTTGAATAAAAAAGTATATACACAAAAGAGCAGACATCACACATCAAAAATGTTTTTTTGTGCAAAAAAAGCGGGAATATATATGGATATAAGAAAAATTTTAACCATGGCTTTTATAGCTTTTATCTTACCTTGTAATGCCATAAATGCTAAATCTTACGATATTCCTGATATTGCGTCTTCTGGAGTCCGAGGTCTTACTGTCCAAAGAGAAATACTTGTAGGCAGCTATTTTATGCGTATGGCTCGCGGAAATTTAAATATTATTGATGATCCTGTTTTAACTGAATATTTAACTTCAGTTGGTAATCGCTTAGTGATGAATGCTCAAAATGTAAACTTTCCTTTTGAGTTTTTTATAGTTAACAATAAAACCCTCAATGCTTCAGCTTTTTTAGGTGGAAAAGTTCAAGTTTATACAGGCCTTTTTCACTATACCGATACTGAAGACGAATTTGCCTCCGTACTTGCCCACGAAATATCTCACGTAACCCAAAGACACATTGCAAGATTTATTGAAGAGCAAATTGATAATCAAAATTTAACTTTAGCCGGAATCATAGGATCTATTGCGATGTCAGTAATAAATCCAATGGCCGGAATGGCTGCTTTGTCATCAACAATTGGTGGCAGTATGCAACAATCAATTAACTTTACTCGTGACAATGAATATGAGGCTGATAGATTAGGTATTGATTTACTTTATGAATCAGGATTTAACCCACAAGGCATGAGTGATTTATTTAAAAAAATGACTGCTATGCAAGGAAACGTAAATCCTGTATTTTCCATGCTTATCGATCACCCTTTATCTGATATTAGAAGTGCTGAAGCTATAAATAGAGCCCGATCATACGGTCGCAGAGAAAATTCTAAAAATACTGATTTTATGTTAGCCAAAGCTCGCGTTGATGTCCGTTATATGGGATATGACCTAAAAGCTTTAGATGAAAGATTAAAAGTTAATCCTGACAAAATTAACCGCTTTTACCGTTTATATGCCCAAGCCTTAATTGCATATGAGCTTAAAAACTATCAAAAAGCCCATGAATATTTAAATAATTTAAATTTAAATGACAATATCTTTGTAATTGATCTCAAAACAGATATCGATCTTGCCTCTGGAAATAAAAATAAAGCTGTAAATAACCTTTTGTCTATTTATAAGCGTAGACCTGATAACGAGGCTGTAGTTGCAAACCTTGCCAATGCTTTAAATGAAAACTCTCAAAGTAAAAAAGCCATTGTGGTTTTAAAAGAATATCTAAAACGCCACAGTGATAACTTTTTGGCAAACTCTCTTTTAACTGATGCTTACAGACTGTCAGGACAGAAATGTTACGCTTTGCAAAGTGGGGCTAAAGTTTTTGGTTTAGCTGCAAATTATAGTCGTGCTTTAGGAATGTATAGCGAAGCTTTAAATGTTTGCAGTGGTAATGAGCGTGAGATTGTTAGAGCCAAAATGTCCGAGTTAAGCAAACAACGTGCATTTGATGAGGAACTTAATGATAATTAAGCTAAATTTTTAAAATTTTTTTACAAAAGGGATTGTTAATGGATGGCGCTCTGTAAACTGAGCTCTATCCAAACAATCTAAAATTGCGACAAGATTATTCATATCGCGATTAAAGTGTCTTACTAAAAAAGACGCTGTTGCATCTGGAAGTAAAAAAGCTCTACCTAATGCTCTCTTTTTTAATGCTTCAACGCATTGTTCTTCATTTAAATAATTTAAAGAAAGAATTACTCCTGAGCCCAATCGCGTATTTAAATCAACTCTTTCAAAAGGAATTTTGTCATAAGAGCTACTGCCACTCATAACCAAAACTCCAGAACGCTTATCATACCAACGGTTATAAATATCAAATAACGCCAATTCCCAATCACTGTTACCAGCTGCAAAATCGACATTATCAATCGCAATAAAAGGCGGGAGAACAATATTTAAAAGTTGCGGACTTAAAAGCATCCCCAGATGCAAATCTAAATAAAAGCAATTACCTGCAGGATATCTTACATTTTGACACAGGGCATTTAAAAGGTGAGTCTTTCCACAACCATGAGGCCCGAAAACATAATAAAACTCATTTTTTACCTCTGAAAAAGCCTGCTTTAAAACCTTTACAGATGCCTTATTTGGACCTTCAACATAAGTGTTAAAGTCCCCCCTATCTGACAAATGTAAAGGTAAAATATCTTGGTAAGGCTCATGCATATAGCTTACAGTGACTCCTCCTCATCATCACTTACAACCTCGATTGCATCTTCGTTCAATGAATCTTTATTAGCACTCTCTTTTACGTCAAATGTTGAACGAATAATGTCTGCACTTGCACTATCAATACCGCATAAAACAGGCTTAACTGGTCCTAAAGAATTTTTAAATCTATAAGTCCAAGAGGCAAGTTTCTCAAAATCGCCACCATTTGCAAGATTACCATCTAAAATATCCGCAGAGGCTCCTGTTTTAATGGAAATAATAATGCCCTCTGCACTACGAGCCACAATTGGAGAATCTGCAGAATAACCATAAGTAATCAAAGTTCGTTTAATCTTGTCATAATCACCAACGTTTTGCACATTAGTGACTAAAATTCTTACAAATCCTTGTCCTGGTCCCAATGCAAATTGATCTTCGCTTGATGCCTCAGGGGTCTCACTTTGGGTATTCTTCATAAGAGAGTCTGCCAAGGATTTAGCCATTTCATCTGCAGCCTTTGAAGCCTCTCCTATGCTTTGACCTTCACCTATACTCTGACCCTTGTCATCGCAAATATTCCACTTAACTAAAATATCTCCGCTTGGAGACTTTTCTTTTGAAGCTAAGACAAAAAATTTATTTCCATACCTTGCTGTAGCTTTTGCCAAAGACGCACTATCTCCTTTTTCAACTGCAAGAGCTGAAACAGATTGCACATCATCTAAGTCCATTAAAGGCAACATTAAATTAAAACGCTTTGCCGAAGATCTTTCTTTTAAAGCATCTAAAAACTGCGATTTTGAGGGATTATTGGCAAAAGCTCCATTATTGTCGCTATCGCAAAGCCACAACAACACCGGATCTTCTAATCCTTGCCAAGTGGATACCCCTAAATTATTTAAAAGCTGCTTTAATTTTGCCTCATTAAAAACCACTTTAAGCTTGTCATTATCAATATATGCACTGTTACAAGCCAAAACAGCATCATCTAACTTAAAATCAAAATCTGTATCAAAAGCTATTTTCTCAGATGCCTGTGTAAAAGCATTTTGCATAGCTTTATCTATACCAGCACTTAAATCCTCTTGAAAAACCAATAGGTTATCTTCAGCATAAGTGTAAGAACTCATACCTGAAATCAAGGTAAAAAGCATTGCTGCAATTATTTTGTTTTTCATATTGATGTCCTGATATCTACAACACCTCAATTTTAACACACAAGCGCATGGCAAAAATTTAGATTTTTATAGCTTAAACTAACGCAATCTAGTAGAATTAGGGCATATTTTTTTCTGGAGACAGTCATGGCCAATTTAACCTATAAAGATGCCGGTGTAGATATTGATGCCGGTGAAGAACTTGTAGAACGCATCAAAGCTCCGGTAAAACGCACTAACCGTCCTGAAGTTATCGGCGGTCTGGGCGGCTTTGGCGCTCTTACCCGTATCCCTGCAGGTTACAAACAACCTGTATTAGTTACCGGTACTGATGGTGTTGGTACTAAATTACGCCTGGCCATTGACCTCAATCGTCATGAGACTGTAGGTCAAGACTTAGTTGCAATGTGTGTAAACGACCTGATCGTTCAGGGCGCAGAGCCGCTGTTATTCCTCGATTACTACGGAACTGGCAAACTCGACGTTGATGTTGCAGCTAAAGTTGTAACTGGCATTGCTTACGGCTGCGAATTAGCAGGTTGCGCTTTAGTAGGCGGTGAGACCGCTGAAATGCCTGGTATGTACGAAGTTGGTGACTACGATTTAGCCGGCTTTAGCGTTGGTGTTGTTGATGAGCCAAAAATCATCGACGGCAAAGCTGTTAAAGTAGGTGATGCTATCGTTGCTATCGGTTCTTCAGGCCCTCACTCCAACGGTTATTCTTTAATTCGCCGTATTTTAAAGGAAGTTCAGGCTAAACCTTTAACCGATCGTTTACCATCTGGCCGTCTTTTAGCAGACGCCCTGTTAGAGCCTACAAAGATTTATGTTAAGAGCATCTTAAAGCTCTTAAAAGAAGTTGATGTTCACGCTTTAGCCCACATCACCGGTGGTGGCTTCTGGGAGAACATTCCGCGCGTCTTACCTGAAGGCACTTGCGCTGCTTGCAATGGCAAGTCTTGGGAGTGGCCTGAGGTCTTTGATTGGTTACAATACAACGGTGGTGTTTCTCGTCACGAGATGTATCGTACCTTCAACTGCGGTGTTGGTATGATCGCTGTTGTAAAACAAGAAGACGTTGAAAAGACTATTGCTAACTTAAAGGCCAATGGCGAAAATGCTTGGCTCTTAGGTGAGATCAAGGAAGTTGGTGCTGATGGTGCTCAGGTAACCATTGAAGGCTAACTTTTAAAACAAATTGTGTCTTAATAAAAGAGAGGGCTAAGCCCTCTCTTTTCATTTCTAAAAACATTTATTTAAATTTTCTTAAGCAAATCCTTCCTTTAAAAGATTATTTATATCTATTAAAATATCATTTGTTTTTAACAATAATATTATTTATGCTTATTCTTAAAAAAGATATAAACTATAATAATATTTATTGATACATTTTTATTTTTTGAGATGTAAATGACCACACAACGCCAATATATCGCGATTGATCTTAAATCCTTTTATGCCTCTGTTGAATGCGTAGAGAGAGGCTTAGATCCTCTTGATACTCATCTTGTAGTAGCAGATTCTTCACGCACCTCAAAAACAATTTGTCTTGCAGTAAGCCCATCGTTAAAAGCTCAAGGTGTTGGCGGTCGTCCACGTCTCTTTGAAGTTGTTCAAAAAGTAAAAGAAATAAATCAGCAAAGAATTAAAAATGCACCTTATGGCTTTCAGGGCATGAGTATAGTTGAAAGCGAACTTCAAAATCACCCTGAGATTGGCCTTGATTACATCATTGCCTCTCCGAGAATGGCTCTATATCTTGATTACAGCACGCGCATTTTTAAAATTTACTTAAAATATATTGCCCCTGATGACATCAATGTTTACTCCATTGATGAGGTCTTTATCGATGCTACCTCATATCTTAAAAACTATAAATTAAGTGCGCTAGAGTTAACTTCAAAAATAGTACAGGAAATATTTTTAGAAACAGGTATTACAGCCACAGCCGGTATTGGTACTAATCTCTATCTTGCAAAAATTGCCATGGACATAGTCGCAAAACACGCCAAGGCTGATAAAAATGGCCTCAGAATTGCAGCAATTGATGAAATTTCTTATAGAAAATTACTTTGGGATCATAAGCCTATAACCGACTTTTGGCGAGTAGGACGCGGCTATGCAACAAGACTTGCTGAACAAAACATGTTTACTATGGGTGATATTGCCTTATGCTCATTAGGCACAGATGATAACTATTACAATAAAGATCTATTATTTAAAATGTTTGGTGTTAATGCCGAACTTTTAATAGATCATGCCTGGGGATATGAAACCACTACCATATCTGACATAAAAAAAGTACGCCCTGAAAGAAAAAGTTTAGGTGAAGGTCAGGTTTTACAATGTCCTTATGATTATCAAAAGGCTTGTATAGTTATTCGGGAAATGGCTGAACAACTAGCTTTAAACCTAACTGAAAAAAAACTAATCTGTAAAAAGCTTGTTTTAACTGTTGGCTATGACAGTGATAATTTAAAAAATCAAAAATTACGGCCTCATTGCACCGGAGAAATTGTTATTGACGGATATGGTAGACGTATCCCTAAAAGCGCTCACGGCACTCAAGAGCTTGAAGTTCCATCAGCATCTTTAAATGAAATCTCTAAAGCCGCGCTCAAACTTTTTGACAGGATCATCAATCATCATCTGCTAATAAGACGCATAAATCTCACCGCAATTGAGCTACAAAAAGAAAGCATGTTTTTAAAGCCAAACTTTAGTGAAGGTGTGCAACTTGATTTATTTGCTAGTATTGATGAATCTTTAAAAAGAAAAGAGTCTCTAAAAGAGTCATTAAAACGCGAGCAAAAACTGCAGAAAGCTATTTTAAATATCAAACATAAATACGGTAAAAACGCTTTATTAAAAGCAACATCTCTACAAGATGGGGCTACATCCATTCAAAGAAATGCCCAAATTGGAGGACATAAAGCATGAGTAAATATGATGATATTATAAATACCCCCTATCCTTTCAAAGGCATTATTCACAATCTATCAAAAGAAGAACGCGCAGCTCAATTTTTACCCTTTGATGCTCTTACGGGATATAGCGAAGCTATTGATGTGGCACAAAAAAACAACAATGAAGTTTCTTTTCCAGATGAAAATAAACTTTTTGAACTAAATATAAAATTACAGTTTTTACTATCAATTATTGAGAAAAAACCGTTAGTCCATATAACGTGTTTTTTTAAAAACTCAAAATATCAAAACGGTTTTTATGATGTTTTTTCAGGATATATAAAAAAATATGATTTAGATGCTGATTATTTGGTACTTAATACTGGAATAAAACTCAAGATAAGCAACATCTGCGACATAGAAGGTGAATGCTTAAATAATTTTTAAAATATTTATTTTGAAGAAATATTAGATTTATTCCATACACGACATTTTAAAAAGAAGTCTTTATTTTTATCATAGTACTTAGTATTCACATCTAAAATGCCTAACATACTATGATAGAAATTATCTTGGCTAAAGTTAATTTTTTCTTGATTTTTCATGCAGTTAAAATCAATATTATGATCTTTAATAAAAGAGTCTGACAAAAAACTCATCATTGGAACCTCTTTTTGCTCTTCAGGTGCGATTGCATATGGAGTTCCATGCAAATAAAGACCAAGCTCTCCTAAAGACTCTCCATGATCAGAGATATAAAACATTCCCGTACCAAAATCTTTTTGATAATTTTTTAAAAGCTTTACAACCTTGGAGAGAATATAGTCTGTGTAAACTAAAGTATTGTCATAAGCATTAACAATTTCTTCACGACTACATTTCTCCAAATCTCTACCATTACAAGTTGGAAAAAATATCTTTTTATCATCAGGAGATCTTGCAAAATAAGAAGGTCCGTGACTGCCTATCACATGCAAAAAAATGACTGAGCTTTTCTTCTTTTTTGCCTGAATTTTAAGTCTTTGCTCTAAGCGTTTAACTAAAACCTCATCGTAGCAACCATCTGCATTACATAAGCCCTTAAAATCAGGATCTGAAGCACTTAAAATCTCATTATTGATACGATTGCAAACACCTTTACAACCACTGTCATTGTCATACCAAAATACGTCATATCCTGAATACTTAATAAGATCTGTTAAATTACTAGAATTTTTAACAGTTTCCTCATCGTAATCATTTCTACCTTGCAAAGAAAACATACAAGGGACAGATACAGCTGTTGCAGTGCCACAAGTGGCTACTGGAGCGAATCTTAAGAAATTATTTAATTTATCAGTGTAAGGAGTAGTATTACGAGAATAGCCGTTAAAACTAAAATTTGCCGCTCTTGCTGTTTCACCTACCACAATTACAAATAATTCGGGTCTTTCAAAAGGATTATCAATAAAAGATTCAGTTCCAAATTTATTAAATTTTACTTCTTTTTTAAAATACTTTTGCTTAACTGCTTTATAACCATAGTAAACATAATTATAAGGAGACAGTTCTTTTCTTAAGATGTTGTTGTTTCTACCTATCGAAGCATAGGTTTGGTAAAAAGGCACCGCAATTGCAACTATAGTAATAATGGCAACGAATAAAATCACCAGACGCTGAAAAACTCCTTTAAAAAAGAAATTACTCCAACGAATTTTTACCATACATAAAATTAAAGCAGGAATAACACCTAAAAGAAAAATATAAATGCAGGAACTTAAAGAAATATAACCTTTAGCTTCATTTGGATTGGTATCTAAAATATTAACCATCATGTCATAATCGAAAATGATGCCGTACTTATTAGCAAAATAATTTACAGCGGCACCTGTAACGATTAAAAAAGCCATAAATCCTTTAAAGATGAATTTAAAGCTAAAAAATAAAAAAACTATGGTTAAAGCTGAGAATAAAACTAAAGGCGGGGTTAGTGAAAAGATAAAACTTATATCTGAAGATTTATCTAAAATGCTGTAAAAATGTCCCATTACTTGTTGATTCAATACTGCAGTAAAGTAAAGAACAACAATATAAAAAACTACATACCACGGGAGCCCTTTTTTCAACATTATTACAGCCCTTTTAACAAATTTGTCACATAAAATTATAAAAACCTAATTATATAATTTATTGTTAAATTCATGTTAAATATCATGCTCAAAAAACATGCAAAATAAAAAGCATATTCTTATAAAAAATATGCTTTTTAAATATTATAGTTATTTATCAATATATTAAATTTATTTTAAGCTTTAGACATAAGCTCTTCTATACCACGAATCATGATATGAATTATCATGGTATGAACTTCTTGGATTCTATCTGCATAACCAAAATGTGGCACAATAATCGATATATCACCAAAATCTTTTAATTTGCCACCATCCTTTCCTAACAAAAGAACTGTTTTAATGCCTTTTTCTTTGCATACTTTGCATGCTTCAATAATATTTTTAGAATTACCAGAAGTAGAAATTCCTAAAAAAACATCTCCTTTTTTTCCTACACCTTCTAAAAATCGAGAGAATACATAATCAAAACCATAGTCATTACCAACACAAGTTAAATGACAAGGATCGCAAATAGAAATAGCAGCATAAGCGTTACGATCATCACGATAACGACCACTTAACTCCTCAGCAAAATGCTGAGCATCACACATACTGCCACCATTACCGGCACTAATTATCTTTCCATCAGCTTTTAAAGAAGAACTCATAAGAGATATGGCATTTTCTATGAGCTCTTGGGTATCTTCTTTAGCAATAAAATTGCCTAAGACTTCATACTCTTGACGTAAGTCATCTAACACATTAAAAGAAAGCATGGTTACTCCTTGTTCTTTTTTACCCTGCCCATAACTCGATCTTCCCACTCCATATAGAGTTCATGATCTTTTTCTAAAAAATCTTCATAAAGCTTTCTTTGCTCAGAATTTAAAAGCTTATTCATCATTTCCTCTTTCTGAGCTTTAAGTCTTGCTTTATATTCTTTTTTACCTTCTTCCTCGCCTTTCTTTAAAAAAGGTACAGAGAACTCAGGGCCCCAGGTACTTCCCCCCATTTGTACCCCATCCACCTCTTCTAAAGGACGACTTTGAGCTAATTCTATCAAACTTACTGTATGTACAACCTCTCTTTGAGGTTCAACTTGCATCAAAGGTAACTTAGCACCTTGTGGTCTTACCCACCGTTTTGATTCAACACCTGAAAGGTTATCTCCAAAATTAAAAGACTTTTGGCCACCGGTCATGGCCAAATAAACCTCAGCTAAGATCTGCGCATCTAACAAAGCTCCATGCACAGTACGCGCTGATCTATCAACATCATAAATATTACAAAGATTATCCAAATTAACCTGGTGACCTGGGCAAAGCTTCATAGCCAAAGACACAGTATCTACTACTGTGGCCATATCGGTAGTACGCTCACCTAAACCTAAAAGCATCCACTCCTTATCCATAAAGCCTACGTCGAACTTGGCGTTATGAATCAAAAGCTCAGATCCTCTAATAAAATCGATAACCTCTGAAGCTACATCTTTAAATTTTGGCTTGTCTTTCAAAAACTCATCAGAAATTCCATGAACAGCAAAAGCGCCTTCATCTACAGGGCGTTCTGGATTTACATAAAGCTGTAAAACCCTTCCTGTAAGCTTTCTATCAATAATCTCTACACAGCCAATTTCAATAATGCGGTGATCTCCTGGAGTACCATCATCTGACTTACCTGTAGTTTCTGTATCTAAGGCAACCTGCCGCTTCATAAAAATTCCTCTATAAATGCAATTTTTTATGCTTTTTTTATATTTGCAAGATTAGAATAAAATAATAACCGCAAGCGGTATATAACAGTAAAAAATTTTTTTAGATAAATAGAAACTATTTAATATTAAGATTGTAATATGATTACATTGTACGGAATAAAATTATTAGATTCTATTTACCCTTTAATGATATCGCATTGATTTTTATCATAATTTTTTATAAAAATTTTGTGATATAATTGTTTTTTGTATATGAAATATATACAGATTAATCTGTATAAAAATAAAAATTTTTTAGGAGTAACTAAAGACTGTTTTGGCACATACAGTCTGTGTTTTGACTTAAATTTCTTACTCTTTTGAGTTCCAAATTTTGCCTACCTTAAAAAATTTCATGCTTTTTATAAAAGCTTTTTATTTAAAGTGCTTCAAATTTTACTGTTTTTATGATGAAAGAAGTTGATCTTTACACTGATGGCTCTTGCTTAAATAACCCAGGACCTGGAGGTTTTGCGGCAATTCTTCGTCATATAGATAAAACAAAAGACATAGATCACACAAAAGAGATTGCTTTAGGTTATAAGCTTACAACCAATAATCGTATGGAACTTATGGCCGTTATCAAAGGACTACAAGCAATCAAATTTCCATGTGAGATCACAATCACCACTGATAGCCAATATGTAAAAAATGGCATGACAAAATGGCTTTTAGGGTGGNNAAAAAAAAATAATTGGCTAACAAGTCAAAAAAAGCCTGTAAAAAATAAAGATTTATGGCAACTTCTTGATGCAGAAAGCCAAAAACACAAAATAAAATGGCGCTGGGTTAAAGGTCATGCCGGCCACCCTGAAAATGAGCGTTGCGATAAGCTGGCTAGAGAAAAAGCGTCAGGTCAAGATCTTCTTGATGATGAAGGTTTTGACGAAATTAAAAATAAATAGATCATAAGATCAGGATTTTTTTATGATGATAAGAGTTAAGTTTTTAAATTTGGTAGGTCTGCTTTCCTTTACAGCCCTAACCATAAGTGGCTGTAGCAGCAATGTTGATTCTGCTCAAAATACACACAAATCCTTATCATCTTATGAACAAATGCTGCGCGAAAGCGAAGCTCAGAAAAATGTTTGGGATAGTTCTTTAGCTGATAATAGTCGCTTTAAACTCAATATAAATCCCAATGCCGAAGAGCGTCGTTTAGCCGCCTCTTGTGCCAGAACTGTTACAAGAAATCTTAAAAGATCTGAAATCTTCGTTCACTTCTTATTAACAGAACTTAAAAACAATGACATGCCTATTGAGCTTGTGGCTATTCCTCTTATAGAAAGTGGCATGAATCCTCATGTAAGAGCTAATAATGGCGCTCATGGTGCTTGGCAATATATTCGTGCAACTGGTAGATCTGTAGGATTAAATCGTTCTAAAAATTATGATGAGGTTTATGATTTTGTAAAATCTACAAAAGCCTCAATTAAATATTTAAAACGCATGTATCAGGATTTAGGTAACTGGGAATTAGTTGCTGCCGCTTATAATCAAGGCGAGTATGGTGTTAAAAAAGCCTGTGAGGCTGCAAGATCTCGAGGAATTGATATCAAATCAGCTGATGATATTCGACTCTCTCGCGGTGCTCGTAATTATGTAAAAAGATTTAGAGCCTACGCCGACATTTTAAAACACCCTGAAAAATATAACGTAAGCTTACCTAGGATCAAAAACCGTCCGGCTTTTACACGCGTAAATCTTGATGATAATGTTAACTCTTTATCAGAAGTCGCCCATCTTTCAGGCGCCAGAATTGAAACCTTAAAAAAGCTTAATGCCGGATATCTTTCAGATAAAATTGATAACCATCATGGCTTATTGATTACTGTAGAACATGCAGATAATCTTCAAAAAGCCGGTGCTACAGTAAAAACATCTGAGCAAAATGCTTCAAATTACAAATATAACTTACGTACCCACAACGAAAGTTAATCAAATACATAAAAATGCCGGCTCTTCGCCGGCATTTTTTTAACCATTTTGTTGTGACTTTTCTAAATCTTCAAGCCAAGTTAAAAGCTCACCTTCATAAATAATCTTAATATTAAGACTTTGAGCCTTAGTAAACTTAGATCCCGGATCGTCTCCACAAATTAAAGCAGTAGTCTTTTTAGACACAGATCCTGAAACTTTAGCTCCCAATGCCACTAAACGATTCTTACAGGTATTTCTATCCATAGAATCCAAAGTACCTGTAATTACGTAAGTATTATTTAATAAAGGCAACTGAGAGGCTGTCATATCTCTTACCTGCTTTAAAGACTCAAGGACAATGCCACAACCTTGCTCGATGCTGTCTTTTGCAGATAAAAGCTTCTTTATAATCTCAAGATTATGTTTCTCTAAGAAGAAATCTCGAATATGGTTAGCTACAACCTCTCCTATATCAGGAAGATTGGTTAATGCATTAAAATCAGCCTGCATTAAATCGTCAAAAGTTTTAAAGTGTGTGGCTAAAGTTCTAGCTGTTGACACCCCTACTTCTCTAATACCTAAAGCATAAATAAAACGATTTAATGGCGCCTTTTTAGAATGCTCAATGGCATCAACCAGTTTTTTGGCAATTACATGACCTAAAAGTCTTGGAGCCTTGCTTTGAGAGCCTTTATCTAAAATAAGTAAAGCTAAATCCGTCTCATTTAAGGTGTACAAGTCAGAGACAGCTTTTACCATTTTGCTAGATACAAGTTCCTCGACGATTCTGTCACCAAAGCCTTCAATATCCATAGCCTCACGTGAGACAAAATGTAAGATAGCCTCACGGATCTGCGCTGGGCATACAAGTTCACCTGTACAACGGGCAACAGCTTCACCGGGAACTCTCTCAATCTTGCTTCCACACTCAGGGCATACCTCAGGAAAGACAATCTCTCTTGTATCATTAGAGCGTCTATCTAAAGCAACACCTGCAATTTGAGGAATTACATCTCCTGCACGTCTGACAATAACCATATCGCCAATACGTACACCCAAACGCTCAATTTCATCGGCATTGTGCAATGTTGCATTTGATACTGTAGCTCCACCTACATATACAGGATCTAATCTTGCTACAGGAGTAATTGCACCAGTACGTCCTACCTGAAACTCAACGTCCAAAAGCCTAGTTAACATTTCCTCAGGAGGGAATTTATAAGCTACAGCCCATCTTGGACTTTTGGCTGTAAAACCTAAAGCGTCTTGTAAATTTAAATCATTAACCTTTAAAACTACACCATCAATATCGTAATTTAATGAAGGTCTCTTAGCTAAAATATCTTTATAAAACTCATCTAAACTCTTTACGCCATAAACTTTTTTTATTAAAGGATTTACAGGTAAACCCAATTTTTTTAACTCTAAAAGTCTATCGTATTGGTTATTTGGCAAAGTATAACCTTCACACTCACCGACATAATAAGCATTAAAGGTTAAAGGTCTTTTGGCAGTTACCTTTGAATCTAACTGTTTTAAACTTCCTGCTGCGGCATTACGAGGGTTTGCAAATACCTTGCCTCCTGTAAGGCGCGCTCTTTCATTCCATTTTTCAAAGCCGTCTCGTGGCATAAATACCTCACCACGCACGTCTAAATAAGATGGAACATGCTCTCCTTCAAGATTTAAAGGAATTGCTTTAATAGTCTTTGCATTTTCCGTTATATCCTCGCCAAAGTGACCATCTCCGCGAGTTGAAGCTTGAACTAATAAACCATTTTTATAAATTAAAGATACAGCCAAGCCGTCTAATTTAGGCTCAGCACAATATTCAACTAAACTGACTTTTGCAGCTTCACTCATGCGCTTGTCAAAATCGACAAGCTCATCATTATTAAAAATATCGCCAATAGACAATAAAGGAACTTTATGTTCTACACTTGCAAACTCTTTTAAAGCAGCTCCACCTACTCGCAAAGTTGGAGAATAAGGAACCACCTCATCAGGATGTGCTTGCTCATATGTTTCAAGTTCAAGATATAAACGGTCATATTCATAATCAGGAACTAATGGAGCATCATCCACATAATAGGCACGAGCATATCGATTTAAAAGCTCAACTTTTTCTAAATAGTCCTTATTTGAATTTAAAGCCATAATTAAAGCTGAGCCTCAGGATTATCGTAATGATATAAGTCTTCTTCCATGCGATTTAAATCGTCTTCAGATAAGGTCTTTTCGTAGTTATCACGAATAGTTCCGCCTAACTGAGAGATGATAATAGATGCAGCCATACGCATTGCTTTGAAGTAAGGTAATGCTTTTCCTGGAGCTGGAATATTCATATACAAAGCAAGCTCAGATGTCTTATAGTCATTCATATTTAAAGGGAAATTATATGGAGGCTCTAAAGAACAAATTCTAAATACTACAATTGGATTGGCATCTTGAGGATTTTCAAAAACATAGAAAATATTATGCGGGCCTCTAATAAAACCAAATTTATTACAAAGTTCTTGAATATCTAAGCCGCGATAAGGACGATCCTGTTCACACAATACATTGATTTCACAGGAAGAATTAAATTTTACATTAAATGATGAATTTTCATTTAAAGCATTGGTAATCGTAATTTCAGCGTCTTCAAGAGTTTTATTTGAAGGCTGCTCTTGAGAATTAGGCATAGCATTTCCTGGAGCTTGGCCAAAAGTCTCCAATTTTAAATCAGCCTGAGATGATGGTTCTTTGGCAGATACTATTCTAACTTTACCCACCCCCTCTGACTTAACGATTTCTTGATCTTCTTTATTTCCCTTTACAAGCTTACGATTGATGCTTCGACCAGAAAACCAAAGACCATGAATAACAAAAGCTAATACAGCCAAAGCTCCCACAATTAAAATTACGGCGCTAGAATCGTTAAGTGACATCTATTCTTCTCCAATGTATCAAACAGATAGGATGACTCATTGGTGTATTATATAAGGGTGTTAATCAAAAATAGATGCATTCTCAAAAAAAGGATTAGAACAAATGATTGCCCCTCAACATGACAACATTTCTATAACTGAAACTATAAATTATTTAAGTCAAGGAATAAAACTTGCATTATCTAAAGAATGCCGTCTTTATATAATTATTCCTGTAACTGTAAATTTAGTTTTAATGAGTATTTTAGGTTATTTTCTGTTTACAAGTATTAAAGATTGGGTATTTGGTCTTGTCGATATGTGGCCAGATTTCTTGATTTTTTTAGCTTATATCTTCTCTGCAATATTTGCTATTTTAATTATTTTTGTAGGTTGCTATTTATTCTCTACCATAGCCACAATCATAGCTTCTCCTTTTTATGGTTTGCTTGCAGATAAGGTAGAAATGAAACTTAACGGCACTCAATCTGACGATATGGGCTTTATAGATATCATCAAAGATATTCCAAGGATATTAAAACGTGAGTTTCAAAAACAATTATTTTTCATTCCTTTAGCTTTTTTATGCCTCATAGTAACTTTTATACCAGTCATTAACATTATCTCTCCTGTTTTATGGTTCCTTTTAACCTCCTGGATGGGATGTCTTCAATACTGCGATTATGCTTATGATAATCATAAAATCTCTTTTTCCTTGATGAAAAAAGATTTGAAACATAACTCATTACCTACCTTTACCTTTGGCGCTTTAGTATCCTTAGCTCTGTCAGTCCCGATTTTAAATATCCTGATCCCTCCGGCAGCAGTATGCGCTGGAACTTGCTATTATTTAGAAATGCAAAAACGTTACAATCTTTCTCAAGGATAAATTATGTATACATTGTCAGGAGTATCTATCGCAGCTGGAGTAGGTTTTGCCCCGGCAGTTATAGTTTCAAGACCTGGTAACTTTAATACCGAGGAAAAATTTTACACCCTCGATCCTCAAGAAGAGATCGACAAGTTTCAAAAGAAAAGATCTGATTTTGCCAACCGTTTAAGACAAATCGTAAGTCCAGGACAGGATCGTATTCGCGATCTTTTCGGAGCGGCAGAAGGATTTCTTTCAGATAAGAACAATATTCATGAAGTTATAGACTTTATAAGTCATGGCTGCTCAGCTGTTACAGCTTGTAAAAATGTTCTTTTAGGTAAATTAGAAAATTTCAATACCATTAAAGATCCTGAGCTTGCAAAAGACAAAAAAGATATTAGATCTTTAATTTTGGAGTTTATAAACTCTCTGCAAAAACGAGATGACTCAACCTTTATTTTGCCTTATTTAAAAGAGGACGCCATCATCGTTGCAGAAAACCTTTCCCCGGCTTTATTTTTATCTTTAAATGTTGAAAAAGTTAAAGGTGTAATCTTAGAGTTTGGCCATGATTCAGGTCATTTAGGCGTAGTTTTAAGAGAGCTTAATATCCCTGCTATTTTTGGTGTACAAGGCGCCACCTCAATTGAAAATGGCTCAAGATTATTAGTTGACGGCAATAACGGCGTTATGGTTATAGAGCCAGAAGAATCCACCGCCAACGCTTTATTAGAACAACAAGACCTTTATCATGATGAAATCGACGATGATTCACTTTTGAACGTAACAATTGCCGGTGCTGTTGGCGCAATTCGTCAAATTAAATGTGATTCTATCTATACTACCCATGGTTTAGGCCTTTTGCGCTCAGAGTTTTTATTTTTAGCCTGTGATCATGAGCCTTCTGAAGAAGAAATGACAAAAACTTTTTCAGAATTATTCAAACCAATTTCTCCTTCAGCCCCTATCACCGCCAGAACCTTTGATTTTGCCGATGACAAAAAGCCTCTATTTAGAGTACATCAGGACGATCAAGGCCCACTTAAAGGCTATGGTGCAGGCGTGGGCTCTCGCCTTTTGAAAAAAGAAATCCGCGCTTTACTATGTGCAGCTGCAGATAGACATATTAGGATTATCTTCCCGCTTATCACTCGTGTAAATGAAGCAAAGTTTTTAAAAGATCTCTCAAAACTCTGCTGTGATGAACTTGAAAATGAACATAAAAAACATGGTACTTATGAAATTGGTTTTATGAGTGAAACCCCTTCATCTGTACTTTGTGCAAAAGCTTTCTCTCAAGACTGCTCTATGATCATTATAGGAACTAGTTCTTTAGCTGAATACGCCTCAGCCCCAAGACCTGCTGATATTGCATTCACCCCAGCTCTTGCAAAAATGATTGTAATGGCAGCCAAGGCAGCTTATGAGGCAAAGATTCCTGTAGGAGTTGCAGGACGCTATGCTCCAAGAGTTGAGCTTTTACCTTTTTTTTATAAATTAGGTGTCACCTATTATGCTGTAGATGGCTATCAAATTAGCCGTATGAAAAAAGCAGTAGAACAACTTAATATTGATGCTGAAATGGAACCTTCTTTTGATATAAATCTTTATAAAGAGGTCATGAATATATTCAATGGAAAAGAACTGGCAGCTCTCATCAACAGACTTAACATGCATATTTAGGAGTTAAAACTTATGGGTATTTTATCCATGTTATTTGGCAAACACGAATCAGTATCAATTGCCGATGAAGACGTTGATCTTGAGCTTTACGCTCCTGTAAGTGGCCCTTTAATTCCTCTATCAGATGTTCCTGACTTGGTAATTTCTGAATGCATTGTAGGTGATGGTGTCGCCATCATTCCTGAAAATCAGGAAATTGTGGCTCCTTGCAATGGGATTATTTCAAGAATATTATCCTCAAATAACGCTTTTGCTATTCGTACATCTTGTGGAATTGAAGTTTATGTAACTTGTGGCATAGGTACTAGACGTTTTACAGGTGAGGGCTTTAGTTCTAACGTTAAAAATGGAGATCGTGTCAAAAAAGGCGATGTAATCATTAGCTTTGATATGAATAAAGCCTCATCAAATTTAAAATCATCTGCAACATCCTTAATTGTAGTTAGATCTTCATCAGATATTGCTAAAGTTGCCGTAAGCTCAGGAAAGGCTATAGCTGGCAACACTGTATGTGCAAAAGTCGTCTTAAATCATCCTCAAGATACGCATACAGCTTAATAAATCACTTTTATAACGAAAAAAGCCAGTCCAAAGGACTGGCTTTAAAGTTTTCACTAATATGTATTAGTCGAGGTTATTTACAATCTCTTCTACGGTCTTCTTAGCATCGCCGAAGCACATGTAAGAATTATCCTTGAAGAATAATGGGTTCTGAACGCCAGCATAACCTGTGTTCATAGAACGCTTGAAGACAACTACGTTGTGAGCCTTCCAAACCTCTAATACAGGCATACCTGCAATTGGGCTGGTTGGATCTTCAGCAGCAGCTGGGTTAACAGTATCGTTAGCACCGATAACTAATACGGTATCAGTCTCTTCAAACTCGTCATTGATTTCATCCATCTCAAAGACGATGTCATAAGGAACCTTTGCCTCAGCTAACAGAACGTTCATATGACCTGGCAGACGGCCGGCAACTGGGTGAATTGCAAAACGGACCTTAATGCCACGAGCTTGTAACTTCTCAGTCATAGTAGCAACAGCATTCTGAGCCTGAGCTACAGCCATACCATAGCCCGGGGTGATGATTACAGAAGAAGAGTTCTTTAACATCTCAGCAACTTCTGGAGCCTTCATCTCGTGATACTCACCAACTTCCTCATCCTTCTTAGCAACAGGAGCATTACCAAAGCCACCTGCAATAACAGAAATGAAGGAGCGGTTCATAGCCTTACACATGATGTAAGACAGAATAGCACCTGAAGAACCTACTAAAGCACCGGTAACAATTAACAGGTCGTTATCGAGCATGAAGCCTGATGCAGCAGCAGCCCATCCTGAATAAGAGTTCAGCATGGAAATAACTACTGGCATATCAGCACCACCTATAGCGGCAACTAAGTTAATGCCGAAAGCTAAAGCGATGATGGTCATCAATACTAATGGAGTAGTAGGAGCAACGTCTGCAGCCATGAACCAAATCATCAGGAGCAGAGATACTACTAAAGCTGCTAAGTTTAAGAAATGACCGCCAGGAAGCTGTAACGGAGCTGACTTAAAGATGCGAAGCTTAAAGGTACCATTGAGTTTGCCATAAGCTACGATAGAACCGGTAAAGGTTACAGCACCGATAAATACGCCTAAGAATACCTCAGCTAAGTGAGTGTTGTATTCAGCCATAAGCTCAGGCTGTGGGTCACCGGCTTCAATGAAGCTGTTATAACCAACTAATACAGCGGCTAAACCTACGAAGCTATGTAAGCAAGCAATTAACTCAGGCATCTGAGTCATCTGTACACGCATAGCAACGAAGATTCCGATGCAGGCACCGATTACCATAGCTAAGATGATAAGTACGACACCAATAGAGCTGTTTACAGTGAAGAAAGTTGTAAACAGAGCCAAAGCCATACCGACCATACCAGAAAGACAGCCATACTTAGCAGTTTCCTGTTTGGACAGACCTGCCAGCGCCATAATGAATAACAGTGCAGACAGAATATAGGCTACGTGAGTAATACCTAATGAAGTCATTTTGTGTTTATCTCCCTAGCCTTATTTCTGCTTTCTAAACATAGCAAGCATACGGCGGGTCACGGCGAAACCACCGAAAATGTTAATGGAGGCAATCAGTACGCCGATGAAGGCAAAAATACCAGTTACAACTCCGCCTGTGAACTGCAACATGGCGCCAACAACAATAATGCCGGAAATAGCGTTAGTTACAGACATAAGAGGTGTATGGAGCGAATGAGTTACGTTCCAAACGACATAGTAACCGACTACGCAGGCTAATACGAAGACGGTAAAATGTGGCAGGAACTTAGCTGGTGCAAATAAGCCAATAAGCAGGATGCACAGCAGTAAGAGACCTACACAGGTAAACTTAAGAACCGGAGATACTTTCTTCTGCTCAATCTTAACAGGGGCCTGTGCAGGCTTTGCCTGAGGAGCGGCAGAAACGCTGATCTTCGGAGGTGGGAAGGTAACCTCGCCATCACGGGTTACGGTCATATTGCGTAAGACTACATCCTCAAAGTCAATTACAGCATTGCCGTCTTTAGCCTTGCATAAGAGCTTGGATAAGTTGACTAAGTTAGTAGCATACAATTGAGAAGACTGGGCTGGCAGACGTGCTGCTAAATCGGTATAACCGATAACCTTTACGCCGTTTTCAGTAGTAATTACTTCACCGGCCTTGGTGCACTCACAGTTACCGCCACCTGCTGCAGCTAAGTCAACAATGACAGAGCCGGACTTCATGGAAGCAACCATTTCCTTAGTAATCAGACGAGGAGCTGCCTTACCTGGAATTGCTGCGGTAGTAATGATGATGTCAACGTCTTTAGCTTGCTTGGCGAAAAGCTCCATCTCAGCTTTGATGAACTCATCACTCATGGTCTTTGCATAACCATCAGAAGAGCCACCATCTTCCTTAAAGTCTAACTTTAAGAATTCGCCACCCATGGATTTAATCTGGTCTGCAACCTCAAGACGAGTATCAAAAGCACGGACAATTGCACCTAAGGAGTGAGCGGTACCAATAGCAGCAAGACCGGCAACACCTGCACCGATAACTAAAACTTTTGCAGGAGGAACTTTACCTGCAGCGGTAACCTGACCTGTAAAGAAGCGACCAAACTCATGGGCAGCCTCAACAACAGCACGATAACCACTAATATTAGCTGTTGAAGACAAGGCATCTAAAGACTGGGCACGAGAAATACGTGGAACCATATCCATTGCCATGACAGTAACTTTCTTTGCATTAAGTTTGTCAACAAGCTCTTTATTTTGAGCAGGACGGATAAAGCTGACCAGAATCTGGCCTTCTTTCATCAGCTTAATCTCATTATCATTAGGAGCATTTACCTTGAAAATGATGTCGCTGTTCCAGACGTCCTTTTCTACAACTTTAGCTCCGGCGGCCTTATAGGCTTCGTCGGTAAAACTTGCTTTATCACCGGCAGTACTTTGAACTGCTACTTCAAAGCCAAGCTTGAGGAGTTTTCCGACGGTATCAGGAGTTGCAGCAACTCGTGTTTCGCCTTGAAGACTCTCTTTTGGAATACCAATCAGCATTGCATTTTCCTGTATTTAACAATCCAAAAAAAGGATCAATTTTATTGTTAACGGACAGATTATTCTGACACTGTTACATTATATATTTACTGAGCCATTCTAATAGCGACAGATGTAAGCGTTTGCCTAAAACGATGCACAGATCACAAAGTAATCACCGTTTTGAATCTATTTTGAACTTAATAAATATAAAAATTTCAAAATGTGATAAATATTCTAGGAAAATCAAAATATTGATAAAAAATATCAATTAAAAATTTTGTTAATATCAGATAAATGCATGGTAATAGCATCTTCAGCAGGGCTATCTCCATAAGGGGCATAATATTCTTTTCTAATGCCCGTCTCTTCAAATGAAAATTTCTTATAAAGATTTCTTGCTACAGTATTCGATTTACGTACCTCTAAAAAACATTCGGTGGCACCGCAATTTAAAGCTTCTTTTAAAGTATCTTTTAATAAACGCGCTCCTAAATGTCTACCTTGATAATCAGGATCTACGCCAATGGTGAGAATGTCTGTGCTAAATTTCGTAGCATAAATGACAGAAAAACCAATAAGTTTACTGCCAGCAAATAAACCAATTATTTTATAAGAGCTATCAAAACACTCACACAATGACTGTAATGTCCAAGCATTTTTCTGTGTACGAACTTCAATTTCTTCAAGATTTTCAGCTAAATATTTGTCATCTGCAGTTAAGACTTTTGTTGAAAAAAATAAGTCTTCTTTATTATTTGTCATTGTCAAAAATCTCCGGCAACTGTACTTTTAAAAAGTCCCAAACAGCTCTTTTTCCTTCATTTAAATAAACAACAGTTCCCTGCTCTACTCTCTTATCTGCATCTAAGACTAAAAGATCGCTTGGTAAATAATGGACACTTGGATCGTAATTTAAAATTTTAAGATTAAATTTATTTAAATAATTTAAAAGGGCTTTTAAATAGTCAACTTTACTATCCAAACTAATAAATAAGTCCGCACGCTTTTTTCTCAAATGCCAAGGATGAGATAAATTTAAAGCAGGCTCTTCCTTAATCAAACTCTTAAGATCTGACGGAACCTCGATACCATCAACAATGCCTAAAACATGGTCTTGATTATTTAAACTTACATGTAAGCTTTGAAGAGCATCAGTAGTGTTTTCTGCAGAATTTTCATTTTTAACGGCTAAAACCTGACTTTTTTGTAAATTTTGTTCGTCAAAAGAGGATTTTTCACCCTTATTTTCTTCTTCCAAATATTGGCAATCACAAGAGAGCTTTATTTTAAGCCTGCTTGTATCATTCAAATGCCATTGAATAATGTGTGGTTTTAATATCATCGCTAATCCTAAAAATAAGGTGCCTTTTTTATATTTTAGCGTGTTTATAAAAAAGCTGGATAAGTAAGTAAAAATGAAAGTAGTTTCTACAAATTTAATTTTTAAATTGCGCACTTATTCACGCAACGTTTAAAATGGACAAAATTAAAATATTGGGGAAATATTCTATGAAAATTACATATGTAGATCACCCACTGCTGCAATATAAAATTAGCCAGTTACGTGATGCTTCCATCTCCTGCCACAATTTCAGACAAATCACTGAACAAATCGCCGAAATTCTGACCTTATATGCTTTAAAAGATATTGAAGCTGAGAAAACTACTGTTAATACATGGTCAGGTCCAACTGAAGGCCTTAAGATTGATGAAAATGCACTTACTATTGTTCCTATTTTAAGAGCAGGCGTTGGTATGCTTACAGGTGTTTTACATTACTTAAATAACACCGGTGTAAGTGTTTTAGGTATGCAACGCAACGAAACTACTTTAGAGCCTGAGCCGTACTATGAAAAGTGTGTCAAAAATTTAGAGAATCGCACAGCTTTGGTAATTGATCCTATGCTTGCAACTGGTGGCTCTTTGGCAGACGCTATTGATTTATTAAAGTCTCGTGGCTGCAAACGAATTAAAGCTTTAGTAATTGTTGCCGCTCCTGAAGGCATTGCCAAATTAGAGCGTGAACATCCTGATGTTGAGCTTTATATAGGTGCAAAAGACGACCATTTAAATGAAAATGGCTATATTATCCCAGGATTAGGCGATGCTGGTGATAAGCTTTTTGGCACTATCTAAAAATCATAAAGGTATGAATTAAATATTCATACCTTTGTTTTTTTAAGCTTTATTATTTGATTAATCAACAAATAAAGATAAAGCTTTATACCCCCATTCTTCTCTGGTTTTGTTGTAACAAAGATAAACTCTGCCTACAACTTTATCACCTTCATGAAAATTCAATAAAAGAGAACCTGGAATATATATATGATCAACAAAAGCATATGAATTTGATGAAGAAGTAAACTTTAACTCTCCCCTAAATTCCTTTATTACATCTTGATCCAAAACTGTAAAATCACATTTTTCTAGATATTTATAAATTTCATATTCATAAGCTTGTTTTTTGCGATTGTAAGTTGAGCATAGCAAAGCTTTAAAACTATCATGGGTTTCAAGCTTTAAAGATCCTAATTTAAAGGTTATCTCGCAATCCTTTCCACTAATTGCTGAGGTAGTATGAACCCCGTTATCAATCGAAGTGATCAATAACGGGGTTCATACTATTCTTCCTTGGTAAGGCCAAACATCTTGCTATTGATGAATTCTCTATTAAGAAAGGCCATAAATATGCAACTGTAGTTGTTGATTTAGATACTAAAAGAGTTATTTGGGTTGGCAAGGGTAAGACTGTACGAGAGGTTAATCGTTTCTTTAAATTATGCGGTACAGAGGGCTGTAAACAAATAAAAGCAGTAGCAATGGACCAAAATGCAGGATTTGCTACTTGCGTTAATAAGTACTGCCCTAATGCTAAGGTTGTCTGTGATTTATTTCATATGGTTTATAACTTTGGAAGACTTGTTATAAGCGCCATAAGACTAAGACTTGCCTATGAAAATAAAAACAAAAATGATGACAATGCTTATTCTCTTTTAAAGCGTTCAAGATTTCTGTTACTTACAAAAAACTCTAATTTATCTGAAGAAAAAAGAATAAAACTTAATGATATTTTAAGCTTTTATCATGATTTATATGCAGCTAATGAGCTAAAAGAGCTATTACCTGAAGTATTCCATGCTCACTCAAAAGAAGAGTCAAAATCTCTTTGGGATGAATGGGTAAGGTTAGCTTTACAGTCAAAAGTTCAAGAGATTACTAAGTTTGCCAAAGTGCAAAACAGAAGATACCGAGATGGTATAACAAATTCAGGCATTTACAGGATTAGAACAAGCGTTCTTGAAGGGATAAACAATAAGATAAAAGTCTTAAAAAGGGCTCTTCCGGAAAACTGTGGCTAATTAAAATTTAATATCTAATTTTGTTATACCAATAGACAAAAAAATGGTCGTTCCCAATTAAGATTGAATTAAACAAAATACACCAATCTAGGAGAACGACCTATGAATATTGTAGCCGACTTTCATAATTTTTTTCTTTAATCTTTTTTATACAAACTTCAAACTTTTTAATTATCAATTTGATGAAGATAAGAAAGAGATTCATCTTTTCTTAGAGCCTAAAGACAATTATCCTCAATGTCCTATCTGTAAAAATCATAATGTTGTAGTTCATGAATATAGACATAGAATAGTTAAAGATGGCTCTTATAACGGTTTTCAGTTTATTTTGCATATTACCTATAGAACTTTTAAATGTAAGTTCTGCGATAAATATGCAACCGAACAAATCCCTTTTATTTCAAGTAGACACCGCATCACCAAAAGCCTTGAAAATGAAGTTATTGAGGATTTACAAAGGTCTGGGTCTATCAAAGATACGGCTCAAAGAACTTCCCTTAAATGGGATACGTGTAAGCAAATTCACAAAGACTATCTAAAAAGAAACACGCCTTTCTTCCTTGGTAAGGCAAAACATCTTGCTATTGATGAATTCTCTATTAAGAAAGGCCATAAATATGCAACTGTAGTTGTTGATTTAGATACTAAAAGAGTTATTTGGGTTGGTAAGGGTAAGACTGTACGAGAGGTTAATCGCTTCTTTAAATTATGCGGTACAGAGGGCTGTAAACAAATAAAAGCAGTAGCAATGGACCAAAATGCAGGATTTGCTACTTGTGTTAATAAGTACTGCCCTAATGCCAAGGTTGTCTATGATTTATTCCATATGGTTTATAACTTTGGAAGACTTGTTATAAGCGCCATAAGACTAAGACTTGCCTATGAAAATAAAAACAAAAATGATGACAATGCTTATTCTCTTTTAAAGCGTTCAAGATTTCTGTTACTTACAAAAAACTCTAATTTATCAGAAGAAAAAAGAATAAAACTTAATGATATTTTAAGCTTTTATCATGATTTATATGCAGCTAATGAGCTAAAAGAGCTATTACCTGAAGTATTCCATGCTCACTCAAAAGAAGAGTCAGAATCTCTTTGGGATGAATGGGTAAGGTTAGCTTTACAGTCAAAAGTTCAAGAGATTACTAAGTTTGCCAAAGTGCAAAACAGAAGATACCGAGATGGTATAACAAATTCAGGTATTTACTGGATTAGAACAAGCGTTCTTGAAGGGATAAACAATAAGATAAAAGTATTAAAAAGATTAGCTTATGGATTTAGAGATTTTGAGTATTTCTTCTTAAGAATTAGAGATGCTTTTAGAGGTAATGCTTATGTTTAACATATAGCCCTAATGAATATAATCTCAATTTCATTAGGGCTATCCACAGATTCTCGGAAGAACCTTAAAAAGACTCGCTTATGGATTTAGAGATGCTTTTAGAGGTAATGCTTATGCTTAACATATAGTCCTAATGAATATAATCTCAATTTCATTAGGGCTATCCACAGATTCTCGGAAGAACCATAAAAATAACACTTATAAATCAAGTAAATAGAAAAATAGAAACTAAGAGATTATTTGAAAATAGAATTAGGGAAAGGATATTTTAGATGGCAGGGGCAGAAAGACTCGAACTCTCAACCGTCGGTTTTGGAGACCGCTGTTCTACCATTAGAACTATGCCCCTGCAGAATGTTGCATAATTATGCCATAAAAATTTTAATTGTAAATAGTTTTTTTAATTTTTTTTATAAATTTTATATAGCTCCTAAAATGTTAAGAAATTTTTCGTTTTTCTCCTCTTAATTTTCATGAACATTCATTTTTTAGCACCAATTTTTTTTGATTAGTGTATAATTTAATTTTCAGGAACAGCGCAAAAACGTAATCGCTCCTGAAAAGGCGAAGCGTCCCGTTCCAANNCTGTTAAACTTTCAGTGACAAGGGACAATATATGACAAATCCTCTATTCCAGAAAGATATCATCTCCATTTCTGAATTTACAAAAGATCATATTGAACTGGTACTTAAAACTGCCCGCGAACTTAAAGCCCATCCAAGAAACGACCTGTTAAAAGACAAACTCATTGGTGTTACCTTCTTTGAAGGTTCTACCCGTACCAGATTGTCCTTTGAAACAGCTGTTCAGCGTTTAGGCGGCAGAGTTATTGGCTTCCCAGATGCTACCAACACTTCTTTAGGCAAAAAAGGCGAAACTTTTGTTGATTCAATGCGCATCATTACCTCATATACTGATGCCCTAGTCATTCGTCACAATCGTGAAGGTGCAGCACGTTTAGCTGCCGATATCTCTCCGGTCCCTGTTATCAATGCCGGTGATGGTTCTAACCAGCATCCATCTCAGACTATGCTGGATTTATTCAGTATCTATGAGACTCAAGGTCGTTTAGATGAAATCAGCATTGCTTTCGTCGGTGATCTTAAATACGGTCGTACCGTACACTCTTTAGCTGAAGCTCTGTCTTTATACAATGCCAGAATTTACTTTGTTTCTCCTGAATCTTTAGCAATGCCTGACTATATTCTCAAAGATCTCGACAAACATGGCATTAAGTATTCTATTCACAACTCTCTCGAAGAGGTTATGCCTAAGATTGATATTCTTTACATGACCCGTGTTCAAAAAGAGCGTTTTGATGAAACTGAGTATCAATACTTAAAATCTAAATTCATCTTAACCCCAGAAGTCTTAGCCGATGCCCGTGAGAACATGAAGATTTTACACCCTCTCCCTCGTATCGATGAGATTGTCTCAAGTGTTGACGCCAGCCCACATGCTTACTACTTCAAGCAAGCTGCTAACGGCGTTTATGCCCGTGAGGCCATTTTAGCATTGGTTTTAAACAAGGAGATCTAAGATGTCTGTAACTACCGAAAACAAAGATAAGCTCATGGTTGAAGCAATTGCTGACGGTACTGTGATCGATCATATTGCTCCAGGACAGGCTATCAACATTCTGCGTATGTTTAAGTTCTTAAGCCGCAACAACCAGTTAACCGTAGGTTTTAACTTACGTTCTGGTGAACTTGGCAAAAAGGACATCATTAAAATTGCAAATGTTGTTTTCTCTCCTGCAGAGACTGAACAGTTAGCAATCTTAGCTCCTAACGCAACTATTAACCAAATTGATAACTATAAGGTTATTGATAAATATAAGTTACGTCTGCCACGCGAGTCCGTTGGTGTTTTTGCTTGCCCAAATAGCAACTGCATTACCAACTTTGAAAAGGATGCAACTCCTCGCTTTAAGATCTCAAAAGAAGGCGATGTCGTTATGATGCGTTGCCACTATTGTGAAAAAGTATTTGATCGCGATATTGTTTTAAAGCACAACGGCCTTGAGTCTTAATAAAAATTAGTTAATAACCGTTAATTTGCTAATTTAAACATATAACGTAAGGTAAACCATAACAAACATATGGTTTACCTATATTTTTGTAGTATAATATAGACATATAATATTATTTACCTATAAAGGTGTTTTTAGTATGGCGATTCAAAATACTCCAAACCTTCCTCCTCTTATGGTCATAATCAATAATAAATATGCTTATGTAACAACCTACAAAAATGTTTGGGATAAGGAGTATAAACAAGCTCGTCGTTTAAAAGGACAGAATCGCACTGTTGGAAAAATATTGGGAGGTGGTCCTGAAGGCGTTATTGAATGGAATGAGGACTTTCTTTTAGAACACCCTGAACTTCAAACCTTAACCACTAAAAGAGTTTTAAAAGGTATGCGAGGTAATCGTCGTGTTTTTGAATTTGTATTCGAACCTATTGACGAAATGATTTCTTTAACTGAAGCCTTTAATTTAAAGCGTCTTTGTGCTGGAGCAACTTTTGTTTTAGATAATACTATTGCCAATACACCACTTATGATGGCTCTTGAAAGGACTTTTAATAAGTATAACTTGCATAAAAAGATTTTATCTTTAGCTTATTTTATGTACCTTTCCAATAATTCAGCTACATGGCTTTATGAAGACTTTGCTAAAAAACACCGCTTACCTTTTAATAAGCCACTAAAACCATCTCAAATCTCAAGACTTTTTTATAATATATCGGTTTCTGACATTGATAAATTCTTAAAGTCTTTAAACTCCTTCACTAATAAAATAGAAAAAGAAAATGTAGATAAGATAAATACTTACTATGCTTTAGATTCTACTTCTATTTCAACTTACAGTAATAACCTTAGAAAAGCACAATGGGGACATAATAAAGACGGCGATGCTTTAAGGCAAATAAATCTACTTATGCTGGTAAATCAGGAAACGGGCATGCCTCTTTACTATCATACTTATACGGGTAATACTCCTGATGTTGCAACAGTAAAGAATGTCATCTCTGAATTTGTTCGTACTGGTTTAAATCGCCAAGCTGTAGTTGTTGCTGATAAAGGTTATGGTGTTATTTCAAACATAAATCTTTGTTTATTACATAATATAAACTTTATCTTTAATACCAGAACTTCTTTAACTTTTTCCAAGCAAATTATTGCAGAGCATCTCGAAGAACTCATGGATTTTTGTAGTTACAACTCTAAAATTCAATGCTTTTGTGTATCAGATAAATATGAGTGGTCTTATCCTACATTAGATAAAACTCCTACAGGACGCGCTGTTAAAGCTAAAACTACAGTTTATGTACATATTTACCTTGATAAACAAATACGCGTTGAAAGTGAACAAGCTTTTTTAAAAAGTAAAATCCTTCCTCTGCTTGAGAAATTGAAAAATGGCTCAAATTTAAGTTTGGAGGAGATTGAGCTTAAAAATGAATTTATAAAAGAAAATGGTAAAGGTGGATTTTTAACTAATAACAAAGCTAAAACTGAATATATGCTCAATAAAGGTATCAGAATTTTAGTTTCTAATACCATATCAGACCCTGTTGAGGCTTGGAGAGCTTATTACGAAAGAGAAACGTGTAGAGGACGCTTTTAAGGTTATAAAACAAAAAGTTGGTGGTTCAAGATATCGCACCTCAAAAAATGAATCCACAGAAGGAAAAACTTTTGTAATGTTAATCGCTTGTGCCGTGGGAATGATGTTTAGACAGAAAATAAATCAAGCTGCTAAAAAAGGAATGAATTTACCTTTTGATTCTGATGCCAAATTACTTTCGTGTTTAGAAGGCATTGAACAAACTGTATTCAGAAATGGTAGCTATTATGGGCTTGTGACAGGTATACATAAAAGAATTCTTGAAAGTTTAGATATGCCGTTACCTAAATCAGAATATTTTGGTGTTTTATCAAAAGAAGAAGAGGGGCCTGATGAAGATGATAACTTTAAATCTCTTGATGAGTTAGAAATGTCCTTATATAAACTCGAAAAGCAATTTAATTAAATTAAAAGCTGTATTAAAAATAATCCAGCTTTATATAGACTTACCTAAACATATAATTTCGAGCAAAGTTTAGGTAATAAAAAACCAGGCTTAGCCTGTTTTTTTATCTCTTGTGCATTAAAACTAATGTCTCAACATGATTAGTATAAGGGAACATATCAAATCCTTTTACCCCATCTATGTCAAAGCCATTTTTTAACAGACTTAAAACATCTCGCTTTAAAGCAGGTAATGCACAAAAAATTAAGCTTATACGACAACCGCTAGGCAAACTTTTTAAAGCATCACATACGCTTTGACCTAAACCTTGACGAGAAGGATCTGCAATCACCGCCTTTACGCTGGAATTTACGCAAGATCTAATCTTCTTTTTAAGATCTCCTGCTATAAATTCAACATTACAAACATGGTTATCTTTGGCATTGTTATTAGCAGCTTTTACAGAATCTTCAACAATTTCAATTCCGATAACTTTTTTAAAATGACGGCTTAAACCTATAGTCATAGTGCCAATGCCGCAGCATAAATCTAAAGCACAATCCTTATCAGAAACTCCATTACAAAAAGCTACCGCTTCATCATAAATTTTCTTGGCGATACTTTTATTTACTTGAAGAAAAGTTGTAGGCCCTACTTTAAAATCACAATCAAAAAAACTTTCTTTAATATAAAGATCTTCACCTAAGGAAATGATTTTTCCTTTAACTAAAGCATTACCTTCATAAGGATTTAAACATAAAAATAAAGCCTTAATATTAAAATCACGCGCTAATGCTTTATATTCTTCAATAAACTCGCTCGTTAACTCTTGAGTACTTATAATCATGGCCAATTTTTCGTCGGAGCAATCACGTAATAAAAGAGCTCTTAAATAGCCGATGTGTAAAATCTCATCGTATACACAAATATGATACTTATTAGCTAAATCACAAAGCTTTTTAGAAAAATCTAAAAACCATTGCGGTTCTAAGATACATTTTGCTGCAGGAGTAACCTCGTGAGACCTTGATTTATAAAAGCCACAAATAACCTCATTATTTTGTGTACCAAAATAACGAATACTTTTATTTCTCACAATTAAATTAAAATCGCTTTTTTCAATTTCAGGTACTGCTAACTTAACCCCAATAGATTTAAGCGCATCTTGGATCAAATCTTGTTTTAGTTTGAGCGTAGTTTCATATTTAAGCGCGCCCCAAACACAAGCATCCCCTAAAAGCTTTGGCTGATTATCATCAGCTCTATCTTTACTTCTTTTTATAATCTTAATAAGCTTGCCTGGACAACGTTTTGATCCTTCAACAAAACTATCGCCAACTAAGACCTCAACCTCTTCAAAAGGAAGTGCTCCTTCAATATAAACCTCTTTACCCTCATAAAAGGCAATACCCTCGCCTTTTGGTGATAAAGAACTTACAGTAAGTATGCAAGTTTTCTCATTCATATCTATAATAAACCTTACATATTAAAAATCTTTCCTTATTATAAAGTAAGGAGATGGATCTAAAAGGATAGGCCCATGAAAGTAGAATCTTTTTTAAAAATTACCGCAATTAGCGTTACTGTTGCAACTTTAGCAGCATGCACCAATGCCCAAACTCATGTTGGTAGTGTCTCAACTTATTATGAAGGCACCATTACATCTTTGGAACTTTTAGATAATGTAGATAGTCGTAAATATAATTCTACTGGTAACGGTGTTATTGGTGCCTTAGGTGGTGCTTTAATAGGTGGTCTTATAGGAGATAACTCCTCAAGTGTACTTTTAGGCGCTTCTTTAGGTGGTATTGCCGGCGCAGGTGGATCTTCTCTTGCCAATCGCGGGGAAGGTGTCAGAATGACAGTAAATACCAGAAATGGCCCTACTATTGTTGATACTCACTTTAACTGCAGACTTAAATTAGGTAGCAAAGTTCGCCTGCTTTCAGGAAGTCGCAATGGTGATGTTCAAGTTTATGCAAATGGTGCATACAGAACTTTAACCCCACAAACAGAAGCTGACTGTCCTTCTACTTATGCAAAAATCAAACGTGGATTAAGTAAAAAAGACTAGTTTTTAAAACGGGATTTTTAAATCCCGTTTTTTTTTACACAAATAAAAATATATTTTTATTTTATTTCAATAAGTTAATACAACTCACAAACATTTAACAAAATTTAAGTTTTTTTTTTACCTTTCTTTATTACATTATGCGCGAACCAAAGATAAAACCAAAAATCAATGGAGAGTTGTATGAATAAAATTGCTTTAACTGCAATTGCTTTAGGTTTAGCTGCTTCTACATGCGCTTTTGCAGCAGATGATGCAGCCGTATTTGCTCGCGCAAAAGCTGGTGATGTAACTGCCCAAGGTGGCGCCCGTCGTATTCATGGTGATATGGTCGAAATGTACCAAGACCAAATAAAGATTGCCAGCCAGAAACATGCCAAAAATGTAATTCTTTTAATCGGTGACGGCATGGGCGATAGCGAGATCACTGCTGCTCGTAACTTTGCTGTTGGTGCAGGTGGATACTTCAAAGGTATTGATGCTTTACCATTCTCCGGTGAATATACCCATTATTCTTTACACAAAGACAACCACAAACCTGATTATGTAACTGACTCTGCAGCTTCTGCTACTGCTTGGTCTACCGGTTATAAGACTTACAATGGCGCAATTGGCGTTGACGTTAATGGCAAGCCTGTTACCTCTTTAATCGAATTAGCTAAAAAGGCTGGCCTTGCAACAGGTGATATTTCTACTGCAGAAATCCAGGACGCAACTCCTGCTGCTTTATTAGCACACGTAACTCAAAGAAAGTGCTATGCCCCATCTTCAACTTCTAAGAAATGCCCAAGCGAAGTTTTAGAGAAAGGCGGTTTAGGCTCAATTTCAGAGCAGATCATAAACATCCGCGCTGACGTTGTAATGGGTGGCGGTTCTAAGTCATTTGACGAAAAGGCTGTTGCTGGCGAATACAAGGGCAAGACCTTATTAGATCAGGCTAAAGAGCGTGGCTTCGTTGTTGTTAAAGACTTAAAAGAAATGCAAGCTGTTAAAGCTGCAAACCAGGATACCCCTGTTTTAGGTCTGTTTGCTGAAGGCAATATGCCAATCAGACTCAAAGGCCCTCAAGCTTCCTTCCACGGCAATCTTGATAAGCCTGCTGTTAAATGTGAAGTTAACTCCGAGCGTGGTAAGAATGTTCCTACATTAGCTCAGATGACACAGAAGTCTATTGAATTATTAAGCACCAATGAGAAGGGCTTCTTCTTACAAGTTGAAGGAGCTTCCATCGATAAGCAAGCTCATGCTAACAACCCATGTGGCCAGTTCGGTGAAACTATGGACTTAGATGAAGCAGTTCAGGTTGCTTTAGACTTTGCTAAGAAAGATGGTAATACTTTAGTATTGGTTACAGCTGACCACTCTCATGCCACTCAGATTGTTTACCCTGATGCAGTATCTCCAGGTTACACTCAGGCTGTTATTACAGCTGATGGTGTTCCAATGTCTATCTGCTACGGTAATTCTGAGGACGTTGATGATTCTGGCCACACTGGTGCACAATTACGTATTGCCTCTTACGGTCCAGGTGCTATGAACGTTCTTGGTCTTACTGACCAAACCGACCTGTTCTTCACTATCCGTGATGCTTTAGGTCTTAACAAGTAGAATTTTATTTGTTAGACAACATATCCCTCTGCAAAACATGCAGGGAGATTTTTTTGCATATTGCAGTTAGATAAAAATAAAGAAAAAACTATTAAAGTTGGTTCTTCGCCAAATCTGTGGCTAACTAAAATTTTATATCTAATTTTGTTATACCAATAGACAAAAAAATGGTCGTTCCCAATTAAGATTGAATTAACCAAAATCCATCAATCAAGGAGAACGACCTATGGCTATTGTACCTGATTTTCAATCTGATTTAACAAACCATTTTTTCAAAGGTTTTAAGATTTCTTCCCATTTTATAGATGATAAAGCTAAGGAAATTCATTTTTATCTTGAGCCTTGCAGTGAATTTCCTGTCTGTCCTTGGTGTAAAGGCAAGAATGTAGTTGTTCACGAATATAGAAAACGAATTGTGCAAGATGATTCCATTTTGGGGTATAAGACTGTTTTATTTATTACCTATAGAACCTTTAAATGTAAGTTCTGTAATAAATATTCCACTGAAAAAAATAGAGTTCCTATCTGAAAACAGTCGCTTTACAACAAGGGTTGCAGACTCTGTTAATGAAGATTTAGAAAGAGCCAGGTCTATTAAAGATACTGCTGAAAGAACAGGTTTAAGCTGGTCTTCCTGCAAAAGAATTCATAAGCGATACCTTAAAAAGAAAATATACTTTAATTTAGGTCAAGCCTCTCACATTGCTATTGATGAATTCTCTATTAAGAAAGGCCATAAATATGCAACTGTAGTTGTTGATTTAGATACTAAAAGAGTTATTTGGGTTGGTAAGGGTAATACTGTACGAGAGGTTAATCGCTTCTTTAAATTATGCGGTACAGAGGGCTGTAAACAAATAAAAGCAGTAGCAATGGACCAAAATGCAGGATTTGCTACTTGTGTTAATAAGTATTGCCCTAATGCCAAAGTTGTCTATGATTTATTCCATATGGTTTATAACTTTGGAAGACTTGTTATAAGCGCCATAAGACTAAGACTTGCCTATGAAAATAAAAACAAAAATGATGACAATGCTTATTCTCTTTTAAAGCGTTCAAGATTTCTGTTACTTACAAAAAACTCCAATTTATCAGAAGAAAAAAGAATAAAACTTAATGATATTTTAAGCTTTTATCATGATTTATATGCAGCTAATGAGCTAAAAGAGCTATTACTTGAAGTATTCCATGCTCACTCAAAAGAAGAGTCAGAATCTCTTTGGGATGAATGGGTAAGGTTAGCTTTACAGTCAAAAGTTCAAGAGATTACTAAGTTTGCCAAAGTGCAAAACAGAAGATACCGAGATGGTATAACAAATTCAGGCATTTACAGGATTAGGACAAGCGTTCTTGAAGGGATAAACAATAAGATAAAAGTATTAAAAAGATTAGCTTATGGATTTAGAGATGCTTTTAGAGGTAATGCTTATGTTTAACATATAGCCCTAATGAATATAATCTCAATTTCATTAGGGCTATCCACAGATTCTCGGAAGAACCTTTCTTTTTGAGGATCATGAATTCATTTAGGGGCAATTCACTTGAATGCTAAAAGGATCCATGGTCAATTTTGTATATTATTTTCCAGGGATCCCACAGATTTGGCGATGAGCCTTAAAGTTTATGATAGTCTTTAAAAAGGAAAATAAAATTAGGCAAGGTAGGTGGTGGCCCATTCCTGACTTGAACAGGAGACCAAACGATTATGAGTCGTCTGCTCTAACCAACTGAGCTAATGGGCCTCAATGTTCTACATTATACACTAATAAATAGTGAATCCGTCAAGTTTTAGATTATAGCTTCTATTTGTTTAAGCTCTCTTTTTAATAAAACCATCTCATCAAACTCAGCTTTTGACAATCTATCTGCATTTAAAGTTAATTTTGACGCTCTAAGCTTTAAGGGTTCTACTAAAACCATAGCTATTAAATGTGCAAAATATTCAAGACGTGCGGTTTGACTTAACTCCTCTCCATCAGGAAGAGTAAGTCCTAAAGGGGCATTTACTAAAAGATTTATATATCGCTCTCTTTTGGTATCACGATAGCGCTCTAAAAGCATCGCCGTATTGGTTTGCGGATTTTGTTTAAACTCTGATAGTAATAATGCCAGTTCTTGAGCACCTTTTACATTTAACTTTTGGCATAGTGCTGAAAGACCATCTAAACCAAAACTATGGTATTGAGATGAGACTAATGAAGGTTGCTGCAAAATAAAAGCCATAAGTCTGCGCATAGGGGTGGCTAATATATTACTCGTTAAAGCATTTTTATTTTCTGCGTAATTTGAGGATTGTTCCCTATTTATAAATGATGAATGGGCATTATTTTGCTCTTTACTATTTAACATGTCATAAAGCTGTCTTTCATCAATACCACAGCTTGATGACAATAAAGTAAGCGCTACAGACTGCAATGGTTTTAATTTGATATTTCTTATATATGATAAAACCTCAGCAAGATAGGCCGCAGCTGCAGCAGGATCTTTTAAATCATAATTTGAACTCAAATGCGCAATTAAAAACTCCGGATAGCTCATAGCTTCATCTAAAATGCTCGTAAAAGCTCCAAGACCTTGCTCTCTTACTAAAGAATCTGGATCATGCTCTTTNNTAGGTAAAAAGGCAAAACGAATATCATAGTCACTCTCTAAAATAGGTGTAGCTGTGATTAAAGCATGCCAAGCTGCATTACGACCTGCACTATCTCCATCATAGCAACAAACGATTTTTTTACTGTAGCGAAACATCGTTTTAAACTGTTCGACAGTAGTAGCAGTTCCTAGGGACGCAACGGCATTATTACTTCCAGCCTGTCTTAAAGAGATAACATCCATATATCCCTCAACTATCACAAAATAAGCTGGGCGATTGTTGTTGGCCTTTAGAGCTTCATATAATCCAAAAAGCTCATTACGTTTTCTATATATAGGCGTCTCTTTAGTGTTCATATATTTAGGCTTTTCATCACCTAAAGTACGTCCACCAAAGCTTACAATGCGTCCTTTCCTATCAAAAATTGGGATCATGACGCGATTTCTATACATCGAATAGACATTATTTTTGTCATTACGAACAAGCATACCCAAATCAACAAGCATCTGCTCTTCTTTAGGGTTACGACATACTTGTTCTTGTAAAAAATGCCATCCTTCTGGAGCAAAACCTAATGAGGCCTGTAAGATAGTGTTTTTGCTTAAACCTCGTTTATTACAAAAATAGTCCATGCCCTCTTGGCCAGCTTTTGAAAACAATACTTGTGAAAATTGGCGAGCACATCTATCCATAAGTTCATAATATTGTTTATATTTATCGTAATTTTCAGGAATTGCGCCAGCTTCGTACTCAACTTCAATACCTGCATACTGACAAGCCTCTTCACAAGCCTCAACAAAGCCTAAGTTTTTGTATTTCATTAAAAAATCTATGGCATTGCCGTGTTCTTTGCAACCGAAGCAATAAAACATCTGTTTTGAAGGAGTTACACAAAATGAAGGTGTCTTTTCATGATGAAAAGGACAACATCCCATGTAGTTATTTCCAGACTTTTTAAGTGTTACAAACTGTCCTATCAATTTTTCAATTGCTATGGCAGGAATTAAACGCTCACTTATAAAAGTACGGGAAATGCGTGGCATAAAAACCTCAAACTAAAATCACTCTAATTACTTTATGCTATTTGGCATTCAAAATTTTATAAACTCTAGCACAATATGCGCAATTAAGAATTTTTTATTCTTAGTGTCTTTTGTAGAGTTTCAATATTTTTTTAATAAAATAAGATTAAAATAAATAATAAACTTAAAAAAAATATCAAATATTGCTGAAAATTAAATTATTTTTAACTTTTAACCGGCATACTTTGATGATTACAAAATTTTTTATTAAAAAATAATAACACTCGACACCTATATAAAAACAAAGTGTCTACAGGGATTATTAGGGTAATTGCATGAGTACATATTTTATAGGTGACGTGCACGGTTGTGCCGATGAACTAAAAGCTCTTTTAGATAAAATAAAGTTTACCCCTCAAAACGATACCTTATATTTCACAGGCGATCTCATAGGACGTGGTCCGTATCCTCTTGAGACTATTGATATAGTCATGAAATATGCCCAAAAAGGCTGTGCACATACTGTAATTGGTAATCATGAGCTTTTTTATATGTCTGTTTATGCAGGTATTTTAAAAGATAAACCTAAAGCTATGATTAGCCCTATCTTAAATGCCCAAAATGCCTATGACATCTATAATTTCATAAGCTCTCGCCCTTTTATGATTGTAGATTATGATAAACATTTTGTTTTAACCCACGCCGGTGTCTATCCTGAATGGACTTTAAATGAGTTAAAAGCCCATGCCTTAGAGCTTGAACATTTCTTTAAAAATGAAGTTCATCGAAATATTCTTTTACGCAATATGTTTGATGATTCTATAAATAAAGATATTCCTAGTGATTGTGATTTAAATCGTCTGCGCTTTTCTTTAAACGTTTTTACTCGCATGCGTTTTTGTCAAAATGACTTAACTCTTAACTACGGTTTTAGTTCATCTACTTTAAAAGACGCTCAAGATTTAGGTCTTTATCCATGGTTTAAATTCTCAAAGGCTCTAAAAGATCAAGATAATCATGACTTTTTATCAATATTTGGTCATTGGGCTGCATTACAAGGCAAATGTGACAACCCTCAGGTAAAAGCTTTAGATACAGGTTGTTTATGGGGTGGCGCTTTAAGTTGTTATTGTCTTGAAGAAAACTCTTTTATAAGTGTGCCATCTTTAGGACATTTGGAGTCTAATGCAAAAAAGAAAGACGGTATTTTGCAAAAAGCCCTGCAGATTTTTAAACATTAGGATTGTTTATGGCAACCTATTGCATAGGAGATATTCACGGCTGCTTTGTTGAGTTTTTGCAGCTTTTAGAAAAAATGCAGTTTAATCCTGACAAGGATAAACTGCTTTTAACAGGAGATCTCATAGGTCGTGGACCTTATCCTCTTGAGACTATGAATTACATTATGCATTTGAACTTATGTGAAAAATGTCTTCATGCGGTTTTAGGAAATCACGATCTAAACTTTATAGCTGTATATTATGGCTTAGGTAAATTGCGCCCAAATTACAATTTAGATCGCCTGTTAGCAGCCCCAAATGTCGATAAAATCATTAAATTTTTATGTTCTTTGCCCCTTTTATATATAAATAAAGAACAAAAAGCGGCAATTTGTCATGCAGGCATTTACCCTTCTTGGGGTTTACATGAAGCATCTTTGCGCTCACAAGAAATCTCTGAGGTTTTAAATAATCCTGTAAAAAGGCAAATTTTGCTTAGAAATATGTATGCCAATACCCCCAAAAGATATGATCCAAAAGATTCAGATCTTTTAAGGTGGCGTTTTATTATAAATGCCTTTACGCGCATGCGCCTTTGCGACAAAAACCTAAATTTAGATTACAACCATAGCTCGCTATCACCTCAAGAGGCTCTAAATCTAGCAATATTTCCTTGGTTTAACTATGGACACCCTTCACGTTTTGATGGCGAACAATATGAACTTATCTTTGGGCATTGGTCAGCGCTTCAAGGTAAATGTTATAGACCGCATATCATAGCTTTAGATACAGGTTGTGTATGGGGAAAAAGTTTAAGTGGGTATTGTTTAGAAACCGGTGAGCATTTTCAGGTTGAATCAAAACAAAAGCCCACCGATAAAAAGAAAAATACTAAAAATTAGACTCTACGCCAGGTTTTAAAGCTGTAGTCGAGATTTAAAGCATCATCATGGCAAAGTTCGCAATCGGCACACTCAAAATGATATTTGTGCCAATCTGGGAAGAAAGTATCACCATCAAAATCTGCATCAATATGAGTCAAATGTAAAACATTTGCCATATCTAAAGCTTCACGATACATTCCAGCCCCACCAATTACCATTAAAACGCCATCGCCTGCAATTTCGCAGGCTTTTGACAATGATGGGACTACTGTTAAGCCTTCAACTGTATCTTTAAAAGTTGAAGAAACCATAATATTACGGCGTCCTGGTAAAACTCGGCCTACAGACTCAAATGTTCTGCGCCCCATAACAATACATTTACCCATTGTTAAAGCTTTAAAATGAGCTAAATCTGCAGGTAAATGCCAAGGCATATGACCATCAATACCAATTACACGATTGCGTGCTAAAGCTGCAATAATTTCTACCTGGGCCATATTTTAATTCCTGTAAATAAACTCAGGACCGTCTTCCTCTTCCTCAAGAGGCTCTTCTTCAATTTGTTCAGGCTCTTCAGGCTCTGTCCAAACGAAAGGCTCACTTTGAGAAGTTTGCTCTTGTAATGTCTCTTCTTTATGAATTGCATCTACCATATCCTGAAGGGCAAAGATAAGTTCGTTAATACCAATCTTGGCTAAAGATGAAATCATAAAGCACTTAACAGGAGCCTTATCAAAGACCTTCTCAACATTGGCTAAAATCTCAGAGGCCTCTTCCTGTGAAATCTTATCAATCTGATTTAAGACAAGATAACGAGGCTTTTCGTAGAGATCGTGTGCGTATTGCTTAAGCTCATTTTCAATAATACGAGCATTTTCACAAGGATCGCTACCATCTAAAGGTGCACAATCAACTAAATGAACTAAGACACGGCAACGCTCAAGATGCTTTAAAAAACGCATACCAAGGCCTGCACCTGAAGAGGCACCTTCAATAAGACCTGGAATATCTTCGATAACAAAGCTTCTACCTGAGGCTGTTTTTACTACACCTAAAGATGGGGTAATAGTAGTAAAAGGATAATCCGCAACCTTAGGTTTTGCTGCAGAGACAGTACGTACAAAAGTAGATTTACCGGCATTAGGAAGGCCTACAAGGCCTACATCAGATACGAGTAACATATCAAGCTTTAACTGATGTCTCTCGCCACGAGAACCCATAGTACGCTGTCTTGGAGCCTGATTAGTAGCACTCTTAAAATGAGTGTTACCAAAGCCATGTCTACCGCCTCTTGCGACACATAACTTTTGCTCATTACTCTTAAGATCGCCTATAACTTCACCAGTTTCGATATCTGTTACACGAGTACCTACAGGTACCTTTAAAAAAATATCGTTACCGCGAGCGCCTGTACAATCAGAGCTACCGCCATTTTCACCACGGCCTGCCTGATAAAAACGGGTAAAACGATAATCTACTAAAGTATTTAAGTTATTATCGGCAACTAAATAAACATGGCCGCCATCGCCGCCATCGCCGCCATTAGGGCCGCCTCTTGGGACATATTTTTCACGACGAAAACTTACACAGCCATTACCGCCGTCACCGGCTTCGACACGGATCACGGCCTCATCGACAAACTTCATAAAACTCTCCGTAAGTCAGTAAACGGCAGTAATTACTGCCTACAAACTAAAAAGCCCCGCAAAATGCAGGGCTCTATAAATCATTGATTAAATTCGATAATTACTGCTCAGAAGCAACAATCTCAACGAACTTGCGGTTATTCTTACCACGAGTTACGAAAGATACAACGCCGTCCTGCTTGGCGAACAGAGTATCATCTTTGCCAAGACCTACGTTTGCACCAGCATGGAAGTGGGTGCCACGTTGACGAACAATGATGCTACCTGCGGTAACATTCTCACCAGCATAGGCCTTAACGCCTAAACGTTGACCTTGGGAATCGCGACCGTTACGAACGGAACCACCAGCTTTTTTGTGTGCCATTTATTCCTTCTCCTTATTACGCGGTAATACCGGTAATCTTTAAATCAGTGTACCACTGACGGTGACCGGTCACCTTCTGATGATGCTTGCGACGACGGAACTTGACGATCTTAACTTTCTCGCCGCCATGAGCACCTAAAACTTTGGCGCTAACCTTGGCACCGTCGATATAAGGAGCACCAACTTTAATATTGGTACCGTCGGAAACTAAAAGAACCTTATCAAGGGTAATATCGCTGTCAGCCTGGGCATCGAGGAGCTCAACGCTAAGCACGTCGCCCTCGGAGACCTTGTGCTGCTTGCCGCCGCAAAAAATAACTGCGTACATGCTCAAACTCCGGGTAATTGCAGGAGTTCTGCTCCCGCCATCCATGTAAAAAAGTGATTGCCCTTTTGGGGCGATAGTGGGACAGCATTTTACAGGCAAAATTATAAAAATGCAAGTCCATTAGACGGACTGCATTAAAATTTTGTCTATATTACGCTATTTCAATTAATGCGTCGTCACGACGAATTAATTCCACTCTTAAGAAACACATGAATTTTAATTGCTTGTGAAGCATATTTCAAGAAATTTATAGGTCTTAATGATAAAATATTGCAGTTAATTAAGGATCACATATGGATAATCACAAGCAAGTACTCGATCTTAGACTTAAAGAAGTAGAGGAATACCTATTTAAGACCTTAAGCGGAAACAAGGTAGAAGAGCATGTAAACTCCTTATGCATGCACGTTGTGCGTGCTGGCGGTAAAAGACTTCGTCCGCGTTTAGCTATTGCTGCAGCTTACGCTCTTAACACACAGATAGACCCAAAATTTATCGTAACCTTTGCTGCTGCAATTGAGCTTTTGCATACTGCAACTTTAATCCATGACGATGTAATCGATCATGCTGAGGTAAGACGTGGTCAAAGCACTATCAACGCAACTGATGGCAATCATGTTGCGGTATTAGCTGGAGACTATATTTTCACCAGAAGCTTCATTGCATTACAGCAATTAAATAGCATGACTTTATTTGCTTCAGTAAATGCAACAGTTACAGCATTAGTTGCAGGAGAACTTGAACAGCTTGAAAAAGAAGGTGATATCAATATTTCTCTTGATGACTACGAATACACTATCTATTGCAAAACTGGTGCATTATTTGAGCTTGCGGTAAACGGTATGGCCATCTATACCAAACAACCTCAAAATATTATCGATGCATTAAATACCTATGGCAAAAAATTAGGTATAGGCTTTCAGGTTGTAGATGACATGCTTGACTATAGTTCAAGCTCTGAACATTTAGGTAAGACCGTAGGTGAGGATTTAAATGATGGTCGCATTACCTTGCCTTTAATCATTACTTACAAAGAATTAAAAGGTGAAGATAAAAACGCTTTTAAGGCCGCTGTAGAGCAAAAAGAGCTTGAGATAGTACTTTCCTTCATAGATAAGGCAAAAGCCTTAGAAAAGTGCCAAAAATACGCTCAAAACGCCATATTAGAGGCAAAGGAAGCTCTTAAAGAGCTGCCAGACTCACCTTATAAAGAAATGCTCACAAATCTTGCTGATAAAGCAATTATGCGCAGCCGCTAACTTCCCAAAAAGTGCGTTTATAGATAATTAAGCGCACTTTTTTGTTTACATAATTTATTTTTACAAAAAATAACCATCTGATTCTTCAATCTAATTGGCTCATCGCCAAATCTGTGGGATCCCTGGAAAATAATATACAAAATTGACCAGGGATCCTTTTAGCATTCAAGTGAATTGCCCCTAAATGAATTCATGATCCTCAAAAAGAAAGGTTCTTCCGAGAATCTGTGGATAGCCCTAATGAAATTGAGATTATATTCATTAGGGCTATATGTTAAACATAAGCATTACCTCTAAAAGCATCTCTAAATCCATAAGCTAATCTTTTTAATACTTTTATCTTATTGTTTATCCCTTCAAGAACGCTTGTTCTAATCCTGTAAATACCTGAATTTGTTATACCATCTCGGTATCTTCTGTTTTGCACTTTGGCAAACTTAGTAATCTCTTGAACTTTTGACTGTAAAGCTAACCTTACCCATTCATCCCAAAGAGATTTTGACTCTTCTTTTGAGTGAGCATGGAATACTTCAGGTAATAGCTCTTTTAGCTCATTAGCTGCATATAAATCATGATAAAAGCTTAAAATATCATTAAGTTTTATTCTTTTTTCTTCAGATAAATTAGAGTTTTTTGTAAGTAACAGAAATCTTGAACGCTTTAAAAGAGAATAAGCATTGTCATCATTTTTGTTTTTATTTTCATAGGCAAGTCTTAGTCTTATGGCGCTTATAACAAGTCTTCCAAAGTTATAAACCATATGAAATAAATCATAGACAACCTTGGCATTAGGGCAGTACTTATTAACGCAAGTAGCAAATCCTGCATTTTGGTCCATTGCTACTGCTTTTATTTGTTTACAGCCCTCTGTACCGCATAATTTAAAGAAGCGATTAACCTCTCGTACAGTCTTACCCTTGCCAACCCAAATAACTCTTTTAGTATCTAAATCAACAACTACAGTTGCATATTTATGGCCTTTCTTAATAGAGAATTCATCAATAGCAATGTGAGAGGCTTGACCTAAATTAAAGTATATTTTCTTTTTAAGGTATCGCTTATGAATTCTTTTGCAGGAAGACCAGCTTAAACCGGTTCTTTCAGCAGTATCTTTAATAGACCCGGCTCTTTCTAAATCTTCATTAACAGAGTCTGCAACCCTTGTTGTAAAGCGACTGTTTTCAGATAGGAACTCTATTTTTTCAGTTGCATATTTATTACAGAACTTACATTTAAAGGTTCTATAGGTAATAAATAAAACAGTCTTATACCCCAAAATGGAATCATCTTGCACAATTCGTTTTCTATATTCGTGAACAACTACATTCTTGCCTTTACACCTAGGACAAACAGGAAATTCACTGCAAGGCTCAAGGTAAAAATGAATTTCCTTAGCTTTATCATCTATAAAATGGGAAGAAATCTTAAAACCTTTGAAAAAATGGTTTGTTAAATCAGATTGAAAATCGGGTACAATAGCCATAGGTCGTTCTCCTTGATTGATGGATTTGGGTTAATTCAATCTTAATTGGGAACGACCCTTTTTTGTCTATTGGTATAACAAAATTAGATATAAACTTTTAGTTAGCCACAGATTTGGCGAAGAACCATCTAATTTTGTTTATTACGCTATTGCCAAAGCTTTTATTTTATCGTATACTAGATACGTATTAATTATTATCTATCGGTATCTTCCTATGGCTGTTATAAACCCTCCAAAATTACCTTCTCTTCTTTTAAATAAAGGTCCTAAAGGTGGTTATTATGTATATACCTATCAAAATATTTGGGATGCCGATAAAAAGCGTTCTAGAAGGGCTAATTCTAAAAAAGTTGGAGTTATTTTAAATGGAGGTAAGGAAGGTCTTATTAAGTGGGATGAACACTTTATTAAAGATTATCCTGAACTTGAACACTTAGATGTTTTTCGTGAAGGACGAAAGTATGTTTTTAAAGCCAAAGAGCCTCAGATAAACTCTTTAGACTTTTATAAAAACACTAAAATCTATCATGCTGGTGCTACTTTTGTTTTAGATTATATTGTTTCTCAATCAAATATAGGTAAAGCCTTATCCCGTGTCTTTTTTAAATACAATGATTATTTAAAAATTCTATCTATAGCGTATTATCTTATTCTTTGTAAAAACAATAACATATCTCAGTTCGAAGAATTTTCTGAATGTACAAGACTCCCTTATCAGAGAGTACTATCTCCAAGTTCTATTTATCGTTTATTTGAAAGAATTGATGAAGAGAAGGTTGATAGATTTATTGAAATCATGAACGATTATTATTTTAAAAATCGAGATGAGAATGATTACGTTTATCTAGCTTTTGACTCTACATCCATATCAACTTATTCTCCCAATTTGCGTTTTGCCGACTTTGGTAAAAATAAAGATGGCGATGATTTATATCAGTACAACGTTCTTATGTTAGTTGAGCAAGATTCTGGTATTCCTTTATTTTATCGTGCTTACAATGGTGCGGTTCCTGACATTGTTACCTTAAGACGCACTATTGCTGATGCTACACGCCTTAAATTTAACAAAAATATAGTCTTTGTTTGTGATAAAGGTTACCCTTCTGCCTCTAATATCGATGATTGCTTACGTAACAACATAAGTTTTGTTTTTAATATGAGGACTAATATTAAAAACTGTCTTATTCAACAGGAAATAGATGAGGCTTACAATCGTTTAATATCTAGAGCAAGTTTTAATAAAAAGCTTAATCAACATGTTTATACAGTAAAACTTAAATGGAAATATGCCTCTACTTTAGTTGAAGGCAAAAATAGACGATTTGATGAAGAAAAAGAGCTGTTCCTTCATTTTTATTACGATCCTGACTTACGTTTCAGCTCTGAAAAGGCAATCAACTATAATGCTGCTACTGTCTGTGAATTATTAAATGACGGATTTGAACTTACAAATAATATACATAAAACTATAAAAGACAGATACTTAGAGTCTATCAAAGATGATTGCGGCAATGATATATGGGTAATATCCGATATTCTTGTTGAAAAGAACCTTAAATATCGTGGTATTAGAGCTTTACTTAGTGATTGTGAAAAAGATCCTTGTGTTTGCTATCAAAGATATTATGACAGAGCAGAAGTTGAATATGCATTTAATACCTTAAAATACCGTTTAGCTTGCAATCGTCCAAGATGTCATAAAGATAAAAGCTTATCAGGCCGACTGTTTACTCAGTTTATCGCAACAACCTTATCTATAATGGTAAGAAAACGCCTACAAAAATATAAAAAAGCTGTTAAAAATAAAGTAATTAAGGGCAAAATAATCTATTCAAGTGATGGCAAGTTACTTTCAAGTTTAAACAATATATTAGTTAAAGTAACTCCTGAAGGAAATCTTTACGATGAGGTAGTAGGTAAAAAAGCTGATTATTTTATAGCTTTAGGTATACCTCTTCCAAGTTCAACTCCTCAAGGTTTTGATCCTTTGTCAGGTCTTATGGATGAGCAAGAAGCAGAAAATGATCTTGATAAATTAGATCCTATTTTAGATGGCCTTTATTACGAAGAAATATAAAAAGCCCAACTTACTCTGAGACAAACTCATTTGTGTTGGACTTTCATGGTGCGTCAACCTAGATAACTAAATTGACGCACTTTTTGGGTAACTTTAACTTTTTTATCAAACAAAAATGCAAAAAGCCCATCAAAAGATGGGCTTTTCTTTATTGCCAATAAAATATTATTTATCAGCAAATGGATCTTCTAAAGTAATAGTCTGGCTACGCTCAGGACCTGTAGATAAGATTGCCACCTTAGTGCCAGAGAGCTCTTCAATACGCTTAATGTAATTCTGAGCATTCTTAGGTAAATCATCCCAAGAAGTTACACCAAAGGTAGACTCCTTCCAACCAGGTAAGGTCTCATATACAGGGGTTACACCCTCATACTCAGCTGCAGCTAAAGGAGGCAGATTGGAAATGGTACCATCTGCAAACTTATAAGCGGTGCAAATCTTAAGCTCATCCATACCATCTAAAACGTCCATCTTCATTAAAGCTAAACCAGAGATGGAGTTGATAGTAACAGCACGGCGCATAGCAACAGCATCATACCAACCAGTACGACGAGGACGACCGGTTACAGCGCCAAACTCATGACCACGACGACGAATGTCTTCACCAGTCTCATCATTAAGTTCAGTTGGGTATGGGCCGCCACCTACACGAGTGGTATAGACCTTGGCAATACCTAAAACATATTCAATGTCTAAAGGACCTGCGCCTGAACCTGTTACACAACCACCTGCAACAGTGTTAGAGGAGGTTACATATGGATAAGTACCATAGTCAATATCAAGGAAAGTACCCTGAGCCCCCTCAAAGAGGATTTTCTTATTTTGACGACGGCCTTCAGCTAAGATCTCAGAGATATCAGCAATCATAGCTAACAGACGATCACGTAAAGGCTCAATAGCAGCCATTACAGACTCAAAGGTAACCTCAGGCTCATGATAGTAGTTCTTGAGCATGAAATTGCGGTAATCAAGTAAAGACTTAAGCTTTACCTTGAAGGTTTCCATATCTTTAAGATCGCCAATACGTAAGCCACGACGAGCAACCTTATCCTCATAGCAAGGGCCAATACCACGACCGGTAGTACCAATAGCATTCTTACCACGAAGTTTCTCAGCACCTCTATCAATTGCTGGGTGAATTGGTAATAAAAGAGCACTGGCAGCTGAAACCTTAATACGCTCCTCTACATTGCTTACACCAGCTTTAACAAGCTCAGAGATTTCCTCAAATAAAGCAATTGGGTTAACAACAACACCAGAACCAATTAAGCATAAGCAGCCTGGGTGCAGAATTCCAGAAGGGACGAGTCTGACGACTACTTTGCGATCGCTTACAACTAAGGTATGACCGGCATTGTTTCCACCTTGGCTGCGTACGACCATATTGGCCTTTGAAGTCAGAAGATCGGCGACTTTACCTTTACCTTCATCGCCCCACTGTGTGCCAAGCACAATAACATTATTCATGTTTTTTCCTCGTCCCGGTTAATACCGGGGATTTTGCCATTTATAAACAAAGCAGATCTGCCTTACGGCAGATCCCCTAAAATCTATTTTGCTTTACCAAAAGCATTATTAAANGAACTTGAAGAACTCGCTATCAGGTTTTAAGACTAAAACATCATCACCTGAGCTCATTGACTGCTTATAAGCTTCCATAGAACGCAAGAACTCATAAAGTTCCGGGCTACGATTATACGCGTCAGCATAAATTCTGGTAGCCTCTGCATCACCTTCACCGCGTAATTTACGCGCATTTCGCTCAGCTTCAGCGATTTTAACCACAACCTCACGGTCAGCCTGAGCCTTAATAGCCTCAGCTTCACGACGGCCTTCTGAACGGTGTAATTTAGCTACAGCATCACGCTCAGCACGCATGCGCTGATAAATAGAATTTGATACCTCAGGCGGTAAATTGATTTGCTTTATACGCACATCAACAATTTTCACACCTAAAGCTTTAGCAGAAGAACCAATATCACGCAAAGCATTTTGCATTACCTGATCGCGCTTAGAACTTACTACAGGATCTTCATTATTTAAAGATTTGTCATCTAAAACTGCATCAAATTCGTTTTCAACACTATCATTATTAGCACCAGAGACTAACTCATGAATAGTCAAACGACCAATTTGGCTTCTTAAAGAGTTGTTAATACGGCGACGTAATAACTCCTCAGCTTGCATCTTATTACCACCTGCTGTGGTTAAATAATAAGTAGCGGCATCTTCAATTTGCCATTTAACATATGAATCAATAATAACGTCTTTCTTCTCAGATGTAACAAAACGATCAGCGCTTGAACTAATAGTTTGAATACGTACATCCATAGGTTTTACTTTATCGATAAACGGGATCTTAAAGTGAAGACCAGGATCGACAATCTTTAAAGACTGCTCGCTATCACGAACGACCTTACCAAAACGAGTAACAATGCCCTTGCTACCCTCTGAAATCACATAGCAACCATTAAAAGCAAAGAAGCCAACAAGAATTAACAGTGCTAAAACTAAATTTAAATTGATTTTACGCATTATCTGCCTCTCCTAATATTAGGATAGCCGGACTGACTTAAAGGAGGATATGAGGTTGTAGTCTTCACATCTTCTACAGGAGTTTCTGTACTTTGTGGTGCAGATGGAACATGAATTTGCTCTTGTACTGCCATACTCTTCTCAGAATCACTGTCTTTCTTTACCATCTGATCTTGAGGTAATGGCATATATAACATAGGAGTCTGACCTGCAGGAGTATCAATTACAACCTTACGAGAGTTACTCAATACCTCTTGCATAGTATCAAGATAAATACGCTTGCGAGTAATCTCAGGAGCGGCTAAATACTCAGGTAAAACCTCTTCAAAACGAGCGACCTCACCTTGAGCTTTCAATACTACCTGTGAACGATAACCTTCAGCTTCTTGACGAATACGCTGAACTTGGCCTTCAGCTCGAGGTAAAACCTCGTTTGCATAAGCTTCAGCTTCTCTCTTATAGCGTTGCTCATCTTCTTGTGCAGCAATTGCATCGTCAAATGCAGCCTTTACCTGATCTGGGGCTCTTGCAGGCAAGAAGTTAACATCAACAATAGAAAGGCCTGTATTATAAGGCTCAATAATAGAGGTTAATAAATCACGGGTATTTTGACGTACCATCTCACGACCTGAGGTCAAAATATCATCCATAAGAGTATGACCTACCACAAAACGCAAAGCACTATCGGTAGCCTCAAGCAAAGTATGATCTGGATTTACAACAGAATAAAGGTAACGTACAGGATCAGCAATTCGATACTGAACATCCATCTCGACTAAGACAACATTTTCATCTTCAGTGAGCATAGTACCGGATGACTGAATCGCACGAACCTGTTCAATATCAACAACATTTACGCTATCAATACCTGTAAATTTCCAGCGTAAACCAGGATCGACAACGTCATAAACCTTACCAAAGCGCAATACAACACCGCGCTCAGCTTCACGCACAGTATAAAAACCGCTGAAGATATAAACGCCTAATAAGGCTGCTACAACAAGACCAATACCAAATTTTGATTCTTTTTTTAAGCCTTGAGTAGACTTTCTCTTATTGCCACCTTTACCTAAAAACATATCCTTCAATGTTTTTAATAAAGCATCGGCATCAAACCCATTTTTCTTTTGAGAACTTCTTCTGCCCCATGGATCATCCTGACGAGGTGGTTCACGATGGCTATTTTCATCATTGCCATTACCACCAGAACCTGGAGCATTCCAGCCCATTGTATCTATATTTTGATCTTTCATATTTTATTCAACCATATCAAAATCAAACTCATCAAAGAGCCAAGGAAGTTTTTCTTCAACACAAGTACGAGAAAGAGCTCCTTGTGACTGCTTATCAATACGAGAGCATTCAACTGCAGGCAATGCTACACTTAGATGTACATGCCCTTCGTCATCATATCTTTCGCTTTTTACCGCAGAGGCTCCATAGAGTAAAGCTCTAAGTTTACCGTCTGAGGGTAATAGCACTACCTCAAAGCTACATAAATTGTCACATAAAATTTTTGCAGCACTTTCTAATAGCTCATCTAAGCCAAAGCCAGTTTTTGCACTAACATAAACACGCTTTGGAATTCCGCGCTCATCAAAGACCGTATCATGAGGACTATCCGGAACTAAGTCACTCTTATTATATACAATAAGAGTTTTAACTTTAGCTGCTCCTACTTGTTTTAAGACCTCATCCACAGCTTTAATATTGTCTTCTTTTCGCGGATCTGACGCATCAACAATATGCAAAAGTAAATCAGCTTGAGCTGTTTCTTCTAAAGTAGATCTAAATGCTGCTACCAAATCATGTGGCAAATGACGAATAAATCCTACAGTATCTGCAAAAACAGTTTTACCAACTGTTTTTAAATTAACCGTACGTAAGGTTGGATCTAATGTTGCAAACAGCTGATCTGCTGCATATACATCAGAACCACACAAACGATTAAATAATGTAGATTTTCCGGCATTTGTATAACCTACAAATGACACTACATTGATAGAGTTACGTTTTCTTAAATTACGGTTTTGTTCACGACGACGCGCTACGATCTCAAGATCTTTTTTAATCATAGCGATGCGTTCACGTAAGGCACGTCTATCAAGCTCAATTTGAGTTTCACCAGGGCCACCACGTAAACCAAAACCACCTTTTTGACGCTCAAGGTGAGTCCATCCTCTAACCAAGCGCGCCTGCTCATATTGAAGTTGAGCTAATTCAACCTGAAGTTTTCCTTCATAAGTTCTAGCTCTTTGAGCGAAGATCAAAAGAATAAGAGCAATGCGATCCATTACTCTTACTCCAAAGGCTTTTTCTAAATTTCGTTCTTGTGCCGGACTTAACTTGCTATTGAAGACAACAGTATTAGCATCGCACGCTTTCACAGACGATGCTACTTCAAATACTTTGCCTGAGCCTATAAAGGAACTGGGATCCGGCGCCTCGCGGCGGCATATAAAAGTCTCACAAGCCTCACCTCCAGCCGATTCGACAAGGCGTTTTAATTCCTCAAGATCTTCTCGGTTTTCTTCAGAGGGAAGCTCTACATGAACAAGAACAGTCTTGCCTAAAAGTTCGTTTGAGTTATCCGGCATTAGCCTTTCCTGCACTCCTTGTAATTAGGCCTCACTATCGTTCTTATCTTCGTCAAGCTGTGGCAAATTAACAGAACGAGCTGGAACAATAGTAGAAATAGCATGCTTATAAACCATTTGATTTACCTGATTTTTAAGCAATACCACGAATTGGTCAAAAGATTCTACCTGACCTTGAAGCTTAATGCCGTTTACAAGGTAAATAGAAACTAAAATGTGCTCTTTGCGTAAAGCATTTAAGAATGGATCTTGTAAAGATTGAAGCTTTGCCATAATTATTCCCTTTTTTATTTTCGTTTTAGCGGGAAGCCAGATCCCGGCTTTTATATAAATATCTTCATTGGTCTTTAACTACCGTCATAGTTAAATTTTTAGTGAAAAGCTCAAAATAAGCTTAAAGGGGCGCCCCCCTTTTATTATCAATAATATTTCATAATAAAAATATTTTGATTTATACGGATTTATCCACTATCAACCCGAAAAGTTATGATTAAACTTTTTATAAGACTAGCCAAATTTATGATTACCGTCATTATTTATGCGAAACATAAAATAAAAACTTAATAACCCCAAAAGTAAAAAGCCGTCTTGTTGATTTTAACTAATTGATGTCAACAAAGATTGTCTCAATTCATAATTTTAGCAAAAAGAACTACTAAAAATCAGATCAAAGCTTATGACTAATAAAAAATTAGTCTTTAAATTTTTTTATTTTTAAATTAAATAAGGCTTTAGCAGGTAAGAAGCTTTTTCCATGATTTTATTGAGATTATCTTCATCCCCTATATCAAGACGTGTACGGTTTGAACTTGAATTTGACAAAGCGCCTCTAAGCCATGTCATTTGATGCTTTGCCAAATGTGAAGTTGCATGTATAGACAAATCTTTCATCGTGTCATAGTCATATTTACCATCTAAATATTCCCAAACTTGTCTATAGCCTACACATCTCATAGAAGGCATTTGTAAATTTAAATCACCTCGTGATTTTAAATCATCAACCTCTTCAATAAGGCCTGTTTTAAGCATCATCATAAAACGCTGTTTAATAAGCCCTCTTAAGGCAGCTCTATCATCATTTACAGGCAATAAAATAAATTCTTTACGATAAAAAGGGCAACACTCTTTAGGCTCTTTTTCAAAAAAAGAGCTCATGCTTTTACCTGTTTGGTAATAAACTTCAAAAGCTCTAGATAGACGTTGCTTATCATTAGGATTTAAACGCGCATAACTTTTTTCATCAAACTCTTTCAAACGTTCATGCATAGCAGGCCAGCCAATTTGCAAAGCCTCCTCTAAGACTTTTGCACGTATAGAGTCATCAGTAGCAGGTAGTGGCGACAAACCTTCAACTAAGGCCTTGTAATACATCATAGTGCCGCCACAAATAATCGGCAAATTACCCCTATTCGAAATTTCTGCGACTTTTTTAATACAATCACGTCTAAAATCAGCTGCGCTATAACTTTCTTTAGGGTCAAGAATATCTATAAGATGATGCGGCACTTGTGCTAACTCAGAAGGAGTAGGCTTTGCTGTACCTATATCCATAGTTTTATAAACTAAAGCTGAATCAAGACTTATAATCTCACAGCGCACACGCTGTGCAAGACTTAAAGCTAAAGAAGTTTTGCCTGAGGCTGTTGGGCCTAAAATAACCAGTGCATGCATTATGATTTTCCTAAAAATTCCATAGCCCAAAGATTTATGGGCAATTCATGACAATCAGCCCCTAAGCTTAAAAGATCGTCAATAGAAGACAAACTATTTAAAAGAGATTGAATCTTATCAGGATTTAAAATCAAGGGTTGAAATCCTGAGACTACCTCTAAGGCCAAAGATGACGGGCATTCTCCTCGTTGCAATGATTCTTTTGAAACTGCAATCAAAGATAAAATTTTTGGTGCATATTCAGCTAAATCACACCCACGAATACAATCAGGTATTGATTTTAAAGACACCATATTACGTTTAAGTTCAATCTCAAAACCGCAACGTTTTGCCTCATCTTGAGCAGTTTTTAAAGCTTTTATCACTAAAGGTTCAATCTTTACTGCAAACGGCATCATCATAGATGCAGATTTTACAGAATTATTGTTTACATCATAAATGTAGTCATCAATTCTTGTTTTATTTAAAAGACTTTGTTCTTTTACTAAAAAAAATCTTTTATCCGAACGAACTAAACAAACACCTGCCACAGGCTCATCTAAAAATTGAAAAAGAGAAGTTGAATACTCAGGTTTTATCTCAATCTCATTTAAAGAACGAACATTAAATTTTTCAGCTTTATTGCCTAAAGCAACATTCTTCTTAAAAAATTCAGTTTTTTTTAAATCATCAGCTTTATTTTCAGAAAATACGTGTTTTATTACTCTATCATTATTAGAGTCTTTTTCTGGAACTTTAAAGCTAAGCCCCTTAGGGAAAGAAGGTAAAGAGCTATTGTTTATAGAAACGGCTTCTTCAATATCCCCCTCCCTACATTTTTCACAAGATAAGCTTTCTGTTAATGGTTCTTTTGTGTATCGAGATAAGGCATTCACTACACTTTCAACAAAAATATCATGGATCTGTGTAGTGTTATGAAATCTAACCTCATCTTTTCTTGGATGAACATTAACATCAACTTCATGGGGGTCACAGGTTAAATACACAACCGCCCTAACCGCTGTTTCACGATGAAAACTTTCAAAAAAGCCTTCTCTTAAGGCATGTATTAACATTCTGTCAGATACAGCTCGCCCGTTTAGAAAAATATAAATTAAATCCTGCGCCGATGAGTAAATAGGCGGTGGCGCTAATAGTGTTCCTGAAATTTTTAAAGCCGGATTTTCTCCACGAATGGCTATGCCATCCCGCAAAAAATCAGGCCCTAATAATTTAGCCAAACGTTTAAGTGCAGACTCTTCATCTTTTGCAGCAGGAACTTTATAAATACTTTTAGCATCACTTATAAGTTCAAATCCCAATTGAGGATGAGATAAGGCACAACGAATAAAAACATCTTTAATGCGCATCATCTCGGTTCTGTCTGACTTTAAAAATCGTCGTCTAGCTGGGGTATTAAAAAATAACTCGCAAACATCAACAGTGGTGCCATTTAAATGAGCTGCCGGAAATATTTTAGATACCTGTTCAGGTCCTTCAACTTGCACACTATAACCATTTTCAGCATCTTTTACTTTTGAGGTTAAAGTAAGCTTTGAGACCGATGCAATTGACGCTAAAGCCTCACCTCTAAACCCCAAAGTAACAATAGCATTTAAATCCTCAAATGTTGAAATTTTTGAGGTGGCATGTGGCGCTAGAGCTAATGGTAATTCATCTTTAGGAATACCCACACCATCATCTCTAACCCTTATAAGTTGTCGTCCAGCTCCTTTTAGTTCTAAAACAATCTTATGTCCACCAGCATCAACTGCATTTTCTAAAAGTTCTTTTACAACTGATGCTTGCCTATCAACTACCTCTCCGGCAGCAATTTGATTGGCAAGCTGAACTGATAAGCGTCTTATAGTCATGGCAAATATAAAGTCTGTCCTTTATGAATGACATCTGAACCTAAAGCATTGACCTTTTTAAGATCTGATACTGAAATGTTATAACGCTTAGCAATCTTCGATAATGAATCTCCTGCTAAGACTTTTACAGTCCTACCACTTGAACGAGATCGTGCTGCAGACTCTACTCGGGACTGTAACTTTTTGGCAGGATATTTTAAATAATATGAGTTAATACCCTGATAAATATGATAAGCAATCTGCTTTTGATAATTAGGCTGATTTAATTGAATCTCTTCATAACGATTGGAAAGATATCCAGTCTCCACCAAAAGAGATGGAATATCAGGAGCTTTGAGCACCGCTAAAGATGCATGTATTGGAGAGGTTTTTCTTAAATGAGTAAATGTTCCTAATTTACTTAAAATCTCTTTTCCTAAAAGATATCCTTCAGAACGAGTATTTGTTGAGGACATATCCAAAATAGTTGCCGCAAGATAAGGATTGCCTACACTTTGATCTAAAACCTCACTAGCTCCGCCTAAAAGTTTTCCTGACTGCTTATTTCTTAAAATCTTACCGTTCTCTCGGGTTGCACGATTTTCTGATAATACTAAAACGGTCACACCTCTGGCGGTGGAACTCTTTGAGGCCACACTATCGGCATGAATGGATATTAACAAATCAGCTTTTCTTCTACGCGCAATTTCAGATCTTGCATCTAAAGATACGAAAACATCTTTATTACGAGTCAAAATTCCTCTGAATTTTGGATTTGAATTGATATACCTAACTAAAGCTTGAGAGATTCCTAAAGTAACGTTTTTCTCCCTAACACCTCGATTTCCAATAGCGCCAGGATCCTTTCCTCCATGACCTGGATCTATAGCAATAATAAAAGGTCTTGCTATAGGTGCAGCTTGAACAGGTGATGGTGGTGCTTTAGCATCAGCTACAGTTTCATAATCTCGATTTTGATTATTCTTACGTTGACGTTCCTGTTGCTGCGCAATTGTCTGTTTAGCATAGTCCTCACGCAATTTTGCCAATTTTTTTGAGTATGTATCAGCTTGCTCTTTTGACATAGAACGCAAGCCATCTTTACCGGCGCTACTACATTCTATAAATAAATCACGCTCTAATTCCTGAAGGCTTCTTGTATCCTGACTTTGACTTATTGCCACATTGCCCTCACCACTATGAGGGAAATCAATAACAATGCGATAATTACTAGTACCCTTTTGTGGTGCTAATAAAAAAAACTCAGGTTCTCCACAAGAACCTCTATCAAAAAGATAACGGACATCATCTCCATCTAAAGCTTTTTGAAATGAAGCTAAACAAGTTTTTCGATTAAACGTTAGCTGTTTTGGAGAGGTTTTGTAATTTTTTAAATTTTTTATGCGTATATTGAAATGCTTACTGCTTAATGCTGTGGTATAAACAGGCTTTTTATCAATATCAATAACAACACGAGTCTTATCAGTATTTACATATGAGCGAATTGATTGAATCTCAGTGGCCCAAGCTTGACTGATAAACGTAAAACATAAAACTAANNAAATAAAAATAAAAAATTTATAAAGCCTTTTAGGACTGATTTCATGACAAATTTGCACTTATTGACTGAATGTCTGTTTCGGTGAGTAAATTTGATTCTATCATAGCTTTACGACTTTGCTTGTCATAATCAAAGCTAATCACAAAATCAGACTTAGGAATATATCCCAAAGCTTTTGACGGCCACTCAATAAGACATACACAAGCTTTTGCAAAATAATCTCGAATACCCATATATTCAAGTTCTTCTGGATCTAAAAGACGATATAAATCAAAGTGATAAACCTTGTAATTGTCAAAATCATAGCTTTCAACTAAGGTATAAGTAGGTGATCTTACAACCCCTTTAAAGCCACAAGATTGAATAAATCCTCTTGAAAAAGTTGTCTTTCCTGCACCTAAATCGCCATCAAGATAAACACAGATGGCTTTTTGCTGCTTTTGACAAATATCAGTTAAAATTTTTGCTACGACAGAACCGAACTGCTCGGTTTTTTCCTGTCCTTTAAGATTTAAAGTTAATGATGCCATTTACAAGTTTCCTTATATAGGGACAAAGATCTAAAGGTAAAGTTCCGATTATACCTTCTTCTTTAGCACTAATTTCTCCTGCGCGCCCATGGATTACAGCTGCACATACAGCTGCAAGATTAAGACTTAACCCTTGGGCTAAAAGCGCACTTATCATGCCTGTTAAAAGATCTCCCATGCCGCCTGAAGCCATAGCAGGAGATCCTTCTGTGATAATAGTAAATTTACGGCCATCACAAATTACTGTACCTGCGCCTTTTAAAAGTACTACCCCACCGAAATGTTGATAGAGTTTATAAGCCGCTAAGAATCTGTCTTGATTTACCTCAGAGGCACTCATACCTAAAAGTCTACCAGCTTCACCTGGATGAGGAGTGATAATCAAACGCTCCAATGAAAGCTCTTGGCCTTGAGCAATTAAATTTAATGCATCAGCATCTGCAATTACTGGTTTTCTAATACCATCTAAACTTTGCAAAACCGCCCAAGATTCTGAAGATTGTCCTAAGCCTGGACCTATAGCGATAACATCAGCCCACCGAATAGCTTTACTCAAAGCCTCCTCATCATGCATGTTAAGAGTCATAAGTTCAGGTCTTAATGCATTTATAGCGCTAACATTATCGGGATCTGTTGCAATTTTAACCAATCCCGCTCCCGCTCTAAGCGCTCCAACTCCACAAATAGCGGCAGCGCCTCCCATTCCAAAAGAGCCTGCAATCAACAGTACCTTTCCGCTATCACCTTTATTGCTTGATGGCACTCTTACCGGAAGCTCTTCTTTTATTTCCTCATATCCAATACGCTGATAAGGCATAGTTAAACCTAATGCCCTTTGAGATTGGCTATAGTATAAAGAGGCATTTACGCCAAGATCCTCAAAACAAATCTCACCTGTATAATCAACAGCATCAGCTGTAATAAGGCCTGGCTTTAATGCCAGCATACAAACAGTAAGATCTGCTTTTACGCAATTTCCTGGAACAAAACCAGTATCTGAAATGACTCCTGAAGGAATATCAATGGCAACCTTAAAGCCTTGAAGGTTGTTTATAAATAAAATCCATTCTGCGGCATCGGCATGAGGAGCACTTTTAACACCTGTACCCAAAAGTGCATCAACAATAACATCAGGCCCAACTTCATTTGACGATGGCAACGACAGCTCAACTTTGCCGCCTCTTGATTGATAATACTCAAAAGCAATACATGCCTCCGAGCCTTCATGAGGCCTTCCTGCAGCAAACACACGATGTTTTATGCCTTTCTCGATAAGACATTGAGCTACGACATAACCATCGCCGCCATTATTACCGCGCCCACAAAATATCCAAACCTCACGCGGATGACTAAATCTTTTTATAATATGCTCATATACACTCTTACCAGCATTTTCCATTAAATCATAACAATGTCCATTATGGCTTTGTGCGTGGATCCGCTCTATATATCTTACTTGAGCGCTTGTAAAAACCTGTTGCGGAAGTTGTTGCATAATTCACCTCAGGATTTATTGTAGCAACTTTAATGAAGTCATACATACAAATACACAAGAAGAAAAAGCTAAATTTAACATTCAAATAATAAATTTTTGAAAATGCCTGTTTAAAAAAACACCAAACCTTTCTTTTTTATTTTCCTTGTAAAATTTATAGCTATATAAAGTTTTGTCTCTTAACCCACTAAAGAAAATATTGGTAAAATATTTGCATAGAGAATTTTACCTTAGAGGTCATCATGGATATTTTGGGAATTGATATCGGTGGCACCGGTATTAAAGGCGCCATTGTAGATACTGTAACAGGTCAACTTAAAAGTGAAAGAATGCGTATTCTCACACCACAGCCATCAACCCCTGAAGCTGTAGCTAATACTGTTTATGAACTTGTAAACAAAATCGGTTTTGATGGACCTGTTGCATGCGGTTTCCCTTCAAGAGTAATTCACGGCGTTGTAAAAACCGCTGCCAACATCGATAAATCATGGATAAATGTCCCTGTTGAAGAACTGTTTTCACAACGCTTAAACAGACCTGTTTACGTTGCAAATGACGCCGACGTTGCAGGTTTGGCAGAACTTCATTATGGCGCTGCAAAGGACGTTAAAGGTACTGTATTATTCTTAACCATCGGTACTGGTATCGGCTCATGCTTATTTATTGATGGAACCTTATGCCCAAATACTGAATTAGGCCATTTAAAGTTTCACGGTGATAGCGCTGAACGTTATTGCTCAGGCGCTGTTAAAGAACGTGAGGATTTAAAGTGGAAAGAATGGGGAGAGCGTTTTAATGAATACCTCCATTATGTTTCATTCTTATTACAACCAGACCTTATTGTTTTAGGTGGTGGCGCTTCTAAAAAGTTTGAAAAATATAAAGAAGTATTAGATATTGATATCCCAGTAAAAACTGCCACCATGTTAAATTTAGCAGGCATCGTTGGTGCAGGTATTTACGGTTCTATAAGATACAATCAAGAATCTTCTAAATAATTAAATTTAACTCCCTCTCTTCTTATTTTTTAATATCAATTATAAAGAGAGGGGGATTTTATACAAGGCAAATAGCTTCTACACGAACCTCAAGCCGCTCTGAGCCAAAATACCTATTCACTCCCAAAGCATAAACTACCTGAACTTTCATGCCTTGAGCTAAGGCTTTTTCTTGAGCATTTGCTCTCATCTTAATTGCCCACATAAAAGCACCGTCATCACAAGATTGCAGCAATAATCTTAAATGTCTTCCTGCAACTAAAACGGCTTTTTCGATTATGTATTCGCCATCAAATGTAGGCTCAGGGAAACCATTGCCCCAAGGTCCGGCCCTTTCTAAATCTCTTGCAAAATCAAGACTTAAATAATTTGTAGGCAAAGTGCCATCTGTAACCATCTCAAGCTCTTGAGGTCCACCTGTACATTCTTTTGCCTGTTTATTGAAGACTGCTCTAAAGCGATCTAAATCCTCTCTTTTAATACTAGCGCCTGCTGCCATAGCATGGCCACCATAACGTAAAAGAAGGCCTGGATTGCTTACATCAACTTTCTGCAAAATTTGTGCTACAGCAAAACCAGGCACCGATCTTGCCGAACCTGAAATAATCTCATCGTCACCTGAGAAGACAAAACAAGGAACATTACAACTATCTTTTATCCTGCCTGCAAGCAAACCTGCAATTCCTGGTAACCAAGATGGTCTATAAAGAGTAATGGCACTGCACCCTATCTGAGCTTTTGCGTCTTCTCTAGCTTCCTTTAATGCAACGCGCTCATAATCGCCTCGACGACGATTACACATATCAAGTCTTAAAGCTAATTCTCGGGCTTTTTCAACATCATCTGTTAACAGTAAATCTGCAGCAGGATTATCGTCAAGACGAATACGACCTGCAGCATTTAATCTTGGACAAATATCAAATGAAATATTTACCGCATTTAAAGTTTTAAGATCTAAACGCGCAATCTCAGATAAAACCTTAATGCCAACGGCACAAGCTCCTTTATGAAAACGTCTAAAACCAGCTTTTACTAAACGACGATTATTACTATCTAAAGGCACCACATCTCCGATAGTACCTAAGGCGACCAAATCTAAAAATACACTTAAATTTGGCACAAATTCTTTATCTTTATAAAAACCGCGCTCTAAAAGCTCATTTTTTACTGCACATAAAACATAAAATAAGACACCAGCACCACATAAATTTTTAGATGCAAATTTATCTCCAGGCTGTTTGGGATCAACAATACATGACGCTTTTGGCAACACCTCTTGAGTCTCATGGTGATCAGTTATCACCACTTTTATGCCTTGTTGTTCTGCATACTCTACAGCTTCATTACAACTTACACCGTTATCTACAGTGATAATGAAACTTACTTGCTTATTCTCAACATATTTTTTTATTGCTTCTATATTTAGGCCATAACCACCTTCATATCGCGAGGGTACATAGACACTTATAAACTTAGCTCCTAAAAGCGCAAGCGCTCTTTTCCCTAAAGCAGTTCCTGTAAGACCATCAACGTCATAGTCTCCTGCAATTAAAATATGTTCTTGATTGCAAATAGCATCAGCAATAAGTTTTTGTGCTATCTCAATATTTTTTAAATCTTTATAATGAAGAAGATCTTTTAATTCGCAGTCAAAATCAACTTTATTTAAAACGCCACGGCGGGCCATTAGCTGCCGCAGAACAGGATCTTTTATATACTGTTCAAGATCTCCATCAAATACATGTTCACGGCGTGTTATCTTCACAATTATTTCTCCAAAACTCTTTATATGATAACAAAAATCTAACATTGACCTGTTATCGCACTTAGCTCTTTGAAAAAAATTTGTAGATGACCATAAACTTTTAGAACTCTATGTAAATTCAAGCATTCTTTAATATAAATGATTTGCTAAAATAAGGAGAACTATCAATAAAAGGTAAGAGCGTTACTAAATAAGCATATGCCCAATCAAAAACTGCAATCCCGCCTGTTATTGCTGCTAATGCCGTTAGCTTTGCTGACGTTAGTCTCTTATGCTTTTGATTTACGTATTTATCATGATATTCCTTTAGATCTGCAATCTGATCTTTTATCTTTAAGCAGATTATTTATTCCATCTTTATTCGCTTTAGGCGCTGCAATGTTAATTCCTACAAGCTCACTACCTTTGCAACTTGTAGCCGTAATTAGCAGTTACTACCTTTTAGCGATTTTTTGTCTTAAAAATCTACCTGGACTTTTTAATCAACCTACAGCCTGGATCTTGTCGTCTCTTACGTCGACATTAGTTTTACTTCCAGATTTAGATCTAGGCCATGATAGAAGAGCTAGAACGCCGCTCATTACTATCGCTGAGATCTTACTTGCCTTCATGATGCCGGCTATTTCTTTGTTAATTTTGTCAATTATCATTGAATGCTTAGGCGGTTTTATTGCGGCAACTTTTACACAAAACCTTATTTCAACACCTTTTTCATGTGTAATTGTGCCTATATACAGCCTAATTCAGGCTTTAGGATTTAATACACTTTTAAACACAATATTTAGCTTTCAATACAACAATCAATACTCAGACGCCATTTTAAATAGTATTGCCATTGGCAATTTGTTTGTTTTACCTACAACTTTACTTACAAGTGCTTTATTTGCAAACCGCAAAATAAGTCCGTTTTTATTCTTTTTTGCTTTAATTGTAATTTTGACTTCTCATAATGGAGCTTGCATATCAATTGAGCTTTCTATCTTGATCTTATTTTTTCAAGGTTGTTTCTTTGCATTTTCACTAAGCTCAATAATGGTGTTTTTTGTCTGTATTTACTATAAGCTTCCTGCTTTAACCAACTTCTTTATGCTCTATCAGCCAGATCTTTCAATTCGTTATATAAGATTCTTAAATTTAGAACACTATTATTATCCTGTACTGATATTTGCAATTGTCTCAGGCTGTTTAACGCAAATTATTTTTATATATTTTTATAAATTTAAATATATACGTTCATATCAAAACCAACGTCTATCTGGCGGGAAAATAAAATTAAACCGCCAAAGTAGCCCTGATTTATATGTAATAACTCTTTTAAAAGTTTTTGGATGCTTAAGTAATTTACGCTCTGTTATAAGGCAAGGACGAATTTGCTATATTAAAGTAAATGATCCAAATCTTGTATCAATGGCCCAACTTAACAAAATATGCATGCGCAAACCTCGCTATGAACGCAACCGCAATGTCTATATTTTGGATATTGGAGATAATTGTGCCATCATCACAGAAAAGCTTTCAAAAATGATTGCTGAGATTAGCGAAAGTGCTGACAACTATATTCCACTATCTCAAGAGTTTATTATCAGATAAAAGCATCTTAATAGGATTTAATTATGCAGAATACAGATTGGATACAAATCAGAATGCGTACTGGCAACAAATTAGCCGATACTGCCGCTGAATTATTAGAGCAATTAGGCGCCATCGCTGTAAGTTACACCGATGCTGAAGATAGTCCTATCTTAGAGCCAAAACCTGGTGAACGACGTTTATGGCCTGCAACTGAAGTTACAGGACTTTTACCACAAGGAACCGATCCTGAACCAATTTTATTTAAGCTTAAGGCTATTTTGGGTGATCACTTACCGATGATGTCCACCCGTCTTGAAGATAAAAACTGGATCCGAGCTTGGATGGATCAGTTTAAACCTTTAAAGTTTGGTAAACACTTATGGATTTGTCCATCTTGGCTTAAAGTAGAGGAAGAAGATGCCATTGTAGTTATGCTCGACCCAGGTTTAGCTTTTGGTACAGGAACCCACCCTACAACCTCTTTATGCTTAGGCTTTTTAGACAGTCTTGACCTTAAAGATAAAGAAATTTTGGACTACGGTTGCGGCTCTGGTATTTTAGCTATAGCTGGTTTAAAACTTGGCGCCAAAAAAGCTTTAGGTGTTGATATTGATGAACAAGCCATTGAAGCTAGCCAAGAAAATGCTTCTCGCAATGATGTTTTTGAAAAATTGGAGTTGCATTTAGGCTCAAAGGATGTAAAGGAACACTCTTTTGAGGTTACTGTTGCCAATATTTTAGCCGGTCCTTTAGCTGAACTTGAGCCTGATATTGCAAGACTGACCGCTCATGGTGGCAAATTAGCTTTATCCGGAATTTTAGTTGAACAAGCTCAAGATGTAATTGATGCTTATAAAGATGACTTTGATGATATGAAGTTAGCTGATAGCAAAGATGGTTGGGCTTTGCTTACAGGTATTCGTAAATAGGCTAATAACGACAAATCAAATGCGTTATAATATCTAATCCACAAAATTTTTATACACACAGGGAGAGAAAACGAAATGGCCAGCATCAGACCCCGTGAACGTACTGCTATTATTCAATCTTTACGTGCAGGTGTAACTCCACGTACCGGTCTTGAACACATACAGGTTGGACGAGTCAACGAGGTCAAAGCCCTTATCGAAGATCTGGATAACATTGTCGATGGAGGCAGTGCATTCCGCATTGTGATTGGTGATTTTGGTGCTGGAAAAAGCTTTTTCCTGCAGCTTATAAGATATATTGCATTAGAAAAAGGCTTAGTTGTTATAAACGCTGACTTATCTCCTGACAGACGTTTGTTTGCCTCAGGAGGACAAGCCCGTAATCTTTATAAAGAACTTACCAGAAATCTTTCCACCAGAGCTCATCCTGAAGGAAATGCGATGATCTCTGTAGTCGAAAAATTTATCAGCGAACAACGTCGTGAAGCTGATATAACTGGTGAGGATGTTGAAAGAATTATTAAAAACAAGCTCAATTCTCTCTCTGAGCTTGTTGATGGCTACGATTTTGCACAAGTAATTGCAGCTTATTGGAGAGGTTATCACGAAGATAATGAAGAATTACGTAATGCTGCAATTAGATATCTGCGTGGTGAATACACCTCAAGAGCTGATGCCCGCAGGGACTTAGGCGTAAGATCTATTGTTGACGATCAAAATGTTTATGACCATATAAAACTACTTTCTCGTTTTGTAACTCAAGCTGGTTTTAAAGGCCTTCTTGTAAATTTAGATGAAGTTGTAAATCTTTATAAACTTCCTTCTCAAAGATCACGCATGTCAAACTATGAGCAGCTTTTAAGAATCTTAAATGACTGCTTACAAGGTAGTGCTGAAAACTTAGGCTTCTTATTAGGTGGCACCCCTGAATTCTTAATGGATCAACGTAAAGGTCTTTATAGCTATGAGGCTTTACATACTCGTCTTGCAGCTAATACCTTTGCCGAAGTCGCTCATGTAGTTGACTACCACGCTCCAATTTTACCTTTACAAAACCTCTCTCCTGAAGAGATCTTTGTTCTCCTTTGCAATATCAGAAATGTATTTGCTTCAGGAGATCCTAAAAAATATCTACTCCCAGATGAGGCTTTAACTGCTTTCTTAAATCATTGTGCACAAACTATTGGTGAGGCTTACTTCAGAACACCTCGCAATACAATTAAAGCCTTTGTCGATTTATTAGCAGTAGTAGAACAAAACCCTGATATTAAATGGCAAACCTTAGTTGGTAACATCTCTGTTGATAAAGAAAGTGCCGGCCCTGAGCTTGTNAACTATTAACAATAAACACGAAACAAAAGCTACAACTGACTCTGAAAAAGAGCAAGTAATTGCTGATACAAATGAAGATGATGACGATGATGCTTTAGTATCATTTAAACTTTAAGGATTGAGATGGAGCAAAAAACCCCCTTTGATTTGTTAGATCGGGATTTACAAAAATGGATCTTTCGTAAAGGGTGGAAAGATCTCCTCCCGATTCAAAAAGCATCTGTAGGACCAATTTTAAAAGGCGAGGATGATATTATCATCTCCGCCTCTACTGCAAGTGGTAAAACAGAAGCTGCGTTCTTGCCTGCAATTACATATATTTGTAAACCTTCACATAAAAAAGGCATTCGCATTCTTTATTTAAGTCCTCTAAAAGCTCTTATTAACGATCAATATAGACGTCTTGATGAAATGACATCAGGAATGCCATTAAAAGTTACTCCATGGCATGGTGATGTCTCAGCAAATCGTAAAGAAAAAGTTTTAAGAAAACCAGAAGGCATTATTTTAACTACTCCAGAATCCCTCGAGTCGATGCTTATAAATCATGTTAATTGGCTTAAAGAGGCTTTATCTGGTCTTGATTTCATTATTATTGATGAGTTTCATGCCTTTATAGGTACTGCCCGTGGATATCAATTACAATCCCAGCTTCACCGTATTGAAAATTTAATAGGCAGAACTGTTGTAAGAATTGGTATTTCTGCAACATTTGCTGAAGCATCCGGTGTTATCAGTCATTTACGACCAAATAGCTCTCGTCATTGTGAAGTAATAAGTTTACAAGGATCAGGACAAGATCGATTATCTGTACAAATACGTGGCTATGAGATAAAAGAGACTATACACAATAATGCCCTATTATCATCAAATGATGCTCCATTAGATATCAAGCAAGAAAATATGCGTTTTGGTCAAGAGTTTCAGCCTTTGGCCAAAGATATTTTTAGATTATTGCGTGGCTCTACAAACTTAGTTTTTTGTAATTCACGTTTCTATACTGAAGCAATTGCTGGTGTATTGCAACAATTATCTGAACAAACACACGTTCCAAATGAATTTTTCCCGCATCATGGCTCCCTATCTAAAGATATGCGTGAAAGCCTTGAATATAGACTTCAAATGGGAAAAGTTCCAACAACAGCTATTTGTACCGCAACACTTGAATTGGGTATAGATATCTCCAACGTCCAATCAATAGCTCAAATTGATCCTCCTACAACAGTGTCTTCTTTAAGACAACGATTAGGTAGATCTGGAAGACGCGATCACCTTGCTGTTTTAAGACTATTTATCCCTGAGTATAGCGGGCTTAGCATGCCTTTATGTTCTACTCTTTCTGAAAATACAGTCTTATCTATAGCTATGATAAATCTGTTGTTAAAGCGTTGGTACGAACCTCCTTATAAACGCGAATACGCTTTTTCAACCCTACTACAGCAAACCTTATCAGTTATAAGCTCTTATGGCAGTGTTTCTGCCTTTGCACTCTATAATCTTTTATGTAAAACAGGCCCATTCTCTTTATGTACACCAAAACTTTATGCTGAATTTTTAAAAGATTTAGGCAATAGCGATCTTATAGTACAGCTAAATGATGGAACATTAACCTTAGGTTTAGCTGGCGAACAATTAGTATCTGACTGGAGTTTTTATGCATCTTTTAAAACTCCTGACGAATACACAATTGAAGCCGACAACAAAAAAATTGGAACTGTTCCTCTAACTCGAAGCCTTGAAATTGATGATGTGTTCTTATTTGCAGGCAGAGGATGGAAAGTAGTTTTCTTTAGTGAAGAGCGACGTCTTATTGGTGTTAAAAGTAGTAACGCTGCAGCAGAACCTTTAATGCTTTATGGCAGTAGTGGACAAATTCATGACACTATTAGACAAGAAATGTTCAAAATTTATGCAAGTGGAGAGATTCCCGCATTTTTAAATAAACAAGCAAAAATAAATTTAGCCTCTGGAATAAAAGCATTCAAACAATTAGGGCTTGATAAACACTACATCATCAATGGCCCTCAAGGTTTAGCTATTTTCCCTTGGAAAGGCGACTGCATCCTTAGAACTTTAATGCTCCTATTAAAAAAAGAGTCAATTAAAGCAACGATTTGGGGATCTCACCTTGAATTAGGTTTTACCTCTTTAGATACATTAAAAGTCTCTGTATTTAATCTTTTAGACAATAAAAATATTAAGCCAAGTGATCTTGTAACTCGCATTAGAAATCTCAATCTTGAGAAAAATGATGAATATTTAAGCATTGATCTTAAACGCCAGAGCTACGCTCATAGCAAGCTTGATATAGATGGAGCAAAAGAGTTTTTAAAACTTTTATATAAAGAATTACAAAACGATCCGCCTTCAACAAATAATCAAGTATGATAACTTTAAAGTTAGTTCAATACCAAAAAGCCGTATGCTCAATTATACATACGGTTTTTTGGTTCTTCGCCAAATCTGTGGCTAACTAAAATTTTATATCTAATTTTGTTATACCAATAGACAAAAAAAGGGTCGTTCCCAATTAAGATTGAATTAACCAAAATCCATCAATCAAGGAGAACGACCTATGGCTATTGTACCCGATTTTCAATCTGATTTAACAAACCATTTTTTCAAAGGTTTTAAGATTTCTTCCCATTTTATAGATGATAAAGCTAAAGAAATTCATTTTTATCTTGAGCCTTGCAGTGAATTTCCTGTCTGTCCTAGGTGTAAAGGCAAGAATGTAGTTGTTCACGAATATAGAAAACGAATTGTGCAAGATGATTCCATTTTGGGGTATAAGACTGTTTTATTTATTACCTATAGAACCTTTAAATGTAAGTTCTGTAATAAATATGCAACTGAAAAAAATAGAGTTCCTATCTGAAAACAGTCGCTTTACAACAAGGGTTGCAGACTCTGTTAATGAAGATTTAGAAAGAGCCGGGTCTATTAAAGATACTGCTGAAAGAACCGGTTTAAGCTGGTCTTCCTGCAAAAGAATTCATAAGCGATACCTTAAAAAGAAAATATACTTTAATTTAGGTCAAGCCTCTCACATTGCTATTGATGAATTCTCTATTAAGAAAGGCCACAAATATGCAACTGTAGTTGTTGATTTAGATACTAAAAGAGTTATTTGGGTTGGTAAGGGTAAGACTGTACGAGAGGTTAATCGCTTCTTTAAATTATGCGGTACAGAGGGCTGTAAACAAATAAAAGCAGTAGCAATGGACCAAAATGCAGGATTTGCTACTTGCGTTAATAAGTACTGCCCTAATGCCAAGGTTGTCTATGATTTATTCCATATGGTTTATAACTTTGGAAGACTTGTTATAAGCGCCATAATACTAAGACTTGCCTATGAAAATAAAAACAAAAATGATGACAATGCTTATTCTCTTTTAAAGCGTTCAAGATTTCTGTTACTTACCAAAAACTCTAATTTATCTGAAGAAAAAAGAATAAAACTTAATGATATTTTAAGCTTTTATCATGATTTATATGCAGCTAATGGGCTAAAAGAGCTATTACCTGAAGTATTCCATGCTCACTTCAAAAGAAGAGTCAGAATCTCTTTGGGATGAATGGGTAAGGTTAGCTTTACAGTCAAAAGTTCAAGAGATTACTAAGTTTGCCAAAGTGCAAAACAGAAGATACCGAGATGGTATAACAAATTCAGGTATTTACTGGATTAGAACAAGCGTTTTTGAAGGGATAAACAATAAGATAAAAGTATTAAAAAGACTCGCTTATGGATTTAGAGATTTGGAGTATTTCTTCTTAAGAATTAGAGATGCTTTTAGAGGTAATGCTTATGTTTAACATATAGCCCTAATGAATATAATCTCAATTTCATTAGGGCTATCCACAGATTCTCGGAAGAACCTTAAAAAGATTAGCTTATGGATTTAGAGATTTGGAGTATTTCTTCTTAAGAATTAGAGATGCTTTTAGAGGTAATGCTTATGTTTAACATATAGCCCTAATGAATATAATCTCAATTTCATTAGGGCTATCCACAGATTCTCGGAAGAACCTTTTTTATTACGCAGAAACGAAAAAACCCAGACCAAAAGGTCTGGGTTATTCAAAAAGGAGCCCGGCGGTGATCTACTCTCACACAATCGTACGTTGCACTACCATCGACGTGACTGCATTTCACTTCTGTGTTCGGAATGGGAACAGGTGGTTCTACAGCACTATGGCCGCCGGACATATTCAGTTTAAAATTCGTAAACTTAGCTTTACTTCTTTTTTAGTCAGGTTTTAACAAAGATTGCCTCTCGGATGCCTTCCGGGGCTGTATGGTCAAGACTCTCAGAACATTAGTACTGGCAAGCTACATCCTTCACAGGACTTCCACATCCAGCCTATCAACGTCGTAGTCTGCAACGGTCTTTACTATCTTATAGATTGGGATGACTTATCTTAGGGTCTGCTTCCCGCTTAGATGCTTTCAGCGGTTATCAGGTCCGAACTTGGCTGCCGGGCCGTGCCACTGGCGTGACAACCCGTAAACCAGAGGTTCGTTCACTCCGGTCCTCTCGTACTAGGAGCAAGTCCCTGCAATCATCCAACGCCCGCGGTANGATAGGGACCAAACTGTCTCACGACGTTTTGAACCCAGCTCGCGTACCACTTTAAATGGCGAACAGCCATACCCTTGGGACCAACTACAGCCCCAGGATGTGATGAGCCGACATCGAGGTGCCAAACACCGCCGTCGATATGAACTCTTGGGCGGTATCAGCCTGTTATCCCCAGAGTACCTTTTATCCGTTGAGCGATGGCCCGTCCATATGGAACCACCGGATCACTATGACCTGCTTTCGCACCTGCTCGAGTTGCTGCTCTCGCAGTCAAGCCGGCTTATGCCATTGCACTGACTTCACGGTTTCCGACCGTGATCAGCCGACCTTCGTGCTCCTCCGTTATCCTTTGGGAGGAGACCGCCCCAGTCAAACTTCCCACCAGACACTGTCNNCTCAGATTTGTTTCTTTAGTTAGAACCTCAAAACTGTCAGGGCGGTATTTCAAGGTCGACTCCACGAAAACTAGCGTCTCCGCTTCTATGTCTCCCGCCTATCCTGCACAAACAGGTTCAAGGTTCAGTGTCAAGCTGCAGTAAAGGTTCACGGGGTCTTTCCGTCTAGCCGCGGGTACACTGCATCTTCACAGCGATTTCGGTTTCACTGAGTCCCGGGTGGAGACAGCGTGGCCATGGTTACACCATTCGTGCAGGTCGGAACTTGCCCGACAAGGAATTTCGCTACCTTAGGACCGTTATAGTTACGGCCGCCGTTTACCGGGGCTTCACTCAAAGGCTTCGCTTGCGCTAACCTCATCATTTAACCTTCCGGCACCGGGCAGGTGTCACACCCTATACTTCCCCTTTCAGGTTTGCAGAGTGCTATGTTTTTGTTAAACAGTCCCAGCCACCATTTATCTGCGGCTGAACTTAGCTCAAAGAGTGAATCTTCTCACTTAGTTCAGCGTACCTTCTCCCGAAGTTACGGTACATTTTTGCCTAGTTCCTTCACCCGGGTTCTCTCAAGCGCCTTGGTATCTTCTACCCGACCACCTGTGTCGGTTTGGGGTACGGCCTGTCTCATCTTTCGCTTAGGAGCTTTTCCTGGGAGCCTGGCCACAACTGCTTCGGTAATTTCTTACCTCGTCTCAACTCTCAGATTATCGGTACTTGTCTTTTAACCCATGTACCTACCTACAGTCTTTCACCGGAACTTCCATCCTCCGGCCAGCCTTACCTTCTCCGTCACCCCATCGCAATGAAACACGGTACGGGAATATTAACCCGTTTCCCTTCGACTACGCTTTTCAGCCTCGCCTTAGGCACCGACTAACCCTGCTCCGTTTAACGTTGAACAGGAAACCTTGGTCTTCCGGCGAACGGTTTATTTATCCGTTTTATCGTTACTTGCGTCAGCATTCGCACTTGTGATACCTCCACCAACAATCCCTTGTCAGCTTCTCAGGCTTACACAACGCTCCCCTACCACTTGACTTCTTAAGTCAAATCCGCAGCTTCGGTGTCTGATTTTAGCCCCGTTACATCTTCCGCGCAGGCCGACTCGACCAGTGAGCTATTACGCTTTCTTTAAATGATGGCTGCTTCTAAGCCAACATCCTGGCTGTCTATGCCTTCCCACATCGTTTCCCACTTAATCAGAACTTCGGGACCTTAGCTGGCGGTCCGGGTTGTTTCCCTCTTCACAATGAACGTTAGCACCCACTGTGTGTCCCCTGCTTACAACTGTATGGTATTCGTAGTTTGCAATTGGTCGGTAACTCTCAATGAGTCCCTTCCAATAACAGTGCTCTACCCCCATACGTCCCTGCAGGACGCTACCTAAATAGCTTTCGGGGAGAACCAGCTATCACCGGGTTTGATTGGCCTTTCACCCCTAGTCCCAGATCATCCTCTGGCTTTGCAACGACAGTAGGTTGGGCCCTCCGGCAGGTGTTACCCTGCTTTCAGCCTGTCCAGGACTAGATCACTCGGTTTCGGGTCTACCTGCATCAACTCTTCGCCCTATTAAGACTCGGTTTCCCTACGGCTCCCTCATCAAAGTTAACCTCGCTAATGCAGATAACTCGCTGACCCATTATACAAAAGGTACGCAGTCACTAATCTTTCAATTAGCTCCCACTGCTTGTACGCACACGGTTTCAGATTCTTTTTCACTCCCTTCACCAGGGTTCTTTTCGCCTTTCCCTCACGGTACTGGTTCACTATCGGTCGTCAGGTAGTATTTAGCCTTGGAGGATGGTCCCCCCTTCTTCAGACAGGATACCACGTGTCCCGCCCTACTCTCGCTCATCTATATCGCACTTGCGTATACGGGACTATCACCCTCTTTCGTCAGCCTTTCCAGACTGTTCTACTTGTACCATATAAACTTTTGGGCTCCTTCCAGTTCGCTCGCCGCTACTGTGGAAATCTCGGTTGATTTCTTTTCCTCGGGGTACTGAGATGTTTCACTTCCCCCGGTTCGCCCTTGATACTTTTGTATCAAGTAACACTTGCGTGTTGGGTTGCCCCATTCGGATATCTCAGGCTATTGCGCCCCTTATCGGCTTACCTGAGCTTTTCGCAGATTAGTACGTCCTTCTTCGCCTCCTGACGCCATGGCATCCACCATGTGCGCTTATTCACTTGACCATACAGCCCCGGATTGCTCCCGAGCTGTATCTTCTAAGCGTTCGATATCTTTTATCGATTCTCGCCGGAAAACATCTTTCAAAGCTTTCTTTGCTTGTAAAAAACCTTTTCCTTTATACTCAGTGACTATTTGAGTCGGATTCATTTAATCTTTCAATCAAATAAATCCAGTTTATTTGTTTCAGCTTGTTTACGAATTTTTAAAGAGCTTTGACCGTTAAAAAGGTCAAGAACTAAGTCCTTTAGTTCTTGAACTTCTCATTGGCGTTCCCAATGGGAGTCGAACCCATGTTGACAACGTGAGAGGCTGTAGTCCTGGACCACTAGACGATGGGAACGTGACTTCTTTTAAATATAGTACGAATAATCTGTGTGGGCTCTAAGAAAAGTAGGGCGTTCGTTAAGGAGGTGATCCAACCACAGGTTCCCCTATGGTTACCTTGTTACGACTTCACCCCAGTCATAAACCACACCGTGGTAACCGCCCCCTTTGCAGTTAGGCTGGCCACTTCTGGTGCAATCCACTCCCATGGTGTGACGGGCGGTGTGTACAAGGCNNCCGGGAACGTATTCACCGCAACATTCTGATTTGCGATTACTAGCGATTCCGACTTCATGGAGTCGAGTTGCAGACTCCAATCCGAACTTAGGGACGCTTTCTGGGTNNTCCACTCCACCTCGCAGTTTCGTTTCCCTCTGTACGCCCCATTGTAGCACGTGTGTAGCCCTGACCGTAAGGGCCATGATGACTTGACGTCATCCCTACCTTCCTCCANGTTTATCACTGGCAGTCTCCTTTGAGTTCCCGGCTCTACCCGCTGGCAACAAAGGACAAGGGTTGCGCTCGTTGCGGGACTTAACCCAACATCTCACGACACGAGCTGACGACAGCCATGCAGCACCTGTCTGCGAGTTCCCGAAGGCACTTACTCATTACAAGTAATTCTCGNCGATGTCAAGATCAGGTAAGGTTCTTCGCGTTGCGTCGAATTAAACCACATGCTCCACCGCTTGTGCGGGCCCCCGTCAATTCATTTGAGTTTTAACCTTGCGGCCGTACTCCCCAGGCGGTTGATTTATCGCGTTAGCTGCNGAAACCCACTCTTACAAGCAAGCTTCTAATCAACATCGTTTACGGCGTGGACTACCAGGGTATCTAATCCTGTTTGCTACCCACGCTTTCGCATATGAGCGTCAGTATTTGCCCAGGAGACTGCCTTCGCCTTTGGTGTTCTTCCAGATCTCTACGCATTCCACCGCTACACCTGGAATTCCGTCTCCCCCTGCAATACTCTAGTCCCACAGTTTAGAGTGCAATTCCGAGGTTGAGCCCCGGGCTTTCACACCCTACTTGCAGAACCGCCTGCATGCCCTNTTACGCCCAGTTATTCCGATTAACGCTTGCACCCTCCGTATTACCGCGGCTGCTGGCACGGAGTTAGCCGGTGCTTCTTCTGAGGGTAACGTCATTTTCCTCCCCTCTGAAAGTGCTTTACAACCCGAAGGCCTTCTTCACACACGCGGCATGGCTGCATCAGGGTTCCCCCCATTGTGCAATATTCCCTACTGCTGCCTCCCGTAGGAGTCTGGGCCGTGTCTCAGTCCCAATGTGGCTGATCATCCTCTCAGACCAGCTAGAGATCGTCGCCTAGGTGAGCCTTTACCTCACCTACTAGCTAATCCCATCTGGGCACATCTGACAGCGTCTNNTTCGACTTTCCCCCTCAGGGTGTATGCGGTATTAGCAACCGTTTCCAGTTGTTGTCCCCCTCTGTCAGGCAGTTTCCCAGACCTTACTCACCCGTCCGCCACTCGTCATCAGAGAAAGCAAGCTTTCTCTATGTTACCGTTCGACTTGCATGTATTAGGCCTGCCGCCAGCGTTCAATCTGAGCCATGATCAAACTCTTCGATATTCAAAGATTTTGATTTGAGCTCCTAATTTATTTTCAAATAAACTTGGCTCTTGTGTGAATGTCCTTCAATTACCTTCATTATCTAGTAATCTTCTCATTCTTGTTTTTTAACCCTCTTTTCAGAGGGCCCACACAGATTGTCCGTACTTATTTTTAAAGAACTTTTTAAACTCGCTTGGAGTTTTTGTTTCCGTCTTGCGTGACGGTGATTGAACATTATACAGATTCAAATCACAGTGTCAAGAACTTTTTTTAAATATTTTTAAAAACTTACTAATTTTTAAAAAATATTTAACTTTTATCACTCACTTTGTTTGGTGAGCTTTTTTTAGTATATTCTTTTTCTTTTTCTTGTCAACACTTTTTTTTAAATTTTATAAAATTTTACTAAAACAAAGGTAAATTAGTTTTTTTTATTTGCTTTTAACAATCAAGAATGTAAGTTAACATTTCATTTAATAAGTTATTTATTTAAAACAAATAACTTCTACTTTCAAAAAAAACGGGAACGAAATTATATTTTTCTCATAATAAATACAAAATTTGTAACTACTCAGAACCATTAACCAAAATAGCCCCAGCATTGCCATTAAATGCAGCATTTAATGCTTCAAATGCTTTTATGCCGTGTTTCTTGGCGGTGCTGATAAATGACATGATTGTAAGATAATTCTGAGCTTCTTCTTTGCTCCGAAAACATACTGAGACTTTTATCTTCGTTTTTACATTGCGAATGTCTCGTTTCGCTTGATTATTATCATACGGTACATCAAATTTTCTTAAAAAGAGGCATATCGCTTTCTTGAACTTAATTAGTCGTTCAATTAAAGCTCTGGTTTTTCCTTTCCTTATCCGTCCTCGTCTTTGTTTTATATTTGCCTGAGGTGGTGGAAATTCAATATTTGCTAAACTCATTATCGAGTCATATTCTTTATCTATTCTCTCTAATGTATGTTTTTCTATACTATATTTTCCTCTTTTTATTGCCACATCTTTTATCTGTTTCATGGTGATAAGCAGCTGTTTAAACCTAGAAGCCCAACTTTGGACTTTTTCGTTTTCTATGACACCATTAAGCTCTCTTAATAAATGTACACAACATACAGCATGCTCTTTTATATTTTCTAAATTCCAATATGAAGCCCAGCAGTCATGAACAGCTATACCTTTAAAGACTACTGATACCTCATTTGTTTTTATACCATCAAGTCCTCTTTTCTTATCTGTGCTCTGATATGTAAATTCACTATTTGATGCGTTGTGAACCCAATATAATGAGCCTAAAGCTCTGACTCCTGTTTCATCAAAATTTACCACTTCTGATGATATAAGATGCTGCTTTATGACTTTTATGATAGGGCTTACTTTTTGGGCACATGTTTCTACCATTGATATGATTGTGCCCTGAGAGATGCTTACACCAAATAAATCGCCTAAAAGCTCCTGTATCCTACTTATGCTTACAGCTCCTGTGGTATTTAAAATACTTGCTAAAACTGTAAAGCTTTTTCCGTATTGAACATGAGCCTTTACATCTTCAGGAAACTCTCCTCTAAGCTTTATGTCTCCTAAAGGACAAGCTACTGCCTTTAAAGATTGATGCTCTATTACATGTGTATTTACAACAGCCTCTACCACATGCAAATACATTGCCTAAGGATATGCAGTTACTTAAGTTTGGACAAAACTTACACTTATTTGGAATATGTTTTTTTACCTCATCAGCATCATGAGGAATGCTCATACTGATGCCTTTGTGGCCCTTTTGTCCACCGGTCTTTTTTCCTGTTTTTTTATCTAAGGCTTTTATTTCTTGAAGGTTTGTTAAAATCATCTTTTGATGGCGGTTTAGAGCTATTCTTAGAATTTTGTCCTAACTGCCGTTTCAAGTCTTTTATGGTAAGTTGCAAATCTTCTATAGTTGCTACAAGGCGTTCATTTAGTTTAATTTGGGCTTCTAACTGCTTTGTCAGATTTTTTAACTGCTCTGACAAACGTTCATTTTGCCTTGTCTGATTTTCTAACTGTTCTGATAGTGATGCTTGTTGCATTTTAAGCATCATGTTGAGCATAAAAGATAAGCTTTCTACGAGTACAGAAGTCTCAGGGGAACATCTTGATTTAAGCTCCTCTGTTAAATTGGCTATCTGTTTTTTTAGCTCGTCAAAATCCATAAAAAACCTTGTATATCTATTACTTAAAAATAATTATACCATTTAGTTTTTTTAGCATTTTTATAAGATGTTTTATGCAAATTTGATAACGCTAAAAATCGATCTAGAACGATCATAAGATCGTCATCACGATCGATAAGTGAGAAAAATGACAAAACACTCCAAAGAAAAACAAGCTTTCGAATAAAGCCAAATATGCTCAAAATAAGGCATAAATTTTTCTTTGTATGAAAAAAGCTCTTTCTATATAGAATGTGACATATAGCACAATGTAAAATTCTACTCATAACTTAATGTGGGGTTCTGAGTAGTTACAAATTTTTTTGAAACTTTCTAAAACAACCCCCTCCCTACACTCATATTACCGGACAGACCTTCCTACACCATGTCTCCAATATGCTTCAAACAGAGATATTTAATAAATAATTCATACAAACAGCTAGATCAGCTGAATCTTTAACAGATTTTAATATTTTCATAGATCCGCAAGACAACTATCCTCAAAGTCCTGTATGTAAAAATCATACTGTTTTAGTACATGAATATAGGCTTAGATTCGTCAAAGAAGACTCTTTTAACGATTTTCTTTTTATATCAAATGAACACAACATCAGAAATTTTTTTAAATGAATTTATTGAGGTTTTACAAAGGTCTGGGTCTATCAAAGATACGGCTCAAAGAACTTCCATTAAATGAGATATGTGTAAACAAATAAAAGCAGTAGCAATGGACCAAAATGCAGGATTTGCTACTTGCGTTAATAAGTACTGCCCTAATGCCAAGGTTGTCTATGATTTATTCCATATGGTTTATAACTTTGGAAGACTTGTTATAAGCGCCATAAGACTAAGACTTGCCTATGAAAATAAAAACAAAAATGATGACAATGCTTATTCTCTTTTAAAGCGTTCAAGATTTCTGTTACTTACAAAAAACTCTAATTTATCAGAAGAAAAAAGAATAAAACTTAATGATATTTTAAGCTTTTATCATGATTTATATGCAGCTAATGGGCTAAAAGAGCTATTACCTGAAGTATTCCATGCTCACTTCAAAAGAAGAGTCAGAATCTCTTTGGGATGAATGGGTAAGGTTAGCTTTACAGTCAAAAGTTCAAGAGATTACTAAGTTTGCCAAAGTGCAAAACAGAAGATACCGAGATGGTATAACAAATTCAGGTATTTACAGGATTAGAACAAGCGTTCTTGAAGGGATAAACAATAAGATAAAAGTCTTAAAAAGACTCGCTTATGGATTTAGAGATTTGGAGTATTTCTTCTTAAGAATTAGAGATGCTTTTAGAGGTAATGCTTATGTTTAACATATAGCCCTAATGAATATAATCTCAATTTCATTAGGGCTATCCACAGATTCTCGGAAGAACCTTTTTTATTACGCAGAAACGAAAAAACCCAGACCAAAAGGTCTGGGTTATTCAAAAAGGAGCCCGGCGGTGATCTACTCTCACACAATCGTACGTTGCACTACCATCGACGTGACTGCATTTCACTTCTGTGTTCGGAATGGGAACAGGTGGTTCTACAGCACTATGGCCGCCGGACATATTCAGTTTAAAATTCGTAAACTTAGCTTTACTTCTTTTTTTAGTCAGGTTTTAACAAAGATTGCCTCTCGGATGCCTTCCGGGGCTGTATGGTCAAGACTCTCAGAACATTAGTACTGGCAAGCTACATCCTTCACAGGACTTCCACATCCAGCCTATCAACGTCGTAGTCTGCAACGGTCTTTACTATCTTATAGATTGGGATGACTTATCTTAGGGTCTGCTTCCCGCTTAGATGCTTTCAGCGGTTATCAGGTCCGAACTTGGCTGCCGGGCCGTGCCACTGGCGTGACAACCCGTAAACCAGAGGTTCGTTCACTCCGGTCCTCTCGTACTAGGAGCAAGTCCCTGCAATCATCCAACGCCCGCGGTAGATAGGGACCAAACTGTCTCACGACGTTTTGAACCCAGCTCGCGTACCACTTTAAATGGCGAACAGCCATACCCTTGGGACCAACTACAGCCCCAGGATGTGATGAGCCGACATCGAGGTGCCAAACACCGCCGTCGATATGAACTCTTGGGCGGTATCAGCCTGTTATCCCCAGAGTACCTTTTATCCGTTGAGCGATGGCCCGTCCATATGGAACCACCGGATCACTATGACCTGCTTTCGCACCTGCTCGAGTTGCTGCTCTCGCAGTCAAGCCGGCTTATGCCATTGCACTGACTTCACGGTTTCCGACCGTGATCAGCCGACCTTCGTGCTCCTCCGTTATCCTTTGGGAGGAGACCGCCCCAGTCAAACTTCCCACCAGACACTGTCCTCAGATTTGTTTCTTTAGTTAGAACCTCAAAACTGTCAGGGCGGTATTTCAAGGTCGACTCCACGAAAACTAGCGTCTCCGCTTCTATGTCTCCCGCCTATCCTGCACAAACAGGTTCAAGGTTCAGTGTCAAGCTGCAGTAAAGGTTCACGGGGTCTTTCCGTCTAGCCGCGGGTACACTGCATCTTCACAGCGATTTCGGTTTCACTGAGTCCCGGGTGGAGACAGCGTGGCCATGGTTACACCATTCGTGCAGGTCGGAACTTGCCCGACAAGGAATTTCGCTACCTTAGGACCGTTATAGTTACGGCCGCCGTTTACCGGGGCTTCACTCAAAGGCTTCGCTTGCGCTAACCTCATCATTTAACCTTCCGGCACCGGGCAGGTGTCACACCCTATACTTCCCCTTTCAGGTTTGCAGAGTGCTATGTTTTTGTTAAACAGTCCCAGCCACCATTTATCTGCGGCTGAACTTAGCTCAAAGAGTGAATCTTCTCACTTAGTTCAGCGTACCTTCTCCCGAAGTTACGGTACATTTTTGCCTAGTTCCTTCACCCGGGTTCTCTCAAGCGCCTTGGTATCTTCTACCCGACCACCTGTGTCGGTTTGGGGTACGGCCTGTCTCATCTTTCGCTTAGGAGCTTTTCCTGGGAGCCTGGCCACAACTGCTTCGGTAATTTCTTACCTCGTCTCAACTCTCAGATTATCGGTACTTGTCTTTTAACCCATGTACCTACCTACAGTCTTTCACCGGAACTTCCATCCTCCGGCCAGCCTTACCTTCTCCGTCACCCCATCGCAATGAAACACGGTACGGGAATATTAACCCGTTTCCCTTCGACTACGCTTTTCAGCCTCGCCTTAGGCACCGACTAACCCTGCTCCGTTTAACGTTGAACAGGAAACCTTGGTCTTCCGGCGAACGGTTTATTTATCCGTTTTATCGTTACTTGCGTCAGCATTCGCACTTGTGATACCTCCACCAACAATCCCTTGTCAGCTTCTCAGGCTTACACAACGCTCCCCTACCACTTGACTTCTTAAGTCAAATCCGCAGCTTCGGTGTCTGATTTTAGCCCCGTTACATCTTCCGCGCAGGCCGACTCGACCAGTGAGCTATTACGCTTTCTTTAAATGATGGCTGCTTCTAAGCCAACATCCTGGCTGTCTATGCCTTCCCACATCGTTTCCCACTTAATCAGAACTTCGGGACCTTAGCTGGCGGTCCGGGTTGTTTCCCTCTTCACAATGAACGTTAGCACCCACTGTGTGTCCCCTGCTTACAACTGTATGGTATTCGTAGTTTGCAATTGGTCGGTAACTCTCAATGAGTCCCTTCCAATAACAGTGCTCTACCCCCATACGTCCCTGCAGGACGCTACCTAAATAGCTTTCGGGGAGAACCAGCTATCACCGGGTTTGATTGGCCTTTCACCCCTAGTCCCAGATCATCCTCTGGCTTTGCAACGACAGTAGGTTGGGCCCTCCGGCAGGTGTTACCCTGCTTTCAGCCTGTCCAGGACTAGATCACTCGGTTTCGGGTCTACCTGCATCAACTCTTCGCCCTATTAAGACTCGGTTTCCCTACGGCTNCCCTCATCAAAGTTAACCTCGCTAATGCAGATAACTCGCTGACCCATTATACAAAAGGTACGCAGTCACTAATCNTTTCAATTAGCTCCCACTGCTTGTACGCACACGGTTTCAGATTCTTTTTCACTCCCTTCACCAGGGTTCTTTTCGCCTTTCCCTCACGGTACTGGTTCACTATCGGTCGTCAGGTAGTATTTAGCCTTGGAGGATGGTCCCCCCTTCTTCAGACAGGATACCACGTGTCCCGCCCTACTCTCGCTCATCTATATCGCANNCTTGCGTATACGGGACTATCACCCTCTTTCGTCAGCCTTTCCAGACTGTTCTACTTGTACCATATAAACTTTTGGGCTCCTTCCAGTTCGCTCGCCGCTACTGTGGAAATCTCGGTTGATTTCTTTTCCTCGGGGTACTGAGATGTTTCACTTCCCCCCGGTTCGCCCTTGATACTTTTGTATCAAGTAACACTTGCGTGTTGGGTTGCCCCATTCGGATATCTCAGGCNNTATTGCGCCCCTTATCGGCTTACCTGAGCTTTTCGCAGATTAGTACGTCCTTCTTCGCCTCCTGACGCCATGGCATCCACCATGTGCGCTTATTCACTTGACCATACAGCCCCGGATTGCTCCCGAGCTGTATCTTCTAAGCGTTCGATATCTTTTATCGATTCTCGCCGGAAAACATCTTTCAAAGCTTTCTTTGCTTGTAAAAAACCTTTTCCTTTATACTCAGTGACTATTTGAGTCGGATTCATTTAATCTTTCAATCAAATAAATCCAGTTTATTTGTTTCAGCTTGTTTACGAATTTTTAAAGAGCTTTGACCGTTAAAAAGGTCAAGAACTAAGTCCTTTAGTTCTTGAACTTCTCATTGGCGTTCCCAATGGGAGTCGAACCCATGTTGACAACGTGAGAGGCTGTAGTCCTGGACCACTAGACGATGGGAACGTGACTTCTTTTAAATATAGTACGAATAATCTGTGTGGGCTCTAAGAAAAGTAGGGCGTTCGTTAAGGAGGTGATCCAACCACAGGTTCCCCTATGGTTACCTTGTTACGACTTCACCCCAGTCATAAACCACACCGTGGTAACCGCCCCCTTTGCAGTTAGGCTGGCCACTTCTGGTGCAATCCACTCCCATGGTGTGACGGGCGGTGTGTACAAGGCCCGGGAACGTATTCACCGCAACATTCTGATTTGCGATTACTAGCGATTCCGACTTCATGGAGTCGAGTTGCAGACTCCAATCCGAACTTAGGGACGCTTTCTGGGTTCCACTCCACCTCGCAGTTTCGTTTCCCTCTGTACGCCCCATTGTAGCACGTGTGTAGCCCTGACCGTAAGGGCCATGATGACTTGACGTCATCCCTACCTTCCTCCAGTTTATCACTGGCAGTCTCCTTTGAGTTCCCGGCTCTACCCGCTGGCAACAAAGGACAAGGGTTGCGCTCGTTGCGGGACTTAACCCAACATCTCACGACACGAGCTGACGACAGCCATGCAGCACCTGTCTGCGAGTTCCCGAAGGCACTTACTCATTACAAGTAATTCTCGCGATGTCAAGATCAGGTAAGGTTCTTCGCGTTGCGTCGAATTAAACCACATGCTCCACCGCTTGTGCGGGCCCCCGTCAATTCATTTGAGTTTTAACCTTGCGGCCGTACTCCCCAGGCGGTTGATTTATCGCGTTAGCTGCGAAACCCACTCTTACAAGCAAGCTTCTAATCAACATCGTTTACGGCGTGGACTACCAGGGTATCTAATCCTGTTTGCTACCCACGCTTTCGCATATGAGCGTCAGTATTTGCCCAGGAGACTGCCTTCGCCTTTGGTGTTCTTCCAGATCTCTACGCATTCCACCGCTACACCTGGAATTCCGTCTCCCCCTGCAATACTCTAGTCCCACAGTTTAGAGTGCAATTCCGAGGTTGAGCCCCGGGCTTTCACACCCTACTTGCAGAACCGCCTGCATGCCCTTTACGCCCAGTTATTCCGATTAACGCTTGCACCCTCCGTATTACCGCGGCTGCTGGCACGGAGTTAGCCGGTGCTTCTTCTGAGGGTAACGTCATTTTCCTCCCCCTCTGAAAGTGCTTTACAACCCGAAGGCCTTCTTCACACACGCGGCATGGCTGCATCAGGGTTCCCCCCATTGTGCAATATTCCCTACTGCTGCCTCCCGTAGGAGTCTGGGCCGTGTCTCAGTCCCAATGTGGCTGATCATCCTCTCAGACCAGCTAGAGATCGTCGCCTAGGTGAGCCTTTACCTCACCTACTAGCTAATCCCATCTGGGCACATCTGACAGCGTCTTTCGACTTTCCCCCTCAGGGTGTATGCGGTATTAGCAACCGTTTCCAGTTGTTGTCCCCCTCTGTCAGGCAGTTTCCCAGACCTTACTCACCCGTCCGCCACTCGTCATCAGAGAAAGCAAGCTTTCTCTATGTTACCGTTCGACTTGCATGTATTAGGCCTGCCGCCAGCGTTCAATCTGAGCCATGATCAAACTCTTCGATATTCAAAGATTTTGATTTGAGCTCCTAATTTATTTTCAAATAAACTTGGCTCTTGTGTGAATGTCCTTCAATTACCTTCATTATCTAGTAATCTTCTCATTCTTGTTTTTTAACCCTCTTTTCAGAGGGCCCACACAGATTGTCCGTACTTATTTTTAAAGAACTTTTTAAACTCGCTTGGAGTTTTTTCGTTGTTGTCTTGCGTGACAACGGAAATGCATTATAGAGACTTTTTTAAAGTTTGCAAGTAGTTTTTTTAAAGTTTTTGATCTTTTTTTGCTTTTGGCTTTTTTATGCGATTCTTTAGTTTAAATTTTTTTTGATCTTTCTCACTAAAATGTAAGTTTATTCTTTATTTTTTATAATTAAAGCTGTAGACACCCTCTGTTATGTTTTGTTTTTTATTTATTTCTATATAAAAGAGAGATTAAAGACCATAAAAAAGAAACTACCTATATATAAAAAGAGTCTTCTTTTTTATAAATTTCTAATGAAAGACAAATTCTATTTAGAGTAAGAACTTTTAGTAATGCCGTAAACACTAGCATATAGGAATGAGAGTAATTTAGGTGTTTATGATCTTAATAAAGAAAATTTAAAGAAAAGGATTTTTATTTAATATAGCCTAAACGCATACAATGCATTTTCAAACAAAGCTAAATTTCAATAATTTAAACAGATAAAAAACAGAAATAAAAAAAGGCTCATAAAGAGCCTTTTTAAATCAAAATTTACAAAGAAATTATTTCTTGTAACGACGAGCTAAGTTGTCTAAACGCTCGTTAGCACGGGCAGCATCAGACTTAACGAAAGCAACATCGTTAGCTAACTTGGACTGCTGAGCCTTTAAAGCATCAACATCAGCCTGAATAGCGTCGATCTTAGCCTCTAAAGCAGAGGTATCAGCGCAGCCTACTAAAACAGTAGCACCAACGGCAACAACGCCTAACATAGCCTGGAACTTGTTCATTTTTATCTCCAAAACTTTATATTACAAACAATGAAGCGTTATGCCTCATTGCCTTTTGTATTCTAATATAAAAATGGGCTTTTAGCACATAAACCGAAAAAATAATTTAAACTATCTTTTTAGCTTATTTATTTCTATCAGCCTATTACCTCATCAACTGAAGTTGGGTACATTTTATTCCTAATATTTCAAAAATGATTACTTTTTTTGAAAATATTTCTCATTGACTCAACATAATTTGCAAGATCTAGATATTTATCCACAAAAGGAGCTTTTTGAGCCTCATCATATGCGCCATTTGTAAGCAAAACAGTATATTTAATACCTGCATTTGTAGCAGCTTTTAAGTCAGATAGATGATCTCCTATCATGATTGATTGACTTAAATCTATATTAAGCTTAGAGGCAGCTTCTAAAATCATTCCAGGATTTGGTTTGCGGCAATTGCATACTTTTCTGTATGCTGCAAGTTTTGCCTGAGGATGGTGTGGACAATATAAAATTAAATCAAATCTTGCTTTATATAGGTCTAAAACAGACTGCATGTATAAAGAAAGCTTTTTAAAATCAGCTTCGGTGTAAAAACCTCTTGCGATACCTGATTGATTGGTAACCATGACGGTGAGAAAACCAGCTGCTTTAATATCAGCTAAAGCCTCTTTTACACCTTTGATAAAATCAAACTTTGCAATATCACCAACATAACCGTGATCGACATTTATAACTCCATCACGGTCAAAAAAAACAGCTTTATTCACTAGGCAAGATCCGCTATTTTTTTAGGATCTAAAACAATATCTTCGTTTAAAACGACCTTGATTCCTTTTTCAATAACCTCAGATGCAATCTCTTTGGCTTCTTTTAAAGAATGTAAATCACAAGATCCACACTGATATTTATTTGATGCAGGGATCTTTGTATCATCGCTTAAATTACAAATGTCTTTCATAGAAGCTAACATGCTCTTGGCAACATCATCACCACAAGCTTTACCAATTAAGCTCATATAAAAGCCAGTCTTACATCCCATAGGAGAAATATCAATAACCTCTATTTCCATAGGTTTATTGATATGTTCACGCATAAAGCCAGCAAAAAAATGCTCTAAAGTATGAATACCCTTTTCTGGCATCATTTTGGTATTTGGCTTAACAAAGCGTAAATCCCATACTTCAATGCGATCTCCATGCGGAGTTGTTAAAGTTTTAGCACAGCGAACTGATGGAGCTGGCATGATTGTATGGTCTACAAGGAAACTGTCAACTAAAGGCATAGTCCAACCTTATTTCTATCAATATAAATTACAATGCAATAACTGCTGACGATAACGCTCAGCTCGAGTTTTTACTTTTTTTGCTACATTTTTAAGCCAAGTTTTTTTAGCATAAGTTCCGCGGCTAAAACCTCCCCATCCTTCATGGTAATTTAGGTACTGGTTGTATGCATCGCTATAAGGAATATTATTCTTTTGACGAGTCTTTTGCATATACCATCCGATGAAGTCTAAAGCATCTGCAAAATCATCTCTGTCTGAGAAAAAAGAACCTTGTTCAGCTACATACTCTTCCCAAACCTCATCTTGAGCCTGAGCATAACCGTATGAGCTACTACCGCGACCATAAGGAACAAATAAAAACCATCGCATTGGAGGTTGAGCATCCTCTACATAGCCTGACTCTTGAGCCATAATAGCCATTGCTACATTTATTGGAACTCCATAGCGATTATGAACTTTATGAGCTGCCATGTACCAACTATCCTTTTCCTGAAATACAGAGCATAAATTTTCAGGATTTTGAGGAGGCGTTGTGGAACATCCGCATAAACAAGCAGACACTAAAGCAATGCCTGATAAATATTTAATAATTGATGGCAGTTTAAGCATAAAAACCTGACTTAAATTATATAAACAAGCTAGCGATTGCCTTAAATGGCGTCATCGCCTTCTTCACCAGTACGAATACGAATAACGCGCTCTACATTGCTTACAAAAATCTTGCCATCACCAATTTTTCCAGTATGAGCACCGCTATTGATTGCCTTGATGCAAACATCAACATCTTCATCGGCAACAACTAATTCAATTTTGGCTTTAGGCAGGAAATCAACGACATACTCAGCACCACGATATAACTCAGTATGCCCCTTTTGACGGCCAAAACCCTTCACCTCTGAAACGGTCATTCCAGAAATACCATTAGCGCTTAAAGTTTCGCGTACATCATCTAATTTAAAGGGCTTGATAATTGCAGTAATTTTTTTCATTTTAATTAGCCTTTTTTTAAAACTGAATAAAGCCTTTTGGGCACTAATATCATAACACCTAAAGACTAAATCCAATAAGTGTACCCTCACACAAATATTTGTAATAATGAAAAAAATTTTTAGAAATTATGACGAAGTATAAATTTTCTTAAATCCCCCCCCATTAAAAATAAAAAAAATGCCTCTCATTTTAATAAGAGGCACTTTAATTTTTTAGTAAGCGACAGAGCTCATCTTAGAGAGCTTGGCTCTATCGTGCCAAGCTTGAATATAACGCCGAGTTCCGGTACGGCCACGAGAGGTTAAAGAAGAGGTAATAGCGTATTCTCCCTTATAACGAACTCCATCTAAAAGCTCGCCATCTGTTACACCTGATACAGAGAAATAACACTGATCTGATGTAATTAAATCATCTATAGAACGAATAGTTTTAAGATCAATACCATCAGCAATAATAGCATCGCGCTCAGCTTCACTTCTTGGAGCTAAACGAGTTAACATTTGTCCGCCAGTGCCTTTAATTGCACAAGCACTTACAACAGCTTCAGGAGTACCACCAACACCAATTAACATATCAATTGGAGCTTGAGGATCTACGGCCATAATGGCAGCCATAATATCACCCTCAGAGTGCAACATTACGCGAGCGCCGGCTAATCTAATATCTTGAATGAGCTTGGTGTGACGAGGTTTGTCTAAAACAAAAACATTTAACTCATTAACATTTTTGCCTAAAGCTTTTGCGACGTTAATAATATTGTCTTTTACAGGAGCATCGATATCAATTACACCTGCAGCCTCTCGACCAACAGCGATTTTTTCACAATAGAAACTATGGCCTGGATTAAACATGGAACCTTTAACGGCAATGCCGGCTGCTGCAATAGCATTAGGTCTACCAAAAGCTGCACAACTGGTACCATCAATAGGATCAACTGCTACATCGACCTCCATGCCATCGCCAAAACCAACCTTCTCACCATTAAATAACATTGGAGCGTGATCTTTTTCACCTTCACCAATAATCACAGTTCCACGAACATGCAATCCTTGGAAGGCAATTCTCATTGCGTCTACTGCAGCAGCATCAACAGATTCTTTATCACCACGACCAATATAACGAGCAGCTGCCAAAGCTGCAGCTTCAGTTACTCGGACTAAATCCAAAGCAATATTTTTATCAGTTAAATGTTGTTGCATAGGTTAAACTCCTGAAAAACACAATTAAGTCTTAACGAAAAACACATATCTGCCGTGGATATAATACTATTTTGTTATATAAAGAAAATATCAACGCAAAAAAAATGCGCAACCTTTTACCAAAGTCACGCAAAAAAAGTGTTTTTCTAAAGATTTTTTTTAACTAGACTATCCAAAAGCCCTTATTCATCCAAATAATTATGACAAAGCTTATCCTTAGGGAAGGTAATTTTAAACTCAGTGCCATTGCCTAACTCACTTTCAACCTCGATCTTACCTTTATAAAGTAAGACAATATGTTTAACAATGGATAAACCAAGACCTGTACCAACTCTGCTCTTTGTATGGCTCTTATCTACACAATAAAAACGTTCAAAAATTCTAAACTTTGCATTTTCCGGAATACCAATACCATCATCTTTGACACTTATATATATATTATTGTCATCATGGCAAAAGTTAACCCAGACATGCCCTCCTGGATTGTTGTATTTAACCGCGTTATCACATAAGTTAAACAATAACTGATTAAAATAACGGAAAACGCCATAAATACGCGGAGCTTCTCCTTTTATGCTCAAACTTACATTAAGTTCTTTGCATTTGTCCTCTAAAGTCTCCTTAATTCCGGCTAATACATGACCCAAATCAATTTGCTCATCTTCAAGACGCTTTCCTTCATCAAGTCTTGAAAGCAAAATAATATCGTTAATTAGATTTAAAAGGTTTTCTCCTTCCTTACGAATACGTTTTGCAAAATTAACGATATCTTTTGGATTAACAAGATTATTTTCCAAAAGCTCTGCTCTGCCAATAATAGACTGCAAAGGAGTCTTAAGCTCATGCGATACATTAGCTGTAAACTCCTGGCGTTGTCTTTCAGCAATACGCTTTTGAGTAACATCAATTACCAAAAGAGCATAGCCTACATGATTGTCTTCAGAGTCAATTTTATTGAAGAATATTCTATAGAAATGATTATCTAGCTCCAGATCCTCAATCTTATTATTTAGATCTTCTCCCTTATCAAAGTATTTTCTAATAAGCTCAGATCTATCAATACTTAAAATATTTTTACCAACACAACTATCGTCAATTTTAAAAATATTTTTAGCACTGTTGTTAATGCTGATAATAATGCCAAGCGCATTAAATAATACCAAGCCTTCTGACATACTGGCTGTGATAGCTTGCATTTCTCGTGACTGCTTTGAAATCTTATCAATAAGATCTTTTATTCGTTTTTGATGCATATCAATACGTCGCATAAGCGGGCGAAGTTCTTCATAAACATCATTTTCAAGAGGCCTATTCATATCAATAGAATTTATAGGTCTAACTATACTTAAAGACAATTGATAAGCTATAAATGCTGAGATAATGCCTGAAAAAAAGACGATGCCAATAAAGCACCATAATAGATTCCATGTAAGACTAAAAACGTTTTCTGTTGTAAAAGAAGTTCTTAAAATCTCTCCAGATTTAAGTTTTACAGCATAATATACAGTTTCAGTATCCAAAGTTTCTGAATAGCGTTGTACAGAACTTGATCCCTTTTCTATAGCTTCAAGAAACTCTTTACGATCCTTATGGTTAGGCATATCCTTTGCTTTTTTAACACTATCAAATATAACCTTACCACTAGGATCAATTAAAGTTGCTCTAAAGGATCCATAATTAAGCCCCATAATGTAATACTTGCTATAGCGATTTACATCATCTACTAGGGCCTCAGTATATTCAAACAACATGCTTTCGTCGTTTTTCATCATCAGACTATGGGCAAACCATAATGCTGATGACAAACCTACGACTAAAAAGACCAGTGTAGAAAAAAATACCGCTTTAAATATTTTACTAATCACGGTTAAGAACCAACTTTATAACCAACACCTCTAACAGTTTTAATTATATATTCCATTTCCCCTAACTTTTGTCTTAAGGTTCTTATGTGCACATCTACAGTACGGCTTTCACCATCATATTCTGTGCCCCAAATACGGTCCAATAATTGATCGCGAGAAAAGACACGTCCTTGACGTTTTAACATTAAAAGTAATAACTCGTATTCCTTTAAAGTTAAATCGATAACGGAGCCATTCACTCTAACCTCATGATTGGCTTCGTTCAAAGTCAGATTACCTATAGATAATTCCTCTGATTGACCATTACCGTTACAACGTCTTAACACAGCATTGATACGAGCAACCATTTCAATCAAAGAAAAAGGTTTTGTCAGGTAATCATCAGCACCTAAATCAAGAGCACTTACTCTCTCATACTCAGCTCCCTTAGCAGTTGCCATGATAACTGGAATATTACGAGTACGAGCTCCTGCTCTTAGGCGCTTTAAGATATCAATGCCACTCATATCAGGCAGCATGATATCTAATAAGACCAAATCAGGAATGCGCTTTTCTACTGCTGCAAAAAAACTTTTACCATCAGGAAACACTTCTGTTTCCATATTCATAGACTGTAAAGTATATTGTTCAATCTCACGAATGTCGGTATCGTCTTCTACGCAGTAAATCATAAAGTCAAATCTCCAATAGTGCTGATCTTGCCTGTAACGACATAGCTGACCCACTTAGCAATATTGCAAGCATGATCGCCTATACGCTCAAGATACTTAGCTACCATAATAACATCTAAAGATAACTCAGTATCCTTCTCACAATTACGAGCCTGTAAAATTAAAGACTTTCTAACCATGCTAAAGTATTCATCAACAGCATTATCTTGTCTTAATACAGATTTAGCTAAATCCATATCACGACGTACAAAAGAGTCGATAGCAAGCTTAACCATAGAAGTTGCTTCTTTTGCCATGCTGTACAATAAATTTACATCCTCGCCTTCATGATTGTAATCAAACCCCATAACGATTTGTGCAATATCACTGGTCTGATTACCAATACGCTCTAAATCAGCAACCATTTTTAAAGTAGCAGAAACTACTAAAAGATCAGTTGCAACAGGTTGCTCATGAAGGATGATATTTAAACATAAAGTCTCAATGTCTCGAGCTTTAGTATCAATATCATAATCAGCACGATAAACCGATAAAGCAAGCTCTCTATCTCTTTCTTTAAATGACTTAAAAACGTTATCCAGATTATCCTCACATAAAGAACCCATAAGGATAAGGCTGTTGTTTAAACGTTGTAATTGACTATCAAGATTCTTTCTCATTATCCAAATCTTCCTGTAATGTAATCTTCAGTACGCTTGTCCTGCGGTTTGGTGAATATGACGTTAGTTTTATCCATTTCAACCAAATCACCTAAAAGGAAGAAAGCTGTGTAATCTGAAATACGTAAAGCCTGTTGCATATTGTGAGTAACAATAACAATGGTGTATTTCTTCTTAAGCTCTAATGCTAACTCTTCAATCTTACCTGTTGAAATAGGATCCAAGGCAGAGGTTGGCTCATCCATTAACAGAACATCCGGTTCTACAGCTAAGGCTCTTGCAATGCACAAACGTTGCTGCTGACCACCAGATAAGCCTAAAGCTGAAGACTTAAGACGATCTTTAACTTCATCAAAAATTGCAGCTTGCTTTAATGAGCGCTCTACAATCTCATCAAGCTTGGCTTTATTTCTGACACCATGGGTACGAGGACCATAAGCTACGTTATCGTAGATACTCATTGCAAAAGGATTTGGTTTTTGGAAAACCATGCCAACATCTTTACGCAATTTACTTACATTGATATCAGAGTTTACAAGCTCTTGGCCTCTGTACTTGATGCTACCTTCAAGCTTAACCTCTGGAATTAAATCGTTCATACGATTTAATGTACGAATGAAAGTTGATTTACCACAACCAGATGGGCCAATTAAAGCAGTAATATCATGCTCATGAACGGTCATATTGATATTATGCAAAGCATGATTCTCACCGTACCAGAGATTGAATTTATTAACGTCAAAAATAGTTTCCATTTAATTAACTAGCCTTTCTTTTCTGAATTCTATGTGCAAGGATATTTGCGATAATATTGATAAATAAGCTCATGAACAGCAAAATTGCTGCAATGACGAAGGCAACCTCAAATTCGCCTTGCTCTTTGGCATAAACATAAANNGAGCAACGGTTAAAGTTGCGCCTGCGGATGTCATTCCGTCAATAAAGCCATTTAATGTATGAGAGAAACCGGCGGTGAACAGTAAGGCTGCAGATTCACCTAACATACGGCCTATACTTAAAATACATCCGGTAACAATACCATCAATACAACAAGGCAAAACAACCGTTCTAATCATGTGCCACTTTGCAGCTCCTAAGCCAAAAGCGCCTTCACGATAAGACTGAGGAACAGTCTTCAAACTTTCCTGGGTAGTACGAATAATGGTAGGAAGGTTCATAATCATTAAAGTTAACGAACCTGCTAACAAAGAAGTCTGTAAGCCAAAGAACTGGCAGAAAATCAGCATACCGACCAAACCATAAATAATGGAAGGAATACCTGCTAAAGTTTCAATACAGTACTCAATGCACTTTACTAACTTTGGAGACTTTGCATACTCTGTAAGGTAGATAGCGGAACCCACTCCCATTGGTAATACAAATAACAAAGCAGTAAAAATTAAATAAATAGTATTTAAAATATCTGGCAAAACACCAATGGTATCGTCAAGATAACTTGGAGATGTAGATAACAATTGCCATGAAAAATAAGGGATAGATCTAAAGAAAATATATGCAATCATGAATACAACGATGCATACAGTAACTGCAATGCACAAATATGTCCATGTAAGCATATTTGCTTTATAGATCTGACGCTTAACTTGAGATATTGACATTATTTCTTACGTCCTTTCTTTAACATCATGTTTAACAGNAGCATTGATGAGCATGATGAAAACGAACAATACAAGGGCAATGGAGAATAAAGCTTCGCGTTGCAAACCTGAGGAATAAGACATTTCAGAGGCAACTGCTGTAGTTAAGAAGCGAACTGACTCAAAGATACTTGGCATGTTCGCAACGTTACCTGCAACCATCATTACAGCCATAGCCTCACCGATTGCACGGCCTACGCCTAAAACTACCGCAGCGGCAATACCACTTTTAGCAGCAGGAACAACTACTCTGAAAATAGTCTCAACTTTATTGGCACCTAAAGCTAAACTGCCTAACTCATACTCAGGAGGAACTGCTTCAATTGCTGTAATAGAAACTTTGATAATCGATGGCAAAATCATAATGGCCAAAACGATTATTGCTGCAAATAATGATGAACCATCAGGAATTCCAAAAATGACTTGGATACCAGGTACTAATACCAACATACCAATAAAGCCGTAAACTACAGAAGGAATGCCTGCTAACAGATCAACCATAGGTTCAACGATGATTTTTACCTTTTTAGGAGCCATTTTTGCTAAGTAAACGGCAGAAAAGAAGCCTAAAGGTAAACCAATTAAAATAGCGCCTGCAGTTCCATAAACAGATGTTAAGATGAATGGCAAAATACCAAATTTTGCAGGATTAGCTGTTGAAGCCCATTTAGTACCGAATAAAAAATCAAAAATACCGATTTTAGTTATTGCAGGTAAACCGGCGATAATAAGGTATATGCAAATCATCAACACAAAGGCGATATTTACTACACCTAAAATCAAAAACACGGTAGACGCGATGGATTCTGAATCTACTAATTTTTTTGAATTACTTTCAATCATGATGTATACCTTCAAAAAAACGGGGACCTTAAGCCCCCATTTTTTATAGATTAACCATGTTACTTGGCAACCGGTACAACACCAGCTTTAACAAGCAGATTCTCAACATCTTTAGACATAGAGTAATCGAAAAACTTCTGAGCATCAGAAGATAAGGCCTTGCCCTTTAAGGTTACGTATACGAATGGACGCTGTAACTTATAAGAACCGTCCTGAACAGTACCTTCGGCAGCCTTAACACCGTTAACAGTTAAAGACTTAACTTTCTTGTTAACAGCAGATAAAGAAGCATAACCAATAGCGTTAGGGTTCTGGCTTACGGTAGTGATAACATCACCAGTTGAAGTTAACTCCTGGCGATATTTGCAAGAATCCTTAGTGCCAGTAACAGTTTCAAAACCGTCACGGGTACCAGAACCTGCCTCACGGCCAATAAGAACTACAGGGGCATCAGCACCGCCTAAATCCTTCCAATTTGCAACCTCACCCTTATAGAGCTTAGCGATCTGCTCAAGAGATAAATCGCTGATGGTATTGGATGGGTTAACAATCATAACAATGCCATCTAAGGCAACAGTAGTACCATCTAATTTCTGTTTCTCGTCAGCCTTTAAACCACGGGAGGATAAGCCAATGTCGGTTCTGCCTTCCATAGCTGCAGCAATACCTGAACCTGAACCAGTTGGATTGTAGGTAACCTGTACATCAGGATGAGCATTGTGGTAGGACTCGCTTAAAATACCGATAACTTTTTCCATAGAGGTAGAACCATCAGTGGAAACAGTACCAGCGATAGCAGCAGAGCTTGCAAAGGCTACACCGCAAGATAAAGCGACAACAGAAAATAACTTGGAAACTTTCATAATCAACTCCATTTATTAATGTGAGTTCATAATATAGTTTCGATGTAAAAAGAAATTGCTTACTTTGTTAAATTGTCGTAAAGTTTTTTATTTTAATTATATTATTGATAAATAAAGTTATTTTTTTATATTTTTTTTATTTTTGAGATTTAAATGACTAAATTTATATAACTTTATTGAATGTTAAATTTTAATTAAAAAAGAAATATTGAAGGGAAAATTTGTTTTAATAATTCATAGATTTTGTTATTGCATCTTAGAAATCATGAAGTTAGATAAACTAAAAAAGTTATTATTAATATTTGTCATATTTTGATGATTACATAAAATTAAAAGGCCTCTCTCCCATAATTTTAGGAGTTAGGCCTTTAATTTTGCTAATAGGCCTTAAAAATAAAATTTAATTTCTAAGGCCATAGCTTTTTAATAAGATCTATCAAATCTTATTATTCGATGATATCACCGACAACGCCTGCGCCAACGGTACGGCCGCCTTCACGAATTGCGAAGCGCTCGCCCTTAGCCATAGCTACTGGGTGAATTAAGGTTACGGTCATGTCAGTGTTATCACCTGGCATTACCATCTCTACGCCTTCCTGCAGCTCAATAGTACCGGTAATATCGGTGGTGCGGAAGAAGAACTGTGGACGGTAGCCCTTGAAGAATGGAGTGTGACGACCACCTTCATCCTTGCTTAATACGTATACCTGACCGGTGAACTTGGTGTGTGGAGTGATAGAACCTGGAGCAGCTAATACCTGACCACGCTCTACGTCTTCACGCTTGGTACCACGTAACAGTACACCTACGTTATCACCTGCACGACCTTCGTCCAGTAACTTACGGAACATTTCGATGCCGGTTACTACAGTCTTAACGGTTGGACGAATACCAACGATTTCAACTTCGTCACCTACGTGGAGAATACCACGCTCTACACGACCGGTTACTACAGTACCACGGCCAGAGATGGAGAAGATGTCTTCGATTGGGAGTAAGAATGGATCGTCGATATCACGCTTTGGATCTGGAATGTAGTCGTCTAAGGTCTTAGCTAACTCTAAGATTGCCTTTTCCCACTTCTCTTCACCGTTTAATGCGCCTAAGGCAGAACCACGGATGATTGGGGTATCGTCGCCTGGGAACTGATACTGGTTGAGCAGATCACGTACGTCCATCTCAACTAACTCTAATAATTCCTCGTCGTCTACCATATCGCACTTGTTCAGGAATACGATGATGTATGGTACACCTACCTGACGGGCTAACAGGATGTGCTCACGGGTCTGTGGCATAGGACCATCAGTTGCAGCAACTACTAAGATTGCGCCGTCCATCTGAGCGGCACCGGTGATCATGTTTTTAACATAGTCAGCGTGGCCTGGGCAGTCAACGTGGGCATAGTGACGCTTCTCGGTATCGTACTCAACGTGAGAGGTGTTAATGGTAATACCACGAGCCTTCTCTTCTGGGGCGTTATCGATCTGGTCGAACTTTAAGGCTGCGCCGCCGAAGGTCTTAGCCAGAACAGTAGTGATAGCAGCGGTCAGGGTGGTCTTACCGTGGTCAACGTGACCAATGGTGCCAACGTTTACGTGAACTCTGTCACGGACAAACTTTTCTTTTGCCATTTTATAATTCCNTAAATTAGAGGGTGCAGCTTGCACTACACCCTGTGTGTTTAAAGATGATTATTCAGATTTGGTCTGACGCTCGGCAATAACAGCCTCAGCGATATTTCTTGGAGCCTCAGCATAGTGACCGAACTCCATTACATATGAAGCACGACCCTGGGTCTGAGAACGAAGATCGGTTGCATAACCGAACATCTCTCCGAGAGGAACCATAGCATGAACGATCTTGCCCATAGGGCCGTCTTCCATACCTTCTACAAGGGCACGACGACGGTTGAGATCGCCGATAACGTCGCCCATGTACTCCTCAGGGGTATCAACTTCAACCTTCATTAAAGGCTCAAGTAAGATAGGCTGAGCTTTCTTGAAGCCTTCCTTGAAGGCCATAGAAGCTGCAATCTTGAAGGCCATTTCAGAGGAGTCAACTTCATGGTAAGAACCGTCGTAAACGGTAACCTTAACGTCAACTACTGGGTAGCCGGCGATAACACCGTTAGCGATCTGCTCTTGAACGCCCTTATCGATAGCTGGGATGTACTCCTTAGGAACAACACCACCAACAACCTCATTGACGAACTCGTAGCCCTTGCCCTGCTCTAAAGGCTCAATACGGAGCCAGCAGTGACCATACTGACCACGACCGCCGGACTGACGAACAAACTTGCCTTCCTGCTCGATCTTGCCCTTGATGGTTTCACGGTAAGCAACCTGAGGTTTACCTACGTTGCAGTCAACGTTGAACTCACGACGCATACGGTCAACGATAACGTCAAGGTGTAACTCACCCATACCAGAAATAATGGTCTGACCAGACTCTTCATCAGTGCGAACACGGAAAGAAGGATCCTCTTGAGCTAAGCGGTTTAATGCTAAACTCATCTTCTCCTGGTCAGCCTTGGTCTTAGGCTCAACAGCTACGGAAATAACTGGCTCAGGGAACTCCATTGCCTCTAAACGTACTGGATGAGCTGGGTCACAAAGGGTATCACCGGTAGAGGTTTCCTTTAAACCAATAGCTGCAACGATATCACCGGCGAAGATTTCTTTAACCTCGTTACGATGGTTAGCGTGCATCTGAACTAAACGGCCAAAGCGCTCGCGCTTTTGCTTATCAGAGTTCATTACGGTATCACCGGAATTGATCTTACCGGAGTAGCAACGTAAGAAGGTTAAGTTACCAACGAAAGGATCGTTAGCAAGCTTGAAGGCTAATGCAGCGAATGGGGCATTGTCATCAGATGGGCAGGTAACTGGGTTGCCATCTAAGTCCTTACCTTCAACATCAGGGATGTCGACAGGAGAAGGCAGATAGTTAACAACAGCATCAAGCATAGCCTGAACGCCCTTGTTCTTGAAGGCAGAACCACAGCACATTGGGATGATTTCGCCACGTAAAGTACGCTCACGGATACCAGCCATGATCTCTTCTTCGGTGAGTTCCTCACCGCCGAAGTATTTGTCCATTAACTTGTCGTTAGCTTCAGCAGCAGCTTCAATTAACTTAGAGCGCCACTCGTCTACTAACTCAACCATGTCCTCAGGAACGTCGACATACTCGAACTTAATACCCTGAGAGGCATCGTCCCAGTCAATAGCCTTACGCTTAACAAGGTCAACTACACCCTCAAAAGTATCTTCCTTACCAATTGGGAGCATTAAAGGAACTGGATTGCCCTTTAAACGAGTCTTGATCTGATCAACAACACGTAAGAAGTTAGCACCAGTACGGTCCATCTTGTTAACGAAAGCAATACGTGGGACGTGGTACTTGTTAGCCTGACGCCATACGGTTTCAGACTGAGGCTGTACGCCACCTACGGCGCAGTAAACCATAACAGCACCATCAAGAACACGCATGGAACGCTCAACTTCAATAGTGAAGTCAACGTGGCCCGGGGTGTCAATGATGTTGAGGCGGTAAGGCTTCTTCCACTGGTTGTTCATACCGTGCCAGTAGCAAGTGGTAGCTGCGGAGGTAATGGTAATACCGCGCTCCTGCTCCTGGACCATCCAGTCCATGGTTGCAGCACCGTCATGAACCTCACCAATCTTGTGAGATTTGCCGGTGTAGAAAAGAATACGTTCGGTAGTGGTAGTTTTACCGGCATCAATGTGAGCACTGATACCAATGTTACGGTAAAACTTAATAGGTGTTTCACGTGGCATAATAAATTAGCTCCTGTACTACCAGCGGAAGTGGCTGAATGCTTTGTTGGCCTCGGCCATACGATGCACGTCTTCACGCTTCTTGACGGCAGTACCCTTGTTTTCAACAGCATCCTGCATCTCAGCTGCGAGACGAGCAGCCATGCTCTTCTCGTGACGAGCACGGGCAGCATCAACTAACCAACGCATAGCTAAAGCGTTGCCGCGGGCAGGACGAACTTCTACTGGAACCTGATAGTTTGCACCGCCAACACGACGAGACTTAACTTCTACGTCAGGACGGATATGATCAAGGGCTTCCTCGAACAGGGCGAGGTGATCCTTGCCGCTCTTCTCAGAAATGGTATCTAATGCGCCATAAACAATAGACTCTGCAATAGACTTCTTACCGTCTTGCATAACTACGTTGATGAACTTGGCTAACAGCTCAGAATTGAACTTTGGATCAGGCAAAATCTTGCGCTGTGCAATTTCACGACGTCTAGGCATTTAAAAAATCCTCGTAATTTCAGGGTTCTCCAAAACAGAACCTGTATAAATATTAAAACGTTTGGCCTTACTCTGCGGGGATGTCTTTAAGCCTTAGGCTTCTTGACACCATACTTAGAGCGAGACTGTTTACGATCTTTAACACCAGCGCAGTCCAGAGAACCACGGATAGTGTGATAACGAACACCTGGGAGGTCCTTAACACGACCGCCGCGAATCATAACTACAGAGTGTTCCTGAAGGTTGTGGCCCTCACCACCAATGTAAGAGGTAACCTCGAAACCATTGGTTAAACGGACACGGCAAACCTTACGCATAGCTGAGTTAGGTTTTTTCGGGCTAGTTGCGTAAACACGGGTGCATACGCCACGCTTCTGCGGGCAAGCTTCTAAGGCTGGAACCTTGTTCTTGGCAACAACCTTGACACGAGGTTTGCGAACCAGCTGATTGATAGTAGACATTAAATAAAATCTCCTGTTAGTCCAGAAATTTGGACAGACTTTACTATTTCACCCATTATTGGGTGACCTAGCATTTTAATACAGGTAAAAGCGGATGGTCAATCAAAAATACATTAATTATCTTTCTTTTAATTGACCTTTATCAGGATCCGGCGTCTATTTAGCCACAGAAAAGTAAATGAAATGTTAATAAAAAAAGAATATATAGTAAAAAAATGTAAGATTTTAAAGGTAATTTTTATAAGTATGTTCTTGATATTGATAAAAACCATTTTGGAAATAAAATAAAAATAATCTTTAAAAAAAATTTTTACTTAAACAAGTTTTAATTCAACTCTTCTCTCTGCTACAGCTTCAATTGCTTGCTTGGAAAGTTTCTTATCAGAAATTATTAAATCAAGATCTTTTAGATCAAAAGCTAAAAAAGTAGCAACTTGTCCAAACTTACTTTGAGCACATATAAGTATATTCTTACGACCACTATAAATAGCAGCTTGTTTTACAGCTATCTTCTCTATATCAGGAGTGGTAACTCCGCGCTCATCCCATGATGAAGCTGACATAAAAGAAACATCAAAAGTTATAGATTTTATTATTTTGGTTGCCATCTCTCCTACACAGTAGCGATAACGCTTACGAACCATACCTCCAGTATGAAATACGGTACATACACTATGATCAGTTAGATAATCCATAATCACAAAATCATTAGTAACAATAGTTAAGTCTTCTCTATCTGATAAGAGCTGGGCCAGGGCTAAAGTTGTAGTGCCGTCATCTAAAAAAATACATCCCTTTTGTGGGATGTATTCAACTGCGGCTTTGGCAATTCTGATTTTTTCTTCAGTTGCCATATTCTCTTTGACCATAAGCTCAGGTTCTGAACTTAATTTTTTAGAAATTTGTACACCACCTGAAACTAAGACCACCGCTCCCTCTTGCTGCAATTTTTCCAAATCTCGTCTAATTGTCATATGAGACACATTAAGAGCTTGCGCTAACTCATAAATACCTACAACACCACGAAGAGCAGCTTGTTGCAAAATGTATTGACGTCTTTCAAGAGGAATCATAAAAGCCTCAGCTATAACTTTATTTAGTAAAAACTATTATCTAATTCAAAAATCATCTTACACTGATTTTCCTATATATAGTTATAGATCAAATTAACATTTATTTTCAAAAATTCTCAAATATTACTTTTACAAAATTTAAAAAACACTAATCACCCACTTATCTATTTAAAATGTCAGTTTTTTGAATTTATAAAATTCTTTACAAAAAATTAACATTTTGATGTTATTTAATGTGAATGTTTTTAGCTATTTTGTGAATTTTTATAATTTTTTGTTAACAATTTTATATGCAAAATTACCTAATAAATTGTGTTTTATTAGCAAAAATCTATTATTTTGGAAATCACCCCCAAAAATAATCAGATTTTTTATAAAACTTTGTCTTTTTTTTCTTATTTTTGACATTTCAGCTGATGTGACTTTTTCTAAAAATGTGAAATTAAGACAATTATCAAAAAACTAACTTCATGTTGGCTTCCTTCAAATATATTTTGAGCAAAATCACAATTTAATATAAAAATAACTCCTAAACTCCAAGCAAATGAATTTAGGTATATTTCACAATAATTAACACCTAATAAAGTTATAAGTCACATTGCATTGTTTAAGGAGTCATATATGCTCAAGTTCTTGCAACCTGCTGCGCATATTGCACGCTTGCCTAAGGATCAAATAGATCCGACATACCGTCGTTTACGCTGGCAAATTTTTATAGGTATNTTTTTCGGCTATGCCGCTTACTATTTAGTTAGNAAAAATTTTGCTTTGGCAATTCCTTACTTACAAGAAGAAGGCTTTTCCAAAGCTGATTTGGGCTTCGCTCTTTCTGCAATTTCTATTGCTTACGGCTTTTCAAAATTTATCTCAGGATCTTTCTCTGATCGTGCTAACCCAAGATATTTCTTACCTTTAGGCTTAATTTTAGCTGCCTCTGTAATGCTCTTAATGGGTATCTTCCCTTGGGCCACTTCCTCAATTGCAATGATGTTCGTCTTACTCTTCATCTGCGGTTGGTTCCAAGGTATGGGTTGGCCTCCATGTGGTCGTACCATGGTTCATTGGTGGTCACAAAAAGAACGTGGTGGCATCGTTTCTGTTTGGAACTGCGCCCACAACGTAGGTGGTGGTATTCCTCCATTACTGTTCTTACTGGGTATGGCTTGGTTTAATGATTGGCGTGCAGCTTTTTACATGCCTGCTATTGCCGCCATTGCTGTTGCTATCTTAGCTTTCATTCTTATGCGCGATACTCCTCAATCTTGTGGTTTACCTCCTATTGAAGAGTACAAGAACGATTATCCAAAAGACTACGACAAGAAAGAATCTGAGGTTGAACTTACAGCTCGTGAAATCTTCATGAAGTATGTCTTCCCTAACAAAGCCTTATGGATGATTGCTATTGCCAACGTATTCGTATACCTCCTTCGTTACGGCATCTTAGACTGGTCCCCTGCTTATTTAAGCGAAGTTAAGATGCACGCTATTGACACTAGCTCTTGGGCATACTTCCTTTATGAATATGCTGGTATTCCTGGCACTTTATTCTGTGGTTGGATGTCTGACAAGGTATTCAAAGGAAACCGTGGTGCTACCGGCGTATTCTTCATGTCCTTAGTTACCATTGCAACTATCATCTACTGGTTAACTCCAGCAGGTCATCCACAAATCGACATGACTTGCATGATTGTCATTGGCTTCCTTATCTACGGCCCTGTTATGTTAATCGGCTTACATGCTCTTGAATTAGCTCACAAGAAAGCTGCTGGTACTGCAGCTGGCTTCACCGGTCTTTTCGGTTACCTCGGTGGTTCTGTAATCGCTTCTGCTGCTATTGGCTGGACTGTTGAGCACTTCGGCTGGGATTGGGGCTTCTATCTGCTGATCGGTGGTTCAGTAATTGCTGTTCTTTTACTTGCCATTGTAATGATTGACGAGAAAAAGACTATCGCCCGTAACGCAGAAATTAAGTAAACATAAGGGTTTAGGTACACAGTTTTCACTGTGTACCTATTTTTAAACCAGAGAGAAATTTATGTTAAGTACTGAAGTTGTAATTATAGGTGGCGGTGCTACTGGTGCCGGAATTCTTCGCGATTTATCCATGCGTGGTATTCAAGCAATATTAGTAGAACGCGGTGATTTAGGCTGTGGAACTAGCTCTCGTTTTCACGGTTTACTTCACTCAGGCGCACGCTATGCAGTAAAAGACAAACATGCTGCTGTTGAATGTATTGAAGAAAATACTATTTTACGTCGCATTGGCAAACACTGCGTTGAACCTATCAATTCTATATTCATACGTACAAAAGAAGATGATGAGAGCTATGAAGAGAAATGGCTTAAAGCTTGTTTAGATGCTGGAATCTCTACTAAAGCTTTGTCTCTTAACGAGCTTTTTTCATTAGAACCTAATGTAAGTCGTAACGTTCAATCAGCTTACATGTGCCCAGGCGCAGCTATCGATAGTTTTAGGCTTTTATGGCAAATCTTTGATAGTGCTAAACGCTATGGAGGTAAAACCATTACCTATCATAACGTTGTCTCTATTGATTCATCTTCAGGACGCGTTCATGGTGTAACTATTGAAGATGTTAGAACTCATGAACGAAAAAAGATTGCCTGCTCTTACTTAATCTCAGCAGCCGGTCCTTGGTGCGGAGAAATTGCTGCAAAAGCTGGTTTATCTTTAAAAGTTATTCCATCAAAAGGCTCTCTTATTGCCTTTAACCATCGCATCTGCCACAACGTTATACATCGCTTACATAAACCTGCAGATGCAGATATTTTTGTTCCACATGGAACAGTAACCATTTTGGGTACCACTTCTATAAATAGTAGCCCAGATGACAACTCAACTTCTCAAGAAGAAGTTAAATCCATGCTCGAAATCGGCAAAGCAACTTTCGAAAATATATATGACTACCGTATATTGCGTGTATTTGCCGGATGCCGGCCTCTTTATAGCGCTGACGAAAATGTTTCTGGTAGAAATGCATCTCGAGATTTCGTTGCTATTGACCATGAAAAAGATGGATTATCCGGATTTATGTCAGTATGCGGCGGTAAATTTACTACGCATCGACTCATGGCCCAAAAGGTTTGCGATATCGTAGCGCCAAAACTTGGATGTCAAAAACATTGTCAAACAGCTGAAATTCCTTTAATAGAAGAACCAAGTTCAGATCTTATAAACAGAGCTAAAAAAGTTTTCCCTTCCTACAGCTCAAGGTTATGCCAAGACCGTCAAGGTCCTGAGCGATTTGCAAAAATTTTAAGCAATATTGAACAAAATCCTAACCAAGGAGAGCTTATTTGTGAGTGTGAAAACGTCACAAAAGCGGAAATAGAATCTGTTGCGTTAGAACCTACTACACACTCTATTTCAGATGTAAGACGTAGAACACGTCTTGGCATGGGAACTTGCCAAGGAACCTTCTGTACCTATAGAGCGGTGGGAACGGTAAAACGCCTCAAATGTGATTGGGCTGAAGACACCTCCTCTTTGTTTAAAGAATTTTTAGAAGCAAGATGGAAAGGCATTCGCCCGGTTATGTGGGGAAATCAAATGCGCGATGTAGAACTTGCTCGTGGCATTTATGAAGTCAGCCTCAACATTAACCATGAGGGAGAAAAAGATGAGTAAATCAGTTGTTATTATAGGAGGGGGAATTAGTGGACTTTTTGCAGCTTGTATTTGTGCAAAAAGAGGTTTTAAAACTACTGTTCTCTCTTATGGTCAAGGCGCGCTCGCTGCTGCCGGAGGCATCATCGATGTTTTTGGCTATGACGAAAAAGGAAAACTTATCCACGATCCTTTAGAGCATATCAATTCATTACCATCTAGCCATCCATATGGGAAAATAGGTGCAGAAAATGTAGAAGCAGCTTTAAATACTTTTTTAAAATTAAGCGCAGAGGCTAAATATCCATATAAAGGTGACGTTCATAAAAACCAAATGGTACCAACTGGTATTGGAACATTTAAGCCTACTTGCCTAACGCCTCCTACTATTGATGGTGATCTTATAAATCACGCAGATCGCATTGTTGTACTTGGATTTAAAGGCTTAAAAGATTATTTTGCTGATTTAATTTGCGAAAATTTAAGAAGAAATCTTCCTAAAAGCTCTTGTGAAATCTTAAGTACAGAAATCTTATTAAATTTTGAATCTTCATCTGCTTGCCGTGACATTAGCGCACTAGATATAGCACGTAAACTTGATACTCATGTTGGCTACTTAAACTTCAGAGAACAAATCAAAAGCTATGTTAAAGGTAAAACCTTATTTATTTTACCCCCTGTTTTAAGTGCATCACCTTCAACTGACCTATTAGATCTTTTAGATATAGAAATAAATGCCAAGTTTATTGAAGTATCTGCTATGCCACCATCCGTCACAGGATATCGCACAGAACTTATGTTAAAAAACATTGCAGAAAAACTTGGTGTCGAAATTATCGAAAAAGCCCATGTGTTTGCTTCTGAAGTTAAAGACAAACACTGCTCTTATGTTATGACTCAAGGTTTTGACAGAATTCGCAAATACAGTGCTGACCATTTTATTTTGGCTTCAGGCGGTGTATTTGGAAATGGCCTTGTAACACAGATGGGTCGCATGTATGAACCGATATTCAATATAGAAATTGATGTTCCAAAAAATCAGCAAGAATGGTCTCACCAATATCTCTTTACAGGAAGACCTCAACCTTTTGCTACATATGGAATAGAAACAGATAACACCTTGCGTCCAACCAACAAAGGACAATTATTACTAGACAATGTTTACGTAGTAGGTCGCGCTCTTGCAGGCTATGATTTTTGCTTTGAAAAATCTGGTAATGGCGTGGCTATTTGTTCTGCTTATCATGCCGCATCGTTGTTGGAGTAAAGTTATGACACTTATAAAAACAGAGAACCCAGATCAATGCATAAGCTGCAATATTTGTCTTACAGCATGTCCTGTTGCAAAAGCAACTTTACGCTACCGCGGACCTAAGCTTACAGGACCTGCTTTAAGTCGTTTACGTAAACTCGTAGATGATGAAGATAACATGCTGAAGTACTGCTCTAACTGTAAAAATTGCGAAAGAGTTTGCCCTTCAGGGACGCCCATAGCTTCATTAAATATGAAAGCTCGTGCCAATTATTTCAAAACACATAAACACGATTTGGCAGATCATATTCTCTCTAACAACGAGTTTATTGGTAAAACTTTAACAAAAATTCCTTTTTTACCAATGATTGCCAACCAAACTATGCATATTGGCCAAAAATTAAAAGCCTTAGATATAGTAGGTTTAAGCTCAAAAGCTCCTTTACCTCAATATGCAAAAGAAGACTTTTATAGTATTTATAAAAAATACCAACAGCCTGCATGCGAAAAAAAGGTGCTGTTTTACCCAGGTTGCTATGTAAATTACAACGAACCTCAAATTGGCATAGATTTAATTAAAGTCTTCAATCATCAGGGCATAGAGGTTGTAGTCGATCCTAATTTTAAATGTTGTGGCTCCCCTCTTATCTCTACAGGCTTTTTAGATAAAGTCGAAAACCTTGCCAAGCACAATACCAAGCTTTTAAAAAGCTATGCTGAAAAAGGTTTTGACATTATTACTACCTGTACAACCTGTGCTTTGATTTTAAAACAAGAGTATCGCGAGCTTTTTAATCTAGACGAGACTGTAAAGTCATACGCACCACGGCTCTATGATGCTTTGGAATATTTATGCCTACTTGATGAAGAAGGAAAACTCAAGCAAGACTTTAAGCCTTTAGATCAAGAAGTTATATACCACACTCCTTGCCATCTTAAAGTACAAGGATATGGCAGGCCTGTCTTTAAGCTTCTACCAAAAATTCCGGGGCTTTCTATTGAAGATGCTAATGCAGGCTGTTGCGGTCTTTCTGGTGTCTACGGATATAAGAAAGAAACTTCTAAGATTGCTCGTATAGTTGGCAGTGAACTTAAAGCCAAGATAAGAAACTCAAAAGCTTCTTTAGGTATTTGTGAATGCAACATTTGCAGATTACAAATGCAAAACGGAACAGGGAAAAAAGCGGTCCATCCTTTAAGACTTATTTGTAAGTCTTATTTCCCAAGTGACAAATAAACATATTTTAGCAAACTTTGTATTTATTTTACTTTTAAGGGGATTTATATGAAATTCGCCAAAACTGTTTTAGTAACAACTGCCATTGCTGCTGGTATTTTATCTTCTGGTGCCGCAATGAACATTGCTTGTGCTGATGAAGCTCAAGACAAAATTATCATTGCCCACAGAGGAGCTTCAGCTTATCTGCCAGAGCATACTCTTGAGTCAAAGGCCTTAGCTTATAACATGGGAGTTAAGTACTTAGAGCAAGACTTAGCAATGACCAAGGATAACCGCTTAGTCGTAATCCACGATCACTTTTTAGATCGTGTTACTGATGTTGCAGATAAATTCCCAGATAGAGCTCGTAAAGATGGTCGTTTTTATGTAATTGACTTTACCTTAGATGAAATTAAATCTTTAAACTTCACCGAAGGCTTCGTAGTAGAAAATGGTAAACGTGTTCAGGGCTATAAAGGGCGCTTCCCAATGTTCACCTCTACTTTCAAAATCCATACCTTTGAGGAAGAAATTGAATTTATCCAAGGCTTAAACAAGACTATGGGTAAAGATATTGGTTTATATGTAGAGACCAAAGCTCCATGGTTCCACAAGCAAGAAGGTAAAGATATTTCCAAAGCCACTCTTGAGGTCTTAAAGAAATATGGCTATACCACTAAAGATAGCAACGTTATCTTCCAGACCTTTGACTATCCAGATCTTAAGTATGTTGTAGATACATTAATGCCAAAGATGGACATGAGTCTTAAGACTGTAGCCTTAATTGGCAAAAATGACTGGGGTGAGACTTATGAGCTTAAAGATGGCAAATGGGAACCTTTTGATTTTAACTATCTCTTAAATCCAAAGAACTATCCTGAAATTGCTAAATATGCAACTGGTTTAGGCCCTACTTATGAACAGCTCTTTAATCTTAAGAAAACCACCAAAGACCATATTGTTGTTAATGATTTAGTTAAGAATGCTCATATAAACGGCATGATTGTTCATCCTTATACCGTCCGTGCTGATGCTCTTCCTAAGTACTGCACTGATGTTAATGAACTCTACCAAGCCATCTTAATTGATGCTGATGCCGATGGCTTATTCACAGACTTCCCTGATTTGGGAGTTAACTTCTTAAACGAATACGCTAAAACCAAATAATTTATAAAATAGGAGTTAAACAATCCTAAAAACTAAAACCAAGAACGAACGTTATGTGAAGAGAGCAAGAGCGTAGATAAGGTTTGAGCATCTATATCAACGCCATATGCCCGAACTTGATGGGAAGTTTTTACTTCCCATCCTTTTTGCATAAGGATAAGTGAGTCTTCTTTCTGACAATATTTAAGGCATTCCTCAAACGCCTTTAAAGAAAAAATTAAATGAACCATACTAAAAACTAATTACAACCTTAGCATTTTTATAAATTTCAAAAAGTTCAGAATAAGTCTTAACACTACAAAAACTCAAATTGGGCTTTATAGGAGAAAAAAGTTCTATACCAAAAAGCTCTAATTGCTTTAGCTTCTTAACAAAAACCTCATCTCCCCTACTGTTTGCGACTTTATCTAAAAATTCACCTTCAAGGCACACTGCACAAGGCTGTTCTAAATCAGTTAAAGTCATTGCGACCTCTAATCCTTGTTCATAGTCAAAACTATCAGTTGGATCTGAGGAAATGACAATAATATAATCCATTAAAACTCCAAGGTCTTTTGAGCTTTTACCATTAAAGTAGAAAGTTCCATATTCCCAGATAGAGTAAAACCTTCTGCCAAATCGTCTTGTTTAAAGTCATGCAAGTCAAAAGCACGCCCGCAAACTAGTAAATTAAAATTAGCTTTTTTTGATAATAAAACTAATTCTTTTTGCAGCGACGCATCAGCTTTTTTAGTTGCTAACTTAACCGACTCACTTGTAAAAAAAATAGACAAAATCCGTGCCTTTTTACTTAACTCTTCTATAAGTTCAATCTGAGGCACGGATTGTCTCTGAATAATTAAAATATTCACTTAATTAGACAGCAGCAACTACCTCAATTTCACATAAAGCTCCCTTTGGTAAATCTATATTGCCAACACAAGATCTTGCAGGAGGAACTTCCTTAAAAAACTCTGCATAGACTTTATTAAACTCAGCAAAGTCTGAAATGTTCTTTAAAAAACAAGTTGTTTTTACAACTTTATCAAGACTACTACCTGCAGCCTCGACTAAAGCCTTAACATTGTTTAAAGCTTGTCTTGCCTGAGCTTCGATACTCTCTTCTGCTAAAAGACCAGTCTTTGGATCTAAAGGAATCTGACCTGATGCAAAAAGCAAACCATTAACAATCTTACCTTGAACATAAGGGCCAATGGCGGCAGGGGCATTATTAGTAGATAAAACTTTAATCTCTGTCATTTTCTCTTTCCATAAAAAATGCCCGCAAATTGCGGGCATTTTTAATTATTGTAAATTAAAAGTTATTCGCTCTTAGCGACATCAGCGGCCTCTAAAGCGGCACCTAACTGCTTCTGAAGTTCCTCAGCAGAAACGGTTACCTGCTCTTGAGAACGAGCATTGCTCTGACGCTCTAACTCTTCACGACGCATCTTGTGGTACTTAAAGCCAGTACCAGCAGGAATGAGTCGACCCACAATAACATTTTCCTTTAAGCCACGTAATTCGTCAATCTTACCTTCAACAGAAGCCTCGGTTAATACACGAGTAGTTTCCTGGAAGGAAGCTGCTGAGATGAAGGAATCAGTGCTTAAGGAGGCCTTAGTAAGACCCATCAGAATGTGATTGTACTTAACTGGTCGCTTACCTGCAGCAATGAGTTTCTCATTTACAGCGCGAACATGGCTTACTTCAGCATGCTCACCCTCTAAGAACTCAGTGCTATCACCTGCATCAATAATCTCACACTTGCGGAGCATCTGACGAACGATAACCTCAATGTGCTTATCGTTAATCTTTACACCCTGCAGACGATATACGTCCTGAACTTCGTTAACAATGTAGTTAGCTACAGCGTTAACACCGCGCAAACGTAAGATGTCGTGAGGAGACTCAGGACCATCAGCAATCATTTCACCCTTGGAAACAGTCTCACCCTCAAATACGTTAAGGTTACGAGACATTGCAATCATTTCCTCATGGGCTTCAATTGCATCTCCATTCTCGTCTACAGCACCAGCTGGAGGAGTAATCATCAAGCGGCGCTTGGACTTGGTGTCTTTACCGAAGGAAACAGTACCTGAAATCTCAGCCAAAATTGCAGGCTCTTTTGGAGCACGGGCTTCGAACAGATCGGCAACACGTGGAAGACCACCGGTAATATCTTTAGTACCGCCAGCAACCTGAGGAATACGAGCGATAACGTCACCAATATTAACCTCAGCACCGTCTTGGAGCTGAACAATGGCTTTAGCCTGTAACATGTACTGAGCTGCAACTGTAGTACCAGGAATTAAAACATCATTGCCGTTAATATCAACGATCTTAACAGAAGGACGTTTCTCCTTGCCCTGAGTTGGACGAGCAGCCATTTCACGAACCTCAATGGAGGAAATGCCTAATGCCTCGTCTTCCTTCTTATCAACAGTTACACCTTCAATAATGTCAGCAAACTTGATGTAGCCGTGTACTTCAGAGATGATTGGGTGGGTATGTGGATCCCAACGAGCAACAGTCTGACCTACAGAAACTGCGTCGCCTTCTTTAACCTCAAGTACAGCACCGTAAGGAATCTTGTGGCTATCCTTAACAGAACCAAACTCATCAACAACGAAGAGTTCAGACTGACGAGAGGTAACAACCATCTTGCCTTCGGTATTAGTAACAAGCTTGGAGTTCTCAATCTTGATCTTACCGCTGCTACGAACAGTTGCACCAGACTCAGCAACAGCACGAGATGCAGCACCACCGATATGGAAGGTACGCATGGTTAACTGAGTTCCTGGCTCACCGATTGACTGAGCAGCCATAACACCAACAGCCTCACCTGGATTTACGAGGTGTCCACGTGCCAGATCACGGCCGTAGCACTTAGCGCAAATACCATAACGAGACTTACAGGTAATAGGAGATCTAATCTTAACATGATCTACAGAGTTGGCCTCAAGCAGAGAGCAAAGCTTCTCATCTAATAAGGTACCAGCCTCAATTAAGACAGTCTTAGAACCTGGTTTTAATACGTCAGCAGCTAAAACGCGGCCTAATACACGATCTCTTAAGGTCTCAATTACATCACCACCATTTACATGTGGAGTGATATCAAGACCATCATCGGTACCGCAGTCGCTCTCGCAAATAACCATATCCTGAGCAACGTCAACAAGACGACGAGTCAAGTAACCGGAGTTTGCAGTCTTAAGAGCAGTATCAGCCAGACCCTTACGAGCACCGTGAGTAGAAATAAAGTACTGCTGTACATTTAAGCCTTCACGGAAGTTTGCAGTAATAGGGGTCTCAATGATGGAGCCATCAGGCTTAGCCATCAAGCCACGCATACCGGCTAACTGACGAATCTGAGCTGGTGAACCACGAGCACCGGAGTCAGCCATCATGTAAATGCTGTTGAAGGAAGCCTCTTTCTCCTCCTCACCAAGAATATTCTTAGCAGTTTGAGTAGAGAGGTTAGCCATCATGGCCTTAGCAACCTTTTCGTTAGCATTTGACCAAACGTCGATAACCTTGTTGTATCTCTCACCTGGAGTAATCTGACCATTTTCATACTGGCTCTGAATGGACATAACTTCCTTCTGAGCTGATGAAATGATGGTGTACTTCTCCTTAGGAATGAGCATGTCGTCAACACATACAGAAGAACCGGAAATAGCAGCATTAGCAAAGCCGGTATACATTACATGGTCGGCGAACATAACGGTATCTTTCAGGCCTAAAAGGTGATAGCAAGTATTCAGCAAGCCACCGATCTTCTTCTTTCCTAAAGGTACGTTGGATACACGGGTAAACCAATTCTTCTCAGATAAAATCTCTTTGATATTTTCCTGAGTTACACCTTCTGCTGGAGGATCAATTAAGTCATAAGACATACCCTTAGGTAAAATCAATGACAACATTGCACGACCAACGGTAGTCAGACGCATCTCATTCTTCTCGACAAACTCGCCTGTATCTGGATTCTTCTCAAAGAAGTGAACACGGCAAGCAATACGAGCGTGGAAATCAACCAAATCGGCCTTATAAAGACGCTCAGCTTCTTTAGCATCAGTTAAGATTAAGCCTTCGCCACGTGCGCCAATACGCATACGGGTCATATAGTAAAGACCTAATACAACATCCTGTGCCGGAACAATGATTGGGTCACCAGAAGCTGGGGACAGAACATTGTTGGTTGACATCATTAAAGCACGAGCTTCAAGCTGGGCCTCTAAGGTAAGAGGTACGTGAACAGCCATCTGGTCACCGTCGAAGTCAGCGTTGAATGCTGGGCATACCAGAGGGTGTAAACGAATAGCCTTACCTTCAATTAAAACAGGTTCGAAAGCCTGAATACCTAAACGGTGCAAGGTAGGTGCACGGTTAAGCATAATAGGATGCTCACGAATAACTTCGTCAAGTACATCCCATACGATAGGATCCTCGCGCTCTACCATCTTCTTTGCGGCTTTAATGGTAGTAGCAAGACCGCGAAGCTCAAGTCTGCCATAAATAAATGGCTTGAAGAGCTCTAATGCCATCTTCTTAGGTAAACCGCACTGGTGCAGACGTAAGAACGGTCCGCAAGTAATTACGGAACGACCTGAGTAGTCAACACGTTTACCTAACAGGTTCTGACGGAAACGACCTTGTTTACCCTTAATCATATCTGCTAAGGACTTTAATGGACGCTTGTTAGAACCAGTAATAGCACGACCGCGACGACCATTATCCATAAGAGCATCTACAGATTCCTGTAACATACGCTTTTCGTTACGAACAATAATCTCAGGAGCGGCTAAATCTAATAAACGCTTTAAGCGGTTATTACGGTTAATTACACGGCGATAGAGATCGTTTAAGTCAGAGGTTGCAAAGCGACCGCCATCCAGAGGAACCAACGGACGTAAATCTGGTGGTAATACTGGTAAGACAGTTAAAATCATCCACTCAGGCTTATTGCCAGAATTGATAAAAGACTCAATTAACTTAATACGTTTTGCAAACTTCTTACGATTGCTTTCAGAAGAGGTGCTCTCTAAAGCTTCACGTAAAGACTTAACCTCTTCTTCAAGGTTAATGTGCTGTAAAAGCTCTAAAATAGCTTCAGCACCCATCTTAGCGGTGAAATCATCGCCATAGAGGGATAAGGCTTCAACGTACTGCTCTTCATTTAAAAGCTGACGCTCATTGAGATCAGTCATACCGGGGTCGGTAACGACATAGCTCTCAAAGTATAAAACGCTTTCAATATCGCGCAGCTTCATATCCAGAATTAAGCCAATGCGGGATGGCAAAGACTTTAAATACCAAATATGAGCAACTGGAGCGGCAAGCTCAATATGGCCCATGCGCTCACGGCGTACTTTAGCCTGGGTTACTTCAACACCGCACTTATCACAAATAGTGCCGCGATGCTTTAAACGCTTATACTTACCGCATAAGCACTCGTAATCTTTAATAGGTCCGAAAATACGTGCACAGAACAAGCCGTCACGCTCGGGTTTGAAGGTACGATAATTGATGGTCTCAGGTTTTTTAACCTCACCATAAGACCAAGCACGAATCATTTCAGGGGATGCCAAGCCAATCTTGATCGCATCAAAATCCTCAAGACGCTGCTTGAAGGCATTGCTGCGATTGGCTAATTTGCCAAGACTGTCACTTAACTGCAGATCCATGTCAGGATCTTCATTAGGAACTTTAGTCTGATTGGTGAGACCCTGTAATAAATCTTCGTTCTGACCGTTTTCCTGTATGCTCACAACAGTTTCTCCTATTGTCGTAGCTGAACCGGGGGGCTTAACCCCCGGTATAGAAACTTATTCCTTGCGGACGAGATCGATATTGATACCGAGCGAACGAATTTCGCGCAGCAAGACGTTGAAGGACTCTGGAATACCAGCATCCATACGGTATACGCCATCAACAATGTTCTTGTACATCTTAGTTCTGCCGTTAACGTCGTCAGACTTAACAGTTAACATCTCACGTAAGGTGTATGCAGCACCATAAGCCTCTAAGGCCCAGACTTCCATCTCACCGAAACGCTGACCACCAAACTGAGCTTTACCGCCCAGAGGCTGCTGGGTAACTAAGCTGTAAGAACCAGTTGAACGAGCATGCATCTTATCATCAACTAAGTGATTGAGTTTAAGCATGTACATATAACCGACAGTTACCTTACGCTCAAAGGCGCGACCAGTACGTCCATCGTACAGAGTCATCTGACCGGACTCAGGCAAGCCTGCCATACGTAACAGTTCTTTGATGTTCTCTTCCTGTGCACCATCAAATACAGGNNGGGTTGCAACAGTAAAGCCATCACGCATGTTGTTAGCAAGAGTCATAACCTCAGCATCACTTAACTCAGAGATATCAATCTTCTGAGAAGTGTCACCTAAGTCATAAATGTCTTGTAAGGTCTTACGGATCTCAGCAATAGCTCTCTGCTCGATGAGCATCTTGTTGATCTTCTCACCAATACCCTTAGCAGCTAAGCCTAAATGAACCTCAAGAACCTGACCGATGTTCATACGAGACGGAACGCCCAGAGGGTTCAAAACCATATCAACTGGCTTACCATTCTCATCAAAAGGCATATCCTCAATAGGGTTAATACGTGAAATAACACCCTTATTACCGTGACGACCGGCGAGCTTATCACCAGGTTGGATACGGCGCTTAACAGCGAGGTAAACCTTAACAATCTTAAGAACGCCTGGAGTCAGATCGTCACCTTCGGTGATCTTCTTCTTCTCGGCTTCAAACTTCTCACGATATTCCTTAGCGAACTCGTCAAGGCGAACGGAGAACTCTTCAAGCTGTCTTTGAGCTGCATCATTATCAAGACGCTGAGCTAATAATTCTTTATCGTCTAAAGAATCAACTCTCTCTTGAGACATGCCGTTCTTAACGAGATGTACACGTACTTGATGTAATAAACCTGCAGACAAGAAAGCAAACTCTTCATCAAGATCCTTCTTAGCCTTGGCAATGTGCATCTCTTCGATTTCTTTGGCACGTTTGTCCTTCTCTACACCCTCACGAGTGAAGATCTGAACATCAACAACGGTACCAGTAGTATCGTTAGGAACACGTAAAGAGGAATCCTTAACCTCAGAAGCCTTCTCACCGAAAATTGCGCGTAAGAGTTTCTCTTCTGGAGTAAGCTGAGTCTCTCCCTTAGGAGTTACCTTACCAACTAAGATATCGCCACCTACAACCTCGGCACCAACATAAACAATACCAGCCTCATCGAGCTTGGATAATGCCTGCTCACCGACGTTAGGAATATCAGCAGTAATTTCCTCAGGTCCTAACTTAGTATCACGAGCGACGCAAGATAATTCCTGAATATGAATAGTAGTCAGGCGATCCTTTGCTGCAACACGCTCAGAAACTAAGATGGAGTCCTCGTAGTTATAACCATTCCAAGGCATGAAGGCGATACGCATGTTCTGACCTAATGCAAGCTCACCCATATCAGAAGATGAACCATCAGCCAAAACGTCACCAGCCTTTACCTTCTCGTGTAAGCCAACACAAGGACGCTGGTTTACGCAAGTATTCTGGTTAGAACGTGAGTACTTAATTAAGTTATAAATATCAATACCTGCATCACGCTCGTTCTCAATCTCGTCGAGATTTACACGAACAACGATACGGGCACCGTCAACGTGCTCAACAATACCACCACGCTTAGCAATGATAGATACGCCAGAGTCAACAGCCAAAGCACGCTCCATACCAGTACCAACGAAAGGTTTTTCAGAACGTACAGTAGGAACAGCCTGACGCTGCATGTTAGCACCCATCAAAGCACGGTTAGCATCATCGTGCTCCAAGAATGGAATTAAGGCTGCTGCAACAGAAATAATCTGCTGAGGAGAAACGTCCATAAACTGGACATCTTGAGCTCTACGAACCTCAGACTCACCCTTGTAACGGCACTGAACGTACTCAGGAATAATCTTACCATTCTCATCAAGATCGGTATTAGCCTGAGCAATAACGTACTGACCTTCCTCAATAGCAGAAAGATACTGGAATTCCTCAGAAACTACACCATCCTTAACATAACGGTATGGGGTCTCAAGGAAGCCATAATCATTGCAACGAGCAAATACAGCCAGAGAGTTAATAAGACCAATATTTGGACCTTCTGGGGTCTCAATTGGGCATAAACGACCGTAGTGAGTTGGGTGAACGTCACGTACTTCGAAGCCTGCACGCTCACGAGTTAAACCACCAGGACCTAAAGCGGAAATACGACGCTTATGGGTAACCTCAGATAATGGATTGTTCTGATCCATAAACTGAGATAACTGGCTTGAACCGTAGAACTCTTTAATTGCAGCAGAAATTGGCTTGGCGTTAATAAGTTCCTGTGGTGTGGTGTTATCGAGGTCACCTAAGGAAAGTCTTTCCTTAACAGCACGCTCAACGCGTACAAGGCCAATACGGAACTGGTTTTCAGCCATTTCGCCAACAGAACGAATACGACGGTTACCTAAGTGATCGATATCGTCGATGTTCTCTTTACCGTTACGAATCTTAATTAAGTAACGAATAACCTTAACAATATCAGAATTACTTAAAGTACCGCGAGATGCTTCATTGTCGATAGCAGAAGTATCTAAAACAAGCTCTTTGCCCTTAAGATCAGTAGCCTTACCGTCAAGCTCAATTACATTTAAGCTTAAATCTAACAGATTTAAAGGCATGATGATGGCATTGTCGAAAATGAACTCTTCACCACCTGCAGGGGTAATCTTTACCTTGTGTAAGAAGCGCTCACTTGCAGGAACCATCTGGTTCTTCTTAGCAGGAACTAAAGCGTGATCTAAATAATCTAAAAGCTTGTTTGCAATGCGCTTAGGGCTGGTATTAGGAATACATGCAGCCTCTCCCTGATCGAGGTATGGACGAATAAGGTCAACAACCTGAGGGAACTGGGCATAAACAAAGCCATCAACAACAGCAATGCCAGACTCAGCAGTATTAACCTGAACGTTAGGATCAGATAATAAGCGAGAGAGACCAGCTTTGAAATTCTTCTCTTCAACAAAGTGGGTGTCAAACTTCATACGACCCACAGAAGAAAGATCATAACGATCTTCTGCGAAGAATAAGTTCTTAAACAGAGTATCTGCAGCTTCAGCGTTTGGCAATTCGCCAGGACGCATCATCTTGTAAATTTCGTATAAAGCTGCATAACGATCAGCTTCATCAGAAGAAAGATCGCGAGTAGTGTCTGCACGCAGAGTGTCGGCAATAAATGGGCCTTCATCAACCTGGCTAGTATAAAGAATCTCAATCTTCTTTAAAGAATTCTCTGCAATTACACCAAGATTTTCTGCGGTTAAAACAGTATTAGCGGCTAAAACAACTTCGCCAAGCTTATTGCGATAATCGCGAGCTACAATCTTATCGAGCAGGTACTCTGGTGGAACCTCAATAGTCTTAACGCCAGCTTTATTTAACTGACGAATATGACGGGCGGTAATCTTCTTGCCCTTTTCTACTAAGACTTCTTTATTGAGCATGATATCGAAAGTTGCGGTTTCACCACGCAATCTCTCAGGTACCAGTTCCATTAAAATCTTATTGCTCTTAAACTCAACTTCTACAGTATCAAAGAATAAGTTTAAGATCTGCTCGGTGTTGTAACCTAAAGCTCTTAATAAAACAGTTGCAGGTAACTTACGGCGACGGTCAATACGGACGAATAAATTGTCACGATGATCGAACTCGAAGTCCAACCAAGAACCACGGTAAGGAATTACTCTAGCGCTAAAAAGGATACGGCCTGGGTGGGTCTTGCCTTTATCGTTATCGAAGAAGACACCTGGGCTGCGGTGCAGCTGGGATACAACTACACGCTCAGTACCATTGACAATGAAGGTACCATTGTCAGTCATGAGCGGAATTTCGCCCATGTAAACATCCTGGTCAATTCGCTCTTTTACGGCTTTTGGAGAATCTTTTTCGTAACGGACCAGACTTAATTTTACTTTCAGCGGAGCGGAATAGGTGGTGCCGCGAATCATGCATTCACGGACATTAAACTTGGGCTCGCCAAGATGGAAACTGTTATAGCAAAGTTCAGCGTTACCAGAGTAGCTCTTGATAGGGAAAACACTCTTAAAAGCTGCTACCAGGCCGTTTTCGTTATTTGGGTCTGAACTTATAAATTGTTTGAAAGAATCGAGTTGAACTGCAAGTAAATATGGAGTGTCTAAGACTTTTACTCTCTTGCCAAAATCCTTACGGATGCGCTTTTGCTCAGTATAGGAGTAGACCATGGATAGGGGATCCTCTGATTGATCTGTTTCCGGTATGGGATGCCTTGGCATCTTGTGTCTTATCAGGCACCGAACCCGACCCCTCAAAAAGTTGGAGGATCGGGTTTGATTTGAAGCGACGGCTTTAAATCCGTCATTGGTTCGGTGCGAACCAATTATGTAAGAGCATCAGCTGAATTATTCAGCAACAGCCTTTGCACCAGCGTCGTTTAAGCTCTTGACTAAGGCTTCAGCGTCTTCCTTAGGCATTGCTTCCTTGACCTTAGCTGGAGCAGACTCAACTAACTCCTTAGCCTCTTTCAGGCCTAAACCGGTAGCGGTACGAACAACCTTAATAACGGCGATCTTATTAGCACCGATCTCTTTGAGGACTACGTCGAACTCAGTCTTCTCTTCAGCAGCAGCGGCAGCAGCTGGGGCAGCGGCAACGGCAGCAGCGGCAGAAACGCCAAACTTCTCTTCCATAGCCTTAACGAGCTCAACAACTTCGGTTACAGATAAGGCAGCAATAGCCTCAATGATTTCATCCTTGGATAAAGCCATTTTTTATATTCCTTTAATAAACAAAATAGGCAAAGCCTAAAAATAATCGCAGGCTATTAAGCCTCAGCAGCCTCGGCAGCTTCGCCACCTTCAGCAAGTTTGTCGCCCAATGCGGCGAGAGTACGAACGAGTTTGCCAGCAGCAGCTTCTTTGAGAGTTGCAAGAAGTTTAGCGATAGCTTCATCGTAAGTAGGTAAGGTTGCAAGAACGTCAATGTCTTTGCCGTCATATGCTTTGCCTTCGAAAGCTAAAGCTTTAACTTTGAAGGTATCGCAAGATTTAGCAAATTCTTTGAAGATACGTGCAGCAGCGCCCGGGTGATCTAAAGATAAACCAACAATGGTAGGACCTTTGCAGCTGTCTTTAATGCACTCGAACTCAGAGCCTTCTAACGCACGGCTTAACAGAGTGTTGCGAACAACGTGTAAGTAAACATTGTTAGCACGAGCCTCTTTACGTAACGCAGTCAGCTTGGCTACAGGAATACCACAAGAATCAGCGGTAACAGCTGACACGGCTTTCTTGGCGACTTCGGCGACTTCGGCAACGATTGCCTTTTTGTCTTCGATTTTCATTGCCATTTTTAGCAGTGACTCCTGGAATGTCCGATATCGGACTAAACCCCAAACGGGGACTACCGGAAAAATCAGTTCCAAGGAAAATCTTTTTTCCTGGAGCTAATCTCCGCCTACGCAGGATGATTAAGGATACTTCCCCCTGCGGTCTTTGGTGGGATATGCTCCCTTCCAAAATCTTTTAAAGTGCTAGTATCCAAACACTTTGCTGATTATTATTCAGCAGCAACAGCCTGTTCAGCCTTCAGAGAGTTCTTATCTACGGCTAAACCAACACCCATAGTGGTGGAAACGCAGATCTTCTTGATGAAGGCGCCTTTAGCAGCAGCTGGTTTCTGTTTGATAATAGCTGCGATTAAGGCATTGAGGTTCTCAGTGAGCTGCTCAGCGGTGAAGGAAGCCTTACCGATAGAAGTCTGGATGTTACCAGCCTTATCATTACGGTAACGAACCTGACCTGCCTTTGCATTCTTAACTGCGGTAGCAACGTCACGGGTAACAGTACCAACCTTAGGGTTAGGCATTAAGCCACGTGGACCTAAGATCTGACCTAACTGACCTACAACACGCATTGCATCAGGAGAGGCGATAACGACATCAAAGTCCATGAAGCCTTTCTTGATTTCGGCAGCTAACTCGTCCATACCAACATGATCAGCACCAGCAGCCTTAGCCTGCTCGGCTAATGCACCCTGGGTGAAAACTAAAACACGTACGGTCTTACCGGTACCGTTAGGTAATACGGCAGCACCACGAACGTTCTGGTCAGACTTAGTAGCATCGATGCCTAACTGAATAGCAACATCAACACTCTCGTTGAACTTAGCTTTAGCGGTTTGCTTTAATAAGGAGAAACCTTCAACTGCGGAGTAAACCTTGGACTTATCAACNNAGCAGCACGGATCTCTTTCAGGCGTTTTGAAATCTTGGCCATTTAATTAATCCTCCACCTGAATGCCCATGGAGCGAGCAGTACCAGCGATAGAACGAGCAGAAGCCTCGAGGTCTGCACCAGTCATGTCCTGATCTTTCTCTTTAGCGATCTCTAAGCACTGAGCTTTAGTGATCTTACCGGCAATCTCGGTACCTGGCTTGTGAGAAGCAGTCTTTAAGCCTGCAGCTTTCTTAATTAAGAAGGAAGCTGGAGTGGTCTTAGAGATGAAGGTGAAAGACTTATCAGAATATACGGTGATGATAACTGGAACTGGTAAGCCCTTTTCCATCTTTGCAGTCTTTGCATTGAAGGCTTTGCAGAATTCCATGATGTTAACACCGTGCTGACCTAATGCTGGGCCAACTGGAGGAGCAGGATTAGCGTTACCTGCGCCAACCTGTAATTTAATATAGGCAGTAACTTTCTTTGCCATTTGAGGATTTCCTCTGTATTATGGGTAATAACGCATCACTTTGGATGCTTCCCGCGATCAGTAACCCCTGATCGGTAAGGGTTTGTGTCATTGAACACAAAAATATCTGTGAAATTATACAGTAATTTTCCAGACAGTGCAAGATTAATATTAATAATTAATGAAAATCTTAAAGCGCTTAAATTTTTTGGCTCTTCGCCAAATCTGTGGCTAACTAAAATTTTATATCTAATTTTGTTATACCAATAGACAAAAAAATGGTCGTTCCCAATTAAGATTGAATTAACCAAAATCCATCAATCAAGGAGAACGACCTATGGCTATTGTACCCGATTTTCAATCTGATTTAACAAACCATTTTTTCAAAGGTTTTAAGATTTCTTCCCATTTTATAGATGATAAAGCTAAAGAAATTCATTTTTATCTTGAGCCTTGCAGTGAATTTCCTGTCTGTCCTAGGTGTAAAGGCAAGAATGTAGTTGTTCACGAATATAGAAAACGAATTGTGCAAGATGATTCCATTTTGGGGTATAAGACTGTTTTATTTATTACCTATAGAACCTTTAAATGTAAGTTCTGTAATAAATATGCAACTGAAAAAATAGAGTTCCTATCTGAAAACAGTCGCTTTACAACAAGGGTTGAAGACTCTGTTAATGAAGATTTAGAAAGAGTCGGGTCTATTAAAGATACGGCTCAAAGAACCGGTTTAAGCTGGTCTTCCTGCAAAAGAATTCATAAGCGATACCTTAAAAAGAAAATATACTTTAATTTAGGTCAAGCCTCTCACATTGCTATTGATGAATTCTCTATTAAGAAAGGCCATAAATATGCAACTGTAGTTGTTGATTTAGATACTAAAAGAGTTATTTGGGTTGGCAAGGGTAATACTGTACGAGAGGTTAATCGCTTCTTTAAATTATGCGGTACAGAGGGCTGTAAACAAATAAAAGCAGTAGCAATGGACCAAAATGCAGGATTTGCTACTTGCGTTAATAAGTACTGCCCTAATGCCAAGGTTGTCTATGATTTATTTCATATGGTTTATAACTTTGGAAGACTTGTTATAAGCGCCATAAGACTAAGACTTGCCTATGAAAATAAAAACAAAAATGATGACAATGCTTATTCTCTTTTAAAGCGTTCAAGATTTCTGTTACTTACAAAAAACTCTAATTTATCTGAAGAAAAAAGAATAAAACTTAATGATATTTTAAGCTTTTATCATGATTTATATGCAGCTAATGAACTAAAAGAGCTATTACCTGAAGTATTCCATGCTCACTCAAAAGAAGAGTCAGAATCTCTTTGGGATGAATGGGTAAGGTTAGCTTTACAGTCAAAAGTTCAAGAGATTACTAAGTTTGCCAAAGTGCAAAATAGAAGATACCGAGATGGTATAACAAATTCAGGTATTTACAGGATTAGGACAAGCGTTCTTGAAGGGATAAACAATAAGATAAAAGTCTTAAAAAGACTCGCTTATGGATTTAGAGATTTGGAGTATTTCTTTTTGAGGATCATGAATTCATTTAGGGGCAATTCACTTGAATGCTAAAAGGATCCCTGGTCAATTTTGTATATTATTTTCCAGGGATCCCACAGATTTGGCGATGAGCCAATTTTTTCTTAAAAGATACAAAAAAGGAGTTAATTTACTTAACTCCCTTTTCTCTATAGCCTTTAATATCAGACAAGAATTAAATATCTTTCTCTACCTGACTAAACTCCAAATCAACTGGAGTTGCACGGCCGAAGATTGCGATAGAAACTGTAAGACGGTTTTTCTCGTAATCAACCTTCTCAACTGTTCCAACAAAGTCTTTGAAAGCACCGTCAATTGCGCGAACTTGCTCACCAACCTCAAACATAGTCTTAGGTCTTGGTGACTCTTCACTCTCTTTAAGACGGCTTAAAATCTTAGCAGCTTCTGCCTCTGTGATTGGCAGAGGATGATCAGAAGTTCCGCCAATGAAACCTAAAACTCTGTCAGTATGTTTTACTAACTGCCAAGTTTCAGAATTCATACGCATATGTACTAATACATAGCCTGGGAAGAATTTACGCTCACTCTCACGCTTCTTACCATCTTTGATTTCTTTTACTTTCTCTTTTGGAACTAAGATCTCACCGAAATCATCTTCTAAATGATGAATCTTGATTCTCTCGCTTAAAGTTAAAGCTACGCGCTGTTCAAAGCCTGAGAAAGCTTGAATTACATACCAATGCATGGATTTATTGAATTCTTCAACTTTCTTCTTACGTAAAGCTTCCTTGTCTACAGGAGTCTCGTCGGTTGCAGCCTGATTAGGCTCTGTGTTTTCAGAAACCTCAGCCTTTGGGGCCTCAATGGCTTCAGGAGCATCAAATAATTCTTTGTCGGACATCTTGCTTTAACCTTGATGAACTTAAAGAGTAATAGCACGTACGATTTGCAAGAATACAATATCGCACAAGTAAAGGAATAAGCTTACAACGCATACAGCAACAAAGACAATAAAAGTAGTCTGAAGTGCTTCTTGGCGAGTAGGCCATACTACTTTACGCAACTCGGTGTATGAAAGTTTTGAAAAGCTTAAAAGAGCATGTCCCTTGGAAGTAAAAATTAAAATTCCAAGACCGACAACGATTGCAGCAATAACAGCAAAAACACGACCTAAGCGTGCTAATGAAGTTTCGTCAATTACAACGTAATTGGCATAGTAATAGTTACCGAAAATGGCACCGGCAATAATAACCAGTGAAACAATCCATAAAACGGCGTTTACAAAAGGAGAAATAGTCTTTTCTTCCTTCGCGGCAACAGCTGAAGACTTCTTTTTCATCTCCTTTTTAGGAGTGTTTTTAGCCTGGGCTGTTTCCACCTTAGTAACAGTGGGTTCGGCCATACTTAGATCCTTTTGGATTCTAAAGAAAAATGTTATCTATAAGAATAATTAATCCGCAGTACTGATCCAAAATGTCAGATACTGCGGATAAGAAGAGTGCATAAAACACTCTTCAAACTAAATTATTCGATGATGTCACCGACAACGCCAGCGCCAACGGTACGGCCGCCTTCACGAATTGCGAAGCGCTCGCCCTTAGCCATAGCTACTGGGTGAATTAAGGTTACGGTCATGTCAGTGTTATCACCTGGCATTACCATCTCTACGCCTTCCTGCAGCTCAATAGTACCGGTAATATCGGTGGTGCGGAAGAAGAACTGTGGACGGTAGCCCTTGAAGAATGGAGTGTGACGACCACCTTCATCCTTGCTTAATACGTATACCTGACCGGTGAACTTGGTGTGTGGAGTGATAGAACCTGGAGCAGCTAATACCTGACCACGCTCTACGTCTTCACGCTTGGTACCACGTAACAGTACACCTACGTTATCACCTGCACGACCTTCGTCCAGTAACTTACGGAACATTTCGATGCCGGTTACTACAGTCTTAACGGTTGGACGAATACCAACGATTTCAACTTCGTCACCTACGTGGAGAATACCACGCTCTACACGACCGGTTACTACAGTACCACGGCCAGAGATGGAGAAGATGTCTTCGATTGGGAGTAAGAATGGATCGTCGATATCACGCTTTGGATCTGGAATGTAGTCGTCTAAGGTCTTAGCTAACTCTAAGATTGCCTTTTCCCACTTCTCTTCACCGTTTAATGCGCCTAAGGCAGAACCACGGATGATTGGGGTATCGTCGCCTGGGAACTGATACTGGTTGAGCAGATCACGTACGTCCATCTCAACTAACTCTAATAATTCCTCGTCGTCTACCATATCGCACTTGTTCAGGAATACGATGATGTATGGTACACCTACCTGACGGGCTAACAGGATGTGCTCACGGGTCTGTGGCATAGGACCATCAGTTGCAGCAACTACTAAGATTGCGCCGTCCATCTGAGCGGCACCGGTGATCATGTTTTTAACATAGTCAGCGTGGCCTGGGCAGTCAACGTGGGCATAGTGACGCTTCTCGGTATCGTACTCAACGTGAGAGGTGTTAATGGTAATACCACGAGCCTTCTCTTCTGGGGCGTTATCGATCTGGTCGAACTTTAAGGCTGCGCCGCCGAAGGTCTTAGCCAGAACAGCAGTGATAGCAGCGGTCAGGGTGGTCTTACCGTGGTCAACGTGACCAATGGTGCCAACGTTTACGTGAACTCTGTCACGGACAAACTTTTCCTTTGCCATTTTAAAATTATCCTATTGTGAACAAAATGCGAAAGAAAGCGCTCACAGAAAAAAAACAAGATTACTGGAGCGGGCAGCGGGAATCGAACCCGTATCTCAAGCTTGGAAGGCTCGGGTAATAACCATTATACGATGCCCGCATTAAAAATTCTATGAACCGGAGAAAAAAAGGGAAGTGGTGGAGGGGGAAGGATTCGAACCTTCGAAGGCAGAGCCGGCAGATTTACAGTCTGATCCCTTTGGCCACTCGGGAACCCCTCCATAATTGACCCGTCTCCGGACCAACTGTTTTCACAGAGGTAATCAGTGAAAGCGAAGCTATGATAATCAAGCTCTTAATATAATGCAAGCATTTTTTTTAATTTTTTTTATTTTTTTTATATCTCTTTTAAATTATTTATACAAATCAATAAGTTATTTTTATTAAAAATAAAAAATTTTTTACAAAAAATTCCTTATAAATTAAGCATTTTTTTTGTTTTTTTCTTTAACAACCTGTTTTTTATATTTAACTTATTGATTTATTTATATATTTAATATTTTTTCTTAATTTTTAATTTTTTTACAAAAAAATTAAATAAATTTCAAAAAATATGCAAAATTAAAAAAAATTTTTATTTGTAATTTTTTCGTTTAAATCTCCAATTCTGTAGAATTGATCGACTTATTCATAAGCAAAACATACACAAAAAAGCCATATAGATACTTTATATAGTAAAATTGCCTTGGCTTTAAGTCGTCTAAGTTAGATGTCTTGCAACAATAAATTTAATTTATAATTTGATCGGAGCAACTGCGCTCATGGATGAAAGCAATAACAGCTTATCCCCGTTTGTAAAATTTGATGCACAAACTTGGTCAACCTTTAAGCATTCAAGCGATAAGATGACCATAAAAGAAGAAGAACTTAAGAAATATGTTGCCTTTAATGACAAGATTTCTATCGAAGAGGTAAACCGTATCTACATGCCGCTTTCTAGTCTTTTGCGCATGTATTACCTTTCACGACATGACCGTCTGGCCATTATTCAGAAATTTTTAGGCAAATCCATGGAAGAGGTGCCATTTATCATCTCTATTTCAGGACCTGTTTCTGTAGGCAAGACAACCACTGCGAGACTTTTAAACAAGCTCATAAAATCCTGGCCTTGCCATCCAAAAGTAGCCATGATCACCACTGACGGATTTTTATACCCTAATAGTGTACTTAATAAAAAAATGATCATGAGCAGAAAAGGATTCCCTGTATCTTATGATGTTAAAAAACTCATATCTTTCTTACTTGACGTTAAAGAAGGAAAGCCAAACTTAAAGGTACCTGTTTATTCTCATTTAACCTATGATGTAGTTCCAGATCAATACACCATAGTAGATAAACCAAATGTTTTAATTATTGAAGGCGTAAACGTTCTTCAAAATGGCGCTGACTACCCTGATTTTAAAAATCGAGCCTTTATATCTGACTTTATTGATTATTCAATTTATGTCGATGCAGAAGAAGACAATCTCTTAAAATGGTATATCGATCGATTCTTAAAATTAAGAGAAAAGACTTTTAATGATCCTTCAAGCTATTTCCACAAATACGCTACAATTCCTGAAGAATACGCAATTTCAATGGCTAAACTTATTTGGGAAGCTGTAAATCACGTAAATTTAATTGAAAATATTCAGCCTTGCCGTGATAGAGCAAACTTAATTTTGAAAAAAGGTAGTAACCATACTATAGAAGAGGTTTACTTACGTAAGTAACCTAAAAAGGATTGGAAAAAATAGTATGGACCCTGAAATTGATCACTTAAGTTTCTAAGTCATACTAGCAGAATTTAAGGCTTGTTTCCTAAAATTAGTTGGAGACAGGCCTTTTAACTTTTTACATACTCTGTCAGAGTTATACCAATTTATATAATCTTTAATAGCTTTCTCCAGATCTTTTAAGTCTTTAAAGGTCTTTTCCTTTCCATAAAACATTTCTACCTTCATTCTGCCAAAGAATATCTCAATCATAATGTTATCGTATGTAGTTGCCTTTCTAGACATACTTTGGGTTAAATTATGCTGTTTTACCCAATTAGTGTATAGTCTATTTTGATATTGCCACCCTTGATCTGAATGAATCAAAGCTTCTTTTATGTTATTGATTCTGATGACTTTTCCAAAACGAGACAGCATGCGATTTATTTGTCTAAGGTCAGGACTTCTTGAAACATCATAAGCAACGATTTCATTGCTACACATATCAATAATTGGAGATAAATATAATTTACCATTAGCAATAGCAAATTCTGATATATCTGTTGCAAAGGACGTCATAGGCTTAGGAGGATTGAATTCTCGATTAAGAATGTTTGGTGCAATCTTTCCAACAGGTCCTTTGTAGGAGTTGTATTTCTTATAAGCTTTAGGATGAGCTCCGTGCAAATTCAGATGCTGCATAAGCTTATGTACGGTTTTGTGATTGAGGGGCGTGCCCTGATTGCGTAGAACGTACATAACACGTCTATAGCCATAGCGTTCCTTGCAATCAGCATGAATCTTCCTGATTGCAGCAAGCTGCTCACTATAGACATTATCAAGGCTCTTGGAAGGAGCTTTACGTAATTGGTATAGGTAAGAACCTCTACTCATAGAAGCTTCTTCTAAAAGCATTTTTAATGGATATTTAGGCCTTAGCTCAAATATTATTTTTGCTTTTATTTGTTGTTTTTCTTTTCTAGNATATTCTTGGGTTAAGGCCTCGAATTTTTTTGAGAACTCCTCATGGCAACGAAGTCTTAAAAGCTCCATTTTTAAAGCTTTCTCTTCTTCATGAGTGTATTCAGAGAACGGTTTTTCTGAATCAATAAGCTTATTTACATTAATTTTTTTTGTTTTTTTTGCTGAAGATTTTTTAGTTGGACGGCCTTGAGCATTCATATTTATCAATCCTTCTTCACCTTGAGACTGATAAATATCATACCAATTTTTTACTGATGATTGAGCTCGTATTCCATAGAGTTGAGCAATATCTTCTAAACCATAAATTCCTTTTGCATAAGCTTTTGCAACTCTAATCTTAAATTCAGGTGAGTATTTTGTTGAGTGCCCATGAGGTAACAAACAGTTATTTTTGGCTTTATAAAACAGGTTACTTACATATGATGTTGAAAGTAACCATTTTCTGGCAGTAAAAGCAACACCAAATTGTTCACAGTCTTTTACTACAAGTAATTTTGGCTCGTCGCCAAATCTGTGGCTAACTAAAAGTTTATATCTAATTTTGTTATACCAATAGACAAAAAAAGGGTCGTTCCCAATTAAGATTGAATTAACCCAAATCCATCAATCAAAGAGAACGACCTATGGCTATTATACCCGATTTTCAATCTGATTTAACAAACCATTTTTTCAAAGGTTTTAAGATTTCTTCCCATTTTATAGATGATAAAGCTAAAGAAATTCATTTTTACCTTGAGCCTTGCAGTGAATTTCCTGTCTGTCCTTGGTGTAAAGGCAAGAATGTAGTTGTTCACGAATATAGAAAACGAATTGTGCAAGATGATTTCATTTTGGGGTATAAGACTGTTTTATTTATTACCTATAGAACAAATGTAAGTTCTGTGATAAATATGCAACCGAACAAATCCCTTTTATTTCAATAAACACCGCATCACAAAAAGCCTTGAAAATGAAGTTATTGAGGATTTACAAAGGTCTGGGTCTATCAAAGATACGGCTCAAAGAACTTCCATTAAATGAGATATGTGTAAACAAATAAAAGCAGTAGCAATGGACCAAAATGCAGGATTTGCTACTTGCGTTAATAAGTACTGCCCTAATGCCAAGGTTGTCTATGATTTATTTCATATGGTTTATAACTTTGGAAGACTTGTTATAAGCGCCATAAGACTAAGACTTGCCTATGAAAATAAAAACAAAAATGATGACAATGCTTATTCTCTTTTAAAGCGTTCAAGATTTCTGTTACTTACAAAAAACTCTAATTTATCAGAAGAAAAAAGAATAAAACTTAATGATATTTTAAGCTTTTATCATGATTTATATGCAGCTAATGAGCTAAAAGAGCTATTACCTGAAGTATTCCATGCTCACTCAAAAGAAGAGTCAGAATCTCTTTGGGATGAATGGGTAAGGTTAGCTTTACAGTCAAAAGTTCAAGAGATTACTAAGTTTGCCAAAGTGCAAAATAGAAGATACCGAGATGGTATAACAAATTCAGGCATTTACAGGATTAGAACAAGCGTTCTTGAAGGGATAAACAATAAGATAAAAGTATTAAAAAGATTAGCTTATGGATTTAGAGATTTGGAGTATTTCTTCTTAAGAATTAGAGATGCTTTTAGAGGTAATGCTTATGTTTAACATATAGCCCTAATGAATATAATCTCAATTTCATTAGGGCTATCCACAGATTCTCGGAAGAACCGTAATTTTTGAGTATATGTCAGTTTCATATAAACCCCCGTTATCAATCGAAGTGATCAATAACAGGGTCCATACTAAAAATTCCAATCCTTTTTTAATAAATATAAAACTCCTAAATGATATGTCCTGCTTTTATATAGTGAAGATTTAAAGAAATATCTTCTAAAATTAACTCCCCATCTTCACTAATTCCCTTTGCAGTACCATAAATTACCTCAGATCCGGTATCTACACTTAGAGATTTATTTAAAAGATAATCAAGTCTTGAAAGATCTTCTATATATTTATGAAATTGCTTCTCTGCACTATTATTACAGGCTTTGTGCAAAGCATTTATTATCAATATAGCAATATCATTACGACTTATATTTAAGTTTCTAATATTCAAGTAAGAGACTTTTCTATCAATATCTGCAGATTTAATATCTAAAAAATTTAAGCCAACACCAATAATAGCTATAACTTTATTTCCACAGGGCATTGTCTCTACTAAAACACCGCCTAACTTGCCATCATCCAAATAAAGATCATTTGGCCACTTAACTTTAATATCAGAAAAGCCTAATTCAGACAAAGCCGAAGCAATCTCTACACCTACCGCTAAAGATAAAAACTTAAGCTCTTCCAAAGAAGAAAATTCCCAGCTAAATGACAACATAATCTGTTGTCCTAAAGCTCCTTTCCAGCGATTTTCTCGTCTGCCTCTTCCTGCAGTCTGATATTCAGCTAAAAGGCAATCTCCACTTACTAAATTCTCAGCTCGACGCATAAGCTCGTTATTAGTTGAATCAATACAATCTAATACCTCAATGCGCCCCCTGCCTTTTATATTTTTATAAATATAATCCTTATCTAAAAACTCAATTTTAGATAATACTTTCACAGAGCTGTCTTTTATTGCAAGATTGAGTCCAATAGCACAAACTTCTTGTAATAATGATTTCAAGCTATCTTTATCTAAGCCAGTATTTTTTGATAAATAATCAAAGCTAATTAAAGCCCCATAATTTTTATTTAAAAAACGAGCAAGATCTATAGCATTATAAATCACAGACTCTCCCACGATATTTCACCTTTGTGGCCATAAATTCTAACCTCAGGTTCCATATCAATGCCAAATTTAGAAGCAACTTCACATTGAATATATTTTGCTAAAGACACAATCTCATGAGGTCTTGCATCACCATAATTAACAATAACTAAAGCCTGGTTTTTCCAAGTACCTACATTACCGTGAATTAATCCCTTACAACCTGCAGTATCAATAAGCCATCCTGCAGCTAATTTGCAAGAGGAGTCATCTACATAATATGAAGGCATGTTCTCATATTTAGATTTAAGCTTTAAAGCAAAGTCTTTATCAACAATAGGATTTTTGAAAAAACATCCTGCATTGCCTATAACTTTTGGATCTGGCAGCTTTCCTTCTCTCAACTCGATGACTTTTTCTCTAACCTTTAGGGCATCAGAAAAACCATCTTCATCTAATCCTTTGTACTCTAAAATAGGATTAAATAAGGAGCTTAATCTAAAGACTACCTTTGTAATAAATAAACTACGCTGAGGGTGTTTTTTAAAATAAGAAGTTCTATAACCAAACTCACACTGATCTTTAGAAAAAACCTCAACTTTATGAGATCTAAGATCAAAACACTCCACTCTTTCAATCAAAGAACCGATCTCAACTCCATAAGCACCAATATTCTGTACAGGAGCTGCACCAACAGTGCCAGGAATTGCTGAAAGATTTTCAAGACCACAAATGCCTTGATTTAGAAGATCTTCTATAAGTTCATCTAAAATGAGGCCGCCTCCGGCCTCAACAATAAAACTATCTTGATCCTGGGTAATTTTAAGATCTCTGATGTCGTTAATAAGCGCAAGTCCATCATAATCATCGGTAAATAACACATCACTACCTCTACCTATGATTATTGAATTTTCAGCATCTACATTTTTAAGATCACTAATACCCCTTACAAGCAGGCCCTCTCGGGCCTGTACATGCAAGCCAAAAGTGTTATACGGGCTTAAATCAAACATCTTAGTAAATTCTTTCGATAGTACCGCCTAAGTTACGAATCTTAGCCTCTATGTGCTCATATCCCCTATCCATATGGTAGATACGATCAACAATAGAAGTTCCTTCGGCAGCTAAACCGGCTATAACTAAACTTGCTGAAGCTCTTAAATCAGAAGACATTACTTGGGCCCCCTTTAACATCTTAACACCAGAGCAAATAACAACATTTCCTCTAATCTCAAGATGAGCTCCCATACGATTTAACTCAGCAATATGCATAAAACGGTTTTCAAAAATTGTTTCTGTTACAGAACTTACTCCGTCTGCTAATGAGTTTAAGACTGTAAATTGAGCCTGCATATCAGTTGGGAATCCTGGATGTGGTGCTGTAACAATATCAACAGGCAAAATTCGTCTATTACGCATATCAGCTGTGATAGTAGTTCCATCAACCTCGATAATTGCGTTTGCTTGCTTAAGCTTTTGTAATAAAACATCTAAAGTTGATGGCAAAGTATTAACGCATCTTACAATACCGTGAGTTGCAATACCGGCAATTAAGTAAGTTCCAGCTTCAATACGATCCGCTACAACAGTATGTTCACATCCATGAAGCTCTTTTACACCTTCAATACAAATTCTTGAAGTCCCATCACCCTTGATTTTGGCGCCCATAGCTCTCAAGCATTTAGCCAAATCAACAATTTCAGGCTCAAGCGCAGCATTCTCAATAATGGTTTCGCCATCTGCTAAAGTTGCTGCCATCATAAGATTTTCAGTACCAGTTACTGAAACCTTATCCATATTTATATGGCCACCTTTTAATCGCTCACTACCTGGAGCTACAGCTTTAATATAACCATCATCAAGGATGATATCTGCCCCTAACTCTTTCATTCCCTTAATGTGAAGATCTACAGGTCTTGCACCAATAGCACATCCACCAGGCAAAGAAACGGCAGCCTCACCTAAAAATGCAGTTAAAGGGCCTAATGCCATAATAGATGCTCTCATGGTCTTAACAAGCTCATAAGAGGCAACTTTAGAAGTTACACAACCTGAAATAACAGCTGTTCCTAAATTTTTATCATAAGAACATTGTTTTCCTAATTGCTTTAAAAGTTCAAAGCTGGTTTTAACATCTGCCAGATCTGGAACATTGTGCAAAACTATCTCATCTTTAGTCAAAATAGTTGCTAAAAGAATTGGTAAGGCAGCATTTTTTGCACCAGAAATACAGACTTCTCCGTCTAAGGGTTTACCACCTTCAATCTTAAATTTTGCTGTTTTAAAAGGAGCCACTGTCACACCCTGAAATTTATTTAGAATTTTTATATATTACTAGTAAATCGTATTCTTTTGCCATTTTACAAAAGAATAAAAAAATTTATAAACACAGATATTTTATCTTTATTTGTATAAATCGTATGGAGTAAGCTGGTATACGTAGTAGTTAAGCCAATTTGCAAATAATAACGAAGAGTGAGATCTCCACTTACAGAAAGGATCTTCTGTAGGATCATTATTTGGGAAATAGTTTACAGGAATATGCGGATTTTTTGCTGCTTTAACATCACGTCTATACTCATCGGCTAATGTTTCTGCATCATACTCAGGATGACCTGTTACATAAACTTGTCTTCGATCAGGAGAAACACCTAAATAAAGACCAGTCTCTTCACTTGCAGCTAAAATCTTTAAGTCTGTAGCTTGTTTTATAAGTCTTGTCGGGAAATCACAAAAACGAGAAAAAGGCGCTAAGAAGTTATCATCAAAACCTCTTATCAAAGTATCGTAATCATGACTACGTTTTACGGAATAAATTCCTGATAATTTGTCTTCACGGAAGACAATATCCATGTCATAAAAAACGTTTAATGCCGCTGCTACACCCCAACAAGAAAACAATGTTGAAGTAACATTTTGGGCACTCCAACGAATTATAGTTTGCAGCTTATCCCAATAGGTAACATCAGAAAATTGTTTTTGATCAAGTGGTGCTCCGGTAATGATCATGCCATCAAATCTTTTATCCTTTACATCATCAAAATCTTTATAAAAGGTATTTAAATGTTGCATAGGGGTATTGCGGCATTCATGATCGTCAACTCTTAAAAGAGTTATATTCACCTGTAAAGGAGAATTTGAAAGACGTCTCATAAATTGGATTTCAGTATTAATCTTCTTTGGCATTAAATTTAAAAACAGAAGCTCTAAAGGACGAATATCCTGATGAGCGGCTCTGTCTTCTGTCATTACGAAAACTTCTTCTGCTGAAAGCACCGATGCTGCTGGCAATCCATTCGGTATATTTATGGGCATAAACTTAATCCTTAACTAATCTGTGTTATATAAATAGATGCTAAAGTCTATCATAACCAGAATTAAAAGCCCTTTTTTGTATATTTAAAATAGAATTTTATTTTTATGAAAGCTGAAATTATTTCTACAGGTGACGAAGTCATCACCGGAATGATTGATGACACAAACACCTCTTGGTTAAGTCAACAATTACTTTCTTTAGGAATTCAGGTAACGAGAAGATCCACAGTTGGTGATGATCTAAACGATTTAATCGATGTTTTATCAGAAAGATCAAAATATTGCGATCTTATAATTTTCAATGGTGGCTTAGGACCTACTACAGATGACAATACCACTACAGCTGTATGCAAGGTTCTAAATACATCGCCTGTGCTCTTAGATTTTTGGCTTGAACGGATAAAAGAATGGCATAGAGCTAAAGGAAGAGCTATGCCTGAAAATAATAAAAAACAGGCTTTTATCCCAAATGGTGCCACTTATATTGATAATACCTGTGGTACAGCCTGTGGTTACCGCGTCAAAATAAATAAAGCTATAAGTTTTTTTACCCCAGGTGTTCCTTCAGAGCTTAAGGTAATGTTTGAAAAAGAAATTTTGCCTTATATTAAAGATCATCTGTTAGATGGTTCTAAAACAATGGTAAAACGCCTATTTACCTTTGGCATTTCCGAATCATTACTTCAAGATAAAATTGCAAAATACAATTTTGATAAAAGTATTGTGATAGGTTACAGAGCTTATTACCCAACCATAGAATTAAAAATTATTGCCCATAACAGTAGCAAAGAGCTGTTCTCAAAAGCTATAAGCACCATCAAATCAATTATCAAGGACTATGAGTATCTTGAAGAGTCTGATGATATTTCCAACGCTATAAAAGAGCTTGATCCCCTAAAGCGTTTTTGTATTTTTGATAATGCAACAGAAGGTCTATTAGGTACGAACATGTCAACAGCTCTAAATGTAGACACTGTTATTGCCACAGCCGATAAATACAAAGAGATATATAAAGAACTTTTAAATTCAAGAGATCATGACTGCACAATCATCTTAGATCGTGATGATGAGAATGACGGCGTTTATTTTTATATATTCGACAAAAAACAAAATATAAACAAAAGATTTTATGTAAAGCTTAATATCTCCATAAAGTCTCGCAAAAAACACGCTTATGCGCTTTTCTGCGAAATTTTAACTTATCAGCTTTTAAAGGAAGGCAAAATTTCCCTACATCCTGACAATGCTACTTTAGAAAATAGAGATATATAAACGAAAAAAGCCTGAACTTAGTTAAAGTTCAGGCTTAATCAAAATTCTGTAAGGTATAGATACAAAAAAACCGGCTCTCACCGGCGTTTTTGTATTAGATTGGCGGAACGGACGGGGATCGAACCCGCGACCTCCTGCGTGACAGGCAGGCATTCTAACCAGCTGAACTACCGCTCCGCACTAATAAGGAGCCCGGCGGTGATCTACTCTCACACAATCGTACGTTGCACTACCATCGACGTGACTGCATTTCACTTCTGTGTTCGGAATGGGAACAGGTGGTTCTACAGCACTATGGCCGCCGGACATATTCAGTTTAAAATTCGTAAACTTAGCTTTACTTCTTTTTTTTAGTCAGGTTTTAACAAAGATTGCCTCTCGGATGCCTTCCGGGGCTGTATGGTCAAGACTCTCAGAACATTAGTACTGGCAAGCTACATCCTTCACAGGACTTCCACATCCAGCCTATCAACGTCGTAGTCTGCAACGGTCTTTACTATCTTATAGATTGGGATGACTTATCTTAGGGTCTGCTTCCCGCTTAGATGCTTTCAGCGGTTATCAGGTCCGAACTTGGCTGCCGGGCCGTGCCACTGGCGTGACAACCCGTAAACCAGAGGTTCGTTCACTCCGGTCCTCTCGTACTAGGAGCAAGTCCCTGCAATCATCCAACGCCCGCGGTAGATAGGGACCAAACTGTCTCACGACGTTTTGAACCCAGCTCGCGTACCACTTTAAATGGCGAACAGCCATACCCTTGGGACCAACTACAGCCCCAGGATGTGATGAGCCGACATCGAGGTGCCAAACACCGCCGTCGATATGAACTCTTGGGCGGTATCAGCCTGTTATCCCCAGAGTACCTTTTATCCGTTGAGCGATGGCCCGTCCATATGGAACCACCGGATCACTATGACCTGCTTTCGCACCTGCTCGAGTTGCTGCTCTCGCAGTCAAGCCGGCTTATGCCATTGCACTGACTTCACGGTTTCCGACCGTGATCAGCCGACCTTCGTGCTCCTCCGTTATCCTTTGGGAGGAGACCGCCCCAGTCAAACTTCCCACCAGACACTGTCCTCAGATTTGTTTCTTTAGTTAGAACCTCAAAACTGTCAGGGCGGTATTTCAAGGTCGACTCCACGAAAACTAGCGTCTCCGCTTCTATGTCTCCCGCCTATCCTGCACAAACAGGTTCAAGGTTCAGTGTCAAGCTGCAGTAAAGGTTCACGGGGTCTTTCCGTCTAGCCGCGGGTACACTGCATCTTCACAGCGATTTCGGTTTCACTGAGTCCCGGGTGGAGACAGCGTGGCCATGGTTACACCATTCGTGCAGGTCGGAACTTGCCCGACAAGGAATTTCGCTACCTTAGGACCGTTATAGTTACGGCCGCCGTTTACCGGGGCTTCACTCAAAGGCTTCGCTTGCGCTAACCTCATCATTTAACCTTCCGGCACCGGGCAGGTGTCACACCCTATACTTCCCCTTTCAGGTTTGCAGAGTGCTATGTTTTTGTTAAACAGTCCCAGCCACCATTTATCTGCGGCTGAACTTAGCTCAAAGAGTGAATCTTCTCACTTAGTTCAGCGTACCTTCTCCCGAAGTTACGGTACATTTTTGCCTAGTTCCTTCACCCGGGTTCTCTCAAGCGCCTTGGTATCTTCTACCCGACCACCTGTGTCGGTTTGGGGTACGGCCTGTCTCATCTTTCGCTTAGGAGCTTTTCCTGGGAGCCTGGCCACAACTGCTTCGGTAATTTCTTACCTCGTCTCAACTCTCAGATTATCGGTACTTGTCTTTTAACCCATGTACCTACCTACAGTCTTTCACCGGAACTTCCATCCTCCGGCCAGCCTTACCTTCTCCGTCACCCCATCGCAATGAAACACGGTACGGGAATATTAACCCGTTTCCCTTCGACTACGCTTTTCAGCCTCGCCTTAGGCACCGACTAACCCTGCTCCGTTTAACGTTGAACAGGAAACCTTGGTCTTCCGGCGAACGGTTTATTTATCCGTTTTATCGTTACTTGCGTCAGCATTCGCACTTGTGATACCTCCACCAACAATCCCTTGTCAGCTTCTCAGGCTTACACAACGCTCCCCTACCACTTGACTTCTTAAGTCAAATCCGCAGCTTCGGTGTCTGATTTTAGCCCCGTTACATCTTCCGCGCAGGCCGACTCGACCAGTGAGCTATTACGCTTTCTTTAAATGATGGCTGCTTCTAAGCCAACATCCTGGCTGTCTATGCCTTCCCACATCGTTTCCCACTTAATCAGAACTTCGGGACCTTAGCTGGCGGTCCGGGTTGTTTCCCTCTTCACAATGAACGTTAGCACCCACTGTGTGTCCCCTGCTTACAACTGTATGGTATTCGTAGTTTGCAATTGGTCGGTAACTCTCAATGAGTCCCTTCCAATAACAGTGCTCTACCCCCATACGTCCCTGCAGGACGCTACCTAAATAGCTTTCGGGGAGAACCAGCTATCACCGGGTTTGATTGGCCTTTCACCCCTAGTCCCAGATCATCCTCTGGCTTTGCAACGACAGTAGGTTGGGCCCTCCGGCAGGTGTTACCCTGCTTTCAGCCTGTCCAGGACTAGATCACTCGGTTTCGGGTCTACCTGCATCAACTCTTCGCCCTATTAAGACTCGGTTTCCCTACGGCTCCCTCATCAAAGTTAACCTCGCTAATGCAGATAACTCGCTGACCCATTATACAAAAGGTACGCAGTCACTAATCTTTCAATTAGCTCCCACTGCTTGTACGCACACGGTTTCAGATTCTTTTTCACTCCCTTCACCAGGGTTCTTTTCGCCTTTCCCTCACGGTACTGGTTCACTATCGGTCGTCAGGTAGTATTTAGCCTTGGAGGATGGTCCCCCCTTCTTCAGACAGGATACCACGTGTCCCGCCCTACTCTCGCTCATCTATATCGCACTTGCGTATACGGGACTATCACCCTCTTTCGTCAGCCTTTCCAGACTGTTCTACTTGTACCATATAAACTTTTGGGCTCCTTCCAGTTCGCTCGCCGCTACTGTGGAAATCTCGGTTGATTTCTTTTCCTCGGGGTACTGAGATGTTTCACTTCCCCCGGTTCGCCCTTGATACTTTTGTATCAAGTAACACTTGCGTGTTGGGTTGCCCCATTCGGATATCTCAGGCTATTGCGCCCCTTATCGGCTTACCTGAGCTTTTCGCAGATTAGTACGTCCTTCTTCGCCTCCTGACGCCATGGCATCCACCATGTGCGCTTATTCACTTGACCATACAGCCCCGGATTGCTCCCGAGCTGTATCTTCTAAGCGTTCGATATCTTTTATCGATTCTCGCCGGAAAACATCTTTCAAAGCTTTCTTTGCTTGTAAAAAACCTTTTCCTTTATACTCAGTGACTATTTGAGTCGGATTCATTTAATCTTTCAATCAAATAAATCCAGTTTATTTGTTTCAGCTTGTTTACGAATTTTTAAAGAGCTTTGACCGTTAAAAAGGTCAAGAACTAAGTCCTTTAGTTCTTGAACTTCTCATTGGCGTTCCCAACGGGATTCGAACCCGTATTACCACCGTGAAAGGGTGATGTCCTAACCATTAGACGATGGGAACGTGACTTCTTTTAAATATAGTACGAATAATCTGTGTGGGCTCTAAGAAAAGTAGGGCGTTCGTTAAGGAGGTGATCCAACCACAGGTTCCCCTATGGTTACCTTGTTACGACTTCACCCCAGTCATAAACCACACCGTGGTAACCGCCCCCTTTGCAGTTAGGCTGGCCACTTCTGGTGCAATCCACTCCCATGGTGTGACGGGCGGTGTGTACAAGGCCCGGGAACGTATTCACCGCAACATTCTGATTTGCGATTACTAGCGATTCCGACTTCATGGAGTCGAGTTGCAGACTCCAATCCGAACTTAGGGACGCTTTCTGGGTTCCACTCCACCTCGCAGTTTCGTTTCCCTCTGTACGCCCCATTGTAGCACGTGTGTAGCCCTGACCGTAAGGGCCATGATGACTTGACGTCATCCCTACCTTCCTCCAGTTTATCACTGGCAGTCTCCTTTGAGTTCCCGGCTCTACCCGCTGGCAACAAAGGACAAGGGTTGCGCTCGTTGCGGGACTTAACCCAACATCTCACGACACGAGCTGACGACAGCCATGCAGCACCTGTCTGCGAGTTCCCGAAGGCACTTACTCATTACAAGTAATTCTCGCGATGTCAAGATCAGGTAAGGTTCTTCGCGTTGCGTCGAATTAAACCACATGCTCCACCGCTTGTGCGGGCCCCCGTCAATTCATTTGAGTTTTAACCTTGCGGCCGTACTCCCCAGGCGGTTGATTTATCGCGTTAGCTGCGAAACCCACTCTTACAAGCAAGCTTCTAATCAACATCGTTTACGGCGTGGACTACCAGGGTATCTAATCCTGTTTGCTACCCACGCTTTCGCATATGAGCGTCAGTATTTGCCCAGGAGACTGCCTTCGCCTTTGGTGTTCTTCCAGATCTCTACGCATTCCACCGCTACACCTGGAATTCCGTCTCCCCCTGCAATACTCTAGTCCCACAGTTTAGAGTGCAATTCCGAGGTTGAGCCCCGGGCTTTCACACCCTACTTGCAGAACCGCCTGCATGCCCTTTACGCCCAGTTATTCCGATTAACGCTTGCACCCTCCGTATTACCGCGGCTGCTGGCACGGAGTTAGCCGGTGCTTCTTCTGAGGGTAACGTCATTTTCCTCCCCTCTGAAAGTGCTTTACAACCCGAAGGCCTTCTTCACACACGCGGCATGGCTGCATCAGGGTTCCCCCCCATTGTGCAATATTCCCTACTGCTGCCTCCCGTAGGAGTCTGGGCCGTGTCTCAGTCCCAATGTGGCTGATCATCCTCTCAGACCAGCTAGAGATCGTCGCCTAGGTGAGCCTTTACCTCACCTACTAGCTAATCCCATCTGGGCACATCTGACAGCGTCTTTCGACTTTCCCCCTCAGGGTGTATGCGGTATTAGCAACCGTTTCCAGTTGTTGTCCCCCTCTGTCAGGCAGTTTCCCAGACCTTACTCACCCGTCCGCCACTCGTCNNATCAGAGAAAGCAAGCTTTCTCNNTATGTTACCGTTCGACTTGCATGTATTAGGCCTGCCGCCAGCGTTCAATCTGAGCCATGATCAAACTCTTCGATATTCAAAGATTTTGATTTGAGCTCCTAATTTATTTTCAAATAAACTTGGCTCTTGTGTGAATGTCCTTCAATTACCTTCANNTTATCTGGCAATCTTCTCATTCTTGTTTTTTAACCCTCTTTTCAGAGGGCCCACACAGATTGTCCGTACTTATTTTTAAAGAACTTTTTAAACTCGCTTGGAGTTTTTTCGTTGTTGTCTTGCGTGACAACGGAAATGCATTTTACAGTTTTTTAAAACTAAGTCAACAAATTTTTACAATTTTTTTTAAATTATTTTAAATATTTTTTTATAATTTTGTTAACTTATTGATTTTAATATATTTTATTTTTTAAGAATTTATAACAAATTTTTCTAAAGAATTAAAACCAAAATGCTTAAACATTTCAAAACGTTCAGCGTAATTTTGTAATTCACCAGTATAGTAAGCATTATGCTCAATTTTATCTGCCCAGACTGGTTTCATAGTTTCACCTAAAAATAAACTATCAACTCTCTTACCTATAGCGATGCCTGAATCGATTAAAAGACAATCAGGTAATATCTTTTGAATAATATCGGCAATAAACGGATAGTGAGTACAACCTAAAACTACTACATCAGGCTGTTTATCCCGAGACCTATCCTTTATCCCTTTTAAAATCTCAATAATCTCATTTTCATTTACATGGCCATCTGTAAGTCTATTTTCCGCAATACGGGCAAGTTTTGCCGAGCCTATTTTTAAAACTTCACAATCATTTGCATATTTCTTGATGAGATTTTCCGTATATTCTCTATGGATTGTTCCTGGAGTTGCTAAAAGAGCAATAATCTTTTTCTTAGATTTTAAAGCTGCAGGCTTAATTGCAGGAACTACACCAATAATTGGGATGTTTATATGGGCTCTAAGAGAAGGAAGGGCTACTGTACTTGCGGTATTACAAGCTACAATAATTCCAGATAAATCCCATTTTTTTACGGCAGTATCCAAGATGGCACTAACTCTAGAAATTAGATAATTTTCACTTTTCTCTCCATAAGGAAAAGCTTCATTATCAAATAAATAAACAGGCTCTACATCTGGGTTTATCTTTTTTACTGCTTGGCAAATAGATAATCCACCAACACCAGAATCNAAAAAAAGAATTCTTTTTAACTTGAGTTTTTGCTGTGACATCTTAAGATCTCGTTAAATANNATTTAAGTTTCATAAAGGACAGAGCATGCTAAAACCATTACTCACAACAACTGATCCTCAAAACTATGATGCCTATTTTAATGAAAAAATAGACATGGTGAAAAATCTGTTTATTAAAGCAGGCTTAGACATCCCGCAGGAAAAATTATTTAAAAGTCCTCCTGAATTCTACCGTATGCGTGCTGAATTTTCAGTTTTCCACGAAAATGACGGTTCTGTAAGCTTTGTGATGTTCAAGCCTAAAACTGATCCTAAAGAAAGAATCATTATTAAATCTTTTCCTATAGCCAGCAAAGCTATCAATATGGGAATGGATTTATTAAGAAAATATCTGCCTCAATATCCAGAGCTTAAGCGTAAACTCTTTGAAGCTGAGTTTTTGTGTAATCAAAAAGGCGAGCTTATTTCATCTTTAAGCTATCATCGCCCTCTTGATGAAACTTTATGGAAAGAAGCAGCTTTAGATTTAAAAGAAAAATGTAAAAGTGAAGGTCTTGAGGTAAATTTTGTCGGCAGAGCCAGAAAGCAAACTATTTTAGCCTCGACCGATACTGTTCTTGAGACTATTCATACTAAAGACAAAGATTTTTATTTATATCAAGTAGAAGGAAACTTCTCTCAGCCTAATATATATACTTGCCAAAAAATGATCGATTTTGCTCGAAATCTTTGTCAAAATCGTAAAAGAGTTGATCTATTAGAGCTTTATTGCGGTAGTGGTACCTTTACCATTTGCCTTGCTGATTTATTCTCAAAGGCCTTAGCTACTGAAGTGTCACGTATTCCTACAGCAACAGCAATTAGAAATATTGCAAAAAACAATATATCTAATACTAAAATTGTTAGATTAAGCGCAGTTGAAGTGGCTCAAGCTTTAACAGGTGTACGTAAATTTAATCGTCTTAGGCAAGAGGATGTAAATATTCAAAATTATAATTTTGATACCTTACTTATTGATCCTCCAAGAAAAGGTCTTGAATTCCAAGAGGCTCGCGATTTCACCGCCCAATTTGACCATGTTATTTATGTCTCTTGTGGACCTGAGTCTTTAGTTGAAGACTTAAAATATTTAACTAAAACTCACAAAATTGAGAAATTAGCTTTCTTTGATCAGTTCCCTTATACTCCTCATTTAGAAAGCATAGTTGAGTTATGTAAAAAGTAATAACTATATGTTATTCATAAAAAAGGCATGATATAAATAGTATGAACCCCGTTATTGATCACTTCGATTGATAACGGGGTTTTATATGAAACTGACATATACTCAAAAATTACTTGTAGTAAAAGACTGTGAACAATTTGGTGTTGCTTTTACTGCCAGAAAATGGTTACTTTCAACATCATATGTAAGTAACCTGTTTTATAAAGCCAAAAATAACTGTTTGTTACCTCATGGGCACTCAACAAAATACTCACCTGAATTTAAGATTAGAGTTGCAAAAGCTTATGCAAAAGGAATTTATGGTTTAGAAGATATTGCTCAACTCTATGGAATACGAGCTCAATCATCAGTAAAAAATTGGTATGATATTTATCAGTCTCAAGGTGAAGAAGGATTGATAAATATGAATGCTCAAGGCCGTCCAACTAAAAAATCTTCAGCAAAAAAAACAAAAAAAATTAATGTAAATAAGCTTATTGATTCAGAAAAACCGTTCTCTGAATACACTCATGAAGAAGAGAAAGCTTTAAAAATGGAGCTTTTAAGACTTCGTTGCCATGAGGANGTTCTCAAAAAAATTCGAGGCCTTAACCCAAGAATATCTAGAAAAGAAAAACAACAAATAAAAGCAAAAATAATATTTGAGCTAAGGCCTAAATATCCATTAAAAATGCTTTTAGAAGAAGCTTCTATGAGTAGAGGTTCTTACCTATACCAATTACGTAAAGCCCCTTCCAAGAGCCTTGATAATGTCTATAGTGAGCAGCTTGCTGCAATCAGGAAGATTCATGCTGATTGCAAGGAACGCTATGGCTATAGACGTGTTATGTACGTTCTACGCAATCAGGGCACGCCCCTCAATCACAAAACCGTACATAAGCTTATGCAGCATCTGAATTTGCACGGAGCTCATCCTAAAGCTTATAAGAAATACAACTCCTACAAAGGACCTGTTGGAAAGATTGCACCAAACATTCTTAATCGAGAATTCAATCCTCCTAAGCCTATGACGTCCTTTGCAACAGATATATCAGAATTTGCTATTGCTAATGGTAAATTATATTTATCTCCAATTATTGATATGTGTAGCAATGAAATCGTTGCTTATGATGTTTCAAGAAGTCCTGACCTTAGACAAATAAATCGCATGCTGTCTCGTTTTGGAAAAGTCATCAGAATCAATAACATAAAAGAAGCTTTGATTCATTCAGATCAAGGGTGGCAATATCAAAATAGACTATACACTAATTGGGTAAAACAGCATAATTTAACCCAAAGTATGTCTAGAAAGGCAACTACATACGATAACATTATGATTGAGATATTCTTTGGCAGAATGAAGGTAGAAATGTTTTATGGAAAGGAAAAGACCTTTAAAGACTTAAAAGATCTGGAGAAAGCTATTAAAGATTATATAAATTGGTATAACTCTGACAGAGTATGTAAAAAGTTAAAAGGCCTGTCTCCAACTAATTTTAGGAAACAAGCCTTAAATTCTGCTAGTATGACTTAGAAACTTAAGTGATCAATTTCAGGGTCCATACTAAAATCATGCTTTTTTTATTTAATAATTATTATTCCATGTAATGGTCAGGAAGAGGAATCTGGGCTACGCCTGATTCAACAGCAGCAACTGCTACAGCTCTTGAGAGCTTCTTAAACAAACGGAAGTCCATTGCCTTTGGAATTAAATAGTCAGGGCCATACTCAAGATGATCAACCTGAGCATTCTTAACTACTTCCTCAGGAACAGGTTCCTTAGCTAACTCTCTTAAAGCATTCATTGCAGCTTTCTTCATCTCAAGATTGATGCAAGTTGCACGAACATCTAAAGCGCCACGGAATAAGTATGGGAAGCAAAGAACGTTATTGATCTGATTTGGATAATCAGAACGACCTGTACCCATAATAATATCAGGGCGTAATGAAGCTACAACCTCAGGATCAACTTCAGGATTTGGGTTAGAGCAGGCAAAAATTACAGCCTTAGGAGCCATAGACATTACATCTGCATTAGAGATAAGGCCTGGACCTGAAACGCCCAATAAGACGTCAGCACCAGCAATAGCCTCAGATAAAGTCTTAGGGCCTGCATCGTTAATGAAACGAGGCTTCTCACCGTTATTGTACTTGGCACGGTCAGATCTAATAACACCGTGTCTATCGATCATAAAGAAGTTTTCTTTCTTAGCGCCACAATCGATAAGTAAGCTTGAGCAAGCGATACCTGCAGCACCAGCACCAACACAAACAACCTTACAATCTTCAATCTTCTTGCCCTGTAACTCTACAGCATTGAGAATACCTGCAGTAGTTACAATGGCAGTACCATGCTGGTCATCATGGAAAATTGGTACATGGCAGCTCTTGGCTAATTCGCGCTCGATAATGAAACACTCAGGAGACTTAATATCCTCAAGGTTAATACCACCGAAAGTATCTGCAATGCTTTCAACAGTGGTAATAAAATCCTCGATATGCTCATGTTTAACTTCAATATCAATAGCATTTATCTTACCAAAACGCTTGAAAAGCAAAGCCTTGCCTTCCATAACAGGTTTTGATGCCAGAGGTCCTAAATTACCTAAACCTAAAATTGCAGTACCATCGGAAATAATTGCTACAGTATTGCCCTTTCCGGTATAACGGTATGCATCGTCAGGGTTCTTGGCAATCTCAAGCACAGGCTCTGCAACGCCTGGGCTGTAAGCTAAAGTTAAATCATCAGCGGTTTCTGCTGGTTTGCTGATTTCAACCTTAATTTTTCCCGGAACAGGGAACTCATGATAAGCTAAAGCTTTTTCATGCAAATCTTTACGATCAATAGCCAAGATAAGCACCTCTTTTTCTTAAAATAAAACTAGCTTTTTTTGCCAGAATGTTTGTTTGCTATGGCCTGAGTGTAATACAAAACAAATACGCCAAGACAAACTAATTTCTAAGTTCGAGATATAGTTTAAATAAATGAAATTTAAAGTGCTTAACTATTGATTAATATTTGCAATTTTCTTTTACTAGTGTTATTTTTTCCAAAATTCATAATATCTTTTATACCTAAAAAGACATTTAAATTTCTTCCCTATAAAAAAAGCCCCGTTTACATTTTTTAAAGAAGCCCCTTAAATTTATTTTTAACAATTAGGCTTTTTCATAATCTTAAAACACGTTATAGCCACAATTAAAACCATAATTGAGATACAAATAAACGCTGTTGAAATACTACTATTATCAGCAATAAAACCAATAATCACAGGTCCTGCCAAAATGCCTGAATATCCTAGAGCATTTATAATCGAAATCGCTATATGGACCTTGATACCTTTAATATGTCCTGTATANNAAGATACTAATTGTGGAACGATATTTGCAGCACCCAAACCTATAAGGGTAAATCCCATAATAGATCCGGCAACATTTGGAATAAACACTGTAGTTGCAAAGCCACAAGCGACACATAAAGAACCTATAACCACCGTCTTGCGTCTTCCAATAGTTGATACTAAACGATTTCCTAAAAAACGCATTAAGGTCATTGCACAAGCAAAAGCTGTATAAATAAAACCAGCTGCTTCCATATTGACTCCGCGCTCTTGATTTACAAAAACCGCCGACCAACTCATAACAGAGCCTTCGGTCGAATACATAATGAAACACATACAACCTATGATTAAAACAAGAGGATGAAAAAATGAACTTTTAGAAAGGTCTTCTATTTCAGCTTTATTCTCACTTTCAACCTCTTCCTCTTTGCCCTTGCTGTATAAAGCTTTACAACCAAAAATTACCAAGGCGAAAATTAAAACCATAACAATGCTTGAGCAATTAACCAAACTTAGGCCAAAGCTTAAAAGAGAACTTACAAAAAAAGCGCCTAAAAGAGTGCCTAAAGAATAGCCTCCATGGAAACCAGACATTAAAGGTTCCTTTAAAGAGTTTTCTACCATAACAGCATTTACATTAGAGCCAATATCAATGCCTATAGTGCACATACCAAACAAAAACAATAAAGCCCAAGTCAAATATAAATTAGAGCTTAACGATACTAAAAATAAAGCTGTTGCCATAGTTAGGCCTGATATATAGACCAGGCTCTTACAACCTAACTTAGCGCTTAAAGATCCGACTAAAGGTAATGCACAAAATGATCCCAAGCCCATGCTTAAAAGCAATAAGCCAAGACTTCCCTCATCAAGAGAAAACCTATCTTTAATAAAAGGGATCATTGGCGCCCAAGAAGCTTCAAGCATGCCTAAAGCCATAAATGAATAAAGATTGGCTGCTTTTAATTGTCTTGTTGAAAAATTTGACATAAATAAACCTATCACAAAGCCTATAAACAAAAACCCCTACAACCAAATAGGCTATAGGGGCTTTAAACTTATCGTATGAGTCTTTATTAGTGCTTAACAGCGAAAGCAGAAATGCCGCCGAAACGCTTCTTAAAGGCCTCAACACGTCCACCGGTATCAACAATCTTCTGCTTACCAGTGAAGAATGGATGGCACTTAGAGCATACGTCTAAGGATAAATCGTGACCTGCAGTGGTGCGGATCTTGAAGGTGTTACCGCAAGAGCAGCGTACATTTACTTCCTCATACTGAGGATGAATATTCTCTTTCATGACGACCTCAATTACGTGTCGCGCTTTCAGCCACAAAAGATCTGCGCCGAATACCACACGCATAATTAGAAAAAAAAGGGTGCGCATATATTAATTCATACAAAGATCTTTTACAAGCTTATTTTACATTTAAGCAAGATATTTTTAGCGCCCTGACGTGCTTTACATATATATAAGAACCTAATATTTCCATGATAAAATACTTTCCTATGATGATAAATGATGATTCTTATACTTATATTTCAGTAGATGTAAATCGCCCTTTATGGCAGAGCTTTACCTATAAAATAAAAACAAGTAAAACAAGTCATCTCATAGGCTCCCGCGTTTTTATAAACTTTGCCGGATCTAAAACTATAGGTTTAATTAGCGATGTNTTTAAAGACCCCCCTAATAACTTCTCAAAAATCAAAGAATGCTCTCTTTTAGATGAAGATGGTCTGATTTCTTCTGATGTTTTCAATATGATTTTGTTGGGAGCTAAATACTATCATTACCCATTAGGCCAAAGCCTTGCAACAGCCATTCCTAAAATCCTACGCGATGGCAAAAAATGCTCTTATGAAGAAATCCCTGGCCTTTGTTTATCTGAAAAAGGCAAAAACTTTGATATTGATACACTTAGATCAGTAAAGCAAAAACAACTTTTAAATATTTTAAAAAATGGACCGTGTTTAAGAAGCCAAATAAGAGAAAGAGGGATTAGCTCTGCTTGTGAAAATGCTCTTATAAAAAAAGATTTAATTGAAAAGATTGATTTAAAAGAACAAAAAAATCATTGGGCAGAAATAAAAAATCAGATATTAAATGAAACACCGCCCATTCCAAATGTGCAGCAGCAATATGCCATCGACGAAATCTCAAATACAAACAACTTTAAAACTTTTGTTTTAAACGGCATTACCGGCTCAGGCAAAACTGAAGTTTATTTAAGAATTATTGAAAATGTCCTAAAAAAAGGTAAAGCCGTTTTGGTTTTAGTTCCTGAAATTGCTTTAACTCCTCAAACCTTCGATAGATTTTATCGCCGCTTTAAAATAAACGTTTCCTCTATGCACTCAGCGCTCTCAGATAGAGAGCGTTTAGATGCTTATATAGATATGAAAGAAGGCAATTCAGGTATTCTTATAGGAACCAGAACCGCCCTTTTTACACCGATCCCAAATTTAGGACTTATCGTTATAGACGAGGAACATGACAGTTCATTTAGACAAACAGATGGCTTTCGCTATCATACAAGAAATTTAGCTTTAATGAGAGCTAAGATCTCCAATTGTCCTGTCATTTTAGGCTCAGCAACGCCATGTCTTGAAACAGTTGCCAACTATGAAGAAGGTCTTTTTCAAAAGATAGATTTAACAATTAGAGCCGGAGGCGCTAGCCTTCCTGACTTTAATATTATTGACCTTTGCAAAGAACCTTTAAGTGATGGCCTGCGTGCAGGAATTTGCAAAACCTTAGAAAATAAAATTGGTGAAGAAACAGTAAAAGGCAATCAAGTTTTATTGTTTTTAAATCGCCGCGGTTATGCTAGAAATTTAGTTTGCCATTACTGTGGCCATATTTTTACATGCCCAAATTGCGATAATCCTTTAACAGTGCATCGCCACGACAATACCTTACGTTGTCATATATGCGAATATACACGCTACATTCCTAAAACTTGTCCTAAGTGCGGAAAAATGGAAGGTCTTTTAGAATCAGGCTTTGGCACAGAACAAGTAGAACAATTTTTGTCTTTAAGATATCCGGATATAAAAGTTGAAAGAATTGATCGCGACACCGTAAAAAATCGCGCCCAGCTTGAAGAACATTTAGAACGCTTCCGCGANGAAAAAAGCATGATCCTTCTTGGCACCCAAATGATTGCCAAAGGGCATGATTTTCCTGATGTAACTTTAGCAGGAATTTTGGATATGGATGCTAGCCTATTTTCTGATGACTTCAGATCAAAAGAAGATTGCGCTCAGCTCCTCTTACAAGTATCAGGTCGTGCCGGACGTTCCTTAAAAAAAGGCGAAGTATTTATTCAAACTCATTATCCAAATGATGAGCTTATTAAAAAAATTACCACACCTTACCTTAATTATTGGCAAATTGCTAAATATCTTTTACAAGAACGCTTCCAAAAAAATTTACCGCCATCATCTTTCATGGCTTTTTTACTTACCAATAGTTCTAAACGCGCCCTAGCTTACAATTATTTAGAACAATTATGGAATAAATTGAAAAGTCAGCGCGATAATTACCCAAATCTGCAATTAAGCCCCGTTCTCTCTGATAAAATGGAAAAAAAGCAAAACCGCTATCATTTTCATATCTTAGTTACAGCTTTAAATAGGCAAGTTCTATCCGACTTTTTAGATATGACAACAAATGAAGTCAGTCAAAACGCCCCCTCTTGGGATGTGCGCTTTGCAATAGAAGTTGACCCGCTGACTATGTACTAACATAGCGTTTATGTTATTTTTATAAATTCACGAATCAATCCAATAATAAAAGTATTTTTGGAATAAAAGCCATGCTGCTTTATGCAGCTTTGCGGAGAAAATTTAATGAAACAGCATATCAATGATCTAATTTGTAAAAGCATCAATACCATTGATGCCGAACAATCCATAGATGCAGCCATATTAAGCAGAATTAAAGTTGAGCGCTGCAAAGACCGCGCTCATGGAGATTTTGCCTGTAACGCAGCTATGATTTTAGCTAAAAGTTTAAAAAAATCTCCGCGTGATGTAGCAGCAGCTTTGATTGCCTCCATTCCTTCTAATGACAGAATTTCAAAAGTTGAAATCGCAGGTCCTGGTTTTATCAATTTCTTTGTAAATCAAGATTTTATTGCAAAAAATCTTGAAGCTATGGGTGCTGATCCTCGCTTAGGTGTCAAAATCTGCCCCCAAAAGGAAAATGTAGTTGTTGATTACTCAGCTCCAAACGTTGCCAAAGAGATGGCCGTTCACCATATCCGTTCTACAGTAATTGGTGATGCCGTTGTCAGAGTTTTAGAGTTTTTAGGTCACAACGTCATCAGAGCTAACCATATCGGCGATTGGGGTACCCAATTTGGCATGTTAATTGCCTACTTAGAAAAAGCTGAAAATGAGCAAGGCTCTGGTATGGATTTAAGCGACTTTGAAGCTTTCTACCGTATGGCTAAAAAATGCTATGACGATGATCCTGTATTTGCAGAAAAGGCTCGTAATTACGTTGTAAAACTCCAAGGTGGAGATCCTTACTGCCGCAAGATGTGGAAGAAGTTAGTTAACATGACCATGGAGCAAAACCAAAAACTCTATGATCGCCTTGATGTTACCTTAACTGATAAAGACATTATGGGTGAGAGTCTTTATAACGATATGCTACCTGTAATCGTTCAAGACTTAATTGATAGAAAGATTGCTGTTGAAGATAACGGCGCTATTGTTGTCTTCTTACCTCAGTTTAAGAATAAAGAAGGCCAGCCACTTGGTAATATTATTCGTAAGAGCGACGGCGGTTATCTTTATACCACTACTGATATTGCTTGCATTAAGTATCGTGTTGATACTTTACATGCCAACCGCATTTTATACTTCACCGATTCAAGACAGCAGCAACATCATGAAATTACATGGGCTATTTGCCGCAAAGCAGGCTATGTCCCTGAGAGTGTTTCCTTAGAGCATTGCCCTTTTGGCATGATGTTAGGCAAAAATGGCAAACCATTTAAGACAAGAAGTGGCGATACCGTTAAATTAAGAGATCTCTTAGATGAAGCCGAAAATCGTGTAACTCAGATGCTCTTAGATCGTGGTTCAAATCTTGAAGATCAAGATCGCGCCAATGTTATTCACAACATTGCAATTGGTGCCGTTAAGTATGCTGATTTATCTAAAAACCGTAATACTGACTACATCTTTGACTGGGATTTAATGCTGTCTTTTGAGGGTAACACTGCCCCATATTTACAGTACGCCTATAGCCGTATCCGCTCTATCTTCCGTAAAGCTACTATTCAGCCTGGCCACATTGTCATCTCTGATAGTGCCGAAGAAGAGCTTGCAGGTAAGCTTTTAGCTTTCCCTGAGGCTGTTGAAAGTGTTGCGGTAAAGAGCATGCCAAATCTCTTATGCAATTACTTATACGAACTGTCCAATCTCTTCATGCGTTTTTACGAGCAATGCCCTATCTTAAAGGATGGCGTTGACCCATCAATACAGCAAAGCCGTCTTGCCTTATGCGACTTAACTTCTAAAGTTTTAAAACAAGGTTTAGGTCTTTTAGGTATTAACGTTATGGAGCAGATGTAGTGGATTTTTTAATCTTTGCAGTAAAGCTTAAGGTCTTAAAATTTTTATCTAATTTATTTAATAAAATTTTAGATTTTAGGCTTAGAAAATTAAAAGGCATTTTAAGATATTTGCCAAAATTTGATCTGCAAAGATTATTTCCACCAAAGGAAAAAGACTTAGCTAAAGAAAAACGTCGCCGTCTTTTTATTTTAAAAAGATTTAGTTTGTTGACTATCTTAGCCTCTGTTTTTATGACTATTACAGGAAAGCCTTACAACTTTGATGAGGTGTCAGTAAATTATGCTGATGCCTTATATGTTCCTGAAAAAATAGAATTAACAGGGGCACCTGCTCTACATAATTTTGAACCTTATCCGAATATGAAAAACTCATTAGAGTTTACAGAATATCCAGATAAGATTTTTTATGACGCTTTAGGTTTTTCTGTTCCTTTATCTTTTGATCCTTATAAACCAAAATCAGAGAATTTATCTGAGATTACAAATCTCTATAATCCGATTGATTTTAGTACACTAAAAGAAGGATCCTTTATTCCAAATTTAAAACCAGTAACATTCGCAAACGCAGAAGATTTAAAAGAAAGCTTTGTTTATTGCGGTAAATTTCAATTCAAAAATTTAGCTCAAAATTTGCAACTTGATTTAAATAACAGATTACATGAGCAAGCTGAAATCATCACGTACAAAGATAGTTTCTTTTTAAAAATAGGTCCTGTAAAAAGAGATCGCGCACAACTGCTTTTGGCAGATATCAAAAATAAAAAAACTTTGCCATCCTGCGTTGTTGCTATTTTTAGGAGTATTAAATGACAACTATAGTATCCGTAAGACGAAATAATGTCGTTGCCGTAGGTGGCGATGGCCAAGTTACCATGGGACAAAACACTATTTTAAAAGGCAACGCTGTAAAAGTTAGAAAACTGTTTCATGATCGTGTTATTGCAGGCTTTGCCGGATCAACTGCCGATGCTTTTACGTTGCTTGATTTATTTGAGAAAAAGCTTGAAGAACATCAAGGAATTTTAGAAAGAGCCTGTATTGCTTTGGCAAAAATGTGGCGCTGTGATAAGTCTTTAAGCAAACTTGAGGCTATTTTAGTCGTAGCAGATAAAACTGCTTCATTCTTAATTACCGGTACCGGTGATGTTGTAAGAATGGATGATGATATTTTAGCTACAGGCTCTGGTGGCAACTTTGCCTTAGCCGCAGCTAGAGCTTTAAGTGAAAACACTACTTTAGGCGCAGTTGATATTGTGCAAAAATCATTAAAAATTGCCTCTGACATCTGTGTTTATACCAATGGCAACCAAGTAATCGAAACTATTGAATANCTAATTATGACAGAACTTACACCAAGAGAAATCGTATCCGAACTTGACCGCTATATTATCGGCCAAAAAAATGCAAAAAAAGCTGTAGCTATTGCTTTACGTAACCGCTGGCGTCGCATGCAACTTGATAAAGACTTAAGATCTGAAGTTGTACCTAAAAATATTCTTATGATTGGACCTACTGGTGTAGGTAAAACAGAAATTGCCAGACGTTTAGCCAAACTTGCACATGCTCCTTTTGTAAAAGTTGAGGCAACTAAATACACTGAAGTAGGCTACGTCGGCAAAGATGTTGAGTCAATTATTCGTGAACTTATGGAAATGTCTGTCAAAATGGTTCGCGAAGAAGCTTTTAAACATAACCGTGTAAAAGCAGAAGATGCTGCAGAAGAGCGTATTTTAGATGCTTTACTGCCAACTCCAAGTGCTAGTGCTGAGGAGAAAAATGCCAGCCAAGCACGCCAACTTTTCCGTAAAAAATTACGTGAAGGCGAACTTAACGACAAAGAGATTGAAATAAAAATCCAAGATAAAAGCCCAATGGTTAACGTAATTGGTGGAAATCCTGCTCTTGAGGATATGAACAATCAATTACAATCAATCTTTGATAATTTAAGCGCCAATCGTCAAACCTCTAAAAAGATGAAGATCTCTGAGGCTATGAAGCTTATTACCGAAGAAGAGGCCGGCAAGCTTACAAACCCAGATGATATCAAAGATAAAGCTGTAGCTTTAGCCGAAAACAATGGCATTGTCTTTATCGATGAGATCGACAAAATCTGCCAAGAAGGTCAAGATCGTGGCAATGTTTCCCGTCAAGGCGTTCAAAGAGATTTATTACCTTTAATCGAAGGCTCTACTGTCAATACTAAATACGGTATGGTCAAAACAGATCACATTCTGTTTATCGCCTCAGGCGCCTTCCAGATGTCAAAGCCTTCTGATTTAATTCCAGAGCTTCAAGGTAGATTACCTATCCGTGTGGAATTACAACCTTTATCTGTTGAAGATTTTGAAAGAATCTTAAAAGAACCACACAATAGCTTAACTGTACAATATGAACACTTAATGGCTACTGAAAATGTAACTATTAAGTTTGATGACAGTGCAATTAAACGTATTGCTGAAGATGCTTATAAAGTAAATGAATCTACTGAAAATATCGGTGCAAGACGTCTTCATACTTTAATGGAANNAAAATTACTTGATGATATTTCCTTTACTGCACCTGATAACCCAGGTAGCACTGTAATTATTGATGAAGCTTACGTTGATGAACACTTAAAAGATTTAGTTCAAAACGAAGACTTAAGTCGCTATATTCTCTAATGGAAAAATTAAATCCTAAAGAAGATATGCTCTTAAATGAGCTTAATGAGCTCTCTCTAATAGCTGAAAAAGTTACCCAAAAACTTGCGGTAGCTATGCAAAATCAAACTTTATTAGAGCAAGAACTCACACAAACACGTAAAGAAATAACTGCACTTAAAATGGAAAACCAACATTTAAGAGAAGTTATGCAAACGTGGCGACAACGACTTGAAAGTACTTTAAACAGTCTTGACAATATAAGATAGAAAATGGGGCAACTTTGTTGCCCCATTTTTATTAACTCTAATCAAATCTCTTTTGACCAAGTCTTAAAATAATAAATAACGCTGAACCTAAACTTGATGCTATAACCAAAGAAAGCACATAAGAGAAAGGTTTTTCTGCTAAAGGAATAATAAATACTCCTCCATGAGGAGCACAAAGGCCACAGCCATACCACATAGATAAAGCTCCAGCACAAGCTGAACTTATAATACAAGCACTTCTCATTCTTAAAGGAGAAAATACTAAATACGGCAAAACTCCTTCAGTTATAAAAAATAAACCTTTTGCTATAGTCGCAAAAGCAATGTTCTTTTCATGACGAGTAAAAAGTTTTCTTGCCAAAATAGCCGCCACACCTGCACTTATAGGCGGGATCATGCCACCTGCCATGACTGCTGCCATAATTTGGCTTCCAGGTCCACTTTCAGGCAGACAATCTGCAAGTAATAAAACACCACAAGCATAAGCAATTTTATTACAAGGTCCGCCCATATCAGCTGACATCATGCCACCTAAAATAGCTCCAATAATTACGAGGAAATACTTATTTGCATGCAATAGTATATTTTCAAGATGAGCATCTATAAATTCAGCTGGAAGATTGGTGATAAATTGCGCTATAACAGTTGTTCCTAAAGCACCCAAAAGTGGATATACAAGTAAAGCGAACATGGCATCATGTCCCTTTAGAAATCGTTGTCCAAATGCCGCTGAAATATAGCCAACGCCTCCACCAACAAAGCCATTGACTACAGCGCCAATAACACCGGCATCGGCCATATCAGCCATGACTCCACCAGTAAATCCTGCAACTAAAGCCATGCGGCCTGCTATAGAAAATGATATAAATGCACTTAATACCGGAAATAATAAAGTACCAATGCTATACCCAATACTATCTAAAAATAAACCTAAAGTTGTGGCGGAAAATAAATCTTGTCTTGCTATAGCCGACAAAATACCTGCTGTTGCTGCAAGTGGCATAATATAGGTAAGACCACTCATTAAATGGCGATACAAGCGCATGGCAAAAGTCGAGCTTTCATTCATTGACCCTGGTTTATAAATCTGACATGCTGGATCTAAAGCTCTGGCTATTAACTGATCTGGTGTTCTAATACCGCTTATGATACCGGTACGCACTAAAGGCTTACCAATAAAGCGATCCATATCCACCATTCTATCGGCAGCGACAATTACAGCCTTAGCATTAGCAATGTCTTCAGGGAGTAATCTATTTCTATTGCCAGCTGCACCATCAGCCTCAACCTTGATAGAAACACCCATCTCTAAAGCACAATGCTCTAAAGCCTCTGCTGCCATGTATGTGTGTGAAAGTCCTGCAGGACATGCTGTAACTGCTACTAAATCGTAACGTACAGGCTTATGATTTTCTTCTTTATTTTTTTCCTTACTAAGCGCTTCTTGCTGATGTTCTATTTCCACCCCTTCAGCTTTATCTACAAGGTATAAAAATTCATCAACAGATTTAGCTGCAATTAAAGAATTACGAAAACTCTCATCTATAAGTAATGTTGAAAGTCTTGCTAAAACATCAATATGCGCATCTGATGCTTTATGAGGGGAAGCTATTAAAAAAAACAGGTTGGCTTTTTTTCCATCTAAGCTGTCAAAATCAACACCTTCTGAAACTACCATTGCAGCAAGCCCTGGCTTTAAAACACCTGCACTTTTTGCATGAGGAATAGCAACTCCCTCGCCTAAACCTGTAGAGCCTTTTCTTTCTCTATCAAATACAGCTCTTCTAAAACGCTCAGCATCACATATGCAATCTGTATGAGAAAGCATATCTACAAGTATATTTATTGCCTCATCTTTATTTTTAGGATTAGCTTGTAGATTTACAGCTTCTTTACTGAGTAAATCACGAATACGCATAAATATTCCTTAAACTAGTTAATTAAAAATTAACTGCAAAGATTAAATTTGTTTCACATCTAAAATAGGACATAAAGGCTCTATAGGCGTAGAAATTTCGCTTAAAGTCTGGTCCATTACCAAAGAAGGCATCTCCTGTCTTGGATGTCCAACAACTCTTGCAGGAACACCTACAACGGTAGAATGAGCAGGTACATCTCTAAGAACAACCGATCCGGCACCAACTATTGCACCCTCCCCGACACGAATGTTTCCAAGCACCTTGGCTCCTGCACCTATCATTACACCTTTATCGACTTTAGGGTGACGATCTCCTTGTTCTTTACCAGTTCCACCCAATGTAACGTCATGTAAAAGAGATACAGTATCAGCAACTACCGCTGTCTCTCCTATAACAATTCCTGAAGCATGATCAAGCATGATTCCGCGACCAATCTTTGCTGCAGGATGAATATCTACTGTAAACTGACTTGAGATCCTACTTTGAAAATAAGCGGCCAAAGCTCTTCTCTCTTGACAGTAAAGCCAATGAGAAATTCTCCAAGACTCCAAAACTTTAGGTCCTTTTAAAAATAAAAAGATCTCACATAATGATGAAGAAGCCGGGTCTCGATTTTTTACGGCGTTGATATCACTTACTGTACAATCTAATAAATCAGGATCTGATGCATAAGCCTGCGCACAAACCTGAAAAATTTCTGACTTACTAACGCCAGCTCCATCTAAAGATTGAGCAATCATTCTGCCTAAACTTTGAGCTAATCCTGAACTTTGTAAAATAGCTCGCTCAAGATAAGATCTCAGCATCGGCTCTTTTTTATAAATATCCAAAGCCTCAGCTTTAAGATTTTGAAAAAATTGCCTTGCTATCTCACTTTGCTCTGTCATGTTAACCCCATGTTTGTTTTATACATCATACTGTTATATTTCTAATCCTTAAAAACAGCCTCTTCGTAGGTTTCAGGAATATCCGGCTCCATATGGATTGTTATTTCAGTTTCAGGAAATAAAGCCTCTAGGCGATGCTCAACTTCAGTTACAACTCGATGAGCCTGACATACTCTCATGCAACTTTTCAATACAACATGACACTGAATAAATACTTTAGGCCCTGCTCTATGGGTTTTTAAATCATGCATAGAAATAATCCCAGGAGCATTATTTATGACTTTTACAATTTCTGCCATTTCAGGAGCACTTAAAGATTTATCCAAAAGAGTATCCACCGCATGCTTTCCTATACTCCAAGCCCCTTTTAAAATGAATAAACCAATAATTGCAGCAAATAATCCATCTGCCCACAAAAAGCCTTGCCGACTTAAAACCAAAGCAATAAGTACACCTAAGTTTAAAACGATATCTGATAAATAGTGAAAACGATCGGCGCCAATTGCATCACTTTTGGTTCTGTTATAAACATATGATTGAAATAACACCAAAAGCATAGTCATCGCCATAGCAAAAATACTTACATAAATTGCCAAATCAAGGTGAACTACAACTTGAGGATGTTGAAATCTATTTATACCGTGCATAATCAAAAGCACTGCAGAGCCACCAATAAAAGCAGCCTGTGCTAAAGATGCTAATGATTGAGATTTGTAATGACCATAACGATGATCATCATCAGGAGGCGTTAACGAATAACGCAATGCCAATAAATTTATAAAGGAAGCTAAAGCATCAAACATAGAATCTGTTAAAGATGCAAAAATACTTGTCGATCCGCTATAAAACCAAATACCGGCTTTAACAGCTATCAAAATTGAAGCAGTTATAACCGAAGCAAAGCCTGCAAGCATTACTAAGGTCTTATAATTTTTTGAAACATTGTTAATATTATTAGTCTTTTCCATAACAAACTAACTTAATTCTTAAAAAAACAAATCTATGATAGCAATTACACTATCAAGACTATGAAAAAATTCGATAAAAACAATATCTTAAGTAAAAAACTAGATAAAAGCTTATCTTGCACAAACCATTGCACCTATAATAAAAACTAGATTTGCACTTAAGGGTTAATGATATGCTTAATAAAATTCTCCGAGCTGTTTTTTATTGGCCATTTAGGCTTACAACAAACTGCGTTCCTATTCCATACGAACCACTTAAGCATATAAAAATAGATCGTAACCGTCCTATTTGCTATATGACCGTATCCTCTTCAATTGGCAACTTAATGTGCATTGAAAGACTTACGCAAAAGCTCGGTTTACCATCTCCATTTTCACCTTTAATTGTTAATGGTAAAACATATAAGCGTTTATGTTACCTAAGACGTCCTGGTTTTTTTTCTAGCAAAAGCGCCCGCCAATGCCATATCAGCCCTATTTTAAATTCATGGTTTGAATTATCGGAAGAAAGTGGAAAAGAAGTGCAAATTCTTCCGATAACAGTGCTGTGGTCAAGAAATCCTGGATATGAAGGCAAAGCCTTACGTGGTGTAAATACCGCCACACCTTCTTGGCGTAAATTCTTAATGCTGACCTTTGCAGGTCATGATAACTGCACTATTGTCGACGATCCGGTAAATGCGCTTACTTTTAAAAATAAAGTTAAAGCTAGAAACAAAAAACATTTAATGCACCGTGTCATTAAATTATCTTTCTTAAAAAAAGCGCGCTCCATTATAGGTAAACCATTACCTAACAGAAAAATGGTAATAGATGAGTTAATTAAAAGGCCTGCTGTTTTAAATGCTATTGTTGAGGAAAGCAAGAGAACCGGAAAGCCTACTGAAAAATTGAAAAGCGAGGCTTTAGCTATCTACGATGTGATGGTAGCTGATACAAGATATTCTCTTTTAAAATTTTTAAACACTGTAATTACACTTATCTGGAATCGTATATATCACGGTCAGTCAATTATTGGCGCTGATAGGGTAAGACAGCTCGTCCAAACTGGACATGAAATTATTTATATTCCTTGCCACAGAAGTCATATGGACTATGTTTTGTTGTCTTTTGTCATATTCCATGAAGGCTTACCAATTCCACAAATTGCCTCAGGAAATAATTTAAATTTCTTCCCTGTAGGCCAAATTATCAAACGTTGTGGCTCTTACTTTATTCGACGCAAAATGAAAGGCGATAACTTTTATATCGCTCTTTTTAATGAATATTTATCCTTACTGTTTGAAAGAGGTTATGCCACCGAGTTTTTTATTGAAGGCGGCAGATCGCGCACCGGAAGAACTTTACCTCCCAAAACAGGCATGGTTGCCATGACCATACAGGCACAATTACGTGGACTTGAAAGACCAATTGCCTTTGTTCCAACATATTTAGGTTATGAACATGTATCTGAGGTTGGCTCATATATGCGTGAGCTTAATGGTCAAACAAAAGCTAAAGAAAGTGCTAAACAACTTTTAGGAATTTTTAAGCGCTTTCGTTACTATGGACGTGGCTATGTAACCTTTGGTGAACCTGTAGTTGTTACAAGATTCTTAAATCAAAATGTACCATCTTGGCGAGACGATATAGATCCAACAGGTCTTAAATTACCACATTGGCTTCACGATACTGTAAACCAATTGGCAAGACGTCTTATCATCAATTTAAATGACGCTGCTACCTTAAATGGTATAAATCTTTGTGCTTTAGCCATTATGAACGTACCTGATCATGCCATGAGCATGGGACAGTTACATAAATGCTTAACTCTCTACCTTAAACTTATACGCGTAAACGAAAACCGCAAAAAACTTATACCAAAGGTGCCTGTAGATAAGCTTATCCTTCAGGCTATAGAGCTTAATAAATTTAAGATTTATGACGTAGGTGACGATATGAAATTCGTACGCCCAAGTCATGGCCAATCACTACAACTGACTTATTTCCAAAATAATATTGTGCACTTATTTGCCTTACCTGCACTTTTGGCAAATATTATTTTAAGAAATGGTCATATAAAACATGAAGATGTCAGAGCTCATGCCCGCTCTTTATTCTATTTCTTGCGCCATGAACTTTTCGCACCTGATGAGGAATATGAGTTAGACGATCTTATTGACCGTTATTTAGATACTTTCTTAAAAGAAGGCTATATAACCAAAAACCAAGATATGATTTACGTCTCAGGTGATGGCTATACAGAGTTTTTCATTCTATCAAGATGTATTTATCATAATCTCATCCGCTATCTTGTTGCAGTAACTGCTCTTGATAATACTGAAGATAACACTACAGATATTAAGACCTTTACTGAAAACTGTTTAACTTATGCCAAGCGCTTACCTTTAGATGTAACCAATAACTCTCCTGAATTTGCCGATCCTATTTTATTTAGGATTATGTGCGAGACTCTCAAGAGACATAACTACATTAGCGAAAATGAAAATGGCTTAATTAGTGTAAACAGACTAAAACTTAAAAAGCTTGCCAATGCCTGTAAGCCTCTTTTAGGCGCACGCGATGTACGAATCTTAAATGGCAAAGAACTTTTAAGATCTGACGATGAAGAGTAAAAATAACAAACCCCAATAAGTTATCTAAACTTACTGGGGTTATATAAAAATGAGATTTTCGGATTTTCAGCTTCTAAAAATTACCTGCCTGAAACAGTCATATTTGGTAATAAAAGAGAGCCTGTTTTTATTTTAAAGCGTGGATCTATATCATTTGCCATATACTTTAAATTTAAAAGCATATCTTTAAGGTTACCGGCTATGGTTATCTCTGATACAGCATGCACTCTTTTACCATTTTTAAAATAGTATCCAGATGCGCCTCTTGAATAATTACCACTTACAATATCAACGCCCTGTCCCATTAAGCTATCAATAACTAATCCTTCTTTTGAAGAGGAGAGCATTTCATCAAAGTCTAAAGTATTATCGCCAAAATCAATAAACCAATTATAAATACCACCACTGTGACCATTTGAATGCATATTCAATTTTTTAGCAGAATAAGTTGATAACAAGTATTGACGTAATATACCTTGCTCAACAATTGCCAAAGGTCTTAAAGCTACACCTTCATTGTCATATAAAGCCGAACCAAAAGCTTTTTTCAAAGTAGGATCTTCTTTTATAGAAACATATTCAGGTAATACTTGTTTATTTAAACAGTCACATAGAAAAGAACTTTTACGATATAAGGCACCGCCGGAAATTGCACTTATAAAAGATTGCCATAAAGATACCGCTGCGCCTTTGGTAAAAATCACATTATAAGTACCAGTATCAACAGCCTTTGGATCAAGCTTATCTAAAGTTTCACGATAAGCCTCTTCAACAATAGCATCATCGCTATATAAATCGCTAATCTCTCTGGCAATACTATAGCCACTACCTCTTTCCATGCGGCCTGAACTTTCGCCTAATAAAGTTAAACCTTTATAAAAAGAACTTGACGATCTGGCGTGACAGAAACCTTGAGAGTTTGCTAATACTCCAGAATAAACAGATGACGAAAATGATGCGCCATCTGAAGCTTTAATCTTCTCTGGCATTGCTTTAGTAGCTGCTTTTTCAAGATCAACAGCTCTCTTTGCAGAAATCTCCGGATCACTATCAGGCTCAAATAAAACATCTAAATCTGAAAACTTAGTACACTGCAACTCTTTTTCGCATAAACCACAATCAGGATCTTCATCTGCATAAGAGGCAATATTTACAGCCGATGAGACACAGTTTTTAATAGCATCTACACTTAAATCTGTGGTGGAGGCACAGCCTCTGCGTTTATTACAATAAACGGTAATATCCATGCCATTATCGCGATTAAACTCAATATTTTCGACATCACAATCACGACTTGAGACGTTTAAACCAGTAACGCCACCAATAGAAACCTCAGCTTCACTAGCGCCACACTCAAGAGCGTGCTTTACTGCAAAAGCTGCGACATTCTCCAAATGCTTTTCAAAATCATGAATTTTTGCTTTAAAGTTGCTCATCTTTATTTCCTCTGAATATTTGCCCTTAATATAGCAAACATCGGTACCTTTAAAGCTTTTTAAATGTGTACAAAATAGAAAAAATTTGAATGAAATTTAAATAAAACTAAAAGATTTTTATTTATTATAAATGACGGGATAATTTATAAGGGAAATATTTGTTATTTATAATAATTTAATAGCCAGATAAGGTTTTATCTTATCTGGCCATTGTTATTAAATAAATAATGTCAAAATTAAGACCACAATTAAGCCTACTACAGAGTTGATAAGTTCAAGTAAGCCCCAAGTCTTAAATGTTTGAGACATAGAAAGATTAAAGGTTTCTTTCATAAGCCAAAAAGCAGCATCATTTGGCATAGTAATGGTATTAGAACCTGCAGCACAAGCTAACATAAGTAGGACTGGATCAATATCATAAACACCTAATAAAGGGGCTACTAAACCTGCTGCGGTAATTGCAGATACAGCGCCTTGACCTGTAGCCCAACGAATAATAGCTGTAATAACCCAGGCTAAAATTAAAGGATTGATATCAATACCCTTTACAGCTTCAGCAATATGCTCGCCAACACCTGCCTCAATAATAATTTCCTTGAAAACACCGCCGGCACCAATAATTAACACGACTACGGCAATGCCCTTGATAGCCTTTGAAATAGACTCTGAAGACTCAGAAATACTTCTACCTGCGCGGTGACCAAAAACATACAGTGCCACCATTACAGCAATAAATAAACTGATAATTGGTGAACCTAAGAAAGATAAAACATAAACAATCTGACTATCTTTAGGTAAAACCGCCTGAGCTAAGGTATGGCTAATCATCAAAATAGCCGGTAATAACGGAATCAATAAAGAAACGGCAAAACTTGGGGTCTTATATTTAGAATAATCAACCTCATCCATACCGCCAATATTTGGTAATTTGTACTCATCAAAATTAGAAATAAAGCGCGGAAAAATGATACCTGCACAGATAATTGATGGGATTAAAACAACAAGGCCAAACATATAAACTAAGCCAGAATCTGCGCCTAAAGAGGTCATAAGGGCAACTGGACCTGGTTGTGGAGGCAAAAGGCTATGAGCTTGAGCTAAGGCTGCTAAAGAAGGAATAACTAAGGCCATATAAGGAATCTTAGCTTCCTTTGCAATACCAATTACTAAAGGCATCATAATAATGAAGCCTACCTCAAAAAACATGGCTGTACCAAAAATAGAACCAATAAATAAAAGGCCCCATTTTAAATATTTAGTGCCACAAGTTTTTAAAATAACGTCTGCAACCTTCTTTGAGGCGCCACAGTCTGTCATTAACTGACCTAAAGAAGCACCTAAAATAACAATAAGGCCAACACCTGCTAAAGTATTACCTGCACCTTTTGAAATAGCACTAACTAAAGAATCTAAAGGCATACCTTCTAAAAAAGCAACCAGCATACCTACAATCAATAAAGCCAAAAAAGAGTGCAATTTATATTTAATAGTTAATACGAGTAGCAGCACTATGGCTAAACCTACCCACATCACCGGGATCCAATGTTCCATATGCTTCTCCAAAAAAAAGAATTGTGTACTAAGAAAAGGAGCTTGTATACAAGCTCCTTTTTAATGGATAAATTCTACTCAAATTATGAATGCTTTTCAAAATTAATCATCTGATTTTTTTTGATATTTATCACATTTATTTGCCTCTTAAATTAATTTTAATATGCAAATAAATTATATATATTAAACAAATATTTTGTTATTTACTCTTAAATAACATCTTCTTTTACAGAGAAAACACGTTTTAAATCATGCTAAGATTATTTAATGAAGATCACATTTTAAGGCTATACTTTAAGCTTTTTTTAATACAAAAAATGTTATCTATCCATCTTATATAAGTTATTTAATCTAAATAAATTTTTCTCAAAATACATATGAACAAATCTCAACTTATAAGAAGATTCCGCACCTATATGCTCATTATCTCTGTATCGTGCGGTCTTTTAGGATATCTTGCTTTTCATAACTTGGGCTTTTTAAAACCTGTAAAAGGTTATGTAAGTTCTTTTGCTCAAGATGGACTGCCAATTTTAATCTTTATAATGTTGTTTTCGGCTTTTTGCAAAGTCAGCATCAAAGAAATGAAACCTAAAGTTTGGCATTTCACTTTAATCGGCTTTCAAATAATAGGAAGTTTTGCTTTAGCCTTATATCTTGCATATAACCCACACACTCCTTATTTAGTTCCTCTTGAAGGCGCGCTCATTTGCATCATTACCCCAACTGCCGCCTCTGCAGCCGTTCTTGCAGGTAAATTAGGTGGTAATGAATCTACCTTAACAACATACACTCTTATGTGTAATGTTGCCGCAGCTCTTGCTATTCCTTTGATTTTCCCTTTATTTTCAGATGTAGCACAAGGATCTTTTTTAGATCAATGTGTAGTTATTTTAAATAAGGTATTCCCTGTTATAGTTTTACCTTTATTTATAGCCTTTATGGTGAGATTCTTTTTAAAACCAGTTCATAAATTCATTGTTACAAAATTAAATGACTTAGGTTTTTATTTATGGGGCTTTACCTTAATGGTTATCTCAGGAAAAACCTTTGCCACCATATTTAATTCTCAAGAAAGCGCTGCTTATTTATGGCTTTTAGCCTTTGTAGGTTTGCTATGTACTGCCATGCAATTTTCTTTAGGAAAACTCATGGGGCATTTAGAAAAACAACGCATTACCGCAGGTCAGGCCTTAGGTCAGAAAAACATGGTCTTTGGTTTATGGATTGCCTTAACTTATTTGTCTCCAACCGCAGCTATAGCTCCTGGATGCTATATTATTTGGCAAAATGTAGTGAATGCTTATCAGATGTGGTATCGCGAACAGCTTTTAATAAAATGGCAAAAAGAAGGTAAAAAACCTTATCAAGAATAAATAGAAAAAGGGGAGGTAAGAATATTACCCCCCCTCTTTTTTTCTATCAAATTTTTAATCTAAATAATCTTTTATTTGATAACAGATATTGACTTACGATCTGCAAATAAAGCTACGAATAACAGGAAAATTACACCCTGAATAAGCTGCATCATCTGTGTAGTAAAGCCAATCATAGTTAAGCCTGAACTTAAAACTACATACAGTAAAGAACCGACTACGCAATTGCTAAAGCGGGCCATAGCACCACCAGAAATAGGCATACCGCCTAAAACTAAAGCAATTAAAATCTGAGTTTCTAACTGATTGCCTCCTGAAGAGGTTACAGAGCCAACCTTAATTGAACTAATAAATGCAGCAAAACCTGTAATTGCACCGGCTAAAACATAAACATAAAACTTCATTCTGTCAGTACGAATACCGGCAAACATGGCAGCTTTTTCACCTGCACCGATGGCTCTTAAATAAACACCAAACTTTGTGCAAGAGAAGCAAATAAAGCCCATAAATACTACGCAAGAGGTACAGATTACTTTAAACATAGTGCTATCAATAGACACTAATGCCGCAGATCCTGCAACAGGTGAATTAGTAGTTAAAAACTTAATTAAGCCTCTAAACAAGAACATAGTACAGATAGTAACAATAAACGATTTTATTTTTCTATTTACATAGAAATAACCGTTAACAGCACCAATTAAAGCACCTGTTACCATTCCACCAACAATAGCCAAAGGAATGTTGTAATGAGATAAATAACAACAAACAATGGCTGACAGTCCTAAAATAGAGCCTTGAGAGAAATCCAAACCGCCCATGGTCATAATGAAGAAGACTCCCATTGAGGCAATCATGGTGACATAAACCTGAGACATTGCTAAAGGCCAATGTTTAAGTAATCTACCATGAGTTAAAAAGTTAAATAATACGCAAACTAAGATTAAACCAACAATTGGCAGGAGAGCGCGTATCAGTCTCATTCGACGAAGAGATTTCAATTCTTGCTCTTTATTCTTTTCAGTAATTGCATCTGACATAATTTGTATCTCTCCTAAATTAAACCATCATTGAAATTAAGCTATTTTCATTTAGCTCGCGTGAGCGTGGTAATTCACCCTTAATCGCTCCGTCTTTCATGATAATGATGCGATCACACATACCAATAAGTTCCATCAATTCTTCAGAAATCATAATGATGGACTTTCCTTCCTTTCGCATTTGATCCATAAGCTGATAAATATCTTGCTTAACTTTGATATCAATACCGCGAGTAGGACTATCTAAAACCACAATATCTGAGCCCTTACCAATCCAACGGGCTAAAACAACCTTCTGTTTATTACCGCCGGAAAGCTCAGAGACAAACTGATCAACATTAACCATTTTTACTGACATATCAGCAGCGAATTTATTGGCAAAGTTCTTAACTTTCTTCCAATCAATAAACTTAGTTTTGCCGTAAGTTAAATCATCTAACGATGGCAAAGCGATATTGTCTTTAATGCTTTGGTTAATAACTACAGACTCGTTATCACGATCTTTTGAGGTATAAGCAATAGAGTTTTTAATAGCTGACGGAATATCATTGATTTGTGTACCATTGGCAAGCACTACCTCGCCCTCTCGGTCATAACTTGCACCAAAAATAGCTTTACCGATTTCATGCATGCCAGACTCAGACAAACCGCCAAAACCTAAAATCTCTCCTTTATGTAAATCAAAGGAAACATCTTTGATAAGACCTTTTACTGTTACATTCTTTACAGAAAGAACCACCTCTTCTGAAACCTTCTCACCATAATCATTTCGGTAGTACTTACCTGTAACCTCACGACCTACCATCAATTTTTTAAGATCATCTTCTGTTACATCTGATGATTTAACAGTATCAATATATTCACCGTCTCTTAAGATGGTAATGGTGTCGGATTTGTCTAAAATCTCTGATAAATCGTGAGAAATGAAAATTACAGTATTACCTTCATCGCGAATACGATTCATTTGCTTATAAAGCTCTTCACGACCTTCTTGAGATAATGCTGTAGTAGTTTCATCAATAACTACAATCTTAGGTTTGAAATAAGTAGCCTTAACAATTTCAATTAACTTACGATCTTCAAAATTGTATTCATCTACTAAAACATTAGCCTTGATATAATCAAAGCCATACTCATGTAAAAGACGATTGGCCTCAGCATTCATCGCCTGAGTATTACGAAAACCACCTTTAATAAAGCGCTCTTCATGACCTAAGAAAATATTTTCTGCAACAGTGAGTCCTGAAAGGGTTCCAAGCTCCTGAACAATAATTGAAATTCCATGATTATTGGCATCAACTTGGTTTTTAGCGTGGACTTCCTTGCCATCTAAAATGAACTTACCAGTCTCCATAGGATAAATACCAGTAAGCATATTAGTCATGGTAGATTTTCCAGAACCATTTTCACCGATTAAAGCGTGAACCTCGCCTTTATTGATATCAAAAGAAATATTGTCAAGGGCGCGGGTAATTCCGAAATGTTTGCTGATATTTCTAACTTGTAATCTTACTTCGCTCATTTTTTTCTCCCTATTTAACAATTTCGCCCTTGGTTACTTTAGTAGTAAAGGTGATAATGACAAGTAAGGCTAAACCAGTGATAACATCTTGAATTGCAGTCGGTGCACCTAAAGAAATAAAGCCGAAGAAAATAATATTAACGATGAACTCACCTAAGATAATTGCTTGTAAAGGAATGCCATATTTCATAAAAGCCAAACCAAAGAAGCATCCCATGGTAGGAACGAAGTTACGACTCATAGAAGACATACCGGTAACAGCTACCATAGAAGAACCATAACTAATGGTTAATACAGCCATAGCGCCGAAGAAAGCACCACTTAAAACGAAGGCTAAAACCTTAAACTTATCAACGTTAATACCCATGTTTTTAGCAACAAGTTCGTTTGAACCAATTGCATAGGTGTAGGTGCCAAACTTGGTGTAATTTAAAATAACGTAAGCAATAATAAAGGTAATGAAAGCTAAGATAATGTTGCCTGGCATCTGACCGAAAGCACGTAACTCAGATGGTAAAGTCATCTCCACGCCACCTGCCATATAGTTTGCCAAAGACTCATAAATCAAAGCCAAACCAGCAGTTACAATCATAGAAGGAATGCGTAACTTAACGTAAAAAAGACCATTACAAAGACCAACTAAACCACCAGTTGCGATACTTCCTAAAACTAATCCTGCATAACCTAAATCAAAATTAGTAGCAAGCTGACAACCGATAATTGCTGAAAGAATAATATTGGCGCCAATGGAAAAGTCGAAAAGACCCATATCCATAACAAAGTAGAAACCAACAGCACCTACAGTAGCAATCAGACTGGCCTGAAAATAACTTAATAAATTACTTGGAGATCCAAAATTATCTGAAGTCAAAATTTTAAAGATAAGCCAGGAAAGAAATACCAATGCAATTAAAACTATATAGCCCTTAGTTGCACCGGAAAGATTTTTTATTCCAGTCATATTTAATTACCCTTTGTTTGTTGCCTAAAAAACAGATTTTTTATGAAAATTTTCTGTGTCACATGCAATGTTCTTTTTCAAATTCATCAAAAAATTAAGATGCAAAGCACTTATAAGCCAAATAATAAAGCAAAGATAAATGTCGATTCGCAAACGTTTACGATTATTCAAGGCAACGCACGTTTTTTTAGGATTATTTTGGTAATTATTTGATCACGATCGCAATAAAAAAATCTGATTAATTATCATTGAAGTCTTTTTTTTGCGATTTTTTTATAAAAAACACTTAGAAAATAGCTCTTTTTTAATATTCTAAATATGCACGTAAAATTTGATAAATCGCTTATGTTTTTACAAATACATATTTACTCATAAGCACTAAATATATTATTGATTTATAAAAATAAATTACTATTAAATAATACTGTATTTATTAATTATTTTTAGAAATGTGACGTATGCATACGTTTACAATAAAAAAACAGCTATTATTTTAAATATTAAAAATCAAAATCCTGACATCTTAGTTTAAGGATTAAAAATATTATATTTGCTCATCAACATAAGGAAGTTTGGTTATGGGATTAACTTTAACAAAGTTTTCAAAAGCTATCGCTTGTAGCGTTCTTGCTGCAGGTTTAGCCTCTTTTAGCACTTCTGCATTAGCAATTGATAACAGCGATATTAAAATCGGTGTTTCTATTTGGTCCTCAACTGACGTTTTAGGCTCCTGCTGCAAACGTATCCTTGATGAAGCTTCCGATGCTTTAGGCGTTGAAGTTCAATACGTAGATCAAGCCCACGTCTCTGAAAAAGTAACCGCTTCTGTTGAGCAACTGGTTGCATCTGGCTGCCAAGGTATCATTATTTGTAACTCCTCTGATACTGAAATGACCTCTGCAATTAAAACTGCCAATGACAATGAGGTTTATTTAGCTCAGTTCTTCCGTATCATTTCTAAGACTGCCAGCCCTGATATTTACAAGATGGCTACCGACTCTCCATATTTCGTCGGTGCTGTTCATGAAAATGAACCTGAAAATGGCGCTAAGTTAGTTAAAATTCTGCTCGATAAAGGCTGCCGTAACATTGGTCTTATTGGTTGGGAGCAAGGCGATGCCACTTGGCTTGGCAGATGGGAAGGCTATAAAGCAGGTGTTGAGCAGTGGAACAAAGACCATCCTGATGACCAAGCTGTATTAAGTGAGCCTCAATATGCAGGTACTTCCTCTGAAGGTGGCTCTAAGGCTGCAGAAGCTTTAATGGCTGCAAATCCTAAACTTGATGCTTTAATACCTGCAGGCGGTGGTGGTGATCCATTACAAGGTGCTGTTGCTGCTATTGAAAGAGCTGGTAAAACTGGTAAGATTGCCGTCGTCTCTACTGACTTCCTTCCTGATTTAGGTGATCGCTTAAAGAATGGTTCTATGGCAGGTCAGTCCGGTGGTCACTATTGCGATCCATTATTTGCATTCATGGCTGTTTATAATGCTGTTAAGGGCAATTACACTGGAATTGAAGGTAAGTTTGAAGACATAACTTTCCCTTATCTCTATGTATCATCTCCTGATGACTATGCAGCTTACGAAAAATACTTCGTAGATCAGCTTCCTTATACCAAAGATGAGCTCGTAGCTATGTCTAAACTTGATTTAGAAGGCTTAAAAGCCGCTGCAGCTAAGCTCTCTATTGAAGATGCTGCCACTCGTGCTGGTAAGTAAAATGTAATCTATAAAGGAAAACCCCTGCAAAATGCGGTCATCCTAAAATAGGGTGACCCTAAAAGCAGGGTTTTTTGGCTCATCGCCAAATCTGTGGGATCCCTGGAAAATAATATACAAAATTGACCAGGGATCCTTTTAGCATTCAAGTGAATTGCCCCTAAATGAATTCATGATCCTCAAAAAGAAATACTCCAAATCTCTAAATCCATAAGCGAGTCTTTTTAAGACTTTTATCTTATTGTTTATCCCTTCAAGAACGCTTGTCCTAATCCTGTAAATACCTGAATTTGTTATACCATCTCGGTATCTTCTATTTTGCACTTTGGCAAACTTAGTAATCTCTTGAACTTTTGACTGTAAAGCTAACCTTACCCATTCATCCCAAAGAGATTCTGACTCTTCTTTTGAGTGAGCATGGAATACTTCAGGTAATAGCTCTTTTAGCTCATTAGCTGCATATAAATCATGATAAAAGCTTAAAATATCATTAAGTTTTATTCTTTTTTCTTCAGATAAATTAGAGTTTTTTGTAAGTAACAGAAATCTTGAACGCTTTAAAAGAGAATAAGCATTGTCATCATTTTTGTTTTTATTTTCATAGGCAAGTCTTAGTCTTATGGCGCTTATAACAAGTCTTCCAAAGTTATAAACCATATGAAATAAATCATAGACAACCTTGGCATTAGGGCAGTACTTATTAACGCAAGTAGCAAATCCTGCATTTTGGTCCATTGCTACTGCTTTTATTTGTTTACAGCCCTCTGTACCGCATAATTTAAAGAAGCGATTAACCTCTCGTACAGTCTTACCCTTACCAACCCAAATAACTCTTTTAGTATCTAAATCAACAACTACAGTTGCATATTTATGGCCTTTCTTAATAGAGAATTCATCAATAGCAATGTGAGAGGCTTGACCTAAATTAAAGTATATTTTCTTTTTAAGGTATCGCTTATGAATTCTTTTGCAGGAAGACCAGCTTAAACCGGTTCTTTGAGCCGTATCTTTAATAGACCCGGCTCTTTCTAAATCTTCATTAACAGAGTCTGCAACCCTTGTTGTAAAGCGACTGTTTTCAGATAGGAACTCTATTTTTTTCAGTGGAATATTTATTACAGAACTTACATTTAAAGGTTCTATAGGTAATAAATAAAACAGTCTTATACCCCAAAATGGAATCATCTTGTACAACTCGTTTTCTATATTCGTGAACAACTACATTCTTGCCTTTACACCTAGGACATACAGGAAATTCACTGCAAGGCTCAAGATAAAAATGAATTTCCTTAGCTTTATCATCTATAAAATGGGAAGAAATCTTAAAACCTTTGAAAAAATGGTTTGTTAAATCAGATTGAAAATCGGATACAATAGCCATAGGTCGTTCTCCTTGATTGATGGATTTTGGTTAATTCAATCTTAATTGGGAACGACCATTTTTTTTGTCTATTGGTATAACAAAATTAGATATAAAATTTTAGTTAGCCACAGATTTGGCGAAGAGCCGGTTTTTTATTACTTAAGAAAATTATTTTTCAGAAAAAGGTTTTGGATCATCAACAGTAAAATCAGAACCTTCAATTGGCATAAAGCCCAATAAGATATTGTTTTCTGCAAGCATTGGTACCCAGTTCTTATTAAAAGCACTTACAGTAACTTTTTGAACTTTAGCATTTTCAATACCTGCTTTTTCAATATAAAACGCAGCTAATCTCTCATGACACCATAAAGGTAAAATAGTAGCGATCTCAGCATCATCTTCAGCTTTATCCTCAAGTAAAAAAGGGCCTTCTTCCTGAATGATGATAAATAATTCTTGATTTTCAACAGTCTTATTTAAGAAAAAAGACTGTCTGTACTCAGCATTTAACTGCAAAATTGCATCAAACTCGCGATCGGTTAATTCGAACATAAACGACTCCAACTAATATCCACGTTTTAAAATAGGTTTTAAAAATTGTCCTGTAAAGGATTTTTCACATTTTGAAACTTCCTCAGGAGATCCTGTAACAATAATTTCTCCACCACCAGCTCCTCCTTCAGGCCCTAAATCAATTAAATAGTCTGCAGTCTTAATTACGTCTAAATTATGCTCAATAACAATAATAGTATTTCCTTGATCTCTTAAACGTAATAATACATACAAAAGTTGCTTTACATCCTGAAAATGCAAACCTGTAGTAGGTTCATCTAAAACATATAAAGTTTTACCAGTTCCTCTTCTTGAAAGCTCTTTTGAAAGCTTAATTCGTTGAGCCTCTCCTCCTGAGAAGGTCAAAGCAGACTGACCTAAAGTGATATAAGAGAGACCAACATCCATTAAAGTCTGAAGTTTATTTGCAATAGCAGGTACGGCTTTAAAGAATTCAAGGGCGGTCTCAACATTCATATTTAAGACCTCTGATATATTTTTACCCTTATATGTAACCTCTAAAGTTTCCCTGTTATAACGCTGGCCTTGGCACTCTTCACATTTAACATAAACATCAGGCAAGAAATTCATAGAGACGCGAATAGTACCATCACCTTGGCAAGCCTCGCAACGACCACCTTTTACATTAAAGGAGAATCGTCCTGGACCATAACCACGTTTACGAGCCTCTGCTGTTTTGGCAAACAAATCACGAATTTCTGTAAATAAACCAACATAAGTTGCAGGATTAGATCTTGGAGTTCTGCCAATAGGACTTTGATCAATACAAATGATTTTATCGAAATACTCAAGACCTGAAATAGACTGATAAGGCGCAGGCTCATCTCCTGTAGTCACTTTATTTAACTGTCTTTCAGCGACTCTAACTAAAGTGTCATTTATAAGTGTTGATTTTCCTGATCCTGAAACACCTGTTACCGTAATAAAACAGCCCACAGGGAAACTTACATCAACATTTTTTAAATTATTACCATTACAGCCTTTTAAGGTAATAAATTTACCTTCCTGTGGTTTCACCCTATTTTTAGGAATTTCAATACGCTTTCTTCCTGATAGATATTCGCCTGTAAGCGAGTTTGGATTGTTTTCCAAATCTTCAACTTTACCTTTAGCAACTACAGTTCCACCGTGAATTCCAGCGCCTTTACCAATATCTAAAATATAGTCAGCAGCACGCATGGTATCTTCATCATGCTCAACTACAATCACGCAGTTACCTAAATTACGTAAATTCTTTAAAGCTTCAATAAGCTTGCTGTTATCACGCTGGTGAAGACCAATACTAGGCTCATCTAAAACATACATAACTCCTGTAAGACCTGAACCTATTTGACTGGCCAAACGAATTCTTTGAGCCTCACCACCTGACAGAGTTTCTGCACTTCTAGATAAGTTAAGATAACCAAGACCTACATTTATTAAAAATGATAAACGACTACGAATTTCTTTTAAAATTCTGTCAGCAATTCCATGCTGTTGATTGGTTAATTGTAAGTTTTCGAAAAATTCCCGAGCTTTTACAATAGATAATTCATTTATCTCAGGTAAACTTTTTCCTGCTACAAAAACATTACAATATTCTTTTTTTAAGCGCGCACCATGACACTCAGGACATAATGATGGTGTCATAAGTTTGGAGATAAAATCTCGCACATAATCAGAATCTGTTTCTTTTAAGCGTCTTTCATAATTTGGAATTACACCTTCAAAAGGCTGCAGAGAACTCTCTACTTTTTGACCCTTTGCATAAGAAAATTCCATAGGTACGGCAACATTACCTGAACCATATAAAAACAGCTCTTGCGCCTTACGGCTTAATTTTTCAAAAGGAGTTTGCAAATCAACCTTAAAATATTTTGCTACAGCTTCTATTTGTCTAAAGTACCAAACAGATCTTCTATCCCAACCAACAATAGCTCCTTCAAATATTGATTTTTTAGGATCAGGAACAATTTTTTGTTCATCTAAAACCATTAATACGCCCAAACCTTCACATTTAGGGCAAGAGCCGTGAGGATTATTAAAAGAAAAATCTCGTGGCTCTAACTCTTGAATAGAATAACCACAATGAGGACAGGAGTAATGGCTTGAAAAAAGAATCTCTTCGTTCTTATCGTGCTCATCCATAGGAGATACAATGGCTAAACCATCAGCATATTTAATTGCAGTCTCCAAAGAATCAGCTACACGTTGTCTAATATCTGCACGGATCTTTATACGATCAACAACAATTTCAATATTATGTTTAACTCTTAATGCTAAATTTGGTGGATCTGAAAGATCACAAATTTCACCATCAACTCTAACACGAATAAAGCCATCACGAGCTAAATCAGCAAATAATTGCTTATGCTCCCCCTTTCTTCCTCTTACAACAGGCGAGAGAATCATATACTTGCCGCCTTCATGGAGAGCCATTACCGCATCTGTCATCTGCGTGATAGTTTGAGCTTTTAATTCAGTTCCATGTTCAGGACATCTTGCTACACCTATACGCGCCCACATCAAACGTAAATAATCATGAATTTCTGTAATAGTTCCTACAGTTGAGCGGGGATTATGTGAGGTAGATTTTTGTTCAATTGAAATTGCAGGTGACAATCCATCAATTGAATCAACATCAGGCTTATCCATTAAGGATAAGAATTGTCTTGCATAAGCTGAAAGAGATTCTACATAACGTCTTTGTCCTTCAGCATATAAAGTATCAAAAGCTAAAGAAGATTTTCCTGATCCAGAAAGACCTGTTATTACACAAAGCTTATTTCGCGGTATTGAAACATTGATATTTTTTAAATTATGGGTACGCGCGCCCCTAATTATAATCTCTTCCATATTTAACTATCTGATATTTATATTTTTATTAAAAAAAATAGCACTTTATGCCTTGTATTTAAAAGCCAGAAAAACCTAAGTATTAAGCTTTTATCATCCGTAATTTTATGTTTAAAACTTTAACAAATAATAAGCATCAGGAAAAATTATTATGTCAAGAGGAATCAATAAAGTAATACTTATTGGAAATATGGGAGATGAACCTATTTTTCGTCAAACCTCAACAGGTCTTGCTGTAGCAAATATTTCATTGGTAACCAATGAAATGAAACGTAATACAGAGACAGGACAGATAACAGAAAGTGCCGAATGGCATCGCGTAGTTTTATGGGGAAAACTTGCAGAAATTGCAAACACTTATTTACATAAAGGAGCTCAGATTTATATTGAAGGACACCTAAGAACAAAATCATATATGGATAAGCAAAATCAAAAACGAATTATTACTGAAATTTTTGCAGATGAAATGCTAATGCTTGGAAATAAAAATATTGCTCAAAATGTTACTGAAAATAATAGTTATGAAGATAAAATTTCTGCCCCTAGCACTATAAATAAAACACATACAAAAAAAGAACTTCCACAAACCATAAATCACCCAAAATTTTCGCAAAATTTAAAGCCCGCAATTACAGCACAAAATGACTATAGCGAAGAAATTCCCTTTTAATTTCAATAGTATTTAAAATTAAAATGCGCCTTTTTTATAAAGGCGCTTTGCGTACTTTTTAAAGATCAAATCACACTTATTTTTGGTACAAAATTTTGCATATAAACAATCTTTTTTTGTGGTGTGTTATACTTGCCATCATATTTCAGACTCTGAACAATAACCTATTTATTTCAATTCGGTTCTAGGCCTTGGCAATGTTTAAAAAATTACGCAGCATGTTTTCAAACGATCTTTCGATTGATTTAGGAACTGCTAATACTCTCGTTTATGTTAAAAACAAAGGCATCGTTTTAAACGAGCCGTCTGTGGTCGCCGTGCGTCTTGACCGTAATGGCGGAGCACAGCGTAAAGTTGACGCTGTCGGTAAAGCCGCAAAAATTATGCTCGGCAGAAGCCCTGACAATTTAGAAGTTATCCGTCCTATGAAAGACGGTGTAATTGCAGATTTCCAATACACTGAAAAAATGCTGCAATACTTCATTAACAAAGTTCTGTCAGGTTCTCATCATTTCCCTTTTAAACCAAGCCCTCGCGTCTTAGTTTGTGTCCCTTGTGGCGCAACTCAGGTTGAACGTCGTGCCATTCGTGAATCTGTTGAAGGTGCTGGTGCAAGTGAAGTTTTTTTAATTACAGAGCCTATGGCAGCTGCAATCGGTGCAGGCTTACCTGTATCTGAGGCTAAAGGTTCTATGATTGTTGATATCGGTGGTGGTACTACTGAAGTTGCAATCATTTCATTAAACGGCATTGTTTATTCAAGTTCTGTTCGTATTGGCGGCAATAGATTTGATCAAGCAATCATCGATTACATTAGAAATACTAAGCGCTATGAAATCGGTGAAGCTACAGCAGAAAACATCAAAATTGAAATTGGTTCTGCTTATGCTGAGCAAGAGATGCATGAAAAAGAAGTTCGTGGTCGTTCTGTAGTTGAAGGCGTTCCTCGCTCATTCACCTTAAACTCTAACGAAATTCTTGATGCTTTATCTGACCCTATCAAAGGTATTGTAAGTGCTGTAAGAACAGCCCTTGAAAAATCTCCTCCTGAGCTTGCAGCTGATATTGCTGAGCATGGTATGATGTTATCAGGTGGTGGAGCTTTATTGCATAACCTCGATAAACTCTTAAACGAAGAGACCGGTATTCCGGTTGTCGTTGCCGAAGATCCGCTCACTTGCGTGGCTCGTGGTGGTGGAAAAGCTCTTGAAATGTATGACACTCAAGACAATGAGGTCTTTGACTAATCTATAAGGGATCTGCCATAAGACAGATCCCCTCTTCATCGGATCTAATTTTGAATAAGCCTGATAAACCCAGCCTGTTTATTCATCTCCGCTTTGCTATCATCTTTTTCATATCTATTGCTGTTATGGCAATTGACATGAGATCGCGGGCTTTGAATGACTTTCGCTATTATATTGAGTCATCCCTTTATCCTTTAATGATTTTTGCAGACTCACCTCGCTCAGTCTCAAAGTTTGTTTCATCTCAATTTAAGAGCCGTAGCGAACTTATAGAAGAAAATGAACGTCTTTCTGCAGAAAATTTTTTGCAACGTGCAGACATCATGCATATGCAAGCTTTAGAAGCTGAAAATGAAGCTTTAAGAAAGCTTTTAAATTCACCTTCTTCAAAAGCCCCACGTCGCCAAGTTGCAGAGGTTATTGATGTTGATTCAAATCCTTATTTAAGACGTGTAATTATCAATAGAGGCTCAAAATCTGGGGTATATGAAGGTATGCCTGTAATTTCAGGAAATGGCCTTGTAGGACAGGTTTATTCCTTAAATTACGGTTTTTCTCGTGTTCTTTTAGTAAGTGATCCTAATTGCTCTGTACCTGTCTTAAGCAGTAGAAACAATATACGAGCAATTACTACAGGAACAGGTGTTCATGATGAACTGTCTGTAAATAATGTTCCTCGTAGTGCTGATATTAAAGTTGGAGATCTGCTTGTAACGTCTGGTTTAGGTGGTGTTTATCCTTCAGGATATCCTGTAGCTATAGTAACTTCTGTAGGATTTTCTGACGCACAACCTTTTGCCAATATAAAAGCTCGTCCTGTAGTTGACACCGATACTATGCGATATGTTTTACTTTACTGGTATCAAAGTGTTGATAATGAAAACAATGACAGCATGATAATGGCCAAACAACGCTCTGACAGTAAGCATATTTTGCGTCAAGAGAAAATTAAGAACTTAATTGAGTCTTTATCAAGATCCCCATCTTTAGATAAAAAAAACAATAAAAAGGAACAATAGAAACAAGCTATGAACACAAAAGAACAAGGTCGTTCCTTAATTTTTATATTCATACCGCTAGTGGTTATTGCTCTGCTTTTCCAAATTATTCATTTATCTGATTTTATGATGGAAAACAGACCAAATCTATTGGTGCTAATACTTGTCTTTTTTACTACTTTAAATAAATTTCATTTTGGAATTGAAACTGCTTTTATAACAGGTTTAATTTTAGACTTATTAAGTGGTGCACCTCTTGGCATTAACGCGCTCATTTGCGCCGCGCATGTCTATATAATTACCTCTCAATTCAAGCGCTTTAGTCTTTATGCTTTATGGCAACAATCAATTTTAATAATGATCTTAAATCTCATTATTAATGTCATTACTTATTGGCTTGAGCACATCATAGGCCAAAGCTATTACGAGGTAAATTTCCTGTTACCTGCACTTTTTACTGCTATTTTATGGCCTTTAGTTAATTTCTTATGTTTGCTTTTAGCCCAAACATTTTCAATTTCACTTAAAGAGGAGAAAAAAAACATATGACCGCTATTATCTTAGCTTCAGGCTCTCCTCGTAGAAAAGATTTCATTAAATCATTAGGCCTGCAATTTACAGTTATCTCTCCTGATGTTGATGAAACTCCAAAGCCAAATGAATTACCCCAAGATTTAGTAGTAAGACTTGCTAAATTAAAAGCTGAGCATATAGCAAAAATGCATCCTGAGGCTGTGGTTATTGCAGCAGATACTATTGTAGTCTTAGACGGAGAGATTTTAGGAAAGCCAAAAGATCGCAATGATGCCAAAGCAATGATTAAAAAGCTTTCAGGAAAAACTCATGAGGTTTTAACTGGCTATACCGTACAAAAAGATTCTATAAGCTACCAAGGTCTTGAAAAGACCTTGGTAACCTTTGCAAACATTAGCGATGAAAATATCGAAGGCTATGTAAGCTCTGGCGAATGTGACGATAAATCAGGTTCTTATGCTGTTCAGGGTTTAGCTGCAATGTTTGTTGAAAAAGTATCAGGTTCTGTAAGCTCTGTTGTAGGCTTACCAATCTGTCAGGTTAGAGCTTTACTTGAAAAGTTTGGTATTACTCCAAAATTTGTTTAAGGAATTAAAACTACATGGATAACTTAGAAATAGCTCAATCTTCTTTATTGGCAAATTCTGATATTGATATGTCAGTTTTGTCTCAAGCCTTAAAAACATTATCTGCCAATAAAATTGATTTTGGTGATATCTATTTTGAGAAAACCGAATCTGAAAGTTTTTCTTTAGAAGATGGCATTGTAAAAACAGGTTCTTTTGATATTAGCAAAGGTGTAGGTGTCCGTGCTATTTTAGGCACTAAAACAGGCTTTGCTTACAGTGATATTTTAGATAAATTCTCACTTATTGAAGCTTGTAAAGCAGCCAGAACTATTTCATCAGGACACAATTGCAATACAGTTAATATTTCTCAAAACTATATAAAAAGCGCTCCTTTATATTCCCCTGACAACCCTATTATGTCTTTATCTAGGGATGAAAAAGTTGCAATTCTTGAGAAAATTGATAAGAGCGTCAGATCTAAAGATCCTCGTGTTTTACAAGTAATGGCCGCTCTATCTTGTAGTCATAAAGTCTCTATGACTATGACTACTGATGGTCAAATTACATGCGATATTAAGCCTATAGTACAAATTATTATTAACTTAGTCATGGCCCAAGTTAATCGCAGTGAAATGGGATTTGTAGCATCAGGTGGCGCTATTATGTTGCCTGAATTATTAGCAAACGACAAAATAGAACAATTAGCATCTGAAGCTGTGCGTATTGGCTCTGTAAATCTTGAAGCTGAAAATGCCCCTGCTGGAACTATGCCTGTTGTTTTAGGTGCAGGCTGGCCTGGTGTTCTTATCCATGAGGCTGTAGGTCACGGCTTAGAAGGAGATTTTAACCGCACTGGAACCTCAAACTTTACTGGCAAAATTGGACAACAAGTTGCATCAAAATCTTGCACTATTATTGATGATGGTACTTTAAAAAATCGTCGTGGCTCCTTAACTTTTGATGATGAAGGAACAAAAAGCGCAAGAAATGTACTTATTGAAAACGGTATTCTCAAAGGCTATATGCAAGATAAACAAAATGCAGCACTTATGGGAATGTCTCCTACAGGAAACGGCAGACGCGAAAGCTATAACTGCTTGCCAATGCCTCGCATGACCAATACCTATATGCTCCCAGGCAAATATGATAAAGATGAGATTATCTCAAGCGTTGATAAAGGTATTTACGCTGTAAACTTTAGTGGTGGTCAAGTCGATATTACCTCCGGAAAATTCGTATTCTCAACTTCTGAAGCATATCTGATTGAGCATGGAAAAATTACTACACCAATTAAAGGTGCAACTTTAATTGGTAATGGTCCTGAAACTATGAAACAAGTATCTTTAGTAGGATCTGATCTTAAGTTTGATGATGGAATTGGAACTTGTGGTAAAGCCGGGCAGTCAGTACCTGTTGGTATCGGACAGCCGACTTTAAAGATTGATACGATTACAGTTGGCGGTACAAAAGCTTAAATAAGATTTACAGGAACCTCGATTCCTGCACGTTCAATCTCACTCTTTAAATACTTATATAAAGCGCGAGAAGCCGGTTTTGGAAGCTGAACATCGCTTTCAGCTTTCATTTCCTCAGAGGCTTTCTTAACTAAAGTACGCAGTTTATTGCGGTCAGTATCATTTACCAGTGCACAAAAAGCATCAATAGCAGCCTTTCCATTTAAAACCATAGTCTCTCTTAATTTCTCAAGCTTCATAGTTTTTGGATCTACTTTTGAAGAAGCGCCTAATGATTTTAGCTGCTCAGCTAAATCATCTTCTGGATATTGACGTTGCAATCTTGCAACATACTGTAATTGTCTACGGCGCTCATCGCTATGTAAGCGTAATTTACGCGCCATGAGTAAAGCTTCTTTTACATCGTCATGGATTCTTAAAGCATTAAAGCTCTGCTGACCTAAATTACAAATTTCCTCTACTAATTTGCGTATGGCTTGAGCCTCACGCTTACGTGCTGAACGACTTTCTTCCTCAGGAGGAGCATCAAAACCTTCAAAATGCTGTTCTGTCATCTTAAATCTCTAATTTTTTTCAATATCAAAAAGTGGTTTTAAAGCAAAAGTAGCAATTAAATTATCCGCAGCAATAGGAGGATTTATAAGCTTAAGCTTTCTCCCATTTAATGATTTTGACCACTGTACTAAAAAAGCAATACCAGCTGAATCAATTGCTTTGATTGAAGAAAGATCAATCTCGCTATCTTTGAAAATATCATTACGATTCTCCCAAAGAGCTGGTACGCTTTCATAAGTCATTGAAGTAATTTTTTCCATTTACTTAAGCTCTGGCTTAATATTCTTCAATGCATCAATAGCAGCATTAATGCCTTTAGACTTAATTATAGGGGAAATCTCACTTTCTTTTGCATCAAGAATAGAGATGTTCTCACCAATCAAATCAAAAACCTTCCACTCAGAAGTCTTTTTATTAAGGCGCATCTTTAAAACTAAGGTCAAATCCTGTTTACCAGGCTCTTTAATAGTAAATTTAACCGGAACAATGGTTGCATCCTTGGCAACACTTTGTTCAGGTTGTGGGACGATTTCCTGATTTACATACTTACTTAAAACATCAGTTAAAGACATTACCATATAGTCATTAAAAGCCTTAGTAAAAGCATTTCTTTCCTCTTTGGAAGTCTTTTTTAGTTCAGTGCCAATAACCTTATATGAAGCATAAGTAATATCCACATAAGGCATTAAATGACTCTCAACGACACTCTTAGCATAAGCTTTATCAGATAAACGATCTTTATTAGCTTGAAGTTCACTTACAGTATCTTTTGCAACTTGAGATGCAAGCTTATATGGATTACTCATATCAACTGCAGCATATGATGATGCAGAAAAGAAAGAAATAGCGGCAAATAAACATGCACAAATTATTTTTTTCATAATAAATAACTCCTGTTAATTACTTTTCTTCTGGATTCTTTTTCTCAGAATCGCCAGATCCCATGTTGTATAAGAACTTACCTAAAAGATCTTCAAGCACAACAGCTGAACCTGTATCTGTAAAACTATCGCCATCTTTTAAATAAGTTGAACCTAACTCTTCATCATAAAAACCTGGAGTAATAGCAATATATTGTTCACCAATTAATCCTGCAGTTTGAATTGAAGCCTTAGACTCGCTGGAAATTGTATTGTATTGAGACTCAACTGCAATATCTACAACAGGGGTTAAAGAGCTACTATCAAGACGAATATTTTCAACACGTCCGATAGTAACACCTCCTATACGCACAGGAGCTCTAACTCTCAAAGAACCAATATTCTCAAAAGAGGCATGTAATGTATAAGTCTGCGTATTACTATCTAATACTAAACCTGCAACTTTTAAGGCCATAACCACACTAGCGGCAATACCCAAAAGCATAAAAATGCCAACATAAATTTCTGATTTTAAATATTTCATTTAATTTACCTTTAAAACATTACCGCAGTTAAAACAAAATCAAGACCTAAAACAGCCAAAGAAGACTGAACAACTGTTGCTGTAGTTGCTGAACTAATACCTACTGAAGTCGGATGGCAATCATAACCATTGAAAATTGCTATCCATGTACAAGCTATGCCAAAGACTGCTGCTTTTATAAACATAGGAATGATATCAGCGCTAAAATCGACACTAGCTTGCATGGCTGACCAATAATTACCATCATCAAGGCCTAACCAATCAACACCGACAAACTTGCCACCATAAATTCCTATAAGACAAAATAATACCGATAATATAGGCATACTAATAATGCCAGCCCAAAATCTTGGAGCAATAATTCGTCTTAAAGGATCTACTGCCATCATTTCCATAGCAGATAATTGCTCTGAAGCTTTTAGCTGACCTATCTCTGCAGTTAAAGCAGAGCCGGCACGTCCTGCATATAAAAGAGCTGTAACTACAGGGCCTAACTCTCTTATGATAGCCAAAGCCACCAGTGTGCCAAGAGAGCCTGTAGCCATAAAATCTTTTAAGATATTAAAACCTTGAAGGCCCAACACCATACCTATAAAAAGGCCTGAAACTATAATGATAATTATAGATTGCACACCCACAAAATAAATTTGAGCGATTAAAAGCGGAATGCTTTTACGCAAATTAGGTATGCAAAAAATAGAGTGCATTAACATGATAGTAGATCTACCTAAAGCAGCTACCTTTTGTAATGCCCACCGGCCTAAAACACCAAAGAAAGCACTCACTTTTATAAGTCTCCTAGNATAATTACTGCTGCCCTTTAAATGAAAGGCATAAGGACCATCATAATCGCCATGGATAAACTGTAAAACTCTAGGATCAGAACTTTGACGAATCTCATCAGGTGTTCCTTTAGCCAAAAGATTAGTCTCTGACAAAATGATTACATAATGAGCAACTTCTAAAATTTCCTTTACATCATGAGTTACAACAACAGATGTAATTCCCAAAGATAAATTAATATCTGCTATAAGTTTTACTAAAACACCCTTTGTTATCGGATCCTGGCCTACAAAAGGCTCGTCATACATCACCAAATCCGGATCCATAACAATAGATCTTGCCAAAGCTGCTCTTCTTGACATACCTCCTGAGAGCTCACCTGGATATAAATGAGCTGCCGCTCTCATGCCAACAGCTTCAAGTTTCATCATAACAATATCTCTAATCAATACTTCATCAAGTCTTGTATGTTCGCGTAAAGGAAAAGCGACATTGTCATAAACATCCATATCAGAAAATAAGGCACCGCTTTGGAATAGCATGCTCATTCTTCTGCGCAATTTATATAAATCAGCACGATTTAGAGAATGAACATTTACGCCATCAAAAAAAACTTCTCCTTTATCTGGTCGAAGTTGAGCGCCAATCAGTCTTAAAATAGTTGTTTTTCCTGTACCAGATGGACCTAAAACCGCGGTAATTTTACCTCGAGGAATTTCAAGGCTAAGATTTTCATAAATCTTCTTATTGGCATAAGAAAAAGATAATCCGTTAACTTTTATAAGACTATCCATTCATAACCCCTAAAACAAAAACTAATAATTAACTTTTATAAAGCATTAAAAGGCTTAGATTACCTGTACTTTTAACCAAAATAAAGCTTCTTTATCTATAAATAAATAATAAAAACTTTACTATCAAATTTTAAATTCAAAAATTTACTCTTTGATCTTTATCTGCAATTCATAAGCTTTGATATATAGATGTATAAGCCTTTGGCGTTATAATTCATAGTCTATAAATCTTAGATAATATTTTTTCATACAAATCTTAGTTTTCCCTGAGGAATAATAATGTCAATGATAAAAACCTGCTATGGCAATATTGATGAACAAATAATGCACAAGTTAGCCTCAGTAAAACTATTGGCTTTTGATGTCGACGGCACAATTACTGATGGCGGAATTTATCTTGATAACACAGATCTTGAGTTTAAAAAATTCTGCACAAAAGATGGTTATGGCTTACATCATTTAAATAAAAGTGGCGTTAAATGTGCCGCTATTACCGGAAGAAAAGCCCATCTTATGGAAAGACGTATGAAAGAAATTAAATTAGATTTACTCATACAGGACGAAAACGATAAAAAAACAGCCTTAACTGATTTATGTAATAAACTTGGTATCGACTTAGCAAATACAGTCTGTATTGGTGATGATCTTAATGATCTTCCTATGTTTAAAATTGCCGGAATAACTGCTTGCCCAAAAGATGCACATCCTTATATAAAAAAGAATGCAAATATTGTTATGAATTATGATGGTGGCAAAGGAGCTGTTCGCCAACTGTGTGATCTCATATTAATGGCACAAGGGAAACTTGGCCTTGATGGAGGCCCTTTAGCATGACTGTAACACTAAAATCCTTCATAATTGCNCTTTTTTTATTGATATTATCTATATGCGTTTATCGCTTTGCTCAAATGCAAAAGCAAGAGCCTGTTGCTGATTTATCAAATTTACCAACCTTTACTGCCTCAGAATTTAAAGGTGCTATTTATGATAAATCAGGTCTTTTAACTTATAAACTTATAGCAAATAACGTCGAATACTACGATAAAGAAAACAAAATTAACCTTGTAAAACCACTTTTAGAAATTTTCGAATATCCTAAAAATAAAAATTATGAAAATTGGTTTTTATCAGGAGATGAAGGTTTTGTTTTTATAAATAAAAAAGCAGAAGTTCAAGGTAATGTAAAAATTTATCCTGGCTTTAATCACAAAAATATAAAAGAGATTACTGCATCAAAACTGACATATGATTTTGAAAAAGATCTAGTCAAATCAAAAGAAACAGTTACTATTAAAGGTCACAATTACTTGAACTTTGGAAGTGATTTTGTTGCTGATATGCGTAATAACACTATGTATTATAAAGGTAATCCTCATGTCGTTTACTACCCTCAAAAGCATTAAATACGCGTCAATAATTTGTGCTTTATTTGTATCTAACGCCTACGCCTTGCAGTCTGACAGCAATCAGCCTATAAATATTGCTTCAGACGAACAATTTGCCGATTTAAAAGATAATAAGGCAGTTTTTTCTGGTAATGTTGAGGCAACTCAGGGATCTATCCTCTTAAAAGCAGATAAAGCCGAAATTATTCGAAACAAAGATGGCTCACTTAAAAGTGTAAAAACTTTTGGTCACCCGACAACCTTTAAACAAAAGCAAGATGATGGGAAAATAATTAGATCCCAATCTTCATCTATTGAGTATTATCCTCAGCACAATCTCGTAGTCCTTTCAGGTCGTGCTACTATTTGGCAAGATAACTCTCATGTTAATGGTGAAAGAATCGAATACAATACCTTAACGCAAAAGCTTAAAGCTTCAAATAATAACAATCAAGGCGGACGAGTCAGAAGTACTTTTATTCCGCAAGAGCTCAAATCCAATAAACAAAAAAATTAAAAATGAGTGAATTAAAAGCGATCCATCTGCAAAAAAGCTATAAAAAGCGTACTGTTGTAAAAGATGTAAGTCTTGATGTAAAAAGTGGCACTGTTGTAGGACTTTTAGGCCCAAATGGTGCAGGAAAGACCACATCTTTTTACATGATTACAGGTATTGTATCTATCGAAAAAGGTTCTGTGTTTTTAGATGATAAAGACATAACTACCATGCCTATGCACGAGCGCGCTCGTGCAGGTTTAGGTTATCTTCCTCAAGAAAACTCCATTTTCAGAAAACTTTCTGTTTATGAAAACATTATGGGAGTTATGGAGCTTTTACCAAATATAAGCAAAGCCCAAAGAGAAAGTGCTGTTGAAGAGCTTTTAGAAGAATTCAGTATCACTCATCTTGCCAATAACACTGGTATGTCTTTATCAGGCGGTGAGCGTCGCCGTGTTGAAATTGCCAGAGCTTTAGCTTCAAATCCAAAATTTATTCTTTTAGATGAGCCTTTTGCCGGCGTTGACCCTATATCTGTATCTGAAATTAAGAACATTATTTTGCATCTTAAAAACAGAGGCATCGGCATTTTAATTACAGATCATAACGTAAGAGAAACTTTAGATGTATGCGAAAAAGCATATATCGTTAATGCTGGAAAAATTATTGCCCAAGGTTCAGCCCAAGAAATTTTAAATAACGATAAAGTAAAAGACGTTTACTTAGGCGAAAACTTCTCTTTATAAAAATTCGTTATGGCCAATATTCAGCAAAATTTACAAACTGCTCATACCCATACATTGGCCATGACAAAAGGTTTACAACAATCAATACATCTTCTTCAATTATCAAATCTTGAACTTTATAAAGAAATTACAGAGATTGCTTTAGAAAATCCTTTTATCGAAGTTGAAGCTACAGAAAATATTTCTTTTGAAAATTTAGCTAAAGAAGTTAGTTTAAATTCTCCACTTTCAGAAAAAGCTTATTATAAAAATCTGGCCTTTAATGAAAATATTAATATCCAAAATCTTACATCTCAGCCTGAAAGCCTTTACTCATTTTTAACATGGCAACTCAATGCCTCTAATATCCCTAATGAATATCAAAAAATAGCCGAGGTTGTCATTGATAATATCGATGAATCTGGATATTTATTTATTCCTATAAATGAAATTTTTGAAACAATAAAACAATCTAATAAAAATATTTCATTAGATGATGTCCTATATGTTTTAAAACTTATACAAAATTTTGAGCCCTTAGGTGTTGGTGCAAGATGTGTTCAAGAATGTCTTTTAATCCAACTTGAACAAAACAACAGCTTTGAGGCAAACTTAGCAAAAGACATTATTAAAAATGATTTGAACTTTTTGAAAAATAAAGAATTTAATAAAATTATAAAAAAGTATAAAGTATCAAATACCTTTTTAAAAAAAGCTTTAAACGTTATAAAAAATCTAAATCCAAAACCTGGATGTAACTTCTCGACAAATAGCTCTAACTTTATTAGACCAGACCTTTTACTAATATCAATTGATAATGTAAATTGTGACATTGTTATAAATGAAGACACCCTGCCTAAAATCTATATAAATAAAAACAATTATTTTTTTGAAAAGGAAATAATAAATCCAATAGATCTAAATTATCTTAAAAGAAATATTCAAGAAGCAAAAATCCTTATAAAAAACATTAACTATAGAAACGCAACACTCATAAAAGTTTCAAAAGCTATCATTATTCATCAAAAAGAATTTTTACAAAAAGGCATTAATTTTATAAAGCCTTTAACTTTAAAAGAAATTGCTTTAGAAACAGGACTTCACGAAGCCACCATATCCCGCGCCACTGCTGAAAAATATATATCCACACCCCAAGGAATATTTGAATTAAAATTTTTCTTTTCTTCAAAAATTACAAATAATAACGATGAATTAACATCATCTATAGTTATTAAAAATTTAATAAAAGATCTAATCGTAAACGAAGATAAAAGAAAGCCTTTATCAGATAACTTAATTACACAAAAGCTTAACGAAAAAGGTCTAAATTTAGCAAGAAGAACTGTTGCCAAATATCGAGAAGAGCTAGGATTTGCCGCATCTTCCCTAAGAAAAAACTTAATATAAGTTATATTTGAGATTTTTCTCGCATTTTTAAATATTTATATAAAAAATTTTATTATTTAACTGTAAATACATAGATTTTTTGCCTATTATTGATTTTAGAAGTTACTTAACTTTTTTGTGTAGCTTTTTTATCCATCACTTTGATTGGATTAAGGACGTTAATATGCAAATCAATATCCAAGGCGTAGGCATCAAACTCACTGATGCGCTCAAAGATTATGTTAATGATAAATTTAAGAGACTTGAGCGTAAAGCTGAGCTTGTAACTTCAATTACAGTTACTTTAACAGTTGAAAAACTGACTCAAATTGCAAAAGCTGATATTGCTGTAGCAGGTAGCTCTTTACATGCAGAAGCAACTGATGAAAGCATGTACCCTGCCATCGATGCTCTTATAGATAAAGTAGACCGTCAGCTTGTTAAATATAAAGAAAAAATTAAACAAGAATAACGTCTAATCCATTTATTCAAATGCCCTGCAATGCAGGGCATTTAAGTTTAAAAAAAACAAAATGTTTATCCTTCCCAAAACTATTATCCTTTCCCCTTTATTTTGTTTTAGTAAAAAAAGACTTTTTGAAGAAGTCGCTGATTTTGCTAGTTGTGAGCTTAATACCCATGCAAAAGATCTAATTTTTGCTCTTAATGAAAGAGAAAAAAAAGGAACTACTGTATGCTTTGATGGTATTGCTATACCTCATGCTTCTATTAGCGATATTCCCAATACTTTAGGAATTTTAAGCATTCTTGATAAACCAATTCTATTTAATTCAATTGATGCTCAAGAACAAAATGTAGATATTGCCTACACCTTTTTTATCTCTCAAAATGAAGACTACACAAAAATTGAAAATCTATTAAAAGAGCTTAGCCAACAATTAGCTCACAATGATTTACTAAATGCCTTAAGACTTTGCCGCGGAGAAAAAAATAAAGTATCTGATATTCTTAATAAAATGGATTTATCATTAAACAAAATAATTAACGGTAAACAATAAATTGGAGTTTTAGCTATGAGCGTTTCCGTAAAGCTTGTGGTAGTCTCAGGCAGATCTGGTTCAGGAAAGACTGTAGCTTTAAGAGCTTTAGAAGATTTAGGTTTTTATTGCATTGATAATTTACCTGTAGAATACATAGCAGATTTACTAAATAAAGCTAAAACAACTTATCCTAAATTAGCAGTTTCCATTGATATAAGAAATCTTCCAATAAATAGTGATATTCAAAAACTCACGGCAACTTATATGAAGGTCATAAATGACCCTCAAATACTGACCACCATAATTTTTTTGGATGCAGAAGATCAAGTATTAATTAGACGCTACGCAGAAACTCGTAGAATTCATCCTTTATCTCAAAAACAATTATCTTTAGACGAAGCTGTAACAAAAGAATCTCAATTACTCTCGTCTATTTCATCTGTTGCCGATCTGCGCATAGATACGACTAATCTATCAATTCACGACCTAGCAAATGAAATTACCTCTATGGTAAATGGTCGTCCTGAAAAAGAGCTATTTGTTATTTTTGAATCCTTTGGATTTAAAGACGGAATTGCCTCTGATGCAGATTTTGTTTTTGATTGCCGTTTTTTACCAAATCCTTATTGGCAAACAAATATCAGAAAATTTACCGGTCTTGATGAACCTGTAAAAGAGTTCTTTAAAGGTTATCCAGAAGTCGCCCAATATATAAATCAAATAGATACATTTTTAATGGGCTGGTTACCTATTATTGAAAAAAGTAATAGAAGTTACTTAACGGTTGCTTTTGGTTGCACCGGTGGTTTTCATCGTAGTGTGTTTATTGCGCAGACTTTATGTGACCTATTCAAAGCCAGAAACATAAAAGTTCAAGTTCGCCACCGCTCTCTTTTAGCTAAAAAAAGTAAATCTAAAATCATTATAAATTCCCCCTCTTCATAGTTATCAAGAAACTAAAGGGGGATATTTGTTTTTACCTTATTGTTATATACAAGTTCTATATAAAACAAACACTTATTAATTTGATCTATATAACATCTTTAAGAAATTGAACATTAAATACAACTAACATTCAAGTTGATTGCATGCACAATCAGATAAAATAAAACGACGCAAGAAATTGCTAATTAAAATGCTTATTTAAATTTCGGACAAAAATTATGAAAGCTGTTATTTTACACAAAAAGTTAGATCTTCGTTATGAAGATGTACCTGATGCAATTATCAGAGACCCAAAAGAAGTTATTGTTAAAATGTTAACTGGCGGTATTTGCGGTTCTGATCAGCACTATTACTCTTATGGTGCTAATGGTTCTGCAATTGTGGTCCGTGAACCTTTAGTTTTAGGTCATGAAGGCTGCGGTATCGTTGAGGAAGTAGGCTCTGAAGTTACCAAGGTAAAAAAAGGTGATTTAGTAGTTTTACGTCCAGCACGCCCTTGCTTTGATTGCTATTATTGCAACCGTCATGAATACACCTACTGTGAAAATATGAAGCACTTAGGTTCTGCTGCAACCATGCCTCATGTAACAGGATGTTTTTCTGAATTCTGCACCGTTCATGAAGTCCAATGTGGTGTCGTTAAAAATTTAACTCCTGAAGTTGGTGCTTTTGCCGAACCTTTAGGTATTGCTTATAGCGGTATTTCTTCTTGCGGCGGTAGCCTCTTAGGTAAAGATGTTTGTGTTATGGGCGCAGGTCCTATTGGCTGCTTATGCGCAGCTGCTGCTAAGACCGTTGGTGCTAACTCCGTAACTGTAATTGATATTCGCCAACAGCCTCTTGAAACAGCTTTAAAGATGGGTGCTGATCAAATTTGCAACTCCAGAGAAAATCCTGAGCAAATTGAACAATGGTGCGAACATAAAGGAAGCTTCGATATTGGTATTGAAGCTACTGGTAATGGTTTTGCTGCTGTACAGCTCATGAAACTTGTCCGTCCTACAGGCACTATCTCTCAGGTAGGTATGTATGCTCAGGGGCATGAAGTTAAAGACTTCGGACCTTTCGCTGTTAAAGGATTAAAGTGGAACTCTGTATTCCGTTTCTACGACGAATTCAGCGCTGTTTGCTCTGCATTAGACCGTGGTCTTATCAATCCTTTACCTTTACTCTCAGACTCTTTTGATGCTTGTGATCCTGTAAAGGCGATGGAAGCTGCTTTATCCCCATCAACCATGAAGGTTCAGCTCAACTTCAACGGTTATAAAGCAAAATAGTTTTTTTAAAATAAACAATGAAAAAGCGCAATTTTTAATTGCGCTTTTTCATTGAATAATAAATTAACCTTTATAAACTAGCCCCTTATTGGTATTAGGCTTCTTCTCAAAAGTTTCTCTTATCTTTTTTAATGTAGCATTTTCAATCTGTCTTACACGCTCAACAGAAATATGCAATTCATCTGCAAGCTCTTGTAAGGTTGCTTTATGATCCTCTAACCAACGCTTTTGAATAATAAGACGCGCCCTTTCATCCAAAGAATCTAAAGCTTGAGCTAAACGCTTTAACTCATAAGATTCATAATCGCGATTTTCAAAATTATCAGCAAAATTAGAATTCTCATCTTCCAAATAAGCAGCTGGAGCAAAAGTAGCTGCACTCTTGTCGCCACTATCGTCAGCATCAGCATCAAAACCAATATCTTGACCTGCAAGACGAGTTTCCATTTCTGCTACATCGTTAGTAGACACTCCTAAATCAGTGGCAACGGTCTTTCTTTCTGAATCTGTAAACCAACCTAAATGCTTTTTATTTTGTCTCAACTTAAAAAATAATTTACGCTGAGCCTTTGTTGTGGCCACTTTGACCATACGCCAATTTTTAATTACATACTCATGAATTTCAGACTTAATCCAATGAACGGCAAATGCTGCTAAACGACCACCAACATCAGGATCATAATGCTTAACAGCTTTCATAAGGCCAATATTTCCTTCTTGAATTAAATCAGAAAGAGGTAATCCATATCCGGCATAGCCACGAGCAATACTTACAACCAAACGTAAGTGAGATAACACCAACTTTCTGGCCGCTTCCAAATCTCCATAATCACGAAGTCGTTTTGCTAAAGTACGCTCATCTTCAATTTCAAGCATTGGAACTTGATTGATAGCTTTTACATAGCTTTCTATATTGCCAACAGGGGCAAGCATTCCGACCTGAGTGTTTTTAGATTCTTCATCCATAAGTATTAACCATTTATTGCGCCTTTAAGGGTAATGAAATTATACAACCAAAATTATGATCCTAACTTATATGAAAAATAATGAAATTTTAATCGAAAATGGCTGTATAAACTTGGGGGAAAAGCTTTAGAAATTAAAGGTTTATGAAAATGAATTTTAAGGATCTGGTTTAAAATACCAGATCCTTTAATTTAGATTATAAACTGTCACCAATTAATGCATCAACAAAGTTATCTACATCAAAAACACGTAAATCCTCTGTCTTTTCGCCAATACCCACAAATCTTACTGGGATTTGGTACTTATCTGCCAATGCAAAAACTACACCGCCTTTAGCTGTACCATCAAGTTTAGTTAAACATAAACCAGTAACATTAACAGCTTCAGAGAAAAGTTTAGTTTGTGAAACAGCATTTTGACCTGTTGCTGCATCTAAAACTAATAAAACCTCATGAGGAACATCATCTGAGATTTTCTTCATAACTCTAACGATTTTTTTAAGCTCTTCCATTAAATTGTCTTTATTTTGCAAACGTCCTGCTGTATCACAAATTAATACATCAACATTTTTGGATTTTGCAGAAGATAAAGCATCAAATAATACAGAAGCACTATCTGAACCTGTAGGCTGAGAAATTACCGGAACATCTGTTCTATTTCCCCACTCTTTTAACTGCTCAACTGCCGCAGCTCTAAAAGTATCGCCAGCGCCTAACATTACCTTTAAGCCTTGAGATTTAAATTTCATAGCCAGCTTACCAATAGTGGTAGTTTTACCTGCACCATTAACACCAACCATTAAAATTACAAAAGGAAGCCCTTCTTTTTTCTCGACTTTAAGATGTACTTCGCAAGGCTTTAAAATATCAATTAAGATCTTCTTTAAATTAGCTTTTAAGGCGTTAGCATCATGAAGATCACGAGCTTTTGATTCTTCTTTTAGCTTATTAATTACATATTCAGTTGTATCAACACCTAAATCAGCAGTCAAAAGAGCCGTCTCTAAATCTTCATACAGATCTTCATCAATCTTCTTACCAACAATTAATGCTGACAGACCATAAGCTAAATTCTCACGCGTCTTTTTAAGTCTTTCAAAGAATGACTTTTTTACCTTTGCAGAATCTTCTTTATCTAAAGAAATTTCATCAACCTTTTCCTTCTCTTCTGCGACTTTAGCCTCTTCCTCAGCCTTGGCCTTCTCTGCAGCGATTCTAGCCTCTTCCTCAGCCTTGGCCTTCTCTGCAGCGATTCTAGCCTCTTCCTCAGCCTTGGCCTTCTCTGCAGCGATTCTAGCCTCTTCCTCAGCCTTGGCCTTCTCTGCAGCGATTCTAGCCTCTTCCTCAGCCTTGGCCTTCTCTGCAGCAATTCTGGCCTCTTCCTCAGCCTTAGCCTTCTCTGCAGCAATTCTAGCCTCTTCCTCAGCCTTGGCCTTCTCTGCAGCAATTCTGGCCTCTTCCTCAGCCTTGGCCTTCTCTGCAGCGATTCTAGCCTCTTCCTCAGCCTTGGCATTTTCAGCTGCAACTTTAGCTTCTTCCTGAAGTTTTAACTGCTCATCATTATTTTGCTCTTGTAAATTTTCTTGCTTTTTACCAAATCCTAACCAAGAAAAGAAACCTTTTGCCATATAAACCTCAAATTTACGATATTTGATATTATTATAATTGTTTAATTATACCAAAAGGATTGATTACCTATGTCTGATAAGCACGTAGTTCGCATTATTGGTGGCAAATATAAGGGAAAGCTTCTACCAGTATTGCAAGCTGAAGGATTAAGACCAACTCCTGATAGAGTTAAAGAAACAGTTTTTACTTGGCTTCAAAATGATATAGAAAATGCAAAAGTTCTTGATTTATTTGCAGGAAGTGGTGCTTTAGCTTTTGAAGCTTTATCAAGAGGTGCGGCAAATTTAACGTTAGTTGAGCTTAATTCTGACAATGCATCTAATCTCAAAAAACAAGCTAATAGCTTTGAAGAAACTAATCAAATAAAAGTATTAAATGAAGATGCTTTAAATTTCTTAAAAACTTGCTCTTCAAAATTTGATGTCGTTTTCTTAGATCCTCCATATAAATTAAATTTATTAAAACCTGCATTAAAGTTACTATTGGAAAAAGATTTAATAACCAATAATTCTTTAATCTATGTAGAGATGAGTTCTGGTGATAATGAGTCTATTGCCGGTTTTGAAAAAATAAAAGAGCAAGTTAGCGGTCAGGCTAAATACTCATTGTGGAAGAAAAGCTCTTTTCTTTTCTAAAAATAAAAAATCCCCAGACTTTTTTTATAAAAATCTGAGGATTTATTTTATTTGCTTATATTACTATTTTCTGCGGTTTCTTGCTATTTCAACGACCTTCATCTGAGCCATAGCGTCAGCAAGACGAGCTAAAGCATGAGTATAATCAACATCGCCTGAAGCTGATTTCTCAAGAGATTCTTTAGCTGCTTTAATAGCTTCCTGAGCTTTAGCTGCATCAATATCATCAGCTCTTAATGCAGTATCAGCCAAAATCATAACTGAAGTTGGTTGAACCTCTAAAACTCCACCTGCTAAATAAATCTGATCTTCTTTATCGTTAAAATCAATAAATGAGACCATACCTGTTTTAATAGTAGTCAGCAAAGGAGTGTGACCATATCTGATGCCAAGTTCACCTTCAGAACCTGTAACTCTGACAGATTTAACTAAACCAGAGTACAAACTACCGACGCCACTGACAACATTCAGATGGAATGAAATACTTTCCATGCATCACTCCTTACGATTATAAGTCCTTGGCTTTTTCTACTGCTTCGTCAATAGAACCAACCATATAGAATGCCTGCTCAGGCAGGTTATCATAATCGCCGTTAATAATGCCCTTAAAGCCACGAATAGTTTCTTTAAGAGGTACATACTTACCAGGAGTACCAGTAAACACTTCAGCAACGCTAAATGGCTGAGATAAGAAACGCTCAACCTTACGTGCTCTAGATACTACAAGCTTATCCTCTTCAGAAAGCTCATCCATACCTAAAATGGCAATGATGTCTTTGAGTTCCTTATAACGCTGCAATACAGTCTGAACACCACGAGCTACCTCATAGTGATCTTTACCAACTACATAAGGATCAAGCTGACGAGATGTTGATGCTAAAGGATCTACTGCAGGGTAAATACCTAAAGAAGCAATCTGTCTTGACAGAACGATAGTTGCATCCAAGTGAGCGAAAGTTGTTGCAGGGCTTGGATCAGTTAAGTCGTCAGCTGGAACATAAACTGCTTGAACAGAGGTAATAGAGCCTTTCTTAGTAGAAGCAATACGCTCCTGTAAGACACCCATTTCCTCAGCCAATGTAGGCTGGTAACCTACAGCAGAAGGCATACGACCTAACAGAGCAGAAACCTCTGTACCAGCTAATGTATAACGGTAAATATTGTCAATAAATAACAATACATCAAGACCTTCATCACGGAACTTTTCAGCTACAGTAAGACCTGTTAAAGCAACACGTAAACGGTTCCCTGGAGGCTCATTCATCTGACCATAAATCATTGATACTTTATCAATAACTTTGGACTCCTGCATTTCATGGTAGAAGTCATTACCCTCACGAGTACGCTCACCTACACCTGTAAATACAGACAAACCAGAATGTGCTTTAGCAATGTTGTTAATAAGCTCCATCATATTAACGGTCTTACCAACACCAGCACCGCCGAACAGTCCGACCTTACCGCCTTTAGCAAATGGGCAGATAAGATCCATAACCTTAATACCTGTCTCTAAGATCTCTGTAGTAGAAGATTGCTCGGCATAAGTTGGAGGAGCTCTGTGAATAACCCACTGCTCTTTTTCACCAATTGGACCACAATCATCTACAGGCTGACCTAAAACGCTCATAATGCGGCCTAAAGTCTCTCTACCTACAGGAACTTTAATGCCAGCACCAGTATTTACTGCTTCAAGGCCACGGCTCATACCATCAGATGAACCCATAGCAATACAGCGAACTACACCGCCACCAATCTGCTGTTGTACCTCTAAAATTAAATCCTGACGATGTTTACCGTCACCTTTAACTTCTAAAGCATCATACAACTCCGGAATATGGCCTTCCGGGAACTCAACGTCAACAACAGCGCCGATGATCTGAACAATCTTTCCAACTTCACCGGCTCGATTTGAAGTCTCTGTCATTTGTTTTTCCTCTTAAATTCGTTATACCGCCGATGCACCGGATACAATGTCATTCAACTCTAAAGTGATACTTGCCTGACGAGCTTTATTGTACTCAAGCTGTAAATCACTAACTAAAGACTCTGCATTATCAGTAGCAGCTTTCATAGCTACCATTCGTGCAGCTTGTTCCGAAGCTAAATTTTCTAAAACAGCCTGATAAACCATCTGTTGAATATAGCGATCTAAAAGAACATTCAAAATTGCTTTTGGATCTGGTTCGTACAGATAATCCCAGTGATGTTTAGATACAGCTTCATCTTCAGTTTTAGTTAAAGGTAATATCTGATTGACAGTCGGTAACTGCACCATAGTGTTCTTAAAGCCATTAAAAGCTAGATAGACTCTATCAACTTCCCCTTTTAAGAACATATCGGTAACAACCTTAATTGCACCAACCAACTTTTCAGGTTTTGGATCATCACCAAAACCACCATGAGAAGCTATAACATCAGCGCCGCAACGGGAGAAAAATGCACCTGCTTTTGAACCTAATAAAGCTACGCAAATCTTAACGCCGTTTTTCTCTAACTCTTGCATCTGAGTTAAGACTTTACGGAACAAATTGATGTTCAAACCACCGCATAATCCACGATCAGTTGATACAATAATAAAAGCTGCTTTTTTGACTTCCCTTTCAACCATATAAGGATGATGGAACTCACTATGGCTGGCTGCAATATGTCCGATAATTTCAAACAGTCCTTTAGAATAAGGTCGGCTCTGCGACATCTTATCCTGAGCTCTTCTCATCTTGGACGCAGCCACCATTTGCATAGCACCAGTAATCTTCTGTGTATTTTTTACAGAAGCTATCTTGGTACGTATTTCCTTTGCTCCAGCCATTTAGAGCTCCTAATAAGTCTGAGTTGACTTAAAGTCGTTAATTATATCGGTTAAAACTTTAACAATTTCATCCGAATAAACAGGCTTTGCGTCAATATCCTTTAACTGTTGCTCATACTTAGAATGAGCAAAAGCTAACAAGGCCTTCTCAAAAGGCTGAACTTTAGCTAATTCAACATCCTCAAGGAATCCTCTCTCTGCAGCAAAAATAACTAAAGACTGCTCAGATACGGATAAAGGAGAATACTGATTTTGCTTCATAAGCTCAGTAACTTTCTGACCATGATCAAGTTGCTTTCTAGTAGCCTCATCCAAATCTGAAGAGAACTGAGCAAAAGCAGCTAACTCACGGTACTGGGCCAAAGCAGTACGAATACCACCAGACAACTTCTTCATAAGTTTGGTCTGTGCAGCACCACCTACACGAGATACAGAAATACCTGGGTCTACGGCAGGACGAACACCTGAGTTAAATAAGCTGGTAGTCAAGAAAATCTGACCATCAGTAATAGAAATGACGTTAGTTGGAATAAATGCAGAAACGTCACCTGCCTGTGTCTCAATAATAGGCAAGGCAGTTAAAGATCCAGTCTTTCCCTTAACTTTTCCACAACTTAACTTCTCTAAGTACTCTGCATTAACACGAGAAGCACGCTCTAATAATCTTGAGTGTAAGTAGAAAACATCACCAGGGAAAGCTTCACGCCCTGGAGGACGACGTAAAAGTAAAGAAATTTGACGGTAAGCTACAGCGTGCTTGGAGAGATCATCATAAATAATCAAAGCATCTTCGCCTTGATCCATGAAGTACTCACCCATAGCGCAACCTGAATAAGGAGCAATATACTGTAAAGCTGCAGTATCGGCTGCAGAAGCTACAACAATAATAGTGTTGGCAAGAGCGCCTTCTTCATCAAGCTTTCTTACAACTGAAGCGATAGTGGAAGCTTTCTGACCGATAGCAACATAAATACAACGTACGCCGTATTTTTGCTGATTGATAATAGTATCGATTGCTAAAGCAGTCTTACCAGTCTGACGGTCACCAATAATAAGCTCACGCTGACCACGACCAATAGGAATCATGGAATCAACTGCTTTATAACCAGTCTGAATTGGCTGAGAAACACTCTGTCTGGCAATAACGCCTGGAGCAATTTTCTCTACTGGATAGAAGCCATCATTGGTAATTTGACCTTTACCATCAATAGGCTCACCTAAAGCATTAACGACACGACCTAAAAGTCCTGTACCTACTGGAACTTCCAAAATACGGCCAGTGCTTTTTACAGTCATGCCTTCAGATAATTCGCCGTATGGTCCTAAAACAATAGCACCTACAGAATCTCTCTCAAGGTTTAATGCAAGACCATATAAGTCATTTTCAAACTCGAGCATTTCGCCTTGCATTACGTTGGACAGGCCATGAATTCTAACAATACCATCGTTAACAGATACGATAGTACCTTCATTACGGGCCTCAGTCACAACCTTAAATTGCTGAATTTTTTGCTTAATTAAATCAGCAATTTCAGTTGAATTAAGTTGCATTATTTCTCCTCTTCACTATTTGAGGGTTGAAGATAAGCTTTCTATACCAGCTTTTACACTAGCATCAATTACTTCATTTCCAACTTTAAGAATTGCACCGCCAATTAAACTTGCATCTGTAATTTGCTTAAATTTGATGCTACAGCCATATTTAGCAGCCAATTTGCTTTTTAAAGCTTCAATTTCTTCTTGAGCATAAGGATGAGCTACAACGAACTGCACTTCCAATACTTTGTCATGCTGCTCACGAAGCCTCAGAAACTCTTCATAAATTTCATGGATAGCCTCAAAACGATTATTTTCACCTAATACGTGAATGAGGTTTTTGCATTCATCATCAATGACATCATGCAACAATGAAATTAAGATCTCTTCAGCACCACCAGCATTAGGAGCATTCTTAATAGCGGCCATTACATTTGGTTCTTGGCAAGCTAAAGCCATAGCACACAGCATAGACTGCCATTTATCTACAGAATTTTCCTCAACTGCACACATAAATGCAGCTTTTGCATAAGGACGTGCCACTGTGAGATATTCAGCCATAAGCTAATTTCTCCTACAGTGAATCCATAATCTTCTTCATCATAGACTGGTCTACAAAAGCATCAGCCTTTTGGCAAACAACCTTTTCTACACCAGCCATAACTAAAGAAGCATACTCAGAGCGTAACTCTTCTTTTACTTTATTTTTTTCAGCCTTAATTTCGCTCTTAGCTTGATCAAGAATACGCTTTTTCTCTAAAAGAGCTTCCTCAGCTGCTTTATCGATAATAGCTTGGCGCTGCTTATTAGCCTCATCTAAAATCTTATGGGCCTCTGCATGAGCCTTACGCATTGTATCCTTAGCATCAGCATTAGCTAATTCAAGGTTTTTCTTAGCTTTTTCAGCTGCGGTTAAACCGTCAGCTATTTCTTTTTGTCTTTTTTCAAGGACATCCATTAAAGGCGGCCATACAAATTTCATGCATAAAAATGCAAAAATTAAAAATGCAACGGCCTGACCTAAAAATGTAGCATTTATTTCCAATTCAAATGCCCCGTTTTAACGAATAATATTAGAGGGAGACTGCAAACATTAAGTACATGCCGAGACCAACACCAATCATAGGAATAGCATCAACCAGACCCATAACGATGAAGAACTGAGTACGTAACAGAGGTAACAAGTCAGGCTGTCTTGCTGACCCCTCAATAAACTTACCGCCCAAAATACCGATACCGATTGCACCGCCAATAGCGGCTAATCCCATCATGATTGCAGCTGCAAGATAAACAAATTCCATTTTTTTCTCCTTTAAACAGATATTAAATTATTCTTCTTCACTTGCCATTGACAAGTAAACAATGGTTAAGACCATAAATATAAAGGCTTGTAATGTCACAATCAAAATGTGGAATAAAGCCCAAGGTACATTCAATACCCATTGAATCCACCACAAAGGAAGGAGAGCTATGAGTATGAAGATCATTTCACCGGCATACATATTTCCAAAAAGACGCAGGCCTAATGAAATTGGTTTTGAGAGCAAAGACACACCTTCAAGTAAAAAATTCAATGGAGCAAAAGCCCAGTGATTGAAAGGATGCATTGTTAGGCTCTTTATAAATCCTAAAACTCCGACATTCTTAAATGAGAATACAAAAATGAGGAAAAATATTCCTACAGCCATAGATAAAGTAATATTTGCATCAGCTGAAGGAACTACTCTTAAATAAGGAACACCAATAGCTTTAGCAAATTCTGGGAGTAAATCTATAGGTAAGAGATCCATGAGGTTCATTAAAAAAATCCACATGAATACAGTTAAAGATAAAGGAGCGATAAGCTTGCTCTTGCGCTTAAAAATTCCAGTTACAGTATTATGAACAAATTCAAAAATCAGCTCGACAAAACACTGAAGTTTTCCTGGAACTTTGCTTGTTGTTTTTTTAGCAGCAAATCTAAATAACAACAAAAAAACTATACCTAAAAATACTGTAATTCCAATGGAATCAAGATTGATTGTATAGGGATTAACTATGGAAGAATTTGAACTTTCAGGTAATGCAGCTACACATTGGCCTGAACCTAAATCACTAAAAGAACACTTTTCTACAGCAACTGTTTTTATACATTCGTGCTCAGAAGATGTTGTAAGACATGTAGCAAAAGCTTGAGGGTCTACAGGTTTGACGCTGTCAACAATAGAGAAATCACGAATATCTAATTGTAAAAAGTGTAAATGATGGGAAATATATTCCTGAGAATTACTCTCTGACATTGATTTTCACACCTTAACGACAACAAAAAAAAAGATTAAAAATCTTTATAATTTTTTTTGACAAAATACGACTTAAAGTTTTTTTTGTCAAAACACCTTTTGTATTATTTGTATGTATTATGTAAATAAAAGCAGACAATAATCAAAGTCAATAATGACTCATAACGGAAATAGGATAGATCAGTAAATTAAAAATCACCATAGAAACAAACGATAAAATAACCACAGTGTCGTTTAGTTCAAAAAATTTTATTCCCACCCCTAAAAGCAAAATAAGCAACATAAATTTCATAAAAAAAGCATATATAGCTTTATAAACTATTATATTTGCTGACATTTTTTCTAATGACTTTCCATTCGCAATGTAGAAAAACACGCTTTGCGGGATCACATAACAAAAAACTCCGACAAAGTAAGATGTCAGAGTTAAAAATAAAGACTGCACAAAAATGGTGTGACATGAGATCAAGATCACACCAGCTAAACAGATAAATAAAATATTTAAAAAAATTATTCTTTTATTTACTTTCAATTCTAAAGTCCAAGCTGTTTTAATACCTCTAACAGCTGCTCCTTTGATGAGTAAGATAAGGTAAGTTTTCCTTTATCTTCACCTTTACCTGAAAACTTAACTTTCACACCATTTAAGCGTGAACTTAAAGTTTTTTCCCAATTTGTGAACTCAGGATCTTTATAAGTATTTTTTTTCTTCTGCATCTTCAGAGTTATTCTTTAAAGCATTAACGTATTGTTCAGTTTGTCTTACGCTAAGACTCTTTTTAACAACAACAATAGCAGCTTTCTTTTGATTTTCATCATCGAGACTTAATAGAACTTTTGCATGTCCTAAATCAATATCACCTTGTATAAGAAGAGTCTTAACTTCTTCATTTAAATTTTTCAAACGCAATAAATTAGCTACAGAACTTCTAGACTTACCCAAAGTTTTAGCTAATTCATCTTGGTTTAAATGACATTCATTTAACATGAACTCTAAAGCTTGAGATAACTCTAAAGGATTTAAGTCTTCTCTTTGAATATTTTCAATTAAAGCTACAGCATAAGCTTTTTGCTTCAAATCATCTCTGACAATACAAGGGACTTTCTTCAAGCCTGCAAGTTTGCATGCTCTAAAACGTCTTTCACCACAAATAATTGCGTATTTTCCATTTTCACTTTTTTTTACAAGTAATGGCTCTAAAAGACCATGTTCTAAAATAGAATCCGCCAATTCCTTTATATTGTCTTTATCAAAGCTTTTTCTAGGCTGATATATAGAAGGTTCAAGACTATCAATATTTATATCGACAATCCTACCATTCTCAGCTTCTTTATCTGTTCTTAAATTTTCTTGAAGAGAACTTTCAGCTATTTTTTCTTCTTTATATTTCTTACTTTCGCTTAAAAGCGAAGATAAGCCTCTTCCTAAACCAGCCATGATTTATCCTTATTTAAGCTTTACCTTGATCTTTTTCAATAATTTCCGCAGCTAATGCCAAATAAGCCTTAGATCCTGCTGAAGACTTATCATAATACATAGCTGGCTTACCAAAACTTGGTGCCTCTGCCAATCTTACGTTTCTAGGAATAATTGTTTTATATACTAAATTGCCAAAATTTTTTTGTAGCTCATTTGATACATCAGTTGATAAACGGTTACGATTATCAAACATAGTTCTCAAAATTCCCTCAAGCTTAAGCTTTGGATTAACAGCTTTTGCTAATTGATCTACTGTATCTATTAATAAGGTAAGACCTTCCAACGCAAAATACTCGCATTGCAAAGGTACTAATATAGAATCAGCTGCACACATTGCATTTACAGTAAGTAAGTTTAAAGATGGTGGGCAATCTATAAAAATATAATCGTATTGGTCACTAATTTCTGCAAGCGCATTTTTAAGTCTAAACTCACGAGCATAAAAATCTAACAGCTTTACCTCTGCAGCGGTTAAATCTTCATTAGCTGCAATTAAATGAAAAGATCCATTTGTCTTTTCAATTAAAGCATCTCGAATATCTAAATTATCAATCAAAACTTGGCAACTTGTTTTTGTTACCTCAAATTTGTTAATACCAGAAGCCATTGTGGCATTACCTTGAGGGTCACAATCTACAACTAAAACCTTCTTGCCCATTGCAGCTAATGATGCTGCGAGGTTTACGCAAGTTGTAGTTTTGCCTACTCCACCCTTTTGGTTAGATATAGCAATAATCTTACTCATTTTTAATCCTATTATTTTACAGGTGTCATAAGCACAGCCTGACGTGTTGCATCAAGCTCAGGGACTTTAAGACTTACAATTTCTTCAATTTTTACTGTATTAGGAACTTCGCTTAACTCATCTTTTTCAAGATTGGCCTTCATTGCTATAAAAGTACCATCATCTGATATTAGTGGTAAACACCAACCAACAAAACGAGATAAAGGAGCGAAAGCTCTGCTAACTATACAATCAAACTTGTTTTCGCATTGAATATTTTCACATCGGTCATTGATTATAGTTACGTTTTTTAATTGCAAAGAGACCATTACAGTTCTTACAAAAGACAACTTCTTGGCAATTGAATCGATTAAAGTAAATTTTTTATCTGGGTTCAATATTGCAAGCACAAGTCCTGGAAAACCTGGACCTGTGCCTACATCAGCGATGTTATCTCCACAAAGTAAAGGAGAGATAACTGCACTATCCATGATATGTAAAATAGCCATCTGTTTTGGATCACGAATGGCAGTTAAATTCAAACTAGAATTCCATTTACATAATAATTCTAAAAGAACCACCATCTTATCAATTTGTTCCTTTGAACAAGCAATATCTGTTTTAGCAAATAACTCAGATAGTTTATTTTCAAAAAAAGCTCTATCAAAAGCCTGATTATTAAAATGATGGTTCACTTATTTTATCCTCTAATTAATTTTTGCCGAGCAGACCTAATTTCTTTAAATGTACCAGCAATATAGAAATTGCAGCTGGAGTTACACCAGAAATTCTTGATGCCATACCAATGGTCTCAGGTTGATACTCATTAAGTTTCTGAGCAACCTCATTTGATAAAGCACGAATCTGCTTATAATCAAAGTTTAATGGAAGCATTGTTCTTTCATTAACTTCTTTTTTATGGATATCATCAAGTTCACGATCAAGATAACCTTGATACTTAACTTGAATTTCAACTTGCTCCATAGCCTGCTTTTCTTTGGCAATAGGCTCAAAATTAGCAACATTCAATAAGTTACTAAGTTTGCATTCAGGACGTCGTAAGATTTCCTCTAAGCTCTGTTCCTGAGACAAAGGAGCTTTTAAGATAGTGCTTATCTTCTTACCATGCTCAGAAGAAGGCTTAATTATAGTCATACGTAAACGAGCTTTCTCTTTTTCGATCTGATTTTGTTTATCTTCAAAGAATTTCCAACGCTCATCAGTAACTAAGCCAAACTCACGGGCTTTAGGAGTAAGACGTAAGTCAGCATTATCTTCTCTTAAAATTAAACGATATTCAGCTCTTGATGTAAACATTCTGTAAGGCTCTTTTGTACCTAAAGTGCAAAGATCATCCATTAATACGCCTACATAAGCCTCATCTCGTCTTGGGAACCAAGGTTTCTGTCCATTAATGTATAAAGCAGCATTAATGCCAGCTAAAAGACCTTGTGCTGCCGCCTCTTCATATCCGGTTGTACCATTAATTTGGCCGGCTAAGAATAAACCTGAGACTTTTTTAGATTGCATAGAGACTGATAACTCACGCGGATCATAGAAATCGTACTCAATAGCATATCCAGGTCTTGCAATTACAACATTTTCTAAACCTTCTATAGAGCGTATAAAATTCTCTTGTACATCAAAAGGTAAAGATGTTGAAATGCCATTTGGATACACCAAAGGAGAGGTTAAACCTTCAGGCTCTAAGAATACCTGATGTGATGTACGGTCAGGATAACGGACAATTTTATCTTCAATTGAAGGACAATATCTTGGACCAACACTATGAATAATGCCGGAATATAAAGGACTTCTATCTAAGCCGCCACGAATAATTTCATGAGTTCTCTCATTGGTACGAGTAATGTAACAAGGAACTTGTGTTGGATGAGCAGAATCCTTGTTTAAAAAAGAGAATGAGGGCAGAGGATTTTCTGGTTCCTGTTTAATTAATTTATCAAAATTAATTGTAGAAGCTACTAAACGAGCAGGGGTACCAGTTTTTAAACGACCTACTTTAAGTCCTAAATTTTTTAAATCTTCAGCCAAAGCAATAGATGCCGGATCGCCAGCTCGACCGCCACTGTAATGATTTAAACCAATATGAATTAAACCATTTAAAAAAGTACCTGCACAGACAATTACAGCTTTACAATAAAAATTAATGCCTGCTGCAGTAGAGACACCACAAATAGTATTGTCTTTAAATAAGATTTTTGTTGCAGGCTGCTGGAATATAGTTAAGTCTTTGTAATTCCATAATAAAGATCTCATTACTTCTTTATAAAGATGTCTATCAGTTTGTGCTCTAGTAGCTCTTACAGCAGGACCTTTTGAAGAATTTAATGTTCTAAATTGAATACCGGCCTTATCAATAGCTTGAGGACAAACACCACCCATAGCATCAATTTCTTTAATTAAATGACCTTTACCAATACCGCCAAAAGCTGGATTGCAGGACATTTCACCAACCGTTTCAAGATTATGTGTTAATAATAAAGTTTTACACTTCATTCTTGCACTTGCAGCAGCAGCTTCAATTCCAGCATGACCTGCACCAATAACGATGACATCAAATTCTCTAAAATTATTCATTAATGACAAATCCTTAAAACGATCGTTCCTAGAGTTTCCAACAAAATAAGAGCTACATTAATAATTAATAAATAAAATATTAATGTATCTATATATTTCTTATTATTCTTATTATTATGTAGTTATATTTTGTTGAAACTACATTAATTCTCGAAAGATCAAAACGATCAAAATTATTAATGTTTAGAATTAATTGTTAAAAGTGTTCCAATAAATTGTGGGAAAATCTGTAGTTTTCAACAGGATAAAATTTAGTCTAATTTACCAAAAATTTTTATTGATGTTTTTCCAAGGAGATCCCACAATTTTTTTACAATTTGTAATTACAAAAAAAGCTATAAAAGTAAGTTTTTTTTTATGTCTGTACTTTTATATTTTTTTATGATATGTTATTTATCTAGTCTAAATAAATAACATATTGATTTATATAGATAAAATTATATAAAACACTAACAAACTATAAAAAAATTAAAAAACATTTTTACAGATCTTTCCTGTTGTAAATTACACTCAAAATAATGTAATTTATTTTCTATTTTGTAAATTTAATTTTTATCTACATTTAAAGTAAAATTCCTTATGTTGTGGGAAATTTTTACATAAAAATGCGACAGAAATTATTAATAATTCTACACCTTTTTGGGCGTTTTCTCTTATTAATTATTAATGTCCTAATCTTTAAATTTACTAAAATTTGTTAATTATAAGGCTAGAAATAGCCTTTTATGACAGTTATTAATAATTAATATTTTTTTATTAATTATTAATAACATAAAATGCATTAATTATTTTTTTCTTTAATTTTTATGATCTTATGTAGGCTTTTTATCAAAAAGTCGGTACTTATATGCTTCATAAGCGAATTTTCTTGTTTTTTTAGCGTTTTTCTTGGATTTGAGAGATTTTTGAGGCTATTGTAGGTGGTTGGTATTAGGAGAGTTAGAATCTTTTTAAAAATAGTCTTTTTGTTATTAATATTAATAATTAATTTTTTGTGATTTAAGATTTTTAAATAAAAAAAGACAGGGAAACACCCTGCCTTTTATAAATTCATATAAGCTAATTAAACACGCTTCTTGAATTCGTTGGTACGAGTATCGATTTCGATCTTGTCGCCAGTCTTTACGAAATCAGGAACAGCGATTTCATAGCCAGTGCCAGCTAATCGTGCAGGCTTGGTTACTTTACCAGAGGTATCACCACGAACTGCAGGCTCGGTGTATTCAACCTCTCTTACGATGGAGATAGGTAATTCAACGCTGATAGCCTTGCCATTGTAGAAGGTTACCTGGCAAACATCTTCCATACCGTCAACGAGGTAGTTTAATACATCACCCATGTTGTCTTTTTCGATGTCGTACTGGTTGAACTCTTCATCCATGAATACATAGAGAGGATCGTTGAAATAAGAGTAGGTGCAGTCTTTGTGATCTAAGATAACGTCGTCTAAACGGTCATCAGCACGGAAAACAGTCTCAGTGCCAGCGTTAGAAAGCAGACTCTTTAATTTCATTTTAACGACAGCGGCGTTACGGCCAGACTTGCTGTACTCGGTTTTCTGTACAACCATAGGGTTGTTGTTCAGCATAATAACGTTACCGGCACGAACTTCTTGAGCTAATTTCATTTAGTACACCTTTAATTAAGGGTTAAGCAGGTTAATATAATAAATACCGTTTCAAAGTTAATAACTTTGAAACAAGAAACAGTAGTAAATACTGCGAAATTAATCTCTTATTTTAGCAGATATAAATAAGTATTCATAAAAAAGCTGATCTTTTATAAATGATAATTTTTGTTTTTATGAGAAAGCTCATTTTTTAAGTTTTGATTCTATAAAGCTTTTTAAGTTATCTGTTAAAGATCCTAACGATTGTAAATATTTAGTCCAATTTTGGCATATTGACATCCAGTCATCATAAAACTTATCGAAATCAAGCTCATAAAGATCATCTGCAAAATTGTTATAGCTTAAATTAAGATTTTTTAGTTTTTGAGCGGTTTTTTTATCTTCACAAAATTCATACATACGATCAAAAAAAGCCTCAAGTTTTATCTTGTGAGCATATTCCTCTTGTGGATAAATGTTCCATAAAAAAGGTTTACCGCAGAGCATTGCCCTTACAATTGACTCCTCACCTCTTACAAGATTGAGATCAGACTTACAAATTAAAGAGTCATACTCTTCTTGAGAAACCATTTTTTTAACGATAAATTCAATATTTTTAAGCTGGTATTTATCGCCTACCTCTAAATTTAAATTAAATTGAGAATTTACAGCTTTAAGAGGCAATCCTTCAAATAAAGTAATTTCAAACTGATATTTGCTATTAAAAAGAGAATGTATCAAAGCTTTTAAATTAGCTTGTGGATAAGAAAATAAAGATATCTTTTTCTTATCGCTATCAACTGTAGAGCTTTGGATTTGTGTGGCTTTATTTATAAATTCTTTTTCAAAAATAACTCCGCCTGTTTGTTTAGTAAATCCTGGAAAAAAGAAATAACTTGATAGTCCATCTGCAAAAGAACTTAATGTATGACAATCATCGGCAAAATTTTCAGCAGTTAAATATTCAAGTTCAATAATTAACGGAGGAATTTTTCTTAATTTTTCTAATATATATTCAGGAAGTCTGCATGAGAACGCTTCAATAACGACATCAGGAACTTCGTAATTGTCGGTAGGTGTAGGCCAACTACTTATTTGCAAATTTTCAGATGATAAATCTTCTTTGTTAGTTATTTTTTTCAAAATCTCGAGATTATTGCAGAATAAATTCGTTTTGAAGAATCTGCTTAAATCCCTTGATAGACGCAAACAGAAGCCAGCATCACCGAAATTATCGATGACATCACAATAGATGTGGATAGTTGATGTCAAGACTTTTCCCCTTTTTTTATAAAAATATTTAGGTTGAATCTGATAGTTCATTTGTTCATAATATACTAGAACTTTATGAACTAAGTTATTAAAAAATAAAGAAAAAATTTTTTCTTTAAATATTTTGTAATCAACTTTAATTAGTTGTTTTTGTGTTGTTTTACTTAACTTCAAGGACCTCCTCGCATGATTAAAGTCATAGTTAAAAGAGACGGCCGAAAAGTCTCTTTTAATGAAAGAAAAATTGCTAATGCTATTCGCAAAGCATTACTTTCTATTCATCCTGATGATAAATCCACCTCAGAGGCGGAAGAGAAATTAATTGATAATTTAACCAATCAGGTTGTTATAAAAATCGAAGAGCGTAATCTTGAAGAGCCTACTGTAGAAAATATCCAAGATATTATCGAACAGGTCCTGATTCAGGCTGATATGGCCAAGGTTGCCAAGAATTTTATTCTTTACCGTCAGAATCGTACTAATGTAAGAACCTATAACGCAGAGCTTACTAAGATTTATAGAGATCTTACTTCAAAAAGCACTGCTGATATGGACTTAAAGCGCGAGAATGCCAACATTGATGCCAATGCTCCTATGGGCTTGATGTTACGTTTTGGTTCTGAGGGCTCAAAGGATTATGTTCGTCGCTATATTTTAAGACCTGAGCATTCTATTGCTCACTCTCGTGGCGATATCCATATTCATGATTTAGACTTCTATTTATTAACTATTAACTGCTGTCAGATTGGCCTTAAAGATTTATTTAAGCGTGGATTCTCCACAGGTCATGGTTTCTTACGTGAGCCTCAGTCTATTCTGTCAGCTGCAGCTTTATGCTGTATTGCAATTCAGTCAAATCAGAATGACATGCATGGTGGTCAGTCTATTCCTTTATTTGAGTATGACTTAGCCCCATATGTTGTCTCTTCTTATATTAAGCATGTAAGAAAGGTAATTAATATTGTCTTAAGAAATGATGATATTGATACTCAAGATATTAAAGATTTCTGCAAGAAGTTATATGAGAAGTATGAGTCTTGCTTAACTAAAGAAGCTCAATCTGAGTTACGTGAGCATTTAGTTTCCTTCTTTAAAGAAAATAAGCTTGATAAAGTCAAAGACGATGATGTTGATTACATTTTAAGTGAAGCATTAAAGCTTACTGAACGTGAAACTTATCAGGCTATGGAAGCTTTAATTCATAACCTTAACTCTATGCAGTCTCGTGCAGGTGCTCAGGTACCGTTCTCATCTATTAACTACGGTACTGGTACAACTCCTGAGCAGCGTATGGTTATGAAGAACGTATTGCTTGCAACTGATGCTGGTTTAGGCGGTGGTGAAACCCCTATTTTCCCAGTTCAGATCTTTAAAGTAAAAGATGGCATCAATACAAAACCTGGTGACCCTAACTATGATTTATTCAGACTCTCTTGCAAGGTTTCTGCAAAGCGTCTGTTCCCTAACTTCTCATTCTTGGATGCTCCATTTAATGCTAAGTATTACATTGAAGGTCATCCTGAGACTGAAGTTGCGCTTATGGGTTGCCGTACTCGTGTTGTATCAAATTACTATGACAAGACTCGTCAAATTATTCCAGGACGCGGTAATTTGTCATTTACAACAATTAACTTACCTCGCTTAGGTATTGAGGCTCATGGCTCTATTAGCCACTTCTTTGAGTCTTTAGATAAGCTTGTTTATATGGTATTTGACCAGCTTATGGATAGATTTAAGTTAATTGCTGATAAGCAAGTCTTAAATTATCCATTCTTAATGGGTCAAGGTGTTTGGATTGATTCTGATCACTTAAATCCAGAAGACAAGATTAAAGACATTATTAAGCATGGTTCTATGTCTGTAGGGTTTATTGGTTTAGCTGAGTGCTTAGTTGCATTGATTGGCAAACACCACGGCGAGAGTAAGGAAGCTTATGATCTTGGTTATAAGATCATCAAGCATATGCGTGATTTAACCGATAAGCATACTGAAGAGACTGGCTTAAACTTCTCTTTATTCTCAACTCCTGCTGAAGGTTTATCAGGCCGTTTTGTAAAGATCGACCGTAATATTTATGGAAGCCTTAAGGGGATTACTGATAGAGAGTATTACACCAACAGTTTCCATGTTCCGGTTTATTACAATATCTCTGCTGCAGATAAGATTAGAATTGAAGGTCCGTTCCACGCTCTTTGCAACGCAGGTTCTATTTCTTATGTTGAGATGGATGGCGATTTAACAAAGAATGTTGATGCCTTTGAGAAAGTTATTTTATACATGAAGGAATGCGGTGTAGGTTATGGTTCTATTAACCACCCAGTAGACCGTTGCCCTGTATGTAATTACGTTGGTGTTATTGATGATGTCTGCCCTAAGTGCGGTCGTCATGATGGTGAAGGCGTAACTATCGAAAGATTACGTAAGTTAGGTGTAGGTTGTATCTATACCTGTTAGTTGAAGTTCATTTTTACTATTTACCTTAGGAGAATAAAATGCAGACCAGATTGCATCCCCATAACGGCATAGTCGGTGAAGGTGTTAAGTTTGAGAGAATCCGTAGAGTTACCGGTTATCTCGTAGGTAGTCTTGACCGTTTTAATAACGGTAAAAAGGCTGAAGAGCGTGATCGCGTTAAGCACATGCACGTCTAATTAGTTTTATGGAAAATCCTGATATTAAACTTTTGGAGAATACCACTTTAAGAATAGCTGGCGCTGTCGGTGAATCTATCGTTGATGGCCCAGGTATTCGATATACGGTATTTACCCAAGGTTGCCCTTTTAGATGTAAAGGATGCCATAATCCACAGGCACAATCTTTAACTGGTGGCATAGATGTCTCTTTAAAGATTTTGTACGATGAGCTTAAAAGTGATCCTTTAACTACAGGTATAACTTTTTCAGGAGGAGAGCCGTTTATTCAGCCAACTCCTCTGGCAATATTTGCAAAAATATTGAGGTCTGAGGGATATAACTTGTGGTCATACACAGGATATACCTTTGATAAGCTTGTATCTGATAAGAAGAGATTGGCTTTGCTTGAGCAGCTTGATGTTGTAGTCGATGGACCCTTTGTTATGAGCAAAAAATCAATGTTAATTGATTTTAGAGGTTCAACAAACCAGAGAATTATCGATGTTCAAGCTTCGTTAAAATCAGGTTCTGTCGTCTTGATGTCAGGATTTGCCTAAATAAAAAAAGCGTCTGATAGTTGATGTCAGACGCTTTGAATCTCGCCTTTATTATTCATATTTTCTTTTTTTGATTATTAGTTTTAAATAAAATCTAGATAATATTAGAAGTATTGTGTTGTAATCTTGCTTATAAGATTATTTTGCATATGCTTAATTAAATATTAAATTGCCACAGGCTCTTTAAATTTATTAGCTCAATATTGTCTTTTTTATGTCTAAAGTTTTATGTAAATCTTGTGATTTGGTCGTATCTTTGCCTCCTTATAAAAGAGGGTATCAATGTGTATGTCCTAATTGTGGAGCTTTATTAAGACCTGCAAGATTAGAGTCTGAGTTTAACGTTGCGCTTGTTGCGATATCAGCGTTTATTTTAGCTTTAGTATGTATTTTTCAGCCTTATATGGAGATTTCCTCAATGGGGGTAAAATCTTCATTAAGTCTTATTTCAATATTCACTATTTTAGATTATGAGTGGTCTTCACTTTTATATGTCTTTTTAATAGTGACCTTTTTCGCACCTTTAATAGTCTTATGCCTTATTAGTTTTCTAGGCTTTTATCAAAACTATAAACCTAAAGTTTTAACAGCTCGCATTTACTCTTTTTGTCATGCTTTTTGCATGGTAGATGTCTTTATTATGGGTGTCCTTGTAAGTCTTATAAAATTATCTTCTTTAGCTGAAGAGCATTTTTATACTGGATTTTACTTGTCGCTTTTATTTTCTATTATGCTTTTATGGTGTTGTATTCGTTATAGACCATATAGAGTTTGGGACAAAATAAAGAAAGCTGATATTGAAGATGCAAAGCCAGGTGTGAGAGGTATTGATCAGAGTTTAAGGCTATGCAGATCTTGTGGAATGCCTTTTCATTCTGAAAAAGAGCAGGATATTTGCCCAAGATGTGGGAGCAAAGTCTCAAAGCGTAATGCTATGTGGTTTCAAAAGACTTTTGCTTTATTATGTACCGCTTTAATCCTGTATTTGCCTTCAAATATTTATCCTGTAATGTATACAGAATTTTTGTTTTCACAATCAGGAGCCAATATTATTGAAGGCGTGATTGCAATGTGGAATATGAATTCTTATTTCGTAGCTTTAGTTATTCTGCTTGCAAGTATATTTATTCCTATTTTCAAAATATTAGCTTTGTGTTTTATTTTATTTTCTGTGAAAAGGAAAATCTCTATAAATAGCATGGTTATAACGCATATTTATCGAATAGTATTGTTTATTGGCAGATGGTCCATGATTGATGTATTTGTGGTCATCATAATGTCTTCTGTTGTGCGTATGAGTGGTTTATTAACTATCTCTCCAGGCTTTGCCATTATTTGTTTCTGTGCGGTTGTATTTTTTACTATTTTTGCTGCAGATGAGTTTGATGAAAGATTAATTTGGGATTATTGTCATGCCGGAAAATAAAGAAAACACATTAGGTAATACTCAGGCTGTAGTTAAAAAGCCTAGAAAATTTTCTTTAGTATGGGTTATTCCTTGTTTGGCCTGTGTTATTACTGCGCTTTTAATTTGGAATAACACTATAAATGTTGGTCCTGAAATAAAGATTATTATGTCTGATGCCGAAGGCATGGAAGCGGGAAAAACTTTAGTCAAATTTCGTTCTGTAGTCGTTGGAACTGTCAAAGATATAAGCTTAAGCGATGATTTTTCTAAAACAGTTTTAACTGTTGAGATGAAGCCTAATACAAGTGCTCTTTTAAATAAAAAATCACAATTTTGGGTAGTAAAACCGCGTATTGAAAATACAACTGTAACAGGTTTGGATACGATTTTATCTGGTGCTTATATCCAGATGTCAAAAGGTAATGACCAAACTTTTGAAAATAGCTTCGTTTGTCTTGATACACCGCCTGTAAATACAGAGGTAGGGGTTGGCAAGCAGATCTATCTTGAATCTAAGGAAAGTAAAAAGGTTCAGGTAGGAGATCCGGTTATTTATAAAGGTTTTAAAGTCGGTTCTATCACCTACGCCATGCTTGATGTTAAGAATGATTTAATTCGCTACTCTGCATATATTGAAGAAAAATACAAAAATTTAATCGGTAAAAATACTGTATTTTGGTCTTATAGCGGTGTTGATTTTTCATTAGGCGCCTCAGGAATTGATTTAAGTTTTGATAATTTAAATAACATCTTACAAGGCGGTGTGGTCTTTGATAATTTCTCAAACTATGAATCTAAGAGCGAAGAAAATTCTCAAGGTTTGATTTATCAATTATTTAAAAACGAAAAACAGGCAAGACTTCAGACTTTAATGTATATGCCAAATTTCGTGGTTATGGTTAATGACAATTTGCGCAATATTGCAGAAAGCAGCAAGGTTACTTATAAAGGAATTGAGGTAGGTGAAGTTGTATCAGCGCCTTGGTACGCAAATGATTTTGATTTATATAATAAATCAGACACTATTCCTGTTTTAATTGCCATAAATTCAAAAGGAATGGATTATGACTTCGTTAATGATTTCTATGTAAAGGCACTCAAAGAAAAGCGTTTATGTGCAACTGTAGAATCATCTTCTTTAATCTCAGGCGGTAATGAAATTGCCTTGTTATTTGATGATGGAATGTGCAGTTTTAAATATGCTCTTTATAGAAATAAGCCGGTTATTCCTATCATTTCAGGTCTGTCTATAAGTGATCAGATTGATTCTATTTTGGCAAACATTAACTCCATTGATTTTGGTCAATTGTCTTTTGAAATGTCATCAACTCTAAGATCTTTATCTAAATTGGCTAATAATTTAAACAAGATTAGTGCTTCTTTAAATGATCAAAAAGTAGTTAAAAATCTTGGTAATGTTTTGAGTAATTTAAACAATACCTTGAAAACTTTAAATCAAACAACAAATGATTATGGAAGTAAATCTAAGGTTTATAAGAATTTGGATAAATCTTTGGAACAGTTAAATTCTATTATGAAAGATTTAAGACCGGCAGTTGAGAAAATCGGAAGAAATCCAAATGTTTTAATTTTTGGAGAAAAGAACTCTGATCCTGAGATTAAGGTTGGTAAATAAATGAAATCTTTAGCTTTAGTTATCTTGGCTACATCTTTACTTACAGGATGTTTTTCAAACTCTGTTAGACAACAAGAGGAGTTTGATAGTTATACATTGATTGATGATTTAGACCCTAAAGTCTTAGCAGCTAAAGAACATATTGATGTTAATTTAAAATCGCCTTTGAATAAGGGCAGTATTGTTATAAAAACCTCAGATGTTGCTCTTAGAGTTACTAATAGTCATAAGTGGGCTCAAAGTCTTGATGAGCAATTACAATTGTTATCAGCAAGCGTGTTATCTAAATATGCCTTAAATCCACGTATAAGCTACGAGATAAACGTTTTGCAGTTTTATGGTAGTACTAATGGTAAGGTCAATATATCGCTCTCTTGTAAGGCTTTAAATGCAAATAAGACCATATTTGTGAACTCTTATGTTTATGAAGGATTCCAGAGTGACGATGGTTATGAAGCTTTAGTCTTAAAACTTAAGGAAGGTTATATAAGTATTATGGAAAATATAGCTTATGATGTTTTAGCTATCAGGTAATAAAAAAGCGATCATAAACATGATCGCTTTTTAGTATATTAAATAATTATTTACCAATTTTTAGTATATTAAATAATTATTTACCAATACAGAATGTAGAGAAAATCTTTCCTAATAAATCATCAGAAGTTACCTTACCGGTAATGGTTCCTAGATGATCTTGAGCTTCTCTAACCTCTTGAGCACATAAAACCAAATCACCAGTCTCTAAGATATCAATAGCTCTTTGAATGGAGTTAATGGTTTCTTGAAGCTCTAAAGTATGTCTACGACGAGCTGAGAATACGCCTTCACTTGGAATAATTCCCAATGCATTTGACAGTTCTTGTCTTAACTCTTTAAGTCCGCCATCAACCTTAGTTGAGCTCATGACTTTAGGCATATTGGCAAAAGGCTCAGATTCAAGCAATGCTTTGGTATTTGCACAGCGCTCTTTATCACTCTTTGAGACAATTATTAAAATATGAGAAGGGTTAACCTCATAATTTAAAATTTTCTTCAAGGTTGCATGAGCATCTGGGGCTTCTGATGAGCCATCAATCATAAAAAGAACCAAGTCAGCTTTTTTAAGCTCATTGATTGCTTTTTTGATACCAATAGCTTCGATTTCATCGCTTGGAGTATCTCTTATACCAGCAGTATCTGTAATAGTTACAGGAACACCGTTAATCTCGATCTCTGCGGTAAGAACATCACGAGTGGTTCCTGGAATATTAGTTACAATAGCTTTTTCAGTGCCAGCAAGAGCATTAAGTAAGCTAGATTTTCCTGCATTAGGAGATCCTGCTAATACAATGCGAGCGCCTTCATTAAGTTTTACTCCTTGAGAAGCTATCTTTAAAGAAGTCTCAGCTAGAGTCTTTAATTTGATAAGATCTTTTTCAGCCTTACCTGAATCAAAAAAATCCTCATGCTCTTCAGGAAAATCTAAGCATCCTTCAAGTCTCATTCTAAATGTAGTGAGATCTTCAGTAAGCTCATTTAACTTGTCTGAAAAGCTTCCTTCAAGAGAAGCTAAAGCTGCTTTAGCGGCACTTTCAGAACCTGCAGAAATCAGATCTTCAACAGCTTCTGCCGCTGTAAGATCTAATTTGTTGTTCAAAAAGGCGCGACGAGTAAACTCGCCAGGCTCAGCCATACGCACTCCAGGTATGGATAAAACAGCATTTAACACTCTATGAGGTGCAATGTTTCCTCCATGACCTTGAAGCTCGATGACGTCTTCACCAGTGTAGGAGTTAGGTGATTTGAAGTATAAAAGTAAGCCCTCATCTACGACCTCATCGTTTAAAGAAAAACGAGAGAAATATGCATAACGAGATTTTGGGGTAATTCCAGTTAAGGTTTTTGCAACCTCTAGGGCTTGACTTCCTGAGACTCTAATAATGGCAATGCCACCCCTTCCTTGAGGGGTGGCAATTGCTGCAATAGTATCTTTTAATGACATAAACTATTTGCTAGCTTCGGTTTTAGCCTTTTTCATGCTTAAGCCACGCTTTTCCAGTGAGCGGAAAATAATTACCTGCTGGAAAATAGTGAAGCAGTTAGATACTAACCAGTACAGGGTTAAACCTGCAGGGAAAGTACAGAACATGAAGGTAAAGACAAATGGCATAGCCATGAAGACTTTCTTCTGAATTGGATCGGTTATAGGAGTTGGAGACATCTTCTGTAAGAAGAACATCGAAATACCATAAAGGATCGGAGTTACAAAGTATGGATCATAAACAGATAAGTCAGTAATCCATAAAATGAAGCTTGACTGACGTAATTCAGTAGACTCCATTAAAGTCCAATATAAAGCGATGAAGATAGGCATCTGGATGATCAATGGCAAGCAACCGCCTAAAGGATTAACCTTTTCAGTCTTGTATAAGCGCATTGTTTCCTGGCCTAACTTAGCACGGTCGTCCTTATAACGCTCTCTTAATTCAACCATCTTAGGCTGTAATAATCTCATCTTAGCCATAGAGGTGTACTGAGCTTTAGTAAGAGGGAACATTACGCCTCTGACAACTAAGGTCAGGAGAATAATAGAGAAGCCCCAGTTACCAACTAAGCTGTGGAAGAAAGAGAGGATCTTGAACAGAGGAATAGAAATGAACCATAACCAACCGTAATCAACGGTTAAATCAAGATTATCTGCAACTGCTGCCATAGCTTCTTGCTGTTTTGGACCAATCCATAATTTAGAATGGAAGTCAAAAGAAGAATTTGCGGCAATCTGGGTATTTTCAGTTCTAATACCAATGATAGCGGCTGTATCGTTGTTAGAAGCTTGGCTATAAATAATATTGTTTACATTAGCATCATCATCGCCAATCCAGGCAGAGACGAAGTAATGTTGAATCATAGCAACCCAACCATTTTTGGTTTTTACGTCAGGGTGTTTTTCTTCAATGATCTTATCGAGAGTTGCTTTCTCATAACGAGAATCATCTGATGAATAAGCGGTACCACGATAAGCACTTGCAACCATAGCAAAGCTGGTGTCTTTCTTTAAGTAAGACATATCTTCAGTTTGTTTTAACTGGCTGTAGAAGGATAATTGGACTGGTTTTTCGCTGTGGTTGTCTACTTTGTAGTTAAGTTTAACAACATAAGAATCACGGTCTAAGGTGTAAGTCTTAGTATAGGTAACACCATTGTTTTCATATACTAAACTGGCAGAAACAGAGTTTTCTCCATCTTTAAGAACGTAATTCTCAGCATCTGTAGTGTATACAGGTCTGGCTTTAGAATCAGGACCGTCTTTACCAACAGCACCGCTTTGAGCTTGATAGGTAAAGAAATTGTTGGTCATCAATAACTGGAACGGCTCATTTTTGCCTTGCTCCTTCATGACCTTTAACAACTTGGCATCGATAATATCGCCACCGTTGAGGTTAATGCTAAGTAAGAGGTTATCACTCTTAAGGGTAACGATTTTGCCTAAGGAGCTTTCTGAATTTACATCAGAATCGGCCATTTGGGCTTGTAAAGCTTCTTGTTCTGCAAGTTTTGCTTCATTGGCTTTATCTGTATTCCAATTCCAAAACAGGAACAAGGTTGTGCACAGTAAGACAATTAAAAAAATATTTCTTTGCTGTTCCATTATTTTCTTAGCCTCGCGGCGTTATTTGGGCTTTTTAGGTACAGGATCCAGCCCTCCTGGATTTAAAGGATGACATCTGCAAATCCTTTTGAATCCAAGCCAGATCCCGCGGATAACTCCCCACTCCCTAATGGCATCAATGGTGTATTGTGAGCAACTAGGATAGAACCGGCAGTGCTGCCCAAGCATAGGACTGATGAAAATTTGATAAGTACGAATTAGCGCAATTGCTATTTTTCCAAACGGCGAGAAATTTGTTCCCATAATCTCTTCAACGATGTACTTAAATCCGCATTATTTATTTCACCAATCTTAGGCTTAGCCATTACAACCAAATCTGCATTGGGAAAGGTGTGTTGATATAAACGAAAAGACTCCCTGACTTGTCGTTTAACACGATTTCGCCAGACAGCCCTTTTTAGAACCTTCTTAGGTATTACTAATCCGAGTCTAGGATGATCAAGATTTTCATTCTTTGTTGCAAGAATCAAAAGTCCTGGTGCACTGACTCTTACGGGATTTTTAAATACCTTATTGTAATCTCGCGAAGTCAAAAGTCTGACTTCGCGAGGAAAGGTATAATTAGCCATTAACAGTGGTCAGACGCTTGCGACCTTTAGCACGGCGACGGGAAAGAACTTTACGACCGTCAGCAGTACGCATGCGAACGCGGAAACCGTGGGTGCGCTTACGCTTAGTTGTATTAGGCTGGAATGTACGCTTCATTTGAATACTCCGACGACGGTACAAAACCGCCATTAATTATTTTAAGTATATTAATGAGATATTAATATACATCATTTTACAAAAACAATGTATTTTACTCTTATAAGGCTATTAAGGTCAACACATCTAATGTGTTAAAATAAGTAGCTACTGCTAATAATTAATTAAAAGGTTTATTTATGGATTTGGTCCAGCTTTGGGCAGATGTTATTCAACGAGTTTCAAATCAGCCGGAATATGCTGCTAATAAGGATTTGATTGGCCTTTTAGGTAGTCAGACTTCAATCCAGATTTCCGGTAATAAGGTAACATTTATCTGCAATTCCGATTTCGTTTATCGGATGTTCTTTAAATACGTTCCCGCTTTTTTTACTGAAGTAACTCATTTAATTGGAAATGAGTCTATTGGCATGGAAGTTATCATGGCTTCAAATATGCCACAAAATGTTGCACAGCAATTTCAATCAGCTCCTGCAATGCATATAAATCAAACTGGTAGTCAGTCTTACCAGAATCAAGGTGTGTATGCCTCTTCTGCAAATAATGCAGATGATATGAGAAAGAAGTTGCCTAAGTTCATGCGAGAGGATCACATAAATCCTGAAAAGACTTTTGAGAATTATGTAACTGATCCTGAAAATGAACTTATTTTTACTATTGCAAAAAAAGTTGCCGCAGAGCCAGGCTCCTCAAAAACTAATCCGTTTTATATTTACGGCGGATCTGGACTTGGCAAAACTCATCTTTTATTTGCTATAGCCAATAGAATCAGACAAACAAAACCAAATGTTTCTTTGATTTATACTCGAGCAGAAGAATTTATTCGTAATTACGTAGAATCAATGTCACGTAAGAATTCTTTTGATTATCAGCAAGTACATTTCCAAGATTTGTTTACACAACAAGATGTATTTATTGTTGATGATATTCAGAATTTTATTAAAGGTCCTAAGGCAAGAGATACTTTCTTCGATATCATTGCAGATTTTCTTGAAAAGCCAAATCGTCAGTTAATTTTGGCATCAGATGTTCCTCCAGGAAATTTAAAAGACTTTTCGCCAAGATTGAAATCGCGTTTTGGTTCAGGAGTTTGTCGAGAGATTTACCCGCCTAGCACTGAAACTCGAGCCGCCATCACGTTAAAGAAGTGCAGAGAGCTTAATATTGAGCTTCCTGACTCTATTATGCAGTACATAGCTAATCATATTCGCTCAAATGTACGTGAAATTGAAGGTGCTATTAAGACCTTAAATTCACATATTTTAGCTTATGGTTCAATTACTTATGATGAAGCTGTGAAGAGTTTGGCAAATCTTGTTAATGTTTCAAGCCAAATTACTACCATAGATTCCATTAAAGAGCGTGTTTCAAAAGAGTTTGAGGTTACGGTAACAGCCATGGAGTCAGCTGAGCGTAAGAAAGCTGTTTCAACAGCTAGAGCTTTTGCTATGACTTTAGCCTCTGATTTGATTCCAAATTTGTCACAAAGTGATATTGGCCGTGCTTTTAATAAAGACCATTCTTCAGTTTTCGAAGCTATTAAGAGAACTAAAAAGAGAATGGAAACTGATATAGAAATGGCTGCTATATACCAAAAANNCTTACATTGTCTTTGAAAAAAGACTAATTAAACAACAGGTGGATCACCTATGAAATTTTCGATTATTTTGTCGGAACTTAGCAAGCAGTTGCAGGAGGTTTCATCTATTGCCGGTATATCTCCTGGCAAGGATGATATTACTCAGAATATTTATATTTCTGTAAAGGACAATCTGCTTGAGCTTAAGGCAACAGATTACAATATTGAACTTATAGCAAAAATTCCTCTTACAGATGTAAGTTCTGAAGGTGCAATTATTATGAATGCCTCTAAATTGCGTGAGGCATTAAAAAATATTGATCCAAGAACAAGTGTAAGTTTTGAATTGGATGAGTCTAACCAAAAGTTAATTTTATCTGCAGATAGCACAACTTTTGAGATTAGAACTCGTAGTGCTGATGATTTCCCTAAATTTGAGACTGAAGATATTGTTCAGAGTATTGTTTTAAAACAAAACCAATTAAAGTCTCTTTTGGATAAATCTTTATTTTGCGTAGCTCCTGAAGATTTCCGCGATTACTTAAAAGGCGTTCGCTTTGAGGTAAATGGTACAACCTTATCTGTATTTACCTCAGATGGTCATAGAATGGCTATTTTAGAGACCCAAATTGAAAGCCCTGTCAATGAGTTTTTTGGTGCTATCTTAACTAAGCGTGGTGCATCCCAGTTATCTAAGATTATTTCAGCAAACTCTGATGCTGAGATTGTCTTATCCTTCACTAAGAACTCTATGACCACAAGCTGCAATGGTTATAGTTTGTCATCAAAGCTTATTGTATGTGCTTATCCTAATGTTAGAGCCTTGATTCCGCGTGATGTTATTGCAAGCATTAAGATTCCAAGACAAGAACTTTGCTCTTATATTAAGAGAGTTTCTGTACTGTCATCAAAACGTGTTAATGGTGTAACTTTTACCTTTAATAACAATGCAGTAGACCTTCATTGTGAAAACTCTGAGCATGAAGTTGCTACCGCGAAGATGCAATTGCCGTATCAGGGAGAGCAGTTAGAGATTTCTTTAAATTCTACTTATGTTGTAGAAATCTTAAATATTATTGATTGCAATAATGTTAATTTCTGCTTTAGCTCAATTATGAGCGGTATTTTGATTGATCCTGACTTAGATGTAGATGACGCAGGTATTAAATATCGTTATATTGTAAGTAAGGTTGTAATTTAAATTATTCCCGGGCGCTAAGCGCCCGGATCCATTCATGTATATCCAAAGGCTATTCATTCANNAAATCTTCGCAATATTGGTTGGCTTGAAATACAGCCTTCATCTGGCATAAATCTTATCTATGGTCCCAATGGGGCTGGCAAAACCTCTTTATTAGAAGCTATAAGCTATTTAGCTTTAGGTCGTTCCTTTAGAAGTTCCAAGTTTCATAACCTGATTTCTACAGGTAAAAATGATTTTATTGTTTCTGCACAAGTTTTAGATGAAAACAATTTAGAAAGTACTTTAGGCGTGTCCAGAGGCAGAAAAAGAGATAACGATTTACAAATTAGCATAAACAAAAAGAGAGCTAATAGATTAACTGATCTTGTAGACAAAATTTGTGTTCAGGTAATTCATCCGCAAAGCGTTGAACTGGTAACAGGTAGTCCTGAACTGCGTCGACATTTTATTGATTGGGGTGTTTATTATTCAAATAAAGATTACAAAGATATTTGGTCTCAATATAGAAAAATTCTTTTACAAAGAAACGCTCTTTTAAAGAATAAGGCTGCATTTGATGAAATCATAATTTGGGATGATTTGCTTTGTAATTTGGCAGAAAAAATAACGGATTTAAGAACTAAATATTTAGATAGTTTTAATCAAATTTTTAGAGAAAAAACACAAGAATTTTTGCCCGGATTTGATATTACTTGCTCGCTATCAAAAGGTTGGGAAAACCAGACAGATTTGCGGTCCTTGTTGGGCTTAAATCTTGAAAAAGATAGACTTTTAGGGTATACTTTTTATGGTTGTCACCGTGCTGATTTGAAAATAAAATCATCTCAGCTGTCGGCAAGCGAGACCCTTTCTAGAGGACAACTGAAACTTCTGGTATGTGCAATGAAATTGTCTCAGGGAAGTCTGTTATTTAAGCAGACCGGGCGTAAGTGTATTTATCTAATAGATGATTTAACTTCTGAGTTAGACCCTAATTCAAGATCATTGTTATTAAAAGAATTGTCCTGTTTCAGTAATCAAGTCTTCATAACAAATATTGCAGGTGATATAGAATTGCCTAGCCATNNAATAATATTTTGCGCTTAGACATTTCCAAAAGTATCCAGGTTTCTGCATAAATTTCCAATAACAGAGGAATAAATGTCCGAAGAAAACACCAACAGTAGTTACGACCCTTCGAGCATCAAAGTTTTGCATGGTTTGGAAGCTGTAAGAAAGCGTCCAGGAATGTATATTGGCGATACTGATGATGGTTCAGGTCTTCATCACATGGTTTTTGAAGCTGTTGATAACTCCATTGATGAAGCTTTAGCTGGTTTTTGTACTCACATTGAAGTCGTTATTCATGCTGATGGCTCTGTGTCTTGTACAGATAATGGTCGTGGTATTCCGGTTGCCATGCATCCTGAGGAGAACAGATCTGCAGCTGAAGTAGTAATGACTGTTCTTCATGCCGGCGGTAAATTTGATTCAAATTCCTATAAGGTATCAGGTGGCTTGCACGGTGTAGGTATTTCAGTTGTTAATGCTTTGTCAGATAAATTAGTATTAACAATTCGAAGGGAGCACCATATTTGGCAGCAGACTTATTTAAATGGTGGAAATCCAGAGGCACCAATTCATATTATTGGTGATACTGAAGAAACAGGTACAACTGTAAGATTCTGGCCATCTGAGAGTATCTTTAGCAATACTACTTTTGATTACAATGTCTTGGTAAGACGTTTAAGAGAATTATCTTTCTTAAATTCAGGAATTAAGATTTCTATTACTGATAAACGTGAAGATCCGGTTAAGTCAGATGTTTTCTTGCATGAAGGTGGCATTCTTGAGTTTGTTAAATATTTGAACAAAAGCAAAAATGTTTCAAATAAAAAAATTTTCCACTTCAGCAAAATGTGTGAAGACCACATTTCTGTTGAGGTCGGTATGCAGTGGACTGATGGCTATTCTGAAAATGTTTATTGTTTTACCAATAATGTTCCACAGAAGGATGGCGGCACTCATTTAGCAGGATTTAAGCGTGCATTAACCTCTACTATCAATAACTATCTTGAGAAAAGAGGTTATTTAAAAAAGCAAAAAGTTTCTACTACAGGTGAAGATGCTCGTGAAGGCTTAACAGCTGTTATTTCTATAAAAATGCCTGATCCTAAGTTCTCTTCTCAAACTAAGGATAAATTGGTTTCATCTGAAGCTTCCGCAGCTGTGGGCAACTCTGTTTCTCAATATCTTGAGGAATTCTTAGAGGAAAATCCGGCTGATGCAGAGGTTATTTGTACCAAGATTATAGATAGCGCTCGTGTAAGAGAAGCTATGCGCAAAGCAAGAGATCTATCTCGTAAGAAGAACATTGATGTTAATTCAATGCCAGATAAACTTGTTCCTTGCCGTGAGAAAGATCCTGCTTTATGTGAGCTCTTCTTGGTGGAGGGTGATTCTGCAGGTGGTTCTGCTAAGAATGGTAGAGATTCAAAGTTCCAAGCCATTTTACCTTTAAGAGGTAAAATCTTAAATGTTGAGAAAGCATCATTTGACAAAATGATTAAGTCTGAACAGGTTGGTACTTTAATTTCTGTTTTAGGTTGCGGTATCGGTAAAGAAGATTACAACCCTGAAAAGTTTAGATATCACAACGTTATCATTATGACTGATGCTGATGTTGATGGTGCTCATATCAGAATCTTACTATTAACTTTCTTCTTCAGACAAATGCCTGAGCTTATTGAGCGAGGTTATGTTTATGTAGCTCAGCCACCTCTTTATAAGTATCAAAAGGGTAAACAGGTTCGCTATGTATTGAGCGACAAAGAAGCTTTACAGTATAAGACCAACATGGCTTTAGAGTCTGGTTCTATCTATGTAAATGCTGATGCTGCGCCTTTATCAGGAGTCCCTCTTGAGAAGTTATTCCATGACTATAACAAGGTCATGTCAAGAATGCCTAAGCTTATTCAGAAGTTTGATAAAGACATAATTATTAATTTAATTTACTTCAGATTACTTGAAGAAGAGCAGCGTACTGATAAAGCAGCAGTAGAATCTTGGACCAAAGACTTTATTAATGCTTTACCTTCAAATGCTGTTGAAGGCGTGTTCTTTAGAGCAGATGTTCAGTTTGATCCTGTTTCAAATAGGTACAATCCGGTTATTGTTCAACATATTCACGGTATTGATTATCGTTATGTGTTGACTGAGGGCTTCTATGAGTCTGCTGATTATTCAATGATTCGTTCAATGAATAAGCGTGTTTTGGACTTAATTGAAGCTGACGGCTTTGTACTTGCAGGCTCTAAGAAGATTCCTGTTAAGAACTTCCATGAGGCTTATGAGATTCTGATGAAGGAAGGCTTCTCTGGTGTAAAGATCCAGCGTTACAAAGGTCTGGGCGAAATGAGTCCTGAGCAGCTTTCTGAAACTACTATGAATCCTGCAAGCAGAAGCTTACTTAAAGTCAGCATTTCTGACGCAATGGAAGCAGATCGTCTGTTCAATGAGTTGATGGGTGATGACGTAGAAAACAGAAAAGTCTTTATTTCTGAAAACGCCGCCAGGGCAACTGTTGATATTTAATTTATTTTAAATTTAATAAAAGCATGGTCGTAAATAGTATGGACCCTGAAATTGATCACTTAAGTTTCTAAGTCATACTAGCAGAATTTAAGGCTTGTTTCCTAAAATTAGTTGGAGACAGGCCTTTTAATTTTTTACATACTCTGTCAGTGTTATACCAATTTATATAATCTTTAATAGCTTTCTCCAGATCTTTTAAGTCTTTAAAGGTCTTTTCCTTTCCATAAAACATTTCTACCTTCATTCTGCCAAAGAATATCTCAATCATAATGTTATCGTATGTAGTTGCTTTTATAGACATACTTTGGGTTAAATTATGCTGTTTTACCCAATTAGGGTATAGTCTATTTTGATATTGCCACCCTTGATCTGAATGAATCAAAGCTTCTTTTATGTTATTGATTCTGATGACTTTTCCAAAACGAGATAGCATGCGATTTATTTGTCTAAGGTCAGGACTTCTTGAAATATCATTTACCATTAGNNCAATAGCAAATTCTGATATATCTGTTGCAAAGGACGTCATAGGCTTAGTAGGATTGAATTCTCGGTTGAGAATGTTTGATGCAATCTTTCCAACAGTTCCTTTGTAGGAGTTGTATTTCTTATAAGCTTTAGGATGAGCTCCTTGCAAATCCAGATGTTGCATAAGCTTATGTACGTTTTTGTGATTGAGGGGCGTGCCCTGATTGCGTAGAACGTACATAACACGTCTATAGCCATAGCGTTCCTTGCTATCAGCATGAATCTTCCTGATTGCAGCAAGCTGCTCACTATAGACATTATCAAGGCTCTTGGAAGGAGCTTTACGTAATTGGTATAGGTAAGAACCGCTACTCATAGAAGCTTCTTCTAAAAGCATTTTTAATGGATATTTAGGCCTTAGCTCAAATATTATTTTTGCTTTTATTTGTTNGTTTTTCTTTTCTAGATATTCTTGGGTTAAGGCCTCGAATTTTTTTGAAAATTCCTCATGGCAGCGTAGCCTTAGAAGTTCTTCTTTTAATGCTTTTACTTCTTCAAGAGTGTAATCTGAGACAGCTTTTTCAGAACTAAGAAGCTTATCTATGTATACTTTATTATTTTTATACAGCTTTTCTATCTTCTTAGGCCTGCCTATTTTCTTCATATTTCTCAGTCCTTCTTCACCTAGTGACTGATATATATGATACCAATTTCTTATAGTTGTTATTGCTTTTACACTATATTTATTGGCCAGAACTTCCAAAGAGCCTTCGCCTTGAATATAAGCATTAACTACTTTTAACTTAAATTCTGCAGTGTACTTATTATTTCTTTTTGAATGAGTCCTCAGTTCTGAAGTTTTATATATATTAAAAATTCTTAATATATAGCTTCTATCTGATTTCCACTTTCGCGCAGTTTCTGATGGACCTAATTTTTTATAGTCCTCTACGATCTTAAGTTTATCTTCATAAGTATATTTCATATTAAAACCCCGTTATCAATCGAAGTGATCAATAACGGGGGCATACTAAAAAGCCATGCTTTTTTTTATGCTTTAAAAGGTTTTTTTGATTGTAGAGATGTTTTTATGTTTTTAATATAAGTTCATAAGGGTAATTAAGATCGTCTCTATATTTAGGGCTAATTAGCTAAATTTTGCCTTATTAAATAATACCTATTAGGACTCAAGTATCTAAAAAAGAAATTTTTTGTAAATTATTTTAGTTCTATGTGGAATAAAAAAACTGTGTATAGAAGGTGTTCTACGTGGAACAAAAAACTGGATAGAAGGTGTTCTACGTGGAACAAAAAACTGGATAGAAGGTGTTCTACGTGGAACAAAAAAACTGGATAGAAGGTGTTCTACGTGGAACAAAAAAACTGGATAGAAGGTGTTCTACGTGGAACAAAAAAAACTGTGTATAGAAGGTGTTCTACGTGGAACAAAAAAACTCTTTGTTAAAAAAGTTTTACAAGGAATTTGTATAAAAAAAAGGTTTTTTATTAAAAACACCTTTTTGTCTTTTTATATGAAACCTTATTTGAAATTAAATGAATAATTCAATGTTGTGAATTTGTCTTCGGCAGGTTTTGCTATTTCTTTTAATTTTGTTTTTATGGCTCGGCAAAGAGTGGTAACAAACAAAATTTTTGTGTGTAGCTCTTCTTTGGTATTTGTATATTCAGAAATATTATTTGATAAATTTAAATAAATTTCTTTGTTTAAAAGATCAAAGCTAATATTGATGAAATAAATTTGTTTTGTTGGCAATGTAGAGATTGTTGCTTTTAATTCATCAGTAGGTTCAGAGAATAAAAATATAATTACATCTTTATCAGTTAAGGTACTGGCGTTAGTTTTAAAAATGTTTTCGTCATAGTAGTTTTCACAAGGTTTGTTGCAGTTAATAAAAGTTTGCTGCATGATTTCTGCGGAAATACTATTTATTGGCGTTGTATAAACAACACAGCGATTGGCTTCGATAATGTGATTTACAAAAGATTCTAAATCATTTTGTCTAAATAAGGATGTTAATTTAGCAATTATGCGCAGTTGTTCTTTGCATACATTATCAAAAGTATTGTTTTGCTCATTGTGCTCGTAATTTAAAGGTTCTTGTACAGGAGCTTCACTTACAGGGCATGAACTTAGAGCAAATTTAAAGTCAGGAAAGCCTTTAGCACCAAATCTTTTGCAAAATCTAAAAACAGATGGTTGAGATACATTGGTTCTTTCAGCTAAGCTGGCAATATTTTCAGCAACTACTCTTTGGGGATCTTCAAGAATAACTGAAGCTATGCGGCGTTCTGTTTTGGTTAAATCATTAAATGAGTTTCTTATTAGCTCAATAATGTTTTTTTGCATAAAACAACCCTATTGTCTGATTAGCTTTAATATTGAACTTCTATAAATCTTATCTTTATATTAGAAGTTTATTTTGGTCTTTGCTTTATTAGTGCATATCTAATGTAAGCATTAAAACATTAAAATTCAAATATTTTTTACAAAAAAAGAGCTTGAAGTTTTTAACCTCAAGCTCTTTTATGTTTATGGATAAAACTTAATTAGTACAGAACAGAGATATCTGCAGTGTTTGCCATAAGCTTGGACAGAGTACGTAAAATGGCTAAGCGATTGTTCTTAACAGCTTCATCATCAACATTAACCATTACCTTCTCAAAGAAGTTATCTACGTCATCCTTAAGTTCCGCTAAGGTGGATAAAGCTTCTTTGTAGTTACCGTCGTTGTAGAAAGAGTTAATCTTTACAGCGAGTTTATCTACATGAGCCATTAAGACCTTCTCTGCATCTTCAGTGAATAACTCTTCATTTACAGCAACATCACTTAAAGCGGCCTTGCTTAAAATATTGCTAATACGCTTGTAAGCGGAAGCCAAATCAGAGGCTTGAGGTAAAGTCTTAAACTCTTTGACTGCTTTAACACGCATATCAAAGTCTAAGATGCTTGAAGGTTTGACGCTTAATACAGATAAGAAGATAGAGGCTTCAATATCTTGATCCTGGTAGTAAGCCTTAAGACGATTGAAAATAAAGTCAGCAACATCAGATGCAGTATTCTTATTCTTAATCTTAGCGCCTAAGAGCTCGCAGGTGTATTCAATAGATTTGATAAGATCAAGCTCAATATTATTTTCAATAATAATTCTGATAAGGCCAATTGCAGCACGTCTTAAACCAAAAGGATCTTTATCACCCTTAGGTAACATGTTGATGCCGAAAATACCAACTAAAGTAGTTAATTTTTCAGCAATGGAGACTGCAATTTGAACAGGCTTAGTTGGAACTTTATCGCCGGCAAAACGAGGGGAATATTGCTCGAAAATAGCCTCAGCAACATCTTTGTCCTCACCGTCAAGTTCAGCATAGTGCATACCCATAATACCTTGGGTATCGGTAAATTCAGTTACCATGGTAGTAGCTAAATCGCACTTAGCTAAAATAGCAGCTCTTGCAGCTTTATCAGCATCTGCCTTAATAGCATTAGCAATATAAATTGCTAATTTTTGAACAATGCGGCTACGGTCAGCTAAAGAACCAATATCTTTTTGATAAACGATATTTTCAAGTCTTTCAAAGAATGACTCTAAGGTGTGTTTTCTATCAGTGTTGAAGAAGAATTCAGCGTCAGAAAGACGTGGTCTTACAACACGCTCATTTCCAGAAATTAAAGAAGTTGGGTCTTTTGGATTGATATTGCTTACAAAAGCAAATACAGGTAAGAGCTTGCCTTCTTTATCGTAGATTGGGAAGTACTTCTGATCTCCCTTCATGGTGTATACCAAGGCTTCAGAAGGAACCTTTAAGAAACGCTCTTCAAAAGAAGCTTGGAAAATGAATGGAGCTTCAACAATAGATGTAACTTCTTCAACTAAAGCGTCATCTAAATCAGCAACGCCATTGTTTCTTTGAGCAATTGCACTTACTTGTTTGATAATGGAGGCTTTACGCTCTTCATAATCAGCAACAACACAACCTTCGTTACGCAGCTGTTCAACATAAGTCTCAGCAGACTTTAATGTAAGCTGACGCTGGCCTAAGAAACGATGACCGTTAATTGTATTGGAGGATTTAACTCCTAAGATAGTGCAATCAATAAGTTCTTCACCAAATAAAGCACATACAGTGTGAACTGGTCTTACAAACTCTTCGTGTTTGTCACCCCAGTGCATAAGTCTTGGAATTGGTAAAGACTTTAAGGCGTGAACAAATAAGTCTGGAATTAAAGAAGCGGTATTGGCGCCAGTTTTGGTGGTCTTAATATAGAGCCACTCTCCCTTTTCGGTTTTAAGTCTGTCAGCTTCTTCAATGCTAATGCCGTTAGCTTTTGCCCAACCCAAAGCAGCTTTGGAAGGATTACCATTTGCATCGAAAGCAACTTTTACAGCAGGACCTTTGATTTCAATTTCGCGATCTTGCTGTTTGGTATCTAAATTTTCGATATATAAAGCTAATCTTCTAGGAGTGGCGTACCATTTTGAAGAAGAAAAATTTAAGCCTTCAGTTTTAAGCTGTTTTGTGAAGTCATCATGTAAAGCTTGAGCAAGTTTTCTTAAGGCTTTTGGAGGTAACTNCTTCGGTACCTAATTCAAGAAGTAAATTTTTAGTATTCATTTTTATTCCTGTCTCTAATTTTGGCCTTTATCTTCATGTTTGCACATTGGGAAGCCGAGCTTTTCTCTACTCTTGTAATAAGCTTCAGCAACAGCCTTAGAGAGAGTCCTGATTCTTAAAATGAATCTTTGTCTTTCAGTTACGGAAATTGCATGTCTTGCATCTAAAAGGTTAAAGCAATGTGCTGCTTTAAGAATTCTTTCGTAAGCTGGTAATGGTAATGGATTTTCCATATTTAATAAGTTGGTGCTTTCCTGCTCCATCTTATCGAACATGTTAAATAAGAACTCAGTATCAGCATATTCAAAGTTGTAGGTTGACTGTTCAACTTCGTTTTGGTGGAAAATGTCGCCGTAAGTTACAACGCCATTGGCAGTGTGAGCCCAAACTAAGTCATAAACAGTTTTTTTCTTCTGAATATACATAGCAAGACGCTCAAGGCCATAAGTAAGCTCGCCTGTTACAGGGAAGCACTCAAGACCACCTACTTGTTGGAAATATGTGAACTGGGAAACTTCCATACCATTTAACCAGATTTCCCAACCTAAACCCCAAGCACCTAATGTTGGGTTTTCCCAGTTGTCTTCGACGAAACGAATGTCGTTTTCGGTAGGGTCAAAACCTAATTCTTTAAGAGAACCTAAGTAAAGTTCCTGAATATTGTCAGGAGATGGCTTTAAGATAACTTGGAACTGATAATAGTGCTGTAATCTGTTAGGGTTTTCACCATATCTACCATCAGTTGGTCTTCTTGATGGTTGTACATATGCACAAGATATAGGTTCAGGTCCAAGAGATCTTAAAAAAGTCATCGGATGGGAAGTTCCTGCACCGACTTCCATGTCAAAAGGCTCTGCAATCATGCAGCCGTGCCGCATCCAATAATCTTGTAAAGTAAGAATTAGTCCTTGAAAAGTTTGAAGGTCGTATGAATTTGACATCGTATGTTTAAACCTTGCTAAGAGGTGTGATTAAGATTAAATATGACATCGTAAATGATGAAATAATAGCTTTTATTTTACCCTTAAAAAGCTATTGTGTGGATATAAGGAGGAATTAAAGTCGCTAAGAAACACGAATTTAAGCTAAAAAGAGTTGTTTTTATAAAAATCTAAGTAGCAAAACTACTCCCTATCAGCAAAAGAATATAGTTTTGTCTCTCTAGCTCTCCTTTTTTTGTATTCTAAAAGTAAAACTTGTTTTGTAGTCAGGTACATTTAAGAGCTTATGTTGCATGAAATTGCAATAAGCTGGGATATCTCTTAAAGATACAGGATCATTTGAATCTATCTCAATTATTTGTCCAGGAGATGCTTTACGTACGGCATTTCTTAGTAAAGTTAAAGGTTCTGGGCAAAAAAGATTTAATCCGTTGATATGAATAATTTCAGAAGACATAATTTATTTAATAAAGCTTAAATTAGAAAATCTATGAATATATTAGAGCACATAAACAGTAGATTTTATGTTTCACCATTAAATAAAGACAAAATAAGCTTTTTCTAATTTTATATTAACTAAAAAATTGTTTTTTTTAAAAGGTTAATATATAATAACGCTCGTGTGCTGGCATAGCTCAGTTGGTAGAGCTCCTGTTTTGTAAACAGGAGGTCGTGGGTTCAAGCCCTACTGCCAGCACCATCCTTTCTTAATTTTCCCTTTCATCTTTATTCTAAAAAAAATTATTTTTTATAATTGATAACTCTATATTTTTGTTAAATATTTTAATTTAACTTATTGTTATTTATATATAAAATATATGGCACAAGATTTATAATTATTAAATAATTGTAACTACTCAGAACCCCACATTAAGTTGTGAGTAGAATTTTACATTGTGCTATATGTCACATTCTATATAGAAAGAGCTTTTTTCATACAAAGAAAAATTTATGCCTTATTTTGAGCATATTTGGCTTTATTCGAAAGCTTGTTTTTCTTTGGAGTGTTTTGTCATTTTTCTCACTTATCGATCGTGATGACGATCTTATGATCGTTCTAGATCGATTTTTAGCGTTATCAAATTTGCATAAAACATCTTATAAAAATGCTAAAAAAACTAAATGGTATAATTATTTTTAAGTAATAGATATACAAGGTTTTTTATGGATTTTGACGAGCTAAAAAAACAGATTGCCAATTTAACAGAGGAGCTTAAATCAAGATGTTCCCCTGAGACTTCTGTACTCGTAGAAAGCTTGTCTTTTATGCTCAATATGATGCTTAAAATGCAACAAGCATCACTATCAGAACAGTTAGAAAATCAGACAAAGCAGTTAGAAGCTCAAATTAAATGAACGCCTTGTAGCAACTATAGAAGATTTGCAACTTACCATAAAAGACTTGAAACGGCAGTTAGGACAAAATTCTAATAATAGCTCTAAACCGCCATCAAAAGATGATTTTAACAAACCTTCAAGAAATAAAAGCCTTAGAGAAAAAAACAGGAAAAAAGACCGGTGGACAAAAGGGCCACAAAGGCATCAGTATGAGCATTCCTCATGATGCTGATGAGGTAAAAAAACATATTCCAAATAAGTGTAAGTTTTGTCCAAACTTAAGTAACTGCATATCCTTTGGCAATGTATTTGCATGTGGTGAGTCAAGATATGTGGTAGAGGCTATTTTGGTTAATGGTTCTGAGTAGTTACAAATAATTTATGTTTTGATAATTATTTGTACGAACATCAATTTCTCTTGCCTTTATTAAAAGTTGACATCAGAATGAGTGAAATTCTTGATACAAGGAGAAAACAGCAATGCCTGAACTACCTGAAGTTGAAGTTACTCGTCGCGGTATCTCAAAAGTTCTTTTAAATGCCAGAATAAAAAAAGTTGTGCATGATGATAAGAAGCTGCGTGAGCCTTATTCACCTATGATGAATCAACTTGAAGGAAGTTTTGTTAAAGCTGTTAATAGAAGAGCTAAATACATAATTGTTTATACAGATAAAGGCTCTTTAATTATTCATTTGGGAATGTCGGGCCATTTACATATTTCTGAAGATGAAAAATTAGCTTTGCACGATCATTTTGAACTTGTTTTGGATAACGGCAAAAATGTGATTTTAAATGATACGCGCCGCTTTGGTTTAGTCCTTTATATTCCAAAAGATCAAGATCCGCTTTTAGATCAACATTTGGTTAATTTAGGTCCTGAGCCTTTTTCTGATGATTTTTCTGCAGAGTATTTAAAAGATAAGCTTTCTCATAAAAAGAAAACTGTAAAACAGGCTTTGATGGAAGCTGAAATTGTTGTTGGTATAGGCAATATTTACGCAAGCGAGATTTTATTTGCTTGTAAAATACTCCCTACTCGTTTGGCTAATACTATTACATTAGAAGAGTGCTCTAATCTTGTAAAAGAAACGCGTCGAATTCTGCATGAGTCTATTTGTAGCGGCGGCACTACTATTAGAGATTTTGAAGGCGCTGATGGCGAGAAGGGCTACTTTGTACAAAATTTATTTGTATATGGTCATAGAGGCGAGCCTTGTAAGATATGTAAAACCCCAATTGAGCTTGTGACATTAGGACAAAGATCAACTTATTATTGTCCTAAATGTCAAAAATAATGAACATTTAAAATATTAAAAATTTTTTAATTCAGCATACTTGGCAACACAAGGTGGCACAAATTTACTTACATCACCTTTATGTGTGATTACATCACGAACAAGAGTTGAAGAAATGTAAGCAACGGAGCCTTCTGTCGGGAGCATAACAATCTCCATTTCTGGCATAAGAGCTCTGTACATACCAGCAAGCTGCATTTCGTAATCATAATCAACAACTGTACGAATGCCTCTAACAAGTATATCAGCTTGATTTTCCTTTAAAAAGTCTACCAACATTCCTTTAAAAGCTTTAGCTGTTACATTTTTTTGTTCTGAGCATACTTTTTGAACTAAAGAGATTCTCTCTTCTAATGAAAAGAGAGTATGTTTATTTGGACTTTCTGCTACAGCAACCAAAACTTTTGAAAAAATCCGAGAGGCTCTTTTAATAATATCTAAATGGCCTAAAGTAATTGGATCAAAAGTACCAGGAAATACAGCTAAAGTTTCTATCATAAAAAAATCCCAAGAAGATTATGTACAAAATTATGAGGATGATTTTAGTCATCCTCATTTAATTTGTAATTCAGTTTTAGTCTAGATATTTTTCACAAGCTTTATCGAATGCATCGATAACAGTTTCACTGTCTATAAGCTTCATCGCGTTAGGATCTTTTACACGATAACGCCATGATATATTTTGTCCACGACACTCTTTAGAAGCACATTCGTTATAAACAGAGACCCATAAATCAGGATAATTCCATGCACCAACTCGTTTAGGGTTGTGTATAGCAAATAAACCGATTACAGGAATACTTAGAGCAGAAGCCAAATGCATTGCTGCGCTGTCAGGAGATAGGACTAATGAAGACAGAGAAATTACAGCAGCAAGTTGTCTAAGAGTGGTTTTACCACATAAATTTAAGCAGTTATTGCCTATTTCCAAAGCAATCTGGGCACATAAATCTAATTCAGATTCTTTTTTACTGCCAACAAGAACGACCTTAAAGCCTTCTTCAATAGCATGTTTGGCAACATCTACATAACCTGATAAGGTCCAATTTTTGTCTTGTTTTGCAGAGCATGGAGATATAGTGAAAATTTTATCTTCTTTAAATTCGTTTTTATATGGCAGAAGTTCTGCATCGTCTAAATCAAAATCCCAAGAAGGTCTTAAATCATCAAATCCTACAAATTCTGTAAAAGCCATAAATCCTGCTAAAACATGAGGATTACTTGGGGATGGAACTTTTTTATCAATAAATAAGAATTGACCTTCACGAGATCTTTCGCTGTCATAGCCTAATTTTGTTTTTGCTTTAATATCACCTAAGCAAAGAGAGGCTTTTATTGATGTTTGTAAAGCAAAAACATAGTCAAATTCTTGATTATGTAGTTCTTTTTTTAGTTGATGCTTTATTTTAAAAATATTATTTTTGGAAAAATCTAAAGATAACATTGGTACTAAATCCTCGCCTCTGGAATTTCTAAATAAGGGCGCGAATCTACTATCAATAATCCATAAGGTTTTTAAGTCTGGTTTTTCGTTAATTAAGGCGTTTATAAGTCCAAATGTATTTATACAATCACCAAGAGCTGAAAGTCTTAAAATACAAATGGATTTGATTTTTCGGGGGTTCATAGTTTGCTCTGCAATTACAATTTAATTGCGATTAAAAGGACCTGTGAAATGAAAAAAAAGATGATTAGTAGGCTTAATTATATCTGAATAAAGTTAAAAATTTTTTATTTATTCTTTCTTTTTTGTTAATTGCGTATTTCTTTATAAAATAATTTTATAAGTTTTGATGGATTTTTGATGAATTATGGCTTCTCACATTAACTTTTTATATAGTAAAGAGCAGGAATTATCTAGTTTGACTAGTCTTTTTGATGAGTCTTGGATTTATAAATATTGTACAAATATAAAAAAAAGAGGCGGTAGAGGCTCAACTTTATTATTTACACATCCAAATGGACAAGGATGTGTCTTGCGTCATTATTTTAGAGGCGGGTTTATTGGAAAAATAATTAAAGATATTTTTTTCCTATTTGAGAAGCATGCTCACCGTTCTTTTGATGAATATAATCTTCTTTTATGGATGCGTTCTAATGGTTTACAAGTCCCAAAACCAATCATAGCAAGAGAGCAAAAATATTTTGGGTTTTTAAAGCAAGATATTGTTATTGAAGAAATTTTTGGTAGCAATGATTTGGCTCATATAATTGATAAAAGGCCTTTGACAGATCTTGAGCTTAAAAATATCGGTCTTTCGATAAAAAAAATGTTTGATTTAGGCGTAGATCATACAGACCTTAATATTCGTAATATTCTTTTAGATGATAAGGGACTTGTTTATTTAATCGATTTTGATAAATGTTTTAGATGTGAACTTTCTTTAAAGAGAAAACAGGAGATTTTAGAGCGTCTTTTAAGATCTTTTAATAAAGAAATGTTAATAAAAAAACAAAAGATATTTTTTGATGAAAAGTCTTTTGAGATTTTACGCCAGACAGCATTATCTGCATAATGATTTTGTAGTAGTATTGGAAGAGACATTAAAAACTTTGATTAAAAGAGTGAAAAAACAATGAATAAACAAGAAAGCAGTACTAAAAGAGTTTTGGTTATTGTTGACCATCCTTCATTTGATTCATCTGTAATCAATAGACGTTGGGTCGACGAGTTAAGACGTTATCCTGATGAGTTTTTGGTTCACAATTTACAAAGCTCATATCCTTCTGGAACTATTGACGCTGTTATGGAGCATTCTCTTATTGAGAATACTGATACTATAGTGTTCCAGTTCCCTTTATATTGGTATTTTTGCCCTCCTCGTACTAAGCAATGGCTTGATAAAGTTTTAACTAGAGATTGGGCTTTTGGAAAGAATTTTAAGCTTGCAGGAAAAAATATCGGCCTTGCAGTTACATGTGGCAGTGACGAAGCTGCATATACCAATGAAGGCCGTCATCATTGTTCTATTAGAAATTATTTATTACCAATAGAACATGCTTTTGAAATGTGTAATTCTCCGCTTAAAGGTATTTATGCTTTTTACGGAGCTGCAAATAAAAATATTGCTACTGTAGAAAATATTGCAGCAAGTGCTGCAGGTTATGTGGAGTTTTTAAGAAATTTAAGAGGTTAACTTATTGTTATTTAACATCTTTTTTAACTTCATTTAATATTTTTATAGTACTGCCTCTACCTAATTTTAAGATCTGCAGAGCCTTTTTACCTGCATAATCAAGTTTCTCTTGGTTATTTAGAAGGCTTATGCAGGTTTTTTCAAATTGTTCTGTATCTTTTACAGCAAAAGCCCCACCATCTTTTATTAGTCTTTCAAATTGTTCTTTAAAGTTGTGAAAGTCAGGTCCTGTTAATACAGGTAAAGCATAAAAGGCTGGCTCTAAGGGGTTATGACCACCAATATTTACAAAGCTACCACCCATAAAGACTAAATCGCTTAATCCAAAGTAAAAGCTCATCTCTCCCATCGTATCGCCAATAATTACATCGTTATTTTGAAAATTATCGTTTGAGGTGATAGTGCTTTTGCATATGTATTTAAAAGATGTTTTTTTAAGTTCCTTTAAAAGAGCTTCGGTATCAGATTTATGTCTTGGAACTACTAATAACTTAAAATCTGGGATAGTTTTTTTTATGCGTGAAAAGACTTCCAGGCATATTCCCTCTTCTCCCTCATGCGTACTGGCACAACATAAAACCTGACCTTTTATTTGGTTTTTAATATCTTTGGCTTTATTAAAAAGTTCAAAACTTAAATTTAGGTCGTATTTTATATTGCCTGCAACAATTACTTTGTCACTATCAACACCTATGCGTTTAAATCTATCGCTGTCTTCTTTAGATACACATATAACTTTATGTAAAGCAGAAGCAATAACGTCTTTTACGATCTTTAAATTTTTTTCGTATTTAAGACAATTTTTTTCTTGCATGCGTCCATTGATGATAATTACGCGGCAATTATATTTTTTTGCATACTGTAGCATATTAGGCCAAAGCTCAGTATCCACGATAAATAAAATCTCAGGATGAAAGTTTTTATAAAATCTTCTTATAGCGCAAGGGCTATCAAGGGGCATAAAAACAGTATTAGCAGCTCTTATAGAACGAGCTGCTTGCGCCCCAGTTGTGGTCATAGTTGTTATTAATAAGTTTTTTTGTGGATAAAGCTCGCTAAATTTATTTATTAAAGGCTTTAAAGAGTTTATTTCTCCAACACTTGCTCCATGGAACCATATACATGAATCGAACTCATAAGGATAAAAGCCTAATAGTTCAAACACTTGCTTTCCATAAGGAGGATCGCGTCTTTTTTTATAGCAAAGGAATGCCACAAAAAAAGGCGCTGTAAGCATGGTTATAATTTTGTAGCAGATAAGAATTATTTTTGATGATAAGTGCATTATCTTTGCCTAAATTTAATTGTTCTTTTGCAAAAGTGTTGATAAAGCTGACCATACTTTATTTGCAGAAATTTGTTTTAAACATTTGTAGTGGCCATATTGGCAAGTTCTTTTAAAACAAGGGTGGCAAGGCATATCAGATTCAATGCATATTGCTTTATCAGAGAGCGGCGGTGTGTATGCTGTAGAAGTTGAGCCAAATATACAAATTTGTGGGATATTTGCAGCTGCAACAGTATGCATCATTCCAGAGTCATTGCAAACGGCAGCTTTGCAAGCACCAACTAAATCCAAGGCCTCAGTAAGGTTTGTTTCCCCTGCAATATNCATAAAAAAATCCTTTAAACTAGGATCAATATGATTAGATATAGCCATCACTGTTTCTTTATCTTTTTGAGTACCTAAAGCTAAAACAGCGCCGCCATTTTTAATCCATTTATTGCTAATTTCAGCGAAATTCTCAACAGGCCATAATTTTGCAGGGCCATAGTTTGCACCACAACCTAAAGCTAAAAGAGGTTTATCAAGTGAGATGTTGAGTTTTATTAAGAGCTCTTGTGATGGTGGAATAGTGTTTAAAGATGGGTAATCAAATTTAGGAAGATCTTTTGCTTTTTTAACTTCGTTTTTATTGAATGCTAAAGCAACATATCGCTCCACCATTCTAGGAAAATCTTCTTTATTAGTGCGGATATTATTAATTAAGAAATATCTTGATTCGCCTTTAAAACCACGGCGGTCTTTAATATGTGCAAAAAAAGCGATAAGAGCTGATTTTAAGGAATTTGGCAGTATATATACACTATCGTAATGATTTTTTTTTAAGATTTTTCCTTCACTTAAACGCTTTTTAAAGTTGAATTCACCATGAGAGAATGGATTTACAATGATATTGTCAACTTCATTCATGCGCTTTAAAACAGGAATCGAATAAGCTGGAGCATATACATCAATAGAACAATCTTTATCTTGTTTTTTAAGTATCTTTAAAAGACTTTGAGACATGATAATGTCGCCAAGCCATGAAGGAGCAATAATTAGATTTTTATGCACTTTTATTTCTCACTTATATAAATTTGGTCTTTTTTAGACACAAAATGTATGAGATGTAATTTAACAATCAATTGAAAAAGGAGTTTATTGGCCTTATCTTAAAGTTAAGCTTTGATTGTTTTTTATTAAGGTTTTATCGCTTATTTAATAATAAAATGAAATATAAATTTCATTTTATCTTAATTTGTAAATATGAGATAGCTAATCTAAAATTTTCACGGTTTAGTTTAGATATTTATTTATAAATTTATTAAGCCTACAGGTGTCTTATATAGGAATAGATAGAGACTACTGTAAATTAAAGATTATTTTTAAGACTATTTAATAGTTAAAAGAGAATGCCTTATTTTTGTTAAGGCGTCAGTTTTAGAATTTATTTATTATTTAAGGGACAATATTATGATTATTGTTACTGGTGGAGCTGGTTTTATTGGCTCAAACATTGTCAAACATTTAAATGACAAAGGCATTAAAGACATTTTAGTAGTTGACCATTTAAAAGAAGGTCACAAATTTTCAAATTTAGCAGATCTTGATATTGCAGATTATATGGATAGAGCTGATTTCTTAGCTTTAATTGAGAATGAAGTTTTATTTAATGCTCGTTTTGGTAGCCGTAATATTGAAGCTATTTTCCATGAAGGCGCATGCTCCTCTACTACAGAGTGGGATGGCCAATATATTATGAAAAATAACTACGAGTACACTGTAAAGTTATTTGAGTTTGCAACCGCGCATCGTATCCCATTTATGTATGCCTCTTCTGCTTCAACCTATGGTGGTGGCGATGTGTATGTTGAAGGTCGAGAAAATGAGTGTCCTTTAAATGTTTATGGTTATTCAAAGTTTCTCTTTGATGAGTATGTTCGTCGTCGCTTACCTTATCTTAAATCTCAAGTTGTAGGTTTACGTTATTTTAACGTCTATGGCCCAAGAGAAAGTCACAAGGGGACTATGGCAAGCGTAGCTTTCCATCTTAATAATCAAATGTTAAGAGGCGAAAATCCTAAATTATTTGAAGGCTGCGATGGCTATGAAAATGGTGGTCAAATGCGTGACTTCGTCTATGTGGGTGATGTCGCTGACGTAAATATTTGGTTCTGGGAACATAAAGGTCCGTCTGGAATTTATAATTGCGGTACTGGTAGAGCAGAGCCTTTTTCAAATATTGCCAAAGCCGTTATTAAATATTTTGGTAAGGGCGAAATTGAATTTATTCCATTCCCTGAACATTTAAAGGGCCACTATCAGTCTTTTACTCAAGCTGATTTAACTAAATTAAGAGCAGCAGGTTGTGACATTAAATTTAAAACTGTTGCCGAAGGTGTTAGTGAATATTTAAGTTGGCTGAATAAGAAATAGTGGCAGATTTTATTTATGAAATATGCCTGCTGCCAAGGCCGCAGGCATTAACTTTTAGTGATTATTTAAATTTAAAAGGAATCTCAGCTCAAGCGAAAGCATCTTCAGGTGCTTTGTGGGTTGTATGCGTAAGTTCAAGTGATGATGTTTATAAGGCAAAATTGGAATTTGCTCAATATGTGCAAGAGCCTTTTGCTAAGAAATATACAGACGCATCATGGAAATTAGGCAAAAGAGTAAAAGCTCAAAAAGAAATTAAATCAAGATTATTCAATACACTATCTTTGGATCCTTTTTCTTTAACATCTATTATAGAAATCATTTGTGTAGTCTTTTTTATAGGACAGATGCTCTTTGAAAGACAGATGTTGGAGCTTTTTTCTTTGACTCAATTTATACATTTAAATGAGCCTTGGAATCTTTATAGATTATTTACTCCCTGCTTTTTGCATTTTGGTATTACCCATATTGCTTTCAATTTAGTTATGTGGGAAGCCTTAGCAAGACCAATTGAAAGATATTTTGGTAAAAAGCGTTTATTTGCATTAGTTGTGGGTGTCGCTATTTTAAGTAATATCTTGCAGTTGGTATTTTTAGAACCTAATACAATTTTTGGTGGATTATCTGGAGTCGTTTATGGTGTTATAGGTTATGCAGGAGTTTTATCTTTGCAAAAACGCTTAGCGTTGAACTTGGTACCACCAGGACTTTTAGCTGTGAGTGCTATTTTTATAGTTTTAGGTTTCCTAATGGCTGATGGCATTTCAAATTTCTGTCATTTAGGTGGACTTCTTGCAGGAATGCTTTTAGGCTTTTACGACTACACTCATATAGATAAAATCGTAAAAAAGTAATTATTAAAATAAAACCCCGTTTAAATATAACTTTAAACGGGGCCTATTTATATTAAAGACTTATTACTTTAATTTGACTAAGCACTTACCAGTCATTTCTTTAGGTACTTCCATACCGATTAAGGTAAGGATGGTTGGAGCTAAGTCGCAAAGACGGCCATCTTTTGCCATCTCAGCATTTCTACCAACATAGATTAAAGGTACTGGTAAATTTGTGTGAGCGGTGTAAGGCTGACCTGTGGTCATATCCTTCATTCTCTCGCAGTTACCGTGATCGGCGGTGATGAGGCATTCGCCATCAACTTTCTGTAAGGATTCAACAACACGACCTATGCAGTGATCAACAGCTTCAACAGCCTTAACAGCAGCGTCAAATACGCCAGTGTGACCAACCATATCACCGTTAGGATAGTTACAGATGATAACGTCGTACTTGCAAGACTCGATAGCAGCACAAAGTTTATCAGTTAATTCCTGAGAGCTCATTTCAGGCTGTAAGTCGTAGGTTGCAACTTTAGGGCTGTGAACTAAGATGCGATCCTCACCTTCATAAACAGTCTCAACACCACCATTCATAAAGAAGGTTACGTGAGCATACTTCTCAGTTTCAGAAATACGTAACTGAGTCTTGCCGTGAGAAGATAGCCACTCACCTAAGGTATTGTGTAAGTCCTCAGGTGGGAAGGCACAAACAGTGTTAATGTCAGCTGCATACTGAGTTAACATTACAAAGTCGCTTAATTTAACTTTTACATTGCGCTTAAAGCCTGAGAAGTTTGCATCATCGTTAACAAAAGCACGAGTGATTTGACGGGCGCGGTCAGCACGGAAGTTCATGAAAATTAAGCTATCACCATCAACTAAAGGAGCAGGCTCGCCAACAACAGAGGCTTTAACGAACTCATCGTTTTCATCACGAGCATAAGCTGCGTCTAAGGCATCCTTTGCAGTAGCAAATGGAGCAAACTCACTCTTAGCTTCAGTTAAGAGGTCATAAGCTTGCTGAACACGATCCCAACGATTGTCACGGTCCATTGCAAAGTAACGACCAATAATAGAAGCAAAACGGCCGACACCTAATTCAGCGAAAACTTTCTCAAAGGTTTCAATGAAGCCATGAGCTGAACGAGGAGGAACATCACGACCATCTAAGAATGGATGGAAGTAGATCTTCTTGGCGCCACGCTGTGCGGCAAGCTTGATCATTGCAATGATGTGATCTTGATGGCTGTGAACACCGCCATCAGACATAAGTCCCATGATGTGAACAGCTTTGTCAGCAGCAACGGCTTTATCAACAGCTTCGCATAAGACTTTGTTAGAGAAGAAGTCACCATCAGCGATGGATTTACCAATACGAGTTAATTCTTGGTATACAACACGGCCAGCACCGATATTGGTATGACCTACTTCAGAGTTTCCCATCTGGCCATCAGGCAGACCGACATAAATACCAGAAGCCTGAATATCAGCATGGGCATATTTAGCAGTTAAAGCATCTAAATTAGGAGTCTTTGCAGCCTCAACAGCATTGAATTCTTTTACCGGATTATCGCCCCAACCATCCATGATGATAAGAGCAAAAGGTTTTTTATTGGCCATTTGTTTTATCTCGCTTAAAGTTAAATCATCTGCACATATTTTAACGTGTTTATAGACAAAACGTAATCAACATCTTATTAAGAGTGATTATTTAGCAAAATTTACAGAAACTTAAACATTAATAATTATAAATTTTCTTTTCATAGTATATTTTGCCCTTTTGAAAAGTGATCGCTTTAATATTTTTTGCCAAATTTATTTAGATCTTCTAATGAAAATATCTAAATGACCGCAAGTCTTTATCCTTTATGCTAAAATCTCAAACAGTTTTTTATATGTATGAGGTATGTCTTTTTGTTTAATAAAAACTAAAAGGCGGCTAAAACATATCAATGGTGGGCTCACCTGAAACTTGTTTGAGGCATAAAAATGTCTTGAGCTTGAATCTAAGACTTTTTTGTTTTTGGATAGAGTCAATTTGCAAAAAGCGCAAAATTATTTATTTATAAATAAATAAGCGCATTTATTTTTTTTTGAGGTGTTCTCGTGGGAGATTTATTCTCTGCTGAAAGCATGGCCGAATATAGTGCCTTTGCAAGTCGTCATTTATTTATGATTGGAATTTGGGTTGTAGCTTTAGTAGCTGTTATTTTTGTTCAAATTAAAATTTGGACAGCAAATATTAAAAAGCTTACAGCAAGTGTAGCCTCTTTCCGTGTTAATCATGAAGACGGTGTATTTGTAGATGTGCGTCAGGCCGCAATTTTCTCAAAAGGTCACATTGCAGGTGCATTAAATATTACTGCTGCTGAAATTAAAAGTGGTAAATTACAGCGTATAGAAAATGCGCGTGAAAAACCAGTCGTTTTAGTTGGTAAAGACAAGTTCGATACTGATACTTTCAATTGTGCAAGAATTCTTAAAAAGAATGGTTACAAACAGGTATATACCCTTGAAGGTGGTATAAACCAATGGGCAATTGATAATTTACCTCTTACAACTAAAAGATAATTTTTTTATAAGGAAATCTTGAGATGTCAGATACTAATAATCAACAGGCTCCGGAGCAGCAAAAGCAGCCACAGTTTGAAATCTTACGCATTTATGCTAAAGATTGCTCTTTAGAGACCCCAAATAGTCCAGCTATGTTTAGCACTCAGTGGAAACCAAAAATTAATATTGAGTTTGATGCTAAACCAAATCATGTTAGTGAGGATCAGTTTGAGGTTGATATGCGAGTAACTGTTACTTGCACCAACGACGATAAGACTGCCTTTATTTGTGAAGTTCACCAAGCTGGTTTATTCTTATTACGTAATTTGGGCCCAGATGCAGCTGAGTATTTATTATCTGCAACTGCCCCTAATATTCTTTTCCCTTATGCTCGTGAGCATATTTCTTCTATGATCGCTCGTACTTCTTTCCCTGTATTAAATCTGCGTCCGATCAACTTTGAAGCTTTATATCGTGCACGTAAGCTTGAACAAGCTCAAAAAGAGCAGAAAGCTGCAGCAGAGAAGCCACAGGCCTAAGAGTATTTAGGCATATGACTGACTGCAAAAGTGCTTTATGCGTCATAGGTGCCGGTTCTTACGGCACCTCTTTGGCAGTCTCTGTCGCCTCTAAAGGGCTGAATGTAACGCTTTGGGATAGAAAACCTGAGCGTGTTTTACATATGCAAAAAGAAGGCGAAAATCGTTTTTATTTGCCTGGTATAAAATTTCCTAAAACTTTAAAGCTCACCTCAAATTTGTCGGAAGCTTTGAAAGACTCTACAACTATTTTATTAGTGGTACCAAGTCATACTTTTAAGGATATTTTAAAACAGATTCTGCCCTTTCTTACCCCAAAACACCGTTTAGCCTGGGCTACAAAAGGATTAGATAGAGATAGCGGCGAGCTTTTAAGCGTAGCTGCATCAGAAGTAATTCCTTTTAATATGCCAATGGCTGCATTATCAGGCCCTACTTTTGCTCGAGAATTAGCTTTAGGATTACCTACAGCTATTGCTGTTGCTGGAACTGATGCTGAGTTTATTTCTGAGTTATGCAACTTGATGCATACACCAACTTTTAGGATATATGAATGTCCTGATTTTATTGGTTTGCAATTAGGTGGAGCTATAAAAAATGTTATAGCTATAGCTGCAGGTTTATCTGATGGTTTAGGTTATGGTGCGAATGCGCGTACAGCTTTAATCACCAGAGGCTTGGCGGAAATGATTCGTTTAGGAGTTAGCTTAGGTGCAACTGAACGGGGGTTTATGGGCCTTTCTGGTTTGGGCGATCTAATTTTAACTTGTACTGATAATCAGTCTAGAAACAGACGATTTGGTGTTATGTTAGGTCAAGGGTTACAAGCGTCAGAGGCTTTGGAGAAAATTGGTCAGGTTGTGGAAGGTTATACAATGACTAAAACCTTGCATAAGCTTATATTAAGTATGGATATGGATTTACAGATGCCTATTTGTAGTGAGCTTTATGAGGTCTTGTATAATGGAAAATCTGGCTCTCAAGCTGCACATGATTTGTTAGCACGTTCTCTTAAAAGTGAATAACAAAGCCCAAAAAGTGCGTCAATTTAGTTATCTAGGTTGACGCACCATGAAAGTCCAACACAAATGAGTTTGTCTCAGAGTAAGTTGGGCTTTTTATATTTCTTCGTAATAAAGGCCATCTAAAATAGGATCTAATTTATCAAGATCATTTTCTGCTTTTTGCTCATCCATAAGACCTGACAAAGGATCAAAACCTTGAGGAGTTGAACTTGGAAGAGGTATACCTAAAGCTCTAAAATAATGGTTCTTCGCCAAATCTGTGGCTAACTAAAATTTTATATCTAATTTTGTTATACCAATAGACAAAAAAAGGGTCGTTCCCAATTAAGATTGAATTAACCCTAATCCATCAATCAAGGAGAACGACCTATGGCTATTGTACCCGATTTTCAATCTGATTTAACAAACCATTTTTTCAAAGGTTTTAAGATTTCCTCCCATTTTATAGATGATAAAGCTAAAGAAATTCATTTTTATCTTGAGCCTTGCAGTGAATTTCCTGTCTGTCCTAGGTGTAAAGGCAAGAATGTAGTTGTTCACGAATATAGAAAACGAGTTGTACAAGATGATTCCATTTTGGGGTATAAGACTGTTTTATTTATTACCTATAGAACCTTTAAATGTAAGTTCTGTAATAAATATTCCACTGAAAAAATAGAGTTCCTATCTGAAAACAGTCGCTTTACAACAAGGGTTGCAGACTCTGTTAATGAAGATTTAGAAAGAGCCGGGTCTATTAAAGATACAGCTGAAAGAACCGGTTTAAGCTGGTCTTCCTGCAAAAGAATTCATAAGCGATACCTTAAAAAGAAAATATACTTTAATTTAGGTCAAGCCTCTCACATTGCTATTGATGAATTCTCTATTAAGAAAGGCCATAAATATGCAACTGTAGTTGTTGATTTAGATACTAAAAGAGTTATTTGGGTTGGTAAGGGTAAGACTGTACGAGAGGTTAATCGCTTCTTTAAATTATGCGGTACAGAGGGCTGTAAACAAATAAAAGCAGTAGCAATGGACCAAAATGCAGGATTTGCTACTTGCGTTAATAAGTACTGCCCTAATGCCAAGGTTGTCTATGATTTATTTCATATGGTTTATAACTTTGGAAGACTTGTTATAAGCGCCATAAGACTAAGACTTGCCTATGAAAATAAAAACAAAAATGATGACAATGCTTATTCTCTTTTAAAGCGTTCAAGATTTCTGTTACTTACAAAAAACTCTAATTTATCAGAAGAAAAAAGAATAAAACTTAATGATATTTTAAGCTTTTATCATGATTTATATGCAGCTAATGAGCTAAAAGAGCTATTACCTGAAGTATTCCATGCTCACTCAAAAGAAGAGTCAGAATCTCTTTGGGATGAATGGGTAAGGTTAGCTTTACAGTCAAAAGTTCAAGAGATTACTAAGTTTGCCAAAGTGCAAAACAGAAGATACCGAGATGGTATAACAAATTCAGGCATTTACAGGATTAGAACAAGCGTTCTTGAAGGGATAAACAATAAGATAAAAGTATTAAAAAGATTAGCTTATGGATTTAGAGATTTGGAGTATTTCTTTTTGAGGATCATGAATTCATTTAGGGGCAATTCACTTGAATGCTAAAAGGATCCCTGGTCAATTTTGTATATTATTTTCCAGGGATCCCACAGATTTGGCGATGAGCCAAAATAATCAGCTTTTTTACCTACTACCTCATCGTAAAGATTTCCTTCAGGAGTTACTTTAACTAATATATTGTTTAAACTTGAAAGTAACTTGCCATCACTTGAATAGATTATTTTGCCCTTAATTACTTTATTTTTAACAGCTTTTTTATATTTTTGTAGGCGTTTTCTTACCATTATAGATAAGGTTGTTGCGATAAACTGAGTAAACAGTCGGCCTGATAAGCTTTTATCTTTATGACATCTTGGACGATTGCAAGCTAAACGGTATTTTAAGGTATTAAATGCATATTCAACTTCTGCTCTGTCATAATATCTTTGATAACAAACACAAGGATCTTTTTCACAATCACTAAGTAAGGCTCTAATACCACGATATTTAAGGTTCTTTTCAACAAGAATATCGGATATTACCCATATATCATTGCCGCAATCATCTTTGATAGACTCTAAGTATCTGTCTTTTATAGTTTTATGTATATTATTTGTAAGTTCAAATCCGTCATTTAATAATTCACAGACAGTAGCAGCATTATAGTTGATTGCCTTTTCAGAGCTGAAACGTAAGTCAGGATCGTAATAAAAATGAAGGAACAGCTCTTTTTCTTCATCAAATCGTCTATTTTTGCCTTCAACTAAAGTAGAGGCATATTTCCATTTAAGTTTTACTGTATAAACATGTTGATTAAGCTTTTTATTAAAATTTGCTTTAGATATTAAACGATTGTAAGCCTCATCTATTTCCTGTTGAATAAGACAGTTTTTAATATTAGTCCTCATATTAAAAACAAAACTTATGTTGTTACGTAAGCAATCATCGATATTAGAGGCAGAAGGGTAACCTTTATCACAAACAAAGACTATATTTTTGTTAAATTTAAGGCGTGTAGCATCAGCAATAGTGCGTCTTAAGGTAACAATGTCAGGAACCGCACCATTGTAAGCACGATAAAATAAAGGAATACCAGAATCTTGCTCAACTAACATAAGAACGTTGTACTGATATAAATCATCGCCATCTTTATTTTTACCAAAGTCGGCAAAACGCAAATTGGGAGAATAAGTTGATATGGATGTAGAGTCAAAAGCTAGATAAACGTAATCATTCTCATCTCGATTTTTAAAATAATAATCGTTCATGATTTCAATAAATCTATCAACCTTCTCTTCATCAATTCTTTCAAATAAACGATAAATAGAACTTGGAGATAGTACTCTCTGATAAGGGAGTCTTGTACATTCAGAAAATTCTTCGAACTGAGATATGTTATTGTTTTTACAAAGAATAAGATAATACGCTATAGATAGAATTTTTAAATAATCATTGTATTTAAAAAAGACACGGGATAAGGCTTTACCTATATTTGATTGAGAAACAATATAATCTAAAGCAAAAGTAGCACCAGCATGATAGATTTTAGTGTTTTTATAAAAGTCTAAAGAGTTTATCTGAGGCTCTTTGGCTTTAAAAACATACTTTCGTCCTTCACGAAAAACATCTAAGTGTTCAAGTTCAGGATAATCTTTAATAAAGTGTTCATCCCACTTAATAAGACCTTCCTTACCTCCATTTAAAATAACTCCAACTTTTTTAGAATTAGCCCTTCTAGAACGCTTTTTATCGGCATCCCAAATATTTTGATAGGTATATACATAATAACCACCTTTAGGACCTTTATTTAAAAGAAGAGAAGGTAATTTTGGAGGGTTTATAACAGCCATAGGAAGATACCGATAGATAATAATTAATACGTATCTAGTATACGATAAAATAAAAGCTTTGGCAATAGCGTAATAAACAAAATTAGATTGAAGAATCAGAGGGTTATTATTTTGTAAAAATAAATTATGTAAACAAAAAAGTGCGCTTAATTATCTATAAACGCACTTTTTGGGACAAAGGCGATGCAATTTGCATCGCCTTTTTAGTGGACTTAGCACAAGTCCTTTTATTAACCGTAAGTCTCTTCAGTGACTTTATGATCAGTGACGTCAACTACATCTTTGATCATACCAGGGAAAGCTTGGTTTAACTGAGTTTGGATACCTTCTTTTAAAGTAAGACCGACCATAGAGCAGCCTAAGCAACCACCTTGGAATCTTACCTTTACGATACCATCATCAGTTACTTCATCTAATGTAACAGCACCACCGTGACTGGCAAGAGCAGGGCTTACAGTAGTATCAATAAAGAACTTAATTTTATCCTTTAAAGAAGCATCTTCTGGTAAAGAGCTTTTATGAAGATTAGGGGCATGGAATGTTAACAGTTCAGAGCCATCTTCATTTAAAGTTAAATCAAGAACGGAATCGTCAAGAACCATGCTTACAGAGCTATCAATAACAATTTCAAACCCCTTCATTTGGAAGTGTTCATCATTGGTAGTTATGTACTCTTTTGGGCAATATAAAATGCCACACTGAACACCAGGAGTGCCAACATTGGTTGCAGTCAAGCGAATGGCTAGGCCGTCCATCTTTTGTTGTTTAATTATTTTAAGAAAGTATTCTTGGGCTTTATCACTTACACTGATCTTGCTCATTGTTTTTATTTCCGTTTTTTAGCGATTTGTTTGCGCTTTATTGTTAATTTATCGAAATTATACACGTGCAGGCATCTATATAAGGAAAAATGAGAAAAAAACTGTAGTTTTGTATAAAAATTTTTATAAAGATTCATTATTGTTAAAAATTTGGACTATAATCTGTACTATTGTTGATAAACTATTCAACTGAAAAGGAAATGTATATGAAAGTTCGCTGTGATATTGAAGGTTTAGATTGCCCTCATTGTGCCTCCAAACTTGAAAGTCTTTTAAAAAAGGATTTCATTGATGCTAATTTAAATTATGCAACCAAATCTTTAGTTTTAGATGTTGAAGATAATACAGATGAAGATGAGGCTGTAGAAAAAGCAAATAAAATCGCTATTGATTTTGAGGAAGGTATTTATATCTCTTTGCGAGATTAGATTAAAAAACGTGTTTATCACTGCAAATTATGGTAGATGGTTTTAAAAATTAGAGAATGTAAGATCTCTAGTTGAGAAATATTTGCTGATGTAGTGTTTGAATGTTAGACGCGGGACCCTTTTTTACTGTAAAATCAGTTAGAGTTTTTTAAGTACTGAGAATTTTCTCGGTTAAAACAAGTGGAGAAAAAAATGAGCTTAATTGACGAGCTTGGTTTAGCAAAGTACGGTATTACTGGTACTACCGAAGTTGTTCACAATCCTTCTTATGAAGAGTTATTCACTGCAGAGACTGCTGCCGACCTGACCGGTTACGACAAAGGTGTTGAGACTGAGATGGGTGCCGTCAATGTTATGACCGGCGTTTACACCGGCCGTTCTCCTAAAGACAAGTTCATTGTCAAGGACGACACTTCTAAAGACACCTTCTGGTGGACCACTGACGAGTTCAAGAACGATAACAAGCCATTATCTACCGAGTCTTGGAATTCTTTAAAGGTTTTAGCTGGCAAAGAGCTCTCCAACAAGAAGTTATATGTTGTTGATGGCTTCTGCGGTGCTAATGCTAACACTCGTATGGCTATTCGTTTCATTGTTGAGGTTGCATGGCAGGCTCACTTTGTTACTAATATGTTCATTCGTCCAACTGAGGAAGAATTAAAGACCTTTAAGCCAGATTTCGTTGTTTTAAATGCTTCTAAGGCTAAAGTTGAGAACTACAAAGAGTTAGGTTTAAACTCTGAGACTGCTGTAGTATTCAACCTCACCGAGCGTATGCAGCTCATCCTCAACACCTGGTACGGTGGTGAGATGAAGAAAGGTATGTTCTCCATGATGAACTACTACCTCCCATTAAAGGGCATCGCTGCTATGCACTGCTCTGCCAACACCAATAAGGAAGGCACTGAGACTGCTATCTTCTTCGGCCTTTCTGGCACTGGTAAGACCACCTTATCTACCGATCCTAAGCGTTTATTAATCGGTGACGATGAGCACGGTTGGGATGATGATGGCGTATTCAACTTTGAAGGCGGTTGCTACGCTAAGGTTATTAACCTCTCTAAGGAAAACGAGCCAGACATCTGGAATGCAATCCGTCGCGACGCTTTACTCGAGAACGTAACTGTTGCTGCTGATGGTAAGATTGACTTCGCTGATAAGTCTGTAACTGAGAACACTCGTGTTTCTTACCCAATCTATCACATCAACAACATCGTTAAGCCTATCTCCAAGGGCCCAGCTGCTAAGCGCGTAATCTTCTTATCTGCGGATGCTTTCGGTGTTTTACCTCCAGTATCTATCCTCGATAAGGGTCAGACCCAGTACTACTTCCTCTCCGGCTTCACTGCTAAGTTAGCTGGTACCGAGCGTGGTATTACCGAGCCTACCCCAACCTTCTCTTCTTGCTTCGGCGCTGCTTTCTTAACCTTACCTCCAACCACCTATGCTAAGGTTTTAGTTGAACGTATGAACAAGTCTGGTGCTTCTGCTTACTTAGTAAACACCGGTTGGAACGGCACTGGCAAGCGTATCTCTATTAAGGATACCCGTGGTATCATCGATGCAATCTTAGACGGTTCTATCGATAAGGCCGAGACCAAGACCATCCCAGTATTCTCCTTCAAGGTTCCTACCGCATTACCAGGCGTTGATTCTGCAATCTTAGATCCACGCGATACCTATGCTGATAAGACCGAGTGGGATAAGAAGGCTAAGGACTTAGCTGAGCGCTTCATCAAGAACTTCAAGAAGTTCGAGACTTTAGGCGAGGAATTAGTTAAGTCTGGTCCTCAGCTCTAATTTGAACGCATAATACCTGATTTTCAGGTAATATAAATTTAACCCGGCATGACATAACAGTTATGTCGGGTTTTATTTTTGGAGAATACTATGGGAAAACCTTTTATCACTCGTGCAGGATACGATCAGCTGCATGCAGAACTTGATTATTTATGGCAGGTCAAGCGTCCGGAAATTACCCAAAAAGTAAGTTGGGCTGCAAGTTTAGGTGATAGAAGCGAGAATGCTGATTATCATTACAATAAACGTCTTTTAGGACAAATTGATCGTAGAATTCGTTACTTGCGCCATTGCATGAACGATCTTCAAGTTATTGAATACAATGTGCAGCAAAAGGGCAAAGTCTTTTTTGGTGCTTATGTTGAAATTGAGGCTGATGATGATAGCTCAATATTGAAGATTAGAATTGTTGGTGGTGATGAAATTTTTGGCCGTAGCAATTATATTTCAATTGATTCTCCTATGGCTAAAGCGCTTTTAGGAAAAGAGGAAGGTGATGACGCTGAGGTTGTTACTCCTAAAGGAAAACGTCTTTGGTATGTAAATCGTATTTCTTATGAAAGTCCTGATTGGTTTGACGAGCAACCTATTGTAGATAACCAAATGCAAGATGAAGATGATTTGGAAATTGAAGATAGCAAACCATTAACAGCTGAAGAACAAAAGCGGATTGAACAGGAATACCTTAAGACTTTAGTTAAATAACAGTGCCTGTATTTTCAACAATTTTATAAAAGCCTGCACCCAGGCTTTTATTTTTCTTCATTTAAGAATCTTAGAACTATTTGTTTAAAAAGCTCTTTTTCTGTTAAAAAAGGCATGTGTCCTGAGTTTTTAAAAACAAAAGATTGATGTTTAAATCTTTTTAAATATTCAGCTTGTTTTGCCGGAACTAAGTTGTCATGTTCGCCAAATAAATGAAAACAAGGCTGTGGAAGATTTTTAAGACAAACTCTAAGATCTATATCAGACATAGATTTTAAGCCACGATCTAATACTTCAAAGTTAGGGACAATCATTTTTTTTGCTGCATCTTTTATAAAAGCATTATTTTCTGGTGAATTAAAGGCGCTTTTGCACTGTAAGGCATAGAAAAGACGTAACATTTTTTGAAAACGTTCTTTAGTAAAAAGTTTTTTTGTTTGTAAAACAAAATGCCCAGGGAAACCTGGCCAGTTAGGATCTGCTGGAAATCTTGGTGTTCCACATATAGTGATAAGTTTATCTATCTTCTGTCTTTTATCATAAGCGCATAAAGCTATGGCTAAGAGCGAACTTAAAGACCAAGATAGAATGTCACAATGAGGTGGTAGTGAATCATGTAATTTTGCTAAAAATTCCTCGCTGTAAGGATTTATATTGGCAAAGTGAGAGTTAATTCCATATCCAGGTAAGTCCAATAGCATTACTTTTCTTGTAGAAAAAAGATCAACTATAGGTAAAGTAAAGCTACTATCAGTAGCCCAACCGTGTGTAACAATTAAAGGTTTTCCTTTGAGATTGCCTTTTGCTATGAAAATTAATTGTTGAGGAATTGTTTTTGAGATCATTTGGCATTAAGGCCCGCAAAAGCGGGCCTTTGTCATTTAGATATTATGCTCTTTTCTGTAAGAAATGAGATCGGCGATGCTTACGCAGGTTAAGTCATGCTCTAAAGCAAAGTGAGTTACGCGAGGCAGTTTTGCCATTAAGCCATCAGGAGCGCTTAATTCGCATAAGATACCTGCAGGGAAGAAGCCTGCAAGACGTGCTAAATCGACAGAAGCCTCAGTGTGGCCATCACGGACTAAAACGCCGCCTTTTTTAGCTACTAATGGGAAGGTGTGGCCTGGGCTTACGAGGTCCTCAGGTTGGCCTTCAGGATTGATTAAAGCTTTGATTGCTTTAACACGATCTGGAGCAGAAACACCGGTGGTTACATCTTTAGCAGCATCAATGGAGATGGTGAAAGCTGTGCCATAGGTAGAGGTGTTGTGAGATACCATCATAGGAAGATTCATTTTTTTGGCAACTTCTTCTTCGATGCAAACACAAACAATACCAGAGCACTCTTTAATCATAAATGCCATCTGAGTATCTGTCACAGTTTCGGCAGCATAAATTAAATCGCCTTCGTTTTCACGGTCTTCGTTGTCAACAACTAAAATGCCACGACCAGCTTTTAAGGCGGCAATAGCTGCTTCAACACGCTCGTTGGCGGTTTGGCCAAAGATTTCAAGAAGATTACGGTTCATGGTTACCTCAGTTAATTGGATGAATTGGTGCGAGCTTCGGTAATAATACGTTTCATTGTGCGTACAGCTTCATCTAAGCCGGTGAAAATTGCACGGGCGATGATGCTATGACCGATATTTAACTCGTTCATTTGTGGAATAGCTGCAATTTTTGCCACATTGTTATAGTTTAGACCGTGGCCTGAATTTACTTTAAGACCAAGAGAGTCTGCATAAGCAGCCATTTCTGTTAAAACAGCAAGTTCTTTAGCAGAATCTTTGTCATTAGTAGCGTTGGCATAGCGTCCTGTATGGAATTCAATTACAGGAGCGCCGCAACTTACAGCAGCGTCAATTTGTTTTTTGTCAGGATCTATAAATAAAGAAACTTCTGTACAAACCTCAGTTAAACTTTGTACTGCGTGTTTAACTTTATCAAATGAATTGACTACATCAAGACCACCTTCGGTTGTTACTTCTTGGCGTCTTTCTGGTACTAAGCAGGCTTTATGCGGGGCTAATGCTACAGCTATGCCCAAGATTTCGTCATTAACTGCCATTTCAAGATTTAAAGCAGTTTTTACAGTTTGGCGAATAAGTCTTACATCACGATCTGTAATATGACGACGATCTTCGCGAAGATGGGTGGTAATACTGTCTGCACCAGCAATTTCTGCTAAAGCTGCAGCGGTCACAGGATCAGGATAATCAGTTCCGCGTGCGTTGCGAACTGTTGCAACATGATCGATGTTTACACCAAGAAAAATAGGTCTCATATTCTTAAAGCGGAATTAAATCCGTCATGCTCCTTTAATAAATTATTAAAAGCACAGTGTCTAATTGTAAAAATAAATACACTGCGCCTTATTATAATAAGTATGACAGGTTTAGGTTATTAAAAATCTTATGCCTGAAAAATAAACGCAACTAAAGGGAAAATTTTTTATTTAAATAAGAAAATTTGCAGAGTCAGTATGTTTTTTATCTGACTCTGCATGTATATAACTTTAATTAAAGTCTTAGCTTTCTTCTGGGCAAGGAGGTTCTTTTAGAGGAATAAGTAAAATGATAGCTAAGATAAGAGATGGAATTATGGTGATCCATAAAGCAGTATGCATGCCGAAAAAGTCGGCTAATATACCAGTTCCTACAGATACTATATAACCAATACCAAAGGTAAAGCCTAACATCATAGAAGTTGCGAAAGCGGCACTTTTTGAAAGCATACGCTGTGACCATACGATAGCAGGAGGCGTTGAGCCATAAAGACCGGCTCCAGTTATAAATAATAATACGTAAGATGTAAAAGACAGATCTGCTTTATATAAAAACCAGGTTACAGAACAAATTGTGGCAATGTAGGTTAAAAGAATAAGTTTTTTTAAACCAAGTTTTGCAGATAAGCCTCCAACTGCAAGACCACCAAAGGCAGTTCCAAATAACATGGCAAATAAGGCCTGAGCACTTTGAGTGTTTGAGTAGCCTCTTTCTGTCATGAATAAAGGTAAATAGGCTATAAGAGAGCAATAACATAAAGATCTCCAGCCAATAGACATCACGAATATTGCAAAAGGCTTATTGTGCAGAATTGATTTTAAGCTTGATACATCCTGAGGGTTTTCAGAAAGTGTAGGATGATGAAGCCTTTGTTTATATATCAAAGCTGCTGTAAATATTGCTGGAATTGATAACCAAATGAGGTTATTTGGACCAAATGCATCGACATATCTGGCGACACAATAAGGAGCAATTGCAAAGCCAACATTGCCATAAACAATAAAGATACTTGTGGATAAAACTTCTTTTTTATAAGGGCTTACATTTGGTAAAATTCNCCCTCCTATAGGGTGGAATCCTGAAGCACAAATACCTGATATAAATATAATAAATGCTAACATATAGACGTTATCTACAATGCCTATGGCACAGGCAAAAATGCCTCCGCCTAAAATAGATAATGGCATTAAGTAATTGAGATTGCGTCTATCTGCAAGTAAGCCTAAAGGCGGTTGAATAAAGTTTGCAGCTACTTGGAAAATCATGTACAAAGTACCGCACTCTGCATATGAAAGACCAAAACGACGTGCAAGAATTGGGAGCATTAAAGGCAAAATATTGCAGTAAAAATCACTCGTAAAGTGTCCCAAGCCCATTACATTTACGTTAAACCAAGATTTTGCTGGTGCATTATTATTCATTATTGGCTTACCTTACATAATAAACTTTGAAGCTCTTCGTGAGAGAAGTGATAGGTTTTGCCGCAATGCTGACAAGTCATTTCTGTACCGTTTGGATCGTCAGCAATTTCTTTTAAAGCTTCACGTTTTAAACTAGCTAAAGCTTTTAAGCAACGCTCAGAGGAGCAGATGCAACGGAAAGATATTTTTTTAGCAGGGAAAACTCTTACCTGCTCATAAGCAAACAAACGGTTTAAGATTTCTTCATTAGATAAGCCTAAGCTTTCTTCTTTGCTTAAAGTTCCACTTAAAATAGCTAAATGCTCCAAGCTATCATTGTTACCATCAATATTTGGAATAATTTGTAACATAAGGCCTTGGCAAGCTAATTTGTCTGCATCTGAGAAGATGATAAAACGGCTTGGAAGTTGCTGGGAGTTTTTAAAATATCCCTCTAAAGCGTCAGCTACACTATTTCCCTCTAAAGCAACAATACCTTGCCATTTTTGTCCTTCTACAGGGAATACAGATAAAGCTAATATACCTTTTTCTCCAACTAACTCTTTGAAATTTAAAGAGTCATCTAATTCGTTAAAGCCTTCATTAAGCTTAGCTGAGCCATAAAAGGTCATATCTTCTCTGACGTTTACAAGAGCGTATTTTAAAGGGGCGTTTTTATCGCCTTGGATTTGCAGCATAACCTCAGAGCCATCCTTTAAAGTAGCGGCAAACATTAAAGCGGCAGCACCTAATTCCATCATGATGGATTTGATGGCTTTTGGATAATCTTTATGGATGAGATCTTCGCAAGATTTCTTTAAATTGATAATTTCACCACGGACGCCGTGATTGTCAAAAAGAAATCTAATAATTTCATCATGTTTAATAGTATTAGTATTTTCCATATTTAAGCTCCAATAATTCGCGTCTTTCCTTTTTATTTGGGCGGCTATCAGGATGAGGAACCATCAATGCATTTAAGCGGTATTGCTCTTGCATTTTTTGTCTTGTATCAATACTTTCAGGAGTTTCTTTATATAACTGTTGGGCAATAGCTGCAGGACCACGAATATCATCAATTTTTAAAATTTCAACTTCACGTCTTACATTACCTTGTAACAGTTTTATTTTTGCACCTATTTCAACGATGCGGGAAGGTTTTGCACGTACACCGTTATAGTCAACTTTGCCGCCTTCAATCATAGTACGAGCTATATTTCTAGTTTTATAAAACCTTGCAGCCCATAACCATTTATCTATGCGAACGTGCTTTTCTTCACCGTTATTCACAAATAAGACCCCACTTGAAATTAAAGCAAATACAAGATTATTTTTAGTTGTAATTTTACCTTGTTAAAACATTTTTTTGAATTTTTAGCGACAGTATTTACTTTTATATTTGCTGTTTTTATAAATTTTATTTTTATTTGCTTTTGTAACACTCGCATTTAATGAATGCTTTTTAAAATAGGCTAATATAGCTTTACAAATACAATAAGGAGGGGCTTTATGGATTTATCAGCACTTAGAGCACAGACCCCAAACATAAGTGATATTAGACGTAAAAAAGTTTCGAATTTTTTTACAGTAGAAGAATTAGATTTAGAGTTTACCAATCACGAAAAACGCACTTATGAACGTTTATGTGGTGGTAATGGTGCAATATTAGCCGTTCCTTTTGATGGAAAATTCTTTTATATGACTTCAGAGTACGCTTGTGGATTTGAGCGTTATGAACTTGGATTTGTTAAAGGAAAAATAGATAAAGGAGAGAGCCCGGTACAGGCTTGTAATAGAGAACTTCAAGAAGAAATAGGTTATTTTGCAGGTGAGTGTTCTTTATTAAAAGAAGAAATGACAGTGGCTCCTGGGATGTTATCTTTACGCATGCATTGTTTCTTATGCACAGATTTAGTGCCTCGTAAGATCTTAACTGGAGATGAACCAGAACCAATTAAACTTATAAAAGTTTCCCCTGATGAAGCGTTAGATCTTGTTTTTAATGAACAATCTCCTTTAACAGAGGCCAGAGCTATTGCATGCCTTACCTTAGCATTAAGGCGTTTGAGCTATTTGTAAACATTTTATGCACTCCTTTTGCACATTGATTACAAAAAGATTTTTTTTGTTAAGATAAATGAATCATCTCTTTTTTTAGAGGTAATTAATTTAAAAACAACATAAACCAGATGCATAGAATTACGGAGTTTGCTTATGCGTCATCTTTTAACTGGCTTTGAATTTAATCAAGATGAATATCTTGATATTTTAAATACTGCTTCTGAAATGAAAAAAAATCCTTTGAACTTTAATGAAGTTTTAAAAGGACGAAGTGGCGCAATCATGTTTGAGAAGCCTTCTTTAAGAACGCGAACAACTTTTGAATTAGCTTTCTATCGTTTAGGTGGTCACGGTGTTTATCTTGATTTACAAAATGGAGAACTTGGTAAACGTGAAACTATCGGCGATTATGCTCGTAATTTATGTCGTTGGGTTGACTGCTTAGTAGGTCGTGTTTATTCACAAAATACATTGGAACAATTAGCCCAGTATGGTAGTGTTCCTGTTATCAATGCTTTGTCTGATCTCTATCATCCAGCTCAGGCTATGGCTGATTATCTGACCATAAAAGAACACTTAGGTAAGCTTAAGGGAGTTAATTTAGCTTATTTAGGTGATGGTAATAATGTAACTAATTCTTTATTAGTAGCCGGTGCAATTTTAGGCATAAACGTAAGCTGTTTTTGTCCTAAAGGTTATGGCCCGGATGTCCAGGTATTTTCTAAGGCTTCAGAAAATGCAGCAAAAAATGGTTGTAAGCTTGAGGTCAGAGATGATATAGAAAATATTAAAAATATGGATGTGTTATATACAGATACTTGGGTATCAATGGGTGATAACACTCCTCTTGATATGGTTAAAAAGAGATATATGCCATATCAAATAAATCAGAATTTAGTCGATAAGTCAGGCGCATCTTTAGTTATGCATTGTCTGCCTGCACATCGCAATTATGAGATTACTGATGAGGTTATGGACGGACCTAAGTCTGTAGTTTTTGACGAGGCTGAAAATCGTCTGCATATTCATATGGCTCTGCTTGCAAAGCTTATTTAGGTTTTATCTTAAAGGAATAATTTAATATGTTAAAACATGAAAACAAACACTATAAAAAGGTTGTTTTAGCCTATTCAGGCGGTCTTGATACCTCTACTATTGTGCCTTGGTTAAAAGAAAACTATGGCGATTGCGAGGTCGTTTGCTTTGTTGCTGATGTAGGTCAGGAACGTGATGATCTTGAAGGTATTGAGCAAAAAGCTATTCAATCTGGTGCAAGCAAGTGTATTGTTAAAGATCTGCGTGAAGAGTTCGTCCGTGATTATGTCTTCGAGGCAATGAAGACTGGTGCCATTTATGAAGGCGAGTATTTATTAGGTACTGCTATTGCAAGACCAGTTATTGCTAAGGCTATGGTTGAGTGTGCATTAGCTGAAGGTGCTGATGCTATTGCTCATGGTGCTACTGGTAAGGGTAATGATCAGGTTCGTTTTGAAAGTGCCGTTGCAGCTTTAGCTCCAGAGCTTGATGTTATTGCTCCTTGGCGTATTTGGGATATGCAGTCTCGTGAGGAGTTATTAGCATACTTAAATGAGCGCAATATTCCATGCAAGGCTACTTTAAAGAAGATTTATAGCCGTGATGCAAACTGCCTGCATATTTCTACTGAAGGTGGAGAGCTTGAGAATACTTGGAATGCTCCTTCTGAGAACGTTTGGGTTTGGACTACTGATCCTGAAAAAGCTCCAGATACACCAGAGACTTTTGAGCTGACCATTGAAAAGGGTATTGTTACCGCTATTAACGGTGAGAAGATGACCCCATTTAAGATTATTGATACCTTAAACACCATTGGTGCTCGTAACGGTGTTGGCCGTATTGATATTACCGAGAACCGTCTTGTTGGTATGAAGTCCCGTGGTTGCTATGAAACCCCAGGTGGAACCATTATTTGGAAGGCTTTACGTGCTATTGAGCAATTAGTTGAAGATAAGTCTGTTCGTGTATTCCGTGAGCATTTAGCAATTGAGTTCGCTCAGTTAGTTTACGACGGCCGTTGGTTTACTCGTCTGCGCGAGGTTATGCAGGCCGCTTCTGATAACTTAGCTCAGGACTTAAATGGTAAGGTTGTTGTAAAGCTTTACAAAGGTAACATCGATATTATTCAGAAAGACTCTCCAAACTCTCTGTTTAACTTTGACTTTGTTACATTTGGTGCTGATGATGTTTACTCTCAGGCTGATGCTGAGGGCTTCATCCGTTTATACTCTTTACCAAGCCGTATTCGAGCAATTAACGATAAAAAGCAGCAACACTAACTAATTAGTTACTAAATTTTAAGGCGGTTCTAATTTATAGTTAGAACCGCTTTTTCGTTTTATATTTTTAAGATAAATTAAAAATAATAAAAAAGTTTGAGTTTTCAGTTTTGTGAGGTTTTTATGGCTTTATGGGGTGGACGGTTTACAGAAGGTCCTGATCAGCGTTTTAAGGACTATAACGATTCTTTAAAGTTTGATTATCGTTTAGCTTTAGAAGATATTGAAGGTTCAATTTGTTGGGCTGATGCAATTTGTGAAGCGGGTGTTCTCGATAAAGAAGAGTGTGAGAATTTAAAGAACGCTTTAAAAGAGCTTTATGCTGAAATTAAGGATGATATCCACAAAATTGCAGGAGCTGGAGATGAAGATATCCACTCTTATGTTGAGCGTCGCTTAATTGAAAAAGTAGGTTCTTTAGGAAAGAAGTTACATACAGGCCGTAGCCGTAATGATCAGGTAGCTTTAGATTTAAAACTTTGGTGTTTAAAAGCTTGTTGCCGTGTCCGTAATGCAATTTTGAATTTACAAAAAGAGCTTGTAAAAGTCGCCAAAGAAAATCAGGGAGCATTATTCCCAGGTTATACCCATTTACAAAGAGCTCAACCTGTAACCTTTAGTCATTGGATTTTAGCCTATGTTCAAATGTTTGAACGCGATTATAAACGTTTGGGCAATACCTTAGATTTATTATCTACATGTCCTTTAGGATCTGCAGCTTTAGCTGGAACTGCATACAATATTGATAGAGATAAGCTTGCTCGTGCTTTAGGCTTTAAAGAAGCAACAGCTAATAGTTTAGATGCTGTATCTGATAGAGACCATGTAATGGAGCTTTTATCTGATGCTTCTATTTCTATGGTTCATTTATCAAGACTTGCTGAAGATTTAATTATCTATAACAGTGGTGAAGCTCATTTTGTAGAGTTATCAGATAAGGTAACCTCAGGCTCATCCTTAATGCCACAAAAGAAGAATCCTGATGCTTTAGAGTTAATTCGTGGTAAATGTGGCCGTGTTGTTGGTGCTTTAACCGGCATGATGGTTACATGTAAAGCTTTACCTTTGGCTTATGACAAAGATCTGCAGGAAGATAAAGAGCGCTTATTTGATGCCATGGATACTTGGGAAGACAGTTTATATATGGCTTCTTTAGTATTTGAAGGCATTAAACTTAATAAAGAAGCTGCAGAAAATGCAGCTAAAGGTGGATATTCTAACGCTACAGAATTAGCTGATTATTTAGTATCTAAGGGAATTCCTTTTAGAGAGGCTCATTCTATTGTAGGAAGAGTAGTTTTATATGCTATTTCCATGCAAAAGCCGCTTGAGGCTATGTCTGTAGAAGAGTTTAAGCAATTTAATGCTGTTATAGGTGACGATGTTTATCCTTGTTTACAGCTCGAAAATATTATTGCTCGCCGTGATATTAAAGGCGGTACAGCTCCTTTACAAACAGCAAAGGAAATTGCTTTGTGGGAAGATCTTTTAGCTAAAAGATAAAATTATCAAAAACCCGGCTTTACGCCGGGTTTTTATTAGTTCAAACCAGTAGAACCAAATCCTAAAGAGCCTCTTTTAGAAGAGTTGTCAAATTCATTTACCAACTTAAAATTTGCTCTTATTATTGGTAAAAATAGCATTTGGGCTACACGATCACCTACGTGGATTTCAAAAGGTTTTTCACTATGATTCCATAAAGGCATCATAAGTGGACCTTGATAATCAGCATCGATGATGCCGGTAAGATTGCTTAAGACAATACCGTGCTTAAAACCAAGACCTGATCTGGGAACTACTACAGCGCAAACATTAGGATCGTCAATATGCATGGCAAAACCTGCATGCACCATGCGCACCTCATTTGGTTGTAAGATGAAGTCTTGCTCTTCCATAGCTCTTAAATCCATACCCGCCGCTTGAGTGGTTTCATAATCAGGTAATGGATATTTTGAACCTAAACGCGGATCAAGAATTTTAAGCTGTATATTGAGCATTAGTTTTTCCTTATTATAAACAGGCTTTGAAAGACTCAATTATAAGCTTAACTAACCGCTCGGCAATGATGCTCTTAGGCTGAGTTTTAAAATGAGCAACTTTACCGTCTTTATTAAAAACAGTAACTTCATTGTCATTTGAATCAAAACCAATTTCTTTCTTAGCAACATTGTTAAGAACAATTAAGTCTAAATGCTTTCTTATAAGCTTAGATTGTGCATTTTCCTCAGTGTGAGAGGTTTCTGCAGCAAAGCCTACAGTGTAAGGGCGATTTACCTCACGCATGCCAACAGAGGCGATAATATCAGGGTTTTTAATAAGGTGCAGGCACAGCTCGTCAACACCGTCTTGTTTTTTAATCTTGTCTTTGGCAACACTAAGGCTTCTATAGTCAGCAACCGCTGCAGCACCGACGACAATATCTTGCTCTCCGGCTAAAGAATCAACAGCAGTAAGCATATCTTGGGCAGAACGTACACAAACAAGTTTTACCCCTTCAGGAGCCTTAATGTTTACAGGACCACTTACTAATGTAACCTCAGCGCCACAGTTTTTAAAAGCCAAAGCTAAAGCATAACCCATTTTTCCGGAACTGCGATTAGAGATAAATCTTACAGGATCAAGATCTTCAATTGTAGGGCCTGCGGTAATTAAAACTTTAAGACCAGCACCAAATGCTGGGTTTAAAAGTTTAGTTTGCATAAGCTCTAAAGGCTTTTGAGGTTTTGGCAGTAATGGATCGACTTTTAATGTCAGTCGTTCACCTAAAATTGTGCAGATAAACTCACAGATTTCCTCAGGCTCAGGAAGTCTACCTTCTGCATTAACTCCACAAGCTAAAGGACCTGAAGCTGGGTTTAATACATAAACACCACGACGCTTTAATGTCTGGATATTTTCCTGTGTAGCGGCGTTGCGATACATATTAACGTTCATTGCAGGAGCCACAGCTACAGGGCAAGTTGCTGCTAAAAATGCAGCGGTCATTAAATTATCAGCAATGCCAGCGGTAAATTTAGCTAAAGTATTAGCAGTTGCAGGTGCAATTATCATTAAGTCTGCATCTTTAACTAAACTTATGTGAGATATGCGTTGAGCTTGTGAGAATATTTCAACTCCAACAGGGTGCCCTGATAAAGCTTCAAAAGTTGCCTTGCCAACTAAATGTGTAGCAGCTTCTGTCATAACTACGTGGACGTCAGCACCTAATTTAACTAAGAGTCTGCATAAAGTGCAGGCTTTATAAGCAGCTATACCACCGCTAACACCTAAAACAATCTTGCGATTTTGTAATCTGGCTTTCATCTCAAAGCTCCTTAAATAAGCAAATAAGCAGATACATAACACAATTATATATAGCTATATAAAAAAAATTAGCAATTAATTGATAATTGTTGATCGAAATGGCCGTTTTTAAGTTATAATTTGCGATTACCACGTAAAAGAAGGGAAAGGCTGGTCCTTACCTGAAAAAATCAAGCTGTGAAGTCACGGCCTGAGGCTGCAGAAGTTTTTATTCTGCGGTCGGTTTGTGTTGTGCAAAAAGCAGCATTGTTAAACCTTAAGCTTTTATTTAGCAACTCTTTTTGTTGTTGCGATTAACTTTTTGTTTGGAGTGTGAAATAACATGTCCAGAGTTTGCCAAGTTACGGGTAAGCGCCCGACTGTAGGTAATCTGCGTTCCCACGCAAAGAATGCGGCTAAGCGTCGTTTTCTGCCTAATTTAAAATATCACCGCTTCTGGGTTGAGAGCGAAGGCCGTTTTGTAAGACTTCGTGTTACCACCAAAGGCATGCGTACCATTGATAAAGTCGGTATTGATGCTGTTTTAGCTGATATCCGTGCTAACGGTACTAAGATTTAATAGGAGTTTGTTATGGCTAAGAAAGGCGGTCGTGAGAAGATCCGTTTAAATTCAACTGCAGGGACTGGTCACTTCTATACCACCGATAAGAATCGTCGTTCCACCCCGGGTAAACTCGAGATGATGAAGTACGATCCTGTTGTTCGTAAGCATGTTCTTTATAAAGAAGGCAAGATTAAATAATCCTGCATGAACTTTTGCAAAAGTTTATCAACAATGCCCTCTGATGCGAGGGCATTTTTATTTGTTTTGTAAATCAATCAAATACCATTAAAAATTAAAATTCCTTTCTTTTTTCTTTATTTGCCATAAATATTTTTGCAATTAATGGAAATTCATTTCATATAGAGTGTTTTGGTTATGCTATTATTCAATAACATGATCATCTTCAAAAGCTCTGTTTATATAATTAGTATTTGAGATTAAAGATGATTATTCCAGAAAAATTTTTTCTGGGTAGTTTATAACTTAATGTTTCATTAAGTTAAATTTTAATTTTAGTTGGAAGAATATTATGAAGACTAATTTTTTAGCTTTATCAGTTGCTGCAGCTTTAGCTGTAACTTCTTTTGCAGCAAATGCTGCTTTAGAGCAGTCTGGTACCATTGGTGCTCGTGCAGGCTGGGCTCATCAGTATGATGATGATTCTCAGTATGTTGAGGTTTCCGAGAGCAATGGCTATGGCCTTGGCATTTATGGTGAGTACAATTTCACCAATTGGTTCGGTCTTGGTGCTGGCTTAAACTATTTTGATGGTTTTGAGGCTAAGAGCAAGGTCAACGGTGCAACCACTGAATTTGACGCTTTAGCTCCTGAAGTTTATGCTCGTTTTGCTTATAGCTTAGACGACAAGGGCTCTGACCTGTTTGCTAAAGCCGGTGTTGCTTATTTCCACGTAGATCCTGCTGATGGTTCTTCTGAGTCTTCTTTATCTCCTGTTTTAGGTGTTGGTGCTCAGTATGCTTTCACTAAGAACTTTGCAGCTCGTGTAGGTTATGACTACTACTTCAATTCTTATGATGAAGATGGTTTACAGATGGATACTGGCTTACTTTATGCTGGTTTCCAGTTCACCTTTGGTGGTCCAACTGTAGCCGCTCCAGCTCCGGTAGCCGCTCCACAAACCGTTCGCGTAACCGAGAGCCACTCTTTAGATGCCAGCACCTTATTCCCATTTGATGGAGCAACTTTAAGCGCTGAAGGCAAGCAGGCTGTAGATCAGATCGTAACTGATTCTTCTAAGCTCTCTAATACTTCTTTTGAGGTTTATGGTTATACCGATCGCATCGGTTCTGATTCTTACAACAAGAAGTTATCTCAGAAGCGTGCTGATGCTGTTGCCGCTGAGTTAAATGCTGCTGGCGTTACTAATTTAAGTGCTGTAGAAGGCCGCGGTGAAGCTAATCCTGTAACTGGCAATAAGTGTGACTCTGTAAAGGGCAAGCAGAATGTAATCAACTGCTTAGCTCCAGATCGTCGTGTAGAGATTGTTGTTTCTGGCGATACCGTAAAAGAGAAGCAGATCTAATTTAAAAACTGTTAGTTATTAAAAATAATAAGCCTTCAAACTGTTTTTTAGTTTGAGGGCTTTTTGTTGCTTAGATTTTATTTAAGGCCGTAATCGTCAGTTGCTACATTGTCCTCAGGACTATCAACATTATCTAAAAGTTGTTGATAATAAAGGATAGCTGCTTTATCTGGGTTTTTGAGCATGGATTCAAACATGGTTTTAACTTGCTCTAATATAGAGGCTCTGCAGATAAATACCAGTTTAGAGCTGTGCTCTCCTTCAGGCCAGTCATTAAGAGATGACAGTGGATATAATTGACCTTGAACGCCGTGAATAACAACAGGTTTAGTTTGGTCTTTGAGATTTAAGATGCCTTTAATACGTAATATTGCATCACCAAAGTTTTCTTGTACTCCTGTTACAGCTGCTAAGAGGGCCAAAGAGTCTATAGGCTCATCAACTTCAATAGCAAAAGAGTCAATATCAGAGTGAGCAATAATTCGTGGTCTTGCTACACCGACCTCACCACTTACAGTAGCAGGTCTAAATGAAGGGGCAATTTTTTGACTCTTGATATTAAGCCAAGACTTTACTTTTTCATCATAATCTTGATTGGCGGTTTTGTAAGGACCAATTTCAAATAGAGCATGTGGATCAAAATTGCCCTTTACTTGAGGGTAGATGTGAGCTGAAGGGTTAATTTTAGAAGCAATTTCATAGATTGCATCGAGTTCTTCAGAATCGATAAGATCGGTTTTGCTTACTAAAATGATATCAGCCAAAGCAATCTGTTTTACAGCTTCGTATTGTTTTTGTAATTGATCTCTAATGTATTTACCATCTAAAACGGTAACAGTTCCGTCATAGTAGAAATGATCAAGTAAGAACTCATCTCCATTGAGGGTAGAAATTACACCGGCAGGATCGGCTAAACCAGTAGTTTCAATTAAGACGCGTTTAAATTTAGGAATATCTCCGCGCATTGCTTTTACATAGTTTTGTACTAAGCAATCAATAAGAGCGCCTTGGAGGGAGCAACAAATACAACCTGACTGTAATAATACTACGGAGTCGTCAACTGACTGAACGAGCTCGTGATCGAGGCCAACATCGCCAAATTCATTGATGAGGACTAAGGTATCTTTAAAATCAGTGCTTTGAACCCAGTGATTTAATAAGGTTGTTTTACCACTGCCTAAAAATCCGGTAATAATATTTATAGGAATTAAATCTTCATTTTGATCGTTGTTTTCCTCAACAGACATTTCATACTCCGTTATCTAAAAAATTTAATGCTTGTGGCAGTGATTGTATCCTATATTGATCTGCTTCATTTAACAAATCATGATAAGCATTATCAACCGTTATAAGATTCATTCCTTTATTATCATTTAAATGCTTTAAAAAGAACTTTCTGGCTATATCTGTAGATACTACCTTATCTGCTCCAGAAAGTATCGCCATTACAGGAATTTTAAATTTGAATTGGCCTTTTAGGATGTTTTTTTGGCAAATATAGGCTTCTCGTAAAAATCTCCAAGTAGGTCCACCGATTGTGAGATTTTTATGTAAAGCATAGTAATCATGGTAGTAGTTAAAGCGAGTTTCGCTATGTGAATGATAGTTGCTATCAAAAGGTACTCTTTTATAGTTTTTACCATGAGGGGTATAACATTTATTTATAAAAGGAAGAGATCCTAAGATCATAATTAGAGATGACAATATGAATCTTGGGAGGGGGAAATAAGGGTAAATATAAGGAGCTAAAAGAGCTGCCTTTAAAGGTGGGGGGTCACTATTTAAAATTACATCAAGACTTATAAGAGATCCTAAAGAAAAAGCTAATAATTTATAAGATTTTATATTTAGTTTTTTTAATAAGAATGAAATGTCTTCACGAAAATAACAGAACTTGTCTATATGGCAGCGTTGTTTGTCAGGAAGAAGTCGGGATGATTGACCTTGACCTCTTACAAACAAAATTACAATGCGTTTATTTTCATTTCTAAGGCTATAAAGAAGTTCGGCATATTTATGCGCAATTTCGCCACGGCCTGGGATTATGACCAGGCAGTCATCGCTATTTTTAGCTAATTCTACAGCGCTTAGAATAAGTCCTTGGGGATTTTTAATTTGATGTTTTATGATATTTTTATCATAAAACTCTTCAATATTTGCTTGTTGCTCTTTAAGTTGAGTATCGCTAAGCAAGAGTTCTTCGTAATGACTAGACATAAATCCTCCTGCAGAAGCTAAATTTTAACGACGTCTATGAATACTAATAACGTTAGGAACGGCTTTTATACGCTTAATTACGCCAGCTAAATGCAATCTATCTCTTACAGTAACTATGAGATTCATCATAAATGTTTTCTCATCTTTGATGTCAGAGTTAATGCTTTCAATGCGAGATCCAGCAACATCAATTGCGTTTGAAATCTCAGAAACAATACCTTGTCTATTTTCAAGTTCGATTAAAAGACCTGTTTTAAATTCAAGGTTTGCTGTAACTGATAAATCCCATCGTACTTGAAGAGATTTTGTAGGATCTTTATCGGATTCTTTTAAGTTGCGGCAGTTAATATTATGAATTACCAAGCCACGACCTTTGGCTAAGTGGGCAATAATATCGTCGCCTGGAATTGGTAGACAGCATTGAGCAATAGTATAAGGTACACCGCCGGTACCTTTGATTGGCATATTGTTTTGATGGTGCTGTTTTGGATCTAAGAATTTTGTAACTGCAACAGGCAGAATATTTCCAGTAGCAACATTTACATAAAGACTCTTCATGTCTGGTTGATGGAAATTATTCAAAAGAGCTTGTACTTTTTCAGGTTCAAGTTGCGTTAAACGAATTGAACGCAAAGCATTTTGTACAAGACGTCTTCCAATAAGTTCACATTCTTGAGTTCTAAGCCCTTTAAGATATTGTCTAATCTTAGAACGAGCACGAGATGTTACTACACTCGAAAGCCAAATTGTATTTGGTCTAGCTGTAGGAGAGATGATAATTTCGACGCTTTGACCTGACTCAAGAGGTCTTGATAATGGATACATATGGTGGTTTACAGTTGCACCGATACAATGAAGTCCAATATCAGTATGTACAGCAAAAGCAAAATCTACCGGAGTTGAACCTGTCGGGAGGTTATAAATCTTTCCTTCAGGAGTAAATACAAAAATAGAATCAGGGAATAAGTCCTTTTTGACATCTTCAACGAATTCCATAGAGCTTGCAGCACTTTGTTGAAGATCGATAAGATTTTTAATCCATACCTGAGCATTTTTTTGTGATGTAGTGGAAACTGGTTTTGAGCCTGATTCTTTATAAGCCCAATGGGCAGCAACGCCTCTGGCGGCCATTTGATCCATAAACTCAGTACGGATCTGAATCTCAAGCGGCACTCCATGTGGGCCAATTAAGGATGTATGTAAAGACTGATATCCGTTTATTTTAGGGATGGCTATATAATCTTTAAACCCGTTAGGTCGAGGTTTGAAGAGATTGTGCATTTGTCCTAAAACACGATAACAGGTATCAACATCTTTAAGAATAATTCTAAAAGCGTAGACATCCATAATTTCGCGGAAAGGTAGTTCTTTGTTGACCATTTTCCTATATATAGAAAGAAGTCTTTTTTCTCTACCTAATACCCGTGCCGGAATGCCTGCTTCTTTAAGGCGAGCTTTAATAGCTTCAAGAATATTATTTACAACTTCTTTGCGATTGTTACGAGCGCGCATTACAGCAGATTTTAAAACGCGGTAACGCATAGGGTATAAAGCGGCTATGCCAAGCTCTTCAAGCTCAGCTTTAACATCTGAAATACCTAATCTATTGGCAATAGGAGCGAAGACATCTAAAGTTTCAAGAGCAATACGTTTACGTTTATCAGGGCGTAATGCCCCCAAAGTTCGCATGTTATGGGTGCGATCAGCAAGCTTTATCAGGATGACACGGATATCCTTGGTCATCGCTAAAATCATTTTTCGGAAATTTTCAGCTTGAGCCTCTTTATAGTCATGAAAGCGTAATTTATCAAGTTTTGTGACGCCTTCGACTAACTCTTTAACAGTATTTCCAAATAATTTTTCTAAGTCATCATCAATAATACTTGTATCTTCTACAACATCATGTAAAAGAGCTGCTTGAAGCGATTCTGTATCCAGATGCATCTGGGCAATAATAGTTGCAACAGCAATAGGATGGATGATGTAAGGCTCGCCTGAGGCTCTTTTTTGAGGAGCGTGCGCATAATCAGCGACTACAAAAGCTTTATCTACTTCTGCAACTTTTTCAGGACTTAGATATGAGGTAACAATATCACGAAGATGGGCGTAATAATGAAAATTGGGAGAGGCTAAGGCCAAAGCTGTAGGAGTCTGGCCATTATTGAGAATTTGGTAAATGCTCTCTCCCATAAGTCAAGCCTTTATTAGTTAAACATTTCAGCGCCGTCAATAGGGGCGAACTCATTGTCACTAGGATGAGCGGAGCTATCGCGAAGGTGCTCTTTACGATCTTGTTTATCTAAAAATTCACGGGTAATCAGGCCTTCTTCGATTTCACGTAAGGCAATAACGGTTGGCTTATCTTTCTCTTCGTCAACTAAAGGCTTGCTGCCCATGGATAACTGTCTTGCGCGTCTGGCAGCTAATAAAACCAGATCAAAACGGTTGCCGACTTTTTCTACGGCATCTTCAACTGTAACTCTAGCCATTTTTTTTACCTGTATAAGGATGCAGCCTTAAGAGGCATACGTCACCGACATTTCTATTTTAGGTCTTTATGTCGTCAAGTGCGAAGACTGCACCGAAAATTAAAATTTATGTCTTAAAAAAACAGAACTAAGTCATAAATAGGAAATCGATCCTATTAATTATACATGAACGAAGTTAATTTGCATTAGATTGATTTGGAAACATCTTTTGCACTTTTGAAAGAATTCGTTCTTTAGCGCAACGATTTGCCAAAATAATAGATCTTAATGCAAGTACACTTTCCTCAAAATCATCATTTATGATGATATGCTCATATTCATCAGCATGAGAGATTTCGTTTGTGGCCTTGTTCATGCGATTTTCAATGACTTCATCGCTATCAGTTCCGCGACCGCGTAAACGCCGCTCTAATTCCTCTAATGAAGGCGGAATAATGAAAATACCTTGAGCATCAGGAGTCTGTTTTCTAATTTGACGAGCGCCTTGCCAATCGATATCTAAAAGGACATCATGGCCCTCATCAAGCCATTTTTCAACAATCTCTCGTGAAGTTCCATAATAATTGCCGAATACATTTGCATATTCATAAAAAGCATTACGGTCAATCAATTCTTTAAATTCTTCTTGAGAAACAAAATGATAGCTTACATGGTCAGTCTCTCCAGGGCGCATTTGGCGGGTAGTATGGGAAACAGACAATCTTAAGCTGTCATCCAGGTTAAAACGCTCAAGCAGGGCGCTTATTAAAGATGATTTACCAGCTCCACTAGGTGCGGAAACAATAAATAAAGTTCCTTTGGTCATTTATTAGTTCTCTTGAGGATCTAAGTCTGGAAACATTGAAAACCAACGGTTTAAAACGGTTCTTGCTTCATCTACACCAACTTTTTTTAGTGAAGAAAAAGGAATAACTGTAAAATTACCACCGAATTCGCTTAATTGTAATTTAAGCTCACCCATAATCTCTCGGCGTTTATTAACACCAAATTTATCTGCCTTGGTGAGTAGAATTAAAGCCTGTAAATTAGCTGCTACTGACCAGTCAATGATCATACGATCATGATCTCTTAATGGGGTTCTAATATCCATAGTTATGACAATGCCACGCAGAGCTTTTCGTTTTTGCAGATATTGGGTTAAAGAGTCTTGCCATTGCTTTTTCATAGCTTCAGGAACAGCTGCATAACCATAACCTGGAAGGTCAACTAAAGTTTTACCTGGAGCTACTTCAAAAAGGTTAATAAGACGTGTTCTTCCTGGGGTACGACTAGTTTTTGCTAAAGTTTTTTGATCGCAAATAGTATTTATTGAGGAAGATTTTCCTGAGTTAGAACGACCAATAAAGGCGATTTCTGAACCTGTATCAGGAGGTAACTGTGAAAGCTTAGCTGCACTAGTTACAAAGTGAGTTCTGCGAAAGTCTAATTTTTTTTCTTCAATTTTATCAGTCATAGTCTTTATTGATTAAATTTATAATATGCTCTTATCCATTTATTAGAGAAGAACTATTTAAATCCTGAAGTTGTGATTTTTATTTATGCAGTATAAACGCAATTATGTATTTATCTGCTTTTTTGAAACGTTTGATTTAGGCAAACACCTTATAAATACAGCGGTATAAGCTTATTTTAGGATGATTTTGAATGTTTGCTTTGATTTAGCAGAGCATCCTTGAGAGATAAGCTTTTTCTTTTGCTATTTTAACAGTAAATTTAAAAGAAACATTGCTTCATGTTTAGCAATATTTGATTATTTTAAATAAAAACTCCGCTTTTGGCGGAGTTTTAATGCATTATAAATTATTTTAAATTTAAGTCTTTTATTTTTCTTGTAAGGGTGTTTCTTCCCCAACCTAAAAGACGCGCTGATTCTTGTTTATGATTGCCTGTGAAAGCTAAGGTAGCCTCTAACATGACCCTTTCAAATTCAGGAACAGCTTCAGCTAAAATATCGTGCTCGCCTGCTTTTAAACGACCATCAACCCAATTTCTTAAAAGCTCTTGCCAAGAGGTATTGTCTCTAGATGCGCCATTTATTGAGGTAGAGGTTTTTATTTGACCACCATTGGCGTGTAAAAATTCAGAAGGAAGATCTACTAATTGAATATCCCTGCCTGTAACCATGATAGTCAAATATTTGCACAGATTTTTAAGTTGACGAACGTTACCAGGCCAGCTTTGACGACATAAGAATACTAAAACTTCAGAGGTAAGTTTTTTAGGTTCAGTACGATTTTCAAGAGCAGCTTGAGCTAAGAAATGCTTTGCCAACATTGGAATATCGTTATTACGATTGCGTAAAGGAGGCATATTGACGTTGATTACATTTAATCTGTAATAAAGATCAGAGACAAATGTTCCTTCAGCAATTTTTTGCTCGAGATCTTGAGATGTTGCAGCTAAAACACGCACATCTACTTTAATAGGCTCGCTACCACCTACAGGTAAAAACTCGTGGCTTTCTAAAACCTGCAACATTCTAGTTTGAGCCTCCATAGGCATATCGCAGATTTCATTGATAAATAAAGTTCCACCTTGAGCTTGCATTAAGGCGCTATTGTTAATATCAAGTCTTGCATCTCCAAAGATTTCAGTTTGAATGCTCTCTTGAGGCATAGAAGACATATTAAGTGCAACAAAACGCTTGTGGCTACGGTTACTATGATTATGGAGAGTTGCTGCAACTAAAGATCTTCCAGTTCCAACCTCTCCATGAATAAGTACAGGTAATTGAGTTTTTGAAATACGACCAATGCATTTGAAAACTTCTTGCATAGCTGGAGATTTTCCAATAATTTCAGCATCATCGGTTACAGCTTGATTTTGATTTTGCAAAGAATTCTTTTCGGAGGCTAGTCTTAACATATTAACTCTATGGACTGCTGCTCTACGAATAACTGCAATAGCTTGGTCAACATCAAAAGGTTTTGGTAAATACTCAAAAGTTCCTGATTCATAAGAATCAATCGCAGCTGTAAGATCGCTGTGAGCGGTCATGATGATTACAGGAATATTTTCATCAATTTTATGTACTTCGTTTATGAGCTGTAATCCATCAGTACCAGGCATACGAATATCGGTAATAATTACATCAGGATGTTCTTCTTTCATTGCCTCTAATGCAGCATCACCACTTTCAAAAATACGAAAATGAATGTGATTGACGCTTAATGCTTTTTCAAAAACGAATCTGATGCTGTTGTCATCATCGACAACCCAAATCATTGGATCCATATTATTGTTCCTCACGTTGATTCTTCGCCGTTGTCAGTGGGAGAATAATTTTAAAACAGGTCTGTAAATTATCAGAGGTACATTCTAAAGCTCCGCCATGACGTTCAACTACACTTTGGGCAATAGATAATCCAAGACCATTTCCATCATTTTTTGTCGTTACCATTGGGTAAAAAATACGATGAAGTAGGTTTTCTGGGATTTGAGGTCCGTTATTACAGATAGAAACTACAATTGATATAGGGTAGCGGACATTGTTAATTATGGTATGGATGCTAGCCCTAGTTTTAATCTTAATTGCAGGGTATGGGGGGTGGCCTTGATTTAAAGCTTGTACGGCGTTGTTAATTATATTTAACAAGACTTGCTGCATAGCATCAATATCAAGACATAATTCAGGTAAGGATGGGTCATAATCCTTTTCTATACGGATATCGCCCAAAGGTTGCATATTAACCAGTGATAAAACTTTTTCTATCACAAAGTGAATATTTACAAGAGTCAAAGGATTTGGTCTTTGCGGGCCTAAAAGTTTGTCTACAAGTGCAGTTAAACGGTCAGTCTGTTCAATGATAACTTGAGTGTAGTCAGTTATACCGTCGATTTTGCCATAGCTCATTTCGACTAATTGCGCAGCACCTCTAATACCACCTAAAGGGTTTTTAATTTCATGAGCTAAAGATCTTATAAGATTTCTAGCAGCATCATGTTGATCGCGTAGGCGCTGTTCTGCCATAAGCTTTTCTTGCTGCGGTTGAGATGATATCTCGATAATAATTCCGCCTCTTTTTGAAGGGTAACCATTTAAGCTTAATGATACTTCAATAGAACGGCCTGGTTCTGGAGATAATAAGACTCCTGAAGCAATAAAACCTTGGAAACTAAGTTTTAAATTAGTTTCGTTTAAAAAATTTAATAAGGTTTTTTCTTCTTTATCTATAAGGTCGTTGAATTTTAAAGTATACAGGCGTGTGCGGGACATACCTAAAAGTTGTTCTGCAGCAGCATTAGCAAAAACAATCTTTAAAGCATTATCAGTAATTAAGACCGCTGTATTCAGGGTTTCGACTATGGCTTTAGTATCACACTGCATGACAAAAGGTCCTTTGTGTATCTTTTTAGTGCGAAAACGTTATTTCAAGCACTTTAACATAATTTTGCGGGCTGTATAACAATTTTAGTGCAGTAAAAATCAAAAATTTATGCAAAATATATAAAAATAATTGATATAACTTATTGAATAATAATTATTATTTATAATAAAAAAGCTCCAAATTTTTAAAATTTGGAGCTTTTTGGTGCACTTTAAATGTGCAGATTATTCAGCTTTTTTACCGCCAGCGGCTCTGAATGCACGTACACGATCCATTTCAGAAAGGTTCTTCTTGCGAATACGAATACTAATTGGGGTAACTTCAACTAATTCGTCTTCGTTAATGAATTCAAGAGACTGCTCAAGAGACATTCTTACAGGAGGAGTCAAAAGAATATTATCATCAGAACCTGCAGCGCGGACGTTGGTCAGTTTCTTAGTCTTAAGTGGGTTTACAGTTAAGTCGTTGCTACGCACATGTAAACCGATAACCTCACCTTCGTAAACCTCTTCACCAGGGCCTACGAATAAGCGACCACGCTCTTGGAGGAACCATAAAGCGTAAGGTACAGATTTACCTGTATCGTTGGAGATTAAAACGCCGTTTTGACGCTCACCAATAGTGCCACCAACATACTCATCATAGCTGTCAAATGAGTGGTACATAAGACCTGTGCCTGAGGTTAAGGTCATATATAAGGTCTGGAAACCGATAAGACCACGAGCTGGGATACGGTAGTCAAGACGTACACGACCCTTGCCATCTGGAACCATGTTTTTAAGTTCGCCCTTACGCAGACCTAACTCTTCCATAACCGGGCCTTGGTTCTCTTCTGCCAAATCAAGGGTTAATACCTCATAAGGCTCTAAAGTACGGCCATTTTCTTTGTGTAAAATAACCTCCGGACGTGAAACACCGAGCTCATAACCTTCACGGCGCATCTCTTCAATAAGAACTGATAAATGTAACTCACCACGGCCTGAAACCTTGAAGCGATCAGCATCTTCAGTCTTTTCTACACGTAAAGCTACGTTATGGACTAATTCCTCACGTAAACGCTCTTCAATATTTCTGGAGGTAATGAATTTGCCTTCACGACCTGCAAATGGAGAGGTGTTTACACAGAAGTTCATAGATACGGTAGGCTCATCTACGGATAAAGGTGGTAAAGCTTCAACTTTGCTGTTATCGCAAATGGTATCTGAAATCTTAAGCTCACCTAAGCCAGTTACAGCAATAATATCGCCAGCCTCTGCAGAATCAACAGGAGTACGATGCAGACCTAAGTAGCCTAAAACCTGACCAATCTTGCCCTGACGAGTATTACCTTCACGGTCAATAATAGTTACAGGTTGGTTGGTACGAGCAATACCACGAGTGATACGACCAACACCAATAACACCAACATAAGAGGTATAGTCTAAGGAGGAGATTTGCATCTGTAATGGGCCTTCGACATCAGCCTGAGGTGCACTAACCTTCTCAATAATGGTGCTAAAGAGTGGATCCATGTTTTCGCCGTGCTCTTGAGCGTCTAAGGAAGCCCAACCTTGGAAAGCAGAAGCGTAAACAACAGGGAAATCTAACTGTTCGTCAGTTGCACCCAAATTGTCAAAAAGATCGAAAACTTGGTCTATAACCCAATCCGGACGAGCGCCTTCGCGGTCGCACTTATTGATAACAACAATTGGTTTTAAACCAGCTTTGAAAGCTTTTTGGGTTACGAATCTTGTCTGTGGCATTGGGCCGTCAACAGCATCGACAAGTAACAGTACGGAATCAACCATAGACATAACGCGCTCAACCTCGCCACCGAAGTCAGCGTGGCCTGGGGTGTCTACAATGTTAATACGATAGCCGTTCCAGTTAATGGCGGTGTTTTTAGAAAGAATGGTAATGCCGCGTTCTTTTTCAATATCATTGGAATCCATGACACGCTCTTGACCTAATTCATTACGATCAAGGGTGCCGGACTGGCGCAGGAGTTTGTCTACCAGTGTGGTCTTGCCGTGATCAACATGCGCAATAATTGCAATGTTGCGGATTTTCTGAACATCCATGTTTTAGCCCTGTGTGAATCTTGTTAGCTTGGATTGCAAGCCTGATGTGAGATAAAAATATTTGAGATATTTTAGCGTATTTTTGACCTACGTTACATTTTTTTTAATAAAGAGCTGGTATTTGCTCGTAATGAGGTCTGTAAAGCATGTTTATTTGCTTTAAATTTTCGCTCAAAAGCCCTTTCACGCTAAAATAGCCATGATATTTTACTATTTTTATGGGATATATTGTGAAAGAACTGTTGGTGTATTTTATTCGTAGAGTTGAACGTGATCGTATAGGTCTTGAAGCATCATCTCTAGCTTTTACTTCTATATTAGTGTTAATTCCTGCATTAAGTGTTGTTTTATCTGTATTTGCGGTTGTGCCTTCTTTTGAGCAAGCTCGTGAGGCTTTAAAAGATTTCGCTGCGGCAAATTTTATGCCTGTTTTTTCTGATGCTGTTAATTCTTATGTAAGTTCTTTAGTTGCACATGCAGGAAGTTTAACTATAACAAGTACCGTATTTTTATTTGTTATTGCTATTATGTTAGTGCGTACTATCGATAATTCTTTAAATAGAATTTGGCGAGGTGGTAAGCGTCGTATCGGCAGTATGATGGCTATATATTGGACATTATTAACTTTAGGTCCAATTGCCTTAGGTTTAATTATTTGGATTTTTTCAAAAGTACTAGCATATGCTTTTTCTTCTGATGAGGGAATTAGCATTCCGCTTTTAATCGCATATTTTGTATTCCCAATTATTATAGAAATTGCGCTTATAACAGCAATGTTTATGATTGTGCCATCAGTCCAAGTAAAGTTTCAGGATGCTTTTTTAGGCGCAGTTGTAGTTACAGTAGCTTTTGAAATTTCTAAAAAAATATTTAGTTCTTTTGTGCTTAATTTTTCAAATTATGAGGCTTTATATGGAGCTTTAGCCGCGCTGCCGGTTTTAATGATTTGGATTTATATCAATTGGTGGTTGGTGCTTTTAGGAGCAGAGTTTACAGCTACTTTAGGGGTAGTTAGATCTGGCATGAGTGAAAAAGTTCCAAGTTTTATGGTAATGCTTGCAAGTATGACAGGTTCTACTTTAGGGTCAGACTCCTTAAAAGAACCTCGTCATAAATCTAAAATACAAATTAAAGTCTCATCAAGACGTTAGTTATTTAGATTTGGTGTAATACCTGGGCGTCTTTCTCCTCTTGATATAGCGGTAATTTCGATTTTAGGATCTTTAATATCTCCTGTTATATCAAGAGTGCTTAAACTGTCTTTTGGTAAACTTACAAATTGAGCATGAACGTCAATAGATTTATTTTTTAAATCTATATTGCCTTTTGCGTTAATATTTGATGAAGAGGTTTTTGTCGTAGCATTTAACTTTGCTATGTCTTGATTAAAGTTAATGATGATTTCAGGATTTATAAGTCCAACATCAGCATCTCTTAAAGCATTTAAAAGCTCGTCATTTTTTAAAATAAAATTTTTCTTTTCGCCACCGTTTATAAGATCAATTCCAAAGTTTGAAATTAAAACTCTATTGCCTGATATATGCATATCACCTTGCATAGCGGTGAATGAATTTAGATCGTTATATTTGCTTTTTATATCGCAATCAAAATTTATTTTTCCACTTAAAAGATGTGGAATTAAAGAGGAGTTTAACTCTGCAAGTTCAAAATCTTTAGCGTTGGCAATACTGTATAACTGCTCGGTAGTTTTGTTATAGGTTAAAGCTGCAGATACAACAGATGATCTAAATGTAAGATTGGGAATATTTATATTGACGATATCGTCGGTTATATTTGCTAGAAATGAAAGATTTTTAAAATAAAGATCAGAGTAAAACGCATCTTCTAATTTTGCTTGAATGGTCGAGGCGTTGGCATTTGGTTTAAATCCTTCGTCAGTGATTTTAAAGCCTGAGGCAAACAAAGAGAGGTTATCTATAGAAAGAGGTAGCGCATCGATATGCGAAATAAAAGAAACATTCTCTAAATTTAAATTTAGAATTGAAGTATTTAAAGATTTTAAAGTGCCTAAAGTTTTGTCTAAAATTTCTTTTTTAGGCTCTATTTTAGAGTTTTTAATAGTTAAGTCTCTAATTTCAAATCTATTTGATGTTGGGGCATATTGTGCATCAATGTTGTATGAGCCTTCTAGATAATTGCCTTTTGAGTTTAATAAAATAGTTTTGCCAATATTGGCTTCTATATCATTGTCATCTAACGTTATATTTAAATTCGGGAAAGATATTTCGCCAGATTTACCTAAGAAATAGGTAGAAAAGTCTTTATTTTGCCAAGATAAGTTAGATAAGGTGCCACTTAGTTCACCTAAATAAATGTCCTTTTGGTTTAAAGCTACGCTTATATTAGAAATAGAGCATTTGGGCGCAGAAATGTTTAAATTTTCGGCAAAATGATCTTTTATGACTAAGTTACTAATTTCAAGATTATCAAATTTTAGATTTTGGGATTGCGCCTCATAAATACCAGCCCCTTTAATTAAGCCACCTTCAGTATTTAAAGATAATTTATCAAAGGCTATTTTTTCATTATCAAAAGAGCCTTTAAATCTGAGGTTTTTTACCGCGTAATTTAAAAGCTTACTTTGAGGGGCGATTATTTGAACCTCTTGGGAAGAGGCTTTTATATTAGTAAGTTCAAAATTTTTAAATTTAGCATGGGCGTTTTCAATGATAAATTTCTCGCCTTCAAGATTTGAGTCTACAAGGCTTATGTTTTTGATGTTTATTTTGTCAAAACCAATGTTGTTTTTAGTTATGGTTTTGAGATCTTGTTTACTTATAAAAGCTCCACGAGCATAAAGATCTTCAATTTCAAGTTGTTGTGAGTTTAAAGCTGATTTTAAATTGTATTCAAGGTAGAGCTCATCTATGTGAGATGAGCCTAATTTAATATTGTGGAGTTTTATTATATTGGGATAAAGTGCAGAGAACTCTATTTTTTCAACATCCAAGTTTATAGAAGTTCTCTCATTTAGAAGTTTTAAAAGAGGTTCTTTTATATTATTGCCATTAAAGAAAAGCACAATGCCAGCAAATAAAATTATCAGTAATAAAAATAAAGAGAAGATAATTTTAAAAAAACATCCTGAAAATCTCGAGTTTTGTTTTCTATATAGGTTTCTAGCAAGTGCCATTTAAATCTAACTTCCTGATATAAGTTTTGGAAACCAGCGATTTATAAGTTTTTCTGCACATTCTGGTTCCTCGTTTTTAAGCTGCAGGGCTTTTTTGTGAGCAAGATTTAAAAGATCTTGGTCTCGTCCAATATCTGCAATTTTCATAAAATCAAAACCAGACTGTGCTGTACCCATAATTTCACCTGGACCACGCATTTTCAAATCGAAAGCTGCAATTTTAAAACCATCGTCATTATTTTTTATGACCTCAAGTCTTTTGAGAACATTTTCAAGCGCAATAGGGTCTTCAGGAGGAGTGTATAAAAGAACGCATGATCCTTGTTCATCACCACGACCTACACGACCTCTTAGCTGATGAAGCTGCGCCATGCCTAATCTTTGTGCGCCATCAATGACAATAACGGCAGCATTTGGAACATCCACACCTACCTCAACTATAGTTGTAGCAACAAGAATTTGAATAGAGCCTTTAACAAAGTCTTCCATTACTTGCTGTTTTTTAGAGGCATTAAGTTCACCATGAAGGATGTCGCTTTTCACATCAGGCAAAAGTCGTTTAATTTCTTTAAAGACATTTTGTGCCGAAGAGTTATCGCTTTCTTCCTCTCCTATAAGAGGACAAACCCAATAAGCTTGTAGACCTTTGTCGGTTATATTTTTAAGCCTCAAAATAACTTCAGAACGTCGTTTATCTGAAGCCATTACCGTAATAATTTTTTTACGCCCAGGAGGTTTGTCATAAATTGAGCTGACATCAAGATTTGAATAAAGAGCCAGTTGCAGTGTTCTTGGAATTGGGGTGGCAGTCATGACTAATTGATGTAAAGAAATTCCTTCCGGAGCTTTTCTTAACAAGGCTGTTTTTTGTTCAAGACCGAAACGATGTTGTTCGTCAATAACTGCTAAAGCTAAATTGTGGTATTTAACTTCATCTTGGAAAATGCTGTGGGTGCCAATAATGATATGAGCGTTACCATTTTTAATGTCTTCAAGAGTAGCACTTCTTTTAGCTTTTGGTAAAGAAGAGTGAAGAAGAACAATATTAACAGCAAATGAATTTAAGATCTTTTGAAAATTATGGTAGTGCTGGGTTGCCAAGAGCTCTGTAGGTGCTAAAAGAGCACATTGTTTGCCGTTTCGGCATACTTGCAGGCAGGACATAATTGCCACTAAAGTTTTACCAGAACCAACATCACCTTGTAATAATCTTAACATTGGGATGTCTTTTTGTAGATCTTGGCAGATGTCTTTATAAGCTTGCATTTGCCCGTTTGTCGGGGTAAATGGCAGGTGCTCTAAAAGATTAGTCTCTAAAACAGGATCTATGGCTAATGGTAAAGCTTTATGATGAGAGTTTAGCTCTTTAAGCTTAAGTAAAGAGAGCTGATAGGCTAAAAGTTCTTCGTAGCAAATCCGTTTGAAGTATGGGGATAGATCTAAATTAAAAGGGCTATTATCTTTTGGAGGTAATGGTGCGTGAATATTTAAAATAGCTTCCGTAATGTTTATCGAATATGGATTAAATTTTTGAGGTAGGATTTCCTCAAGCGGTAAAGCTTTAAGCTTTTGCATGAGTAAATCCATAATTTTTCTCAGATTTTGTTGGGCTAAATTTTCAGATAAATGATAAACAGGGGTTAAAGTCTTAGAGATTACGTCTGTAAATTCATCATTTATAAAAGTCACTTGTGGATGTTGTAAACAGACAACACCTGAAAAATCAGGTTTACCTTGACCAAAAAGCACCACTTCTTGGTTTATCTTAAATTTTTGTGTGAAATAAGAAAGAGCGTTAAAAAATATGGCATCAAGTCGACCTGTTTCATCAACTAATGATATTTTTAGAACTTTTCCTTTAAAGGTATGTTGTGAGGTAATTTTTCCTTTTACAAGATAAAAATTGTCATCAGCTAACACTTTTGCACAAGGGGTGATTTTAGTTTTATCAAGATATCTAAATGGCAAATCAAAGCACAGGTCAAACAAAGTATTAAAGCCTTGTATTTTGAGAATTTCTGCGTAGCGTTTGCCCACACCGCGCAGCGATTCTATAGCGCTTGTTTGGTAATAACTGTCAGCGTAATTTGCCATTAAAGCAACCTTATTTATAATAACTTTTTAATAAAAATAGATGCTCTTAAGCGGTTTACTTTACGTAAAAGCTTTTTAACATCTTCAGGGTAGTTATCAAAGCAGTCTATATCATCTACAGATAAAATTTTTGTTGTGTGTTTGAGTAAATGTTGTTGCTCATGCATAAATTTTTCTTGTAAGAGATGATTTGGATCATGAATAATCAAACCATTTTCTAAATCAAGAGCCCATGCACGAGGATTTAGGTTATTGCCTGTCATAAGAGCTAAATTCTGATCTACATACAAACCCTTGACGTGATAAGTATTAAGGCCATTTTTCCATAATCTAATATCTAAGAGTTTATTATCAATATACTCTTGATGGCTTTCGACAAATTCACGCAGATTTTGCTCATAAATATAAGGAACAGCGCCTACAGGAGAGAAGTCCTCACCTTCACGAATAAAGAAATCGTTGGCGATCTTATCTCCTACTACTAATGTAAGCTTAACGTCTCTTTGAAGAACTGCGTTGAAAGATTTAAGTAGGATTTTAGGTGGATTGAAGTAAGGAGTGCAGATAAATAAACTCTCTTTTGCAGCATCTACCATCCATAATAAATCTCGATTTAAAAGGTTATGACTTTTACCTAATCCTGCAACTGGAGTAATGCCTACTTGGCCTTTATGAATACGACCACTTGTAAATGAATATTGAACCTCAGTTAAATGGCGACGCAATTGTTTAATTTCATCACGCATTTCTTTTGCAGGTTTAATCTTGCCTTGAGAGAAATCTTGCACTGCAAAATTGGCATGGAAGGCTGAAGTTGCAAAACTGCACATAGAATCAGCCAATTCTTTGCTGTGAATTTCATGGTAACGATCGAGTCTATAGCGGTGATCGTAATCCATATAAACGTTGTTAATGCTGGCACCTGTATAAAGAACGGTATCATCAAACACGAATCCTTTTAAGTGCATTACACCAAAGATTTCACGACGCTTTACAGGAACACCATATATTGCAGGAGGAGCTTCACAACCTTCGGCCATCTTGTAGTAAAGCTCACTGTTGCCAAGTGAAGGGCCTTTGCCTATAAGACCACGCTGGGCGCGATGAAAATCTACATAAACTCTAATATAGAGTTTAGGATTTTTGGCTTTAGCTGCATATAAAGCATTTAAAACCTCACGACCTATTTCGTCATCTTGAAGATAAAGTGCGGTGATTAAAATTCTATTTTTAGCACTAGCAATAAGATCTAAAAGACGGTGATGGCAGCGTGTTGGAGTTTCTAAAATATTATATGACTCAGCATCTACCGGAATGCATGGCATTTGTTGCAATCTAGTTTGGCAGTAAAAAGCTGTAGGTAAAGCTTTTTTAAAAAATAACATTATATGTCCTCATCAAATTTTAGCCGTTGCAGCATCAAGCCAGCTTATTTCAGTATCAGTAAGCGTGGTGGCGGCGTTTTTAATGACATTTCTTACATTTTGATGATAATCGTTAAGCCAATTTATTTCGCTTTCATTTAAAAGCTCTTTATTTAAAATGCGCTTATCAAAAGGCACTAAAGTAAGAGGCGAGAAGCATAACATATGTTGAAGGCCAGGCTGCGTACAAGATTGCACAACTAATAAATTTTCAAGACGAATACCAAAAGCATTTTCTTTGTAAAAGCCAGGTTCGTCTGAAATTACCATGCCAGGTTTTAAAGGAACATTTGATCTATGTAAGGAGATTTGTTGTGGTCCTTCATGTACAGATAAAAGATGTCCAACACCATGACCTGTGCCATGAGCATAATCTAAACCAAAATCCCATAACGGACGACGGGCTATAGCATCAAGTTGTTGACCTGAGGTTCCTTTTGGAAATATTAAGGTCGATAAAGCGATGTGTGCTTTTAAAACTAAAGTAAACATCTTCTTTATTTCATCGCTAAGACCAGGACCTACTAAGACGGTTCTTGTTATGTCAGTTGTGCCATCAAAATAATGAGCACCACTGTCAATAAGATAAAGAGGGTCCTCGCCTAAGGCTTTTGGTGTCTCAACTTCTTCGTGGTTGTAGTGGCACATGGCAGCATTAGGGCCAATTGCAGAAATAGTTGCAAAAGAAGGTTCAATATATCCTTGCTCAACTTTTCTAAAAGACTCCGCTCTGTCAGCTAAAACAGCCTCGTTAGTGTCCTCAACAGCTCTTTTGAATGCTTCAGCATCGGTGTTTTTTTCAATTTTGGTTAAATCATCAAGCCACGATAAAAAGCGGCACATTGCAATACCGTCTTTGATGTGAGCTTTATATTCACCGGCAATTTCTAATTGGTTTTTACAGGCTTTAGGCATTTGGCATAAACCTAAACCACAGCTTACACGAGCCCCGCCTTCATAAAGAGTATTTAAAACATGAGCATTTACGCTGTCAGGATCTACATATACCTGACAGGATGAATTGCACAATCTATCTAATACATCATCAAATCGAGATTCCGGGAAAATATCGATGTGTCCGAAGTGAGATTCAAAGTCTGAATATGCTTCTTCATCTAAATGTTGATCGTCTATATACCACTCTAAAGTTGAATTTGAGTATGCAACCATCTTGCAATTTACTACAGGTAAATATTTGCGATCATTGCCACGAATATTTAAGAGCCAGCATATACTTTCAGGATCACAGATGACAGTGGCATCTAAATCAAGATCTCTTAATTCTTGGGAGAGGTTTAATCGTTTTTGCGGGCTTGGACAGCCATTAAACTCATCTGGGAAAATTATAACTTTAGAGTATTCAGGTTCAGGTCTATTTTCCCAAATAATATCAACGATATTTTGTTTTAAAGGTACAAGCTCCAAATCGAGATTTTCTAAATCTTTTTTTAAAGCTAAATATGTTTTGTAGCTTATACATCTTAAATCAACACCAATTCGAGAGTGTTTTTCCAAGACCGCTTCAAACCATTGTTGAGGAGAAAATTCTGAGCTATCAAAAGCTTCAAAAAAGGCATGATCGATTTGATTTTGGACCTGAACTTTGTAACGACCATCAGTAAATACAGCGGCAGGGCATTTTAAATTATATGTTCCTTTAGATGTTTTTACTTTAGCACCATTACTTTGAAACTCTTGTTTTACAGAGCGGGCTATGGCAGCGCAACCAGCACTACCTGTAAAACCACTTATATAACGTAGACGTTCGCAATCTTCGGTAAGTTCAAAGGATAGGTATTCATCGTCATGGTGGATTAAAACTGCATCCAGATTTAATTGAGACATAGCTTTATCAAGCTTTAAAAGGCGCTCACGGATTATAGGATTATTTTGTTCAGGCATATCGAAAAAGTTTGAAAACTCCCCCATGTACATATAATAAGATTAAGAAGATAAAAAGGAGTTCATCCTGGCAATAAGAATGCGCTAACATCTTAACACATAGCCAATTTTCTATCAAAAACACAAAACATTGCATTGATTTTTAAGGTTTCAGCATGTCAAATAATTTAACATCAAATCCTTTATTAAATTTTTCAGGATTTCCGCATTTTTCAGAGGTTAAGCCTGAGCATTTAAAACCTGCTTTGGAATTATGTATTAAACATTGTAAAGAAAAGGTTGAGAGCTTAACTAAAATTTATGGTAGCAATCCTTCTTGGGATAATTTAATGGCTCCTCTTGAGGAGGCTGATGATGAGCTTTCAAGAGTTTGGTCTGTAGCAGGTCACCTTAACAATGTATGCAATACCGAAGAGTTACGTAAAGCTTATGATGAGTGCATTCCGCTTGTAGCTGAATATTCTTCATGGATTGGCCAATATAAACCTTTATTTGAGGCTTTATCTAGACTTGAGCGTAGCGATGATTTTTCATTATTAACTAAAGCTCAAAGAAAGGCTGTTCAAAACTCTTTAAGAGATTTTCGCTTAAGTGGTGTTGATCTTAATCCAGAAGATCAAAAGCGCTACACTGAAATTTCTGCAAAACTGTCTCAACTTCAGTCTCAGTTTGCAAATAATGTCTTAGATGCTACCCGAGGCTTTACTTTGCATATTACTGATAAGGAAGATTTACAGGGATTACCTGCAGGAGCTGTAAAACTTGCAAAAAGTGAGGCTGAATCTGCAAACAAGGAAGGTTGGATTTTCACTTTAGATATGCCTTCTTATATTCCATTTTTAACTTATGCAGATAACCGTAATTTAAGACAGCAGATGTATGAGGCTTATGTAAGTCGTGCATCTGATGTAGGTCCTAATGCTGGTAAATGGGATAACTCTGAGATTATTGATGAGATTTTATCTTTAAGACATGAGATGGCAAATCTTTTAGGATTTGAATCTTACGCTCATCTGTCTTTAGCCACCAAGATGGCACCAGATCCTAATACTGTGGTTGATTTTTTAACCGATCTTGCTAAGAAATCCCATGGCCAAGGTAAAAAAGAGATGGATTCCTTACGTGCTTATGCAAAAGAGCATGGTGCCGATTATGATCTTGCCAATTGGGATATTGCTTATTGGTCTGAAAAATTACGTCAAGAAAAGTATTCATATAATGCCGAAGAGTTAAGACCTTATTTCCCTGTAGATAAGGTTATAAGCGGTATGTTTGAATGTGCTCACCGTTTATATGGTGTAAGTTTTAGACCGCGTTTTGGTGTTGATGTTTGGAATGATCAGGTTCGTTGCTACGATATTTATGAAGATGAATTTGGTAGCTGCATTGGATCATTTTTCATGGATTTATATGCACGTCCTGGCAAACAAGGCGGAGCATGGATGGATGAGTGCTTAACTCGTCGTTATAAAGCTGATGGTACTTTACAGCTTCCTGTAGCTTATCTTGTTTGCAATTTCACAAGACCTGTAGGCAATGCCAAATCTGAACTTACTCATGATGATGTTGTAACTTTGTTCCATGAGTTTGGTCATTCTTTAAATCAGTTATTAACTCGTATTGATATTGCTGATGTCTCTGGTATCAACGGTGTGCCTTGGGATGTGGTTGAGTTGCCATCTCAGTTTAATGAAAATTTTGCTTGGCAAAAAGAAGCTTTATCCTTCTTATCTTCTCATGTAAGAACTCATGAGAGTTTGCCTTTTGAGAAGATTGAGAATCTTTTAGCTGCAAAGAACTTCCAATCAGCTATGGCTATGTTACGCCAGCTTGAGTTTGCTTTATTTGATTTCAGATTGCACCTTGAATATAAGCCTAATGTTAAAGGACAGGTGCAGGAGATGTTGGATGCGGTAAGAAATGAGGTTTGTGTAATTCCGGTAAGTCCTTTAAATAGATTTGCCAATGGTTTTACTCATATCTTTGCCGGTGGTTATGCTGCAGGCTATTACAGCTATAAATGGGCAGAAGTCTTAGCAGCGGACGCTTTTGGCCGACTCCTTGAGGCGGGGGTGTTTAATCAAGAGGCCGGAAAAGACTTTGAGTCTTTAGTACTCTCTTGTGGCGGTGCTTGTGATCCTATGGAAAACTTTGTGAAGTTTAGAGGTCGTAAGCCTGAGGTTGAGGCTTTACTTAAGCAAAGTGGTATTGATTATTAAATCTAATTAAGCTAAAAAAGCTCAGATTTTTAATCTGAGCTTTTTTTCTTATAGAGAATAACTTATCTTTTGCGGCTAGGCTTGCTGGCAACACGAGTGAAGTCAGGAAGTATAAGGCCACCAATAGGCTCACTTGGAGCTGCAGTAATAGATCTTGTTTGACGATTTACCTCTGCAATTTTTACCTTAATTTTATCTCCAAGACGTAGTTTAGCCTCTCCGTTTACATAAAGGATGCCAAGATCTCCATCTAAATTGAAGGCATCGCGGTTTTCACTTATAAATACGGATGGGACGAATACCATTGCACCATTTTCTTCAAGTAAAACTCTTAAACCGCCACGACTTATGTCAAAGATTTCAGCCTCAAATACAGTCTTCTTAGCAATTTCAGGCTCTAAGTAGTCCATATAAAGCCAATCGCGAACATCTCTTTCAGCCATACGATTAGTACGTCTTGAAAGATTCATTCTTTGTAAGAGATCGTCATCAGGTAAGGTTGGATGAGCAGTATTTACAATAATTGCTTTAAGTAATCTATGGTTTACCATGTCACCATATTTACGTATAGGTGATGTCCAAGTTGCATAATAATTTACACCCAAAGCAAAGTGTGCTGCAGGAGCAATACTCATTTGAGAGAAAGCTTGAAGTCTGCGGATACGGCAATCCATGTAATTGTCAGGTTGATTGTTAGCAAAACGACGGATTTCGTTATAGCCTTCAAGAGAATCAATACCTGATGCAGGAATTGGGCAATTTTCTTGTTTTAAAAGATTTTCAACATCTTCTTTTTTATCCATGTCAAAGCCGGCATGGACATTGAAAATACCGCAATTGAGTTTTGATGCTAATAATTGACCTGAGCTTATATTAGCGGCAATCATTGCTTCTTCTACAATCTGATTGGCAATACGTCTTTGATTGACCTCAATATGATCAAGCGCGCCATCTTCTGTTAAGACGAAATCATAATCAGGACGGTTTCTAAAGGTGGCAGCGTGAGTGGCACGATAGTGATCGCGAACTTTAGTAAACTCAACTAATAATTTTAATAAAGCGGCGATGTTTTCTTGAGGAACCTTGGCGTCAGCTTTTCCTTCTAAATAATCAGAAATTTCGTTATATGCTAATTTGCCATGAGAACAAATATTAGCAAGCATAAATTCGGTCTTTGAAAAATCAATAGCGCCTTCAAAGTCGCAATGTACAATACCCACAATGGTAGGGCGTACTTTACCTTCTCTTAAAGAGCATAAATCATTTGATAATGCTCTAGGTAACATTGGGATGTCTCGACCTGGCAAGTAAATAGAAAAAGCGCGATCTGCGGCTATTTTATTAAGTGCAGAGTCTTCGCTTATGTAGCCTGTAGGATCGGCAATAGCTACATATAACTTAAAGCCACAGTCATTTTTTTCAATATAAAGAGCATCATCCATATCCTCAGTATGCTCACTATCAATAGTGATAAAGGATAAGTTTGTAAGATCTTGTCTCTCTAAATTGTCCTCAAGGAATTTAAACTCTTGATCTGCAGGTTCACATAAAGGCAGATCGTAGCGACGCAGTGAAACACTCCAAGGAGCTTTAGGATCATTTTTTTTACATATAAGCTCAATGATATCGGCTTTAAAAGAATGACCTTTTAGCGCGTGAGAGTATAAAGTGCAAACAACCCAATCACCGTTATTTAAAGGTTCACGTTTTTCTCTTTTGTCAAAAGCACTGATACGGATTTTGATATTAGGATGATCAGGAATAATATTTAATTTGCCATTTGCATATAACACTCTGGCAACAAAGCGTTTTAAAAATGGTTCAATAAGCGTTGTTGGAATAGCATGCTTACGACCGTTGCCATCTTCTTCAATAAGAGCACTAATGCGGTCGCCATGCATCACATTGCGCATGTCGTTAGGAGCAATAAAATAAGATTGGTCGCGGTCAACTTCTAAAAAACCAAAACCACGATCAGTAGCTTTGACAAAGCCTTCTTTTTTGATCTTTTCGCGATCGAATTTTTGTTTAAGTTCGCGTAAAGCAGGGTCGTTAAATAACATAAGTTCTCCAATTTTTATTATGAGATGATTATACCAATGCCCTGGACTTCAGGCTCCTGTGTTAAAGAAAAAAGGTAATCATACCTTGTTTTTGTTAGAATAATGCTTAAATTTTTTTTATATATTTTGAGAGACTACCATGCTTGCAGATTGGATTAGTGAAATGCGTCCGCGCACTTTGCTCTTAGGTTTTACTAATTGTGCTTTAGGTTGTGCTTTAGGTTTTTATTACGGTGATGTGTCTTGTTATACCTTATTAACCGCATTATGCGTAGTTCTAACAGGCGTAATGTTGCAGATTTTATGCAATTTTGCCAATGATTATGGCGATGCATATAGGCAAGCTGATGGATCAAATAGAAAAGGTCCTATTCGAGCGGTGATGGTAGGAGCCATTTCTTTAACGCAGTTAAGAAAAGGGATGGCTGTTGTTACCATTATTGCAGCCATTTGCGGCGCTTTGGCTGTATTTTTAGCTGTTGGTAATAACTTGCAAGTTTTATCTTGGTTTATTTTCTTAGGTGTTATTTCTATTTTAGCTGCACTTTTTTATACCATTGGCATGGCTTATGGTTATAAAGGTTTTGGAGATATAGCTGTATTTATCTTTTTTGGCTTAGTGGCAGTTATAGGATCGCAGATCTTGATAACCGCAGCTAGCGAAAATGGCCTTGATATGTATCCTGATACTTTCCTTTTAGGCGTAAGCTCAGGTTTAGGCTCTGTGATGGTATTACATGTAGCAAGTACAAGAGATATTATTGAAGATAGAGCTAACGGTAAACATACCCTAGCTTCGCGTTTGGGCTTTAAAATGTCGGCAGTTTATCTGTTAATTTTATTAGTATGTACTATTTGCTCTTCTGTTGCCGCTTGCATTTTTTCTCATAAAGCTTGGGAATTAACTGTTATTGTTTTTGGCTTAATTCCATTATGTGCCTCAGCTTTTAGAACAGTAAGACATATTCAAGATCCTCAAAAGGTGGCTCGTGAACTTAAATTTACCGCTTTAGGATGCGCAATTCATCATATCTCTTGGATGATTGTTTTGACTTTGGATTTTTGGGCTTATGCTTAATAAGCTTTAAATAAACATTTTTATAAAAAACAGTAAGTTGAATAACTTTTTTGGGGTTTTAATTATGAAATCAAAGCTTAAATCTAGCGTCTCCAGAAACTTCTGGTGAAGCATAATATGACAGGGATGATTTCAAGACGACCTAAAATCATGTCAAAACCGAATAAACAATAAAGCTCAGGTCTTACTTTAAGACAGCTAATAGAAGGGTTAATAGTAGGGCCAATACCTGCACCAATATTAGATAAGGCAGAGATGGTATAAGTAAAAGCATCTCCTGGTAAAAGACCATAAGCTGTAGCAATAAGAGAAGATATTGCAAGTGATGATATGTAAGCTACAAGGAATGTTACCACTGCGCGCATAGTGTTATTGTCAATAACGTTTCCATTATAGCGAGGCTCTACCATTGCATGGGGATGTAAGGTTTTTATGATTTCTGTTTTAAATAAAGACAGACATACAGCTATTCGGAAAAATTTGATACCACCCGCAGTTGAACCTGAACAACCACCTAAAGCTAAGATCATGATAAATAAAATGGTGGCAAGGGAGTTCCAGTTTGAAAAGTCATCAAGGCTAAAGCATGTTGATGAAATAACGGTAATTACGTTAAAAAAGGCAAATCTAAAAGCAGGTTCAATATCATAGTTATTGAAAGTGATTAAGGTAATAGCAATAGTTCCGGCTACAAGCACAATAGTTGTCAGATAGTATCTTACTTGTTGATCACGGAAAAACTCAAAAACATCATCAGTAAGAGACTTTAAGATTAAAAAGAAAGGACAACTGCCTAATAACATAAAAAACATTGCAGTATAGTGCACAAAAGGAGTGGCATCATTCATGGAAGCATCCGTAGGCATCATGCCACCTGTTGATACTGTACACAAAGCGCTGTTTATAGCAACAAAAGGGCTAAATCCTCCAAGATAGTAGAAAAAACTACATAAGATTGCAGTCAATGAATACCAAGCCAGAAGGCTTAAAGCCATGGTTTTTACATGAGGGGTATTTTTAGCATTGCAGTCAAAAGAGGTAGATTCTGTCTTAAAAATAGCGATACCACCCATAGAGATATTAGGTAATATTGCTACACCAATAACAACGAAGCCAATGCCTCCTAAAAATTGCAACATTGATCGCCACAATAATATAGAAGGTGGTCTTGAATCTAAATGATCAATAGCAGTAGTTCCTGTTGTGGATAATGCAGAGGCACTTTCAAAGAAAGATGCCGCAAAACTAAAATCAGGAATAATGGAAAATAAAGGTATTGCGCCTAAGATAGTCATGCAAAACCAGAGAATGGCTGTGAATAAAAAAAGTTCTCTGATATTTGCTTTATCACCAGCATTTCTTCCAAGAAGACGTAATAAAGCACCAATAGAAGTAGCGGATATAGCTGTTAATGAAAACTCTACAACACCATATGTGCCGGTTGTAAGTGCATATATGGCCGGAATAGTAGCAATAATTCCAAGCCAAAATAAGGATGAACCTAAAAGCTTGGTTACAAGACGAAGATCGATTACCATTTGGGGATCCAAAAAGAACGCGGTCTACACATTTTGACGAGAGCGCGCATTTGTCTGTGGTCAGAGAGATACGCTAAAAGATGATCGCCATCTTCAAAAACAAGATCTGCTGTAGGCTGTAAGAGACGACGGCCTCTTAAAATAAGACCTAATGTCACGCCAGATGGGAAGGTAATTGATTCAATTTTACGACCAATCACGTGACTGCTTAATTTAGAGCCTTCAAGTTTAAGTTCAATAGCTTCACTATCTCCTTGACGGAAAAGAGTAGTGCTTTCAACACCTTCTTGTCTGATGTTTGATAATAATGCAGAAATTGTTGCTTCTTTGGGAGAGATAATAGTGTCAATTTCACTGCGCTCTCCACGAGCTAAATCATAGAAGCTTGAATTTTTGATTACAGCAAGAGTTCTTACTTTATGCAAGCGTCTTAAAATGAGAGATGACATGATGTTTTTCTCATCAAGAGGCGCGGCTGCAATGAATAAATCGCTTTTATCAATTTGTTCTTCATGCAGAAAATCAATATCGATATGATTGCCGTGAAGAACTTCTACACTGGTATCGTATAAAGCATCTGCACTACGACGAGCGCGATCGGCATCCTCTTCTATGAGTTTTACGCGATAACGTTCAGATAAGGCTCTAGATAGTGCATCTGCAATATGAGTGCCACCTGCAATAGTGATATTTGATAATGATTTTTTTAATGGAACTATAGCTGAAAGCTGGCTTAAAGCTCTATCGCGCTCACAACAAAAATAGAGTATATCTCCAGGTTTAAATACATCTTTTTTGAAGTCTTTTACATACTTTCCATGGCGATATAAAGCTAAAGCACATGCTTTGCCATCATAGTTTTCAAATCTTTCGATGCTTGAGCCTGTAAGTTTGCCCCCAACTAAGACCTTAGCTGCCGCTACAATGACACGACCATTGAAGCAAGAACCTACAGCAGAGGTTCCAGGAAGTTCAATTAAATCACAAATATCTTCAGTAATAATATGTTCAGGAGATATCACATGATCAATTGGCACTGCATTAGTTCCAAACAGAGTTTCAGCTTCTCTTAAATAATCAATAGATCTGATGCGAGCTATTTTCCTTGGGATACGGAATAAAAAAGCACCGACGCAGCAGGCGGTAATATTGACCTCATCATCAGGTGTAGCCGCAACTAAGAGCTCAGTGTTTTCAGCTCCTGCATTACGCAGAACATTAGGTGATGCAGGATTACCACTTACAACACGTAAATCAATGCGATTTAATGCCTGGTTAAGATCTTCTGACGCGTTATCAACAAGTGTTACAGCATGTCCGGCATTAACCAAGTATTTTGCAAGTTCAATGCCGACATTACCAGAGCCTAATATTATGATTTTCATAAGCTTTTTTTAGTAAGACGGGCGTAGAAGAAACCATCTCCACCGTCATCTCCAGGTAATCTTTGATACATGCCGGTATGTTTACCACACATATCAAAAGGTAAAAGCTCACAATCTTGATGGCTTTTTAAGAATTTTTCAATGCGTGCTTCATTTTCGCTTTTGAGTATAGAACATGTTGTATACAGTAAGATGCCACCAACATTTAATCTAGAAAATAAATTTTCTAAGATAGCATCCTGGGTCTTATTTAAAGTTTCGATATCTTTTTGTCGACGTAACCACTTAATGTCAGGATGGCGTCTTATAACACCAGTACCAGAACAAGGAACATCGGCTAAAATTCTATCAAAGTTACCTTCTATATTTTTGAGACCTAAAGAAGCATCATTTTGTAAAACTTTAGGATTTCTGCCTAAACGCTTAAATGTTTGTAAGGTGGACTTTAATCTATCTTCACTAATATCAGTACAAGTAAGTTCAATATTTGGACATAAATCCATGATATGAGCACTTTTGCCACCAGGAGCGCAACAGGCATCTAATACTCTTAAGCCTTCTTTTAACTCTAAAAGAGGGGATGCCATTTGGGCAGATAAATCTTGAACAGTAACCAAACCTTGGCTAAAACGAGGGATTTTATCAACACCAATTGGTTCATCAAGTTTTAATGCACAAGCGCAAAGGTCGGTACCTTTTGCACTTATGTCATGTTCATCTAAGATATTCTTAAAATCTTCTGTAGAAATCTTAGAGTTTTCAACACGTAACCATAAAGGAGCATGCTCATTAGAGTTATCTAAAATTAAAGGAGCTTTATCGCCATAGTCCTTTTTAATTTCAAGATACAGCCAATCTGGAAAGGAATACTTAACTGCAGGATCATCACTTTCCTCAAGTTTAGATCCTTGGCGTAAGAAGTTTCTTAAAATGGCGTTTACAAGGCCTGTTAAGCTTCTGCATTGACATAAGCTACAAGCACCAACAGTTGCAGCTACCACAGCATGTGGAGGTGTTCTTGTAAAAACAATTTGGTAAAAACCGCATAAAATAAGAGCTCTTGCTACAATAAAGCGCTCTTTTAAGCTGTGATTTAAATATTTATTTAAGGTGATGTTTAAAGCACGACGATATCTTAAAGTGCCATAAACAAGTTCTTGCACGAAAGCTTTATCTCTTGGGTCGAGATCTTTTGTATAAATAGGTAAAATATCAGTTAGAGATTTGCCTGACTCGACAGCACTGATACAAAAAGCTGCAGCCGCTCTTGTAGGAGCTCCTGCAGTAGTAGGGGCTTTAGTATGAGGCTTTGCTAAAGGCTTTTTAAAGTTACTTTCGTGTTTTACAAATTTTTTAGGAGCTTCTTTTTTATTAAAAACTTTTTTAACCTGAGGGCGTTTACCGGCAGTTTTTAAATGAAGCTTTAAGGTTAATTTTTCAGTCACAGATAGTACCTACTGCAAAAANNGATCTGGACGAGAACGAGCAAGATCTGCTGCGTTTACGCGTTTGTGTCCAGGAGCTTGAATTTGTTCAATGCAAATACTGCCATTAGCGCAGCCGATGATAATACCATCACGGTTATTTTCTAAAATCTCACCGCAAGGGCCTTTTTTATCATAAAGACGAGCTTTAAATATTTTATATACAGTACCGTTATGGCTTAAAGTTGCTACAGGCCATGGATAGTACCCGCGTACTTTAAGGCATATGTTATATGCCTCTTCATTAAAATTAATACGAGCTTCTTCTTTAGTGATTTTTTTGGCGTAAGTTACAAGACTCTCATCTTGTTTTTGAGCACTTAATTTTCCTTCAATAATTTGAGGAATTGCTTTAACTAAAGTAGCGGCGCCTAATGAGGCTAATTTTTCAAATAAGCTTCCAGAGGTATCTTCATCTGAAATTTCTAAAGATGCTTTGACATAAACATCACCTGCGTCCAAGGCTTTAGCAATTTTCATGATGCTAACTCCAGTTTCTTTGTCTCCATCTAAAAGAGATCTTTGAATTGGAGCGGCACCACGGTATTTAGGTAATAGAGAGCCATGAACATTGATGCTACCGCATTTTGGTGCGTTGATAATGCTTTCAGGTAAGATGATGCCGTAAGCTACAACTATAAATAAATCGGCATTTAATTCTGCAAATTCTTTACAGTCTTTTTCATCTTTGAAGTTTAAAGGTGTTCTAACTTCAATACCGTATTTTTGAGCTAATGCTTTTACAGGTGATGGAGTAAGTTTATGACCTCTGCCTGAAGGTCTATCTGGCTGAGTATAAACCATAATTGGTTTCATATCAGCATCAATTAAAGATTGAAGATGTACTGCGGCGAAATCAGGAGTGCCGGCAAAAACTAAGCGTTTATTCATTAAATATAAAATNNCCGGTACAAACGTCTTATGTACCGGCTCCTTTGAGAAAAGTTTAAAGCGATTTAAGCTTTATTCAGCGTGCTGCAGTTCTTTTAAAATACGGCTGTATTTTTTATGCAAGCGATCGCGCTTGAGTCTGGACAGTTTATCTACAAAAACTACACCATCGAGGTGATCTGTTTCATGTTGCAGACAAATTGCAAGAAGGCCTTCAACATCATTTAATTGCTGTTCTTTTCCCTCTAAATCCTGATAAGTAACGCTAACTTTTGGATAGCGCATAACAGTATCTTGATATCCAGGAACAGATAAGCATCCTTCTTGGGATTCTACAAGTTCACCTTCACGTTTGGTGATTTTGGGATTTATAAGAATAAGCTGATTTTTTCCCTGTTCATCGTTATCATCAGGAATATCGATTACAACAATTTTTCGATTAACACCAATTTGAGGGGCTGCAAGACCAATGCCTTCGTTTTTGTACATGGTGTCGAGCATGTCAGCACATAATTGTTTTAAATCGTCATCGAAAACCGTGACATCAGCATTAGGTTTTCTTAAAATTTCGTCAGGGTAAATTACAACGTTTCTAATAGCCATTTTTTTCCTCAGTAAAACTACCTTTGATTTTAGCATTTTTCATATGCTTTATAAAAATTGACTTAAAACATCTGGCATTTAAATGCTAAAAAGACCTCTTGTTTTGTTTTTTTAACATTTATTATTTTGAGGACTTTTTTTGTGGAATCTAATGAAGAACAACTTTTAAAAGAAGGGGATGCCTGCCCTTTGTGTGGTTCGCCTTTAGTTTTAAGACATTCAGAAAGGGGTGATTTTTTAGGTTGTTCAAATTTCCCTGTATGTACTTACATGAAGCCGGTTGCAGTGGCTCATACAGTAAGTGTAATTTTAAATTTAGATGCTAANTTGTCCTTTATGTCATTCACCATTACAGGTAAAAAAGGACGTTATGGCATTTTTATTGGATGTTCAAATTATCCTGAATGTAACTATGTAGCAAGTCATGAAGAGGACGATGCTGTTACCTGTCCTATTTGTCGCAAAGGCTTGATTAAAAGACGCACGGGGCGATCTGGAAGGATTTTTTATGCTTGCAGTCGTTACCCGGCGTGCGATTATTCAATTCCTGGAAAACCTGTATCTGAAAGTTGCGATAAATGTGGATTTCCTTTGCAATTTGAGAAAAAAACTTCCAAAGGCATAAAGCTTTGTTGTGGTAATCCTTTGTGTTCTTCTAGGAGAAGAAAAAAAAGCTCCGGCTAAAACAGTTTTACCGTGATAAAATTCACATTATTTGTTTTTACTTCATTACGAGGATGAAAAATGGCTTTTGTTGCAATTTTAATGGGTTCTGACTCTGATTTGCCACTTTTAGAAAACACCATGTCTGTATTAAAGGGCTTTGGTATTAAGTATGAGGCTGTAGTAGCTTCTGCTCACCGTACCCCTGATGAGGTATGTGCTTATGTAACCGACGCTGAAAAGCGTGGCTGCGCCGTATTCATTGGTGCTGCTGGTTTAGCCGCTCACTTAGCAGGTGCTGTTGCCGCTCGCACCACTCGCCCTGTTATTGGTATTCCTTGTGATGGTGGTCCTCTTTCTGGTGTTGATGCTTTATATTCAACTGTTCAGATGCCAGGTGGTATTCCTGTAGCTTGTGTTGCTGTTGGTAAAGCTGGTGCTAAGAATGCTGCTTATTTAGCCGCTCAAATTATGGCTTTAAGTGATCCTGAGCTTGATAAGCGTGTAAAGGAAGACAGACAAAAAGCTAAAGAGGCTGTTATTGCTAAAAATGCTGCTTTACAGGAAAAGCTTAAAGCATAATATGACCGCTCAATTTACATATGAGTTAGACCGCGTCGCTAAAGCCTTGCGCCAAGGCGCGGTTATTGTATGCCCTTCTGAAGGAGTGTACGGTTTAAGTTGCGATGCTTCAAATGAAGAAGCCATAAAAAGAATTATTGCCCTTAAAAGACGTGATAGTGCTAAGGGGCTTATTATGGTTGATGCTAATCGTAACTTTGTTGATGAGCATATTGATTTATCTCGTATCGACAAGAAATCTTTAGATCTTATGGACAAGAATTGGCCAGGGCCTCATACTTTTGTTCTACCTTGTTTTGAGAATTTTAAAAGTTCTGCCGTAAGAGACAATCATACTTTCGCTTTTAGAGTGACAGCATTTAAACCTTTAGCTGATTTGTGTTTGAAACTTGGCAGCCCGCTTATTTCAACAAGCGCCAATATTTCAGGCCAAAATGCTGTTTCTTCAATCGATGATTTGGATGTTAATATTTTAATTGGTGTGGATTATGTAGTTTCATATGAATGTGGTGGACAAAAAGATCCAACCTCTATTTATGACTCTATAACTCATACTTTAATAAGAAAAGGACCTAATTTTAAGGAAACTTTATGACCGATCGCTATGTCGTATTTGGAAATCCTGTAGCTCATTCATTATCTCCTGATTTGCATAATTATTTTGCAAAAAATTACGCTCAGGATTTGATATACGATCGTGTTTTAATTCCTGAAGGTTGTTTTGAGAGTATTGCCAAAGAGCAATTTAATTCAGGCCTTAAAGGTTGCAATATTACTGTTCCATGCAAGCTTGATGCGTATAAATTTGCAGATACGCTAAGTCCTTATGCTAAAGCTTGTGGAGCAGTAAATACCTTAAAATTGCAAAGTGATGGTCAAATTTTTGGAGATAATACTGACGGCCGTGGTTTGTGCGATGATTTTGATCGTATAGGCATAGATCTTTTTGATAAGCGTATTTTGATTATTGGCGCAGGCGGTGCGGCAAGAGGCATTATTTTGCCTATATACGAACGCCATCCAAAGTCTATTACTGTAGTTAATAGAAATAAAGATAGGGCATTGGAATTAAAGAAAATTTTTGATTATTTAGAGGTTAAGGAGTTTTCTGAATTAACTGCTGAATATGATTTAATTATCAATGCTACTTCTGCAAGTTTAAACGGTTTATTGCCGCCTTTACCTGATGAGGTTTTAAAAAGCAGTTTAGCAGTTTATGACCTCATGTATAAAAAAGATGGTCAAACTGTGTTTACATTAAAAGCTCAATCTTTAGGGGTGAAACATTGTTTTGATGGATTGGGCATGCTTTTAGGTCAAGCTGCATTAAGCTTTGATCTTTGGCGAGGTATAAAACCTGATCTTCAAAAAACTTATTTATATTTTGCAAAACGCTTAGGTCGCAATGCTTAAATTCGATATTTCATCACAACATCCTTTACGTTCTTCTATTTTAAGCCTTCAAGATAAGTGTCTTGAAATGTTTTCAGATAAAAACTTTACATTGAAAGCTTATGACAGAATAGAAATCGTTTTTGACGATCCAAAGGTCTCACCTTTTTTTATAGATTGGACCTCGGGCAAGTGGGCTTGGAGACTTAAGCATTCAGGAAAACATTCTGAAGCTGTAGCAAGAGCTGTGATTGGGAAACATAAGGATCCTGTAGTAGTTGATGCTACAGCTGGAGTTGGTAGGGATTCTTTAGTTTTACAAAGTGCAGGCGCAGTCGTTTCGATGTTTGAGAGAAATCCTTTAGTCTGGTTATTGCTTGCTGATGCAAAAGAGCGTGCTTTAGAAAATTCTGAATTTGTGGATAATTTTGAGCATGGTCTGCCAAATCTTATGCCTTATGGAACATATATAGATTATGTCAAAGAGCATAAGGACTTTTTACCGGATGTCGTTTATTTCGACCCAATGTTCCCTCCAAGAGAAAAAAGTGCTCAGGTAAAAAAGGAAATGCAGGTTTTTCATAGCATTGTAGGTAAAGATGAAGATAGTTTTGCCTATGCTCAAGAGCTGATGCATCATGCTAAAAGAAGAGTAGTTATAAAGCGTCCTGCAAGGGCAGAACCTCTTTTCCCTTGCAGTTATAGTGTAGATGGCAAAGCTTGCCATTTTGATTGTTATGCAGTGCTTGCAAATTAGATATTGGAAAATCCTGCTTTGATAAAGATATTCAAAGCGCGATGATCTTCCTTTAAAAATTTAATGAAAGTTTGAGCATCGCGTTTGTTTTTATTACTGTCTAAAGTCTGAGCGTAATAGATTAAATCAGGATATGTTCCACGTGGAACTTGCCAGTAAGAGCCTGAAGGTAAACCATTTTTAATTATTAAAGGTCTGCTCAAAAAACCACATTGGACATTGCCATTTTCTACCATAGCAAAAACTTGATACTCATGGTCAGCTCTAAAAATATGGCCGTTTAAGTAATCTTTTGGGAAGTTTTTTTGAGAAAAAATCTTGTGAGATGCAAAGCCTACAGGAGTTAAATGAGGGTTGGCAATAGCTATAGATTTAAGCTTTTTTGTAGTTATAGCATAGGCGGTTTTGTCTAAAAGAGAAGGATCTTTGGACCAAAGAAGTAAAGGTGCTCTTACAAGCTGTTCTTTATTTTGTGCAGAGGCTTTACCTGAACGTATAAGTAAAATAGGGAGCTTTTCATCACTTGATATAACTATATCGCATTTTTCTTCGTTATTAGCAATTTTTGCATATATATCTGTAGCTGAAGCATATTTGCTCTCAAAGTTTACAGGAGAGATTTCTTTGATAGCTTCAAAAGCAGAGTATACCTGAGGCACAGCACAAATTTTTAAATCCGCACTGTAGGCATTTGCCGAAAAAAATAAACTTAATACTAAATAAAAGGTCAGTTCTTTAATTGTTTTTCGCATTTTAAAATTCTGTCTGTGATTTCACGATTTGAGCCTGCAGCTCTTAATTTATCAGCAAAACCTGGGATATTTAAAATAATTGAGAGTTGTCCTAATAAGCTTAAATGCGATTTATGGTCGTCAGGAGTGGCGAGCATAAATACCAAATCACATTTTTTGCCATCAGGTGATCCAAAATCCAAAGGTTCTTTTAAGGTGGCAGCAGCTAAAGCCATGCGACGAATACCTTTTCCTCGAGCATGAGGTATAGCTATACCTTCAGCAATACCAGCCGGATTTTCGGCTATTTTACGCTTAATTAAATTTAAAAATTCAGTTTTAGAACGAATAGCTGAGATTTTATAAAGCTTTTCCGTAAGTTTAATGAGTACTTCGTCAACGTCTTTAGCATCTAAATTACAAATAACAGCTTCATTATCTAAGGCATAACGTAACGCAGAGCTTGATGATTTTTTGAAATTATCGATATTTCCTTGTTTAAAGTTTTCAATGTTATTTAGGATATTTTGGAAGAAGTGACCGTGCAGTCTATATGAACTTACATATAAAGCAATCATCAAAATGTTCAGAATAAAGACGATGATGATAGCAAGACGTACAGAGAAGAGATAAGAAGGATTTTTTAATTGGCTTAGTAAAACGCTTAATAGGTTAAAGGAGAATCCGGAAATTGCAATAGCAGCAGCTAAGCCTAATTTAGCTGCGGCTGTTTGAAAAGCAAAGATAATACCTTCTGTACGAATATTATGTTTAAACTCACCATAATCAACACAGTCTGCGCTCATTACTGTAGTTGAGGCAATAGACCAAGCCATGCCAAATGAAGCTATGCAATAGGAAATGGTGAATGTATTGATATGTCCTTGAGCGTATGGATTTGAAAAGAACATTATGGTGTAACCAATAGCCATAAACACACAAGAAGAAATCATAACTATTCTTCTTGATAAAACACGACAACCGTTTTTATAAACACAAAAACCTAAAAGTTGTGATATGGCAGCAGGCAAAATATAGTCTGATAAATTGTTAACACCATCAGGCTTGTATATTAAGAAGAAAATAATCGAGCTATTGACAATGCTGATAATCAGTTGCTGAATAAAAGAGAGAACGGCAATGATAATTACTTGATCATTGTGACAGACGAGTTCTCCTAAAAGCTTAAGACTGATTTTCTTGTATTCACGATTTTTGGTTCTGTCTTCTATAGTTAATACTGTAATTAAAGTAGCAATAAGAAATATCAAGGAAATAACTAAAGCAAAAAGACCGAAGCTTTTATCTTCTAAATGTAAGTTATTACGTAGAAAATAGAGAACAGGCAATCCCCCTAAAATGACGGCTTGACCACCAATTAAAGCACCAGCTCTTGGAATAGCAGTCATATCCTCTCTTATGCCACTTTCTGTACCAAAAGTAGGGATAAGTCCCCAAAAAGCTACATCATGTATAGAATAAAATAATGTCCATAAAACATATGTAGCTATTACATATGTGTAAAGCATGTCCCCTTCAAGTTCAGGGACATTGAACATCATTACAGTAAAGATTGCAGAACCGACACCACCTAAAAGTAAAGCTGGTTTAAATTTTCCAAATCTACTTTTATATCTGTCAAAAAGCCAGCCAATAAAAATATCATCTAAGGCGTCAATAATGCGTATGGAAAGGAAAACAGATGTAATGAAGGTTAAAGGTAATTTTACAGACGAATAAAGATACAAAAGATAAAAAGCTGAGATCAGCATATACACTGTATCTTTGCCAATGGCTCCTAAGCCGTAGCCAAATTTTTCTCCCAAAGAGGGGCGGTTTACGTTCAACATAGTGCCGTTAAGCGGCTCTTCCTTAAATTTTATTGTTCATTTTTATAGAAAAATCAATAATATTATTAGAAGAGCCACTATCTTCAAACAAATTTTTTGTAAAAATTATTCAACGGTCACAGATTTTGCAAGATTTCTTGGTTGATCAACATCTGTGCCATTAATTACAGCGCAGTGGTATGCCAAAAGTTGCAATGGTATGGTAAATAAGATCGGCTGCAGAATTTCAGGACAATCTGATAAAGAAATTACCTTAGTCTGAGTATCTGCTTTTAATACATGCTCTTCTGAATTAAAGATATAAAGCTTTCCACCACGAGCACGCACTTCTTCAATATTAGAAACCAATTTACCCATTAAAGCATTGTCAGGAGCAACAACTACAACCGGCATATTGCGATCAATTAAAGCAATAGGACCATGTTTAAGCTCTCCTGCGGCATAGCCTTCAGCATGAATGTAGCTAATTTCTTTAAGTTTTAAAGCACCTTCAAGAGCAATTGGATACATAACGCCGCGGCCTAAGAATAAGCAGTGATGTTTATCTGCAAATTCTGAAGCTAAAGCTAATATATCCTTATCTTTTGATAAGAACTTTTCACATAAAGACGGAAGCTGTCTTATAGACTCAATTAGTTCATGTCGCTTTTGTGCAGTTAAAGAGCCTTTTTGTTCTGCAATAATTAAGGCCAGCATCAATAAGCTTAAAAGCTGAGTGGTGAAAGCTTTAGTTGAGGCTACACCAATTTCAGCGCCTGCTCTTGTAAGTAATGTAAAGTCAGATTCTCTTACTAAAGAGGAACCATTTACGTTACAAATACATAAGCTGTTTTTATAACCTTGAGTTTTAGCCAGACGTAAAGATGCTAAGGTATCAGCAGTTTCGCCAGATTGGGAAATAGTTATAAATAAAGAGTTGTTACCAACTACAGCGTGACGGTATCTATATTCAGATGCTATATCAACATTGCAAGGAATGTGAGTTAACTCCTCAAACCAGTATTTACCAACTAAACCGGCATGGAAAGAGGTGCCACAAGCAACAATTTGAATATTTTGCAGATCTTTAAAACTGTCTTTTTTAAGGCCAATAACAGTTTCAAGTCTTACAGAGTCATCATCTAAACGCTCTGTTAAGGTGTTTCTTAAAGAGCTTGGCTGTTCAAAAATTTCTTTTTGCATGAAATGATCGAAAGAACCTTTGGAGATACTCTCAGCATCCAAATCAGCATCTTGTGCTTTTTTGATATGTTCTTTGCCATCAAGACCGCATACATCGATTTTATCAGTAGTTACAATGGCAACTTCTTGCTCATCAAGATAAATGAAACGACGGGTAACAGGTAATAGAGCTAAAACATCAGAAGCTACAAAATTCTCTCCAATGCCTAAGCCAATTACCAATGGAGACCCGCTTCTTGCAGTGTATAAGACACCAGGCTCGCTTTTATTTATAAGAGCAATTGCATAGGAGCCTGTAACTTCGTTTAAAGCCTTAAGTAAAGCTTCTTTTAAGCTATTACTATCTTGTTGATGATAGTGTATAAGGCATAAGAGAACCTCAGTATCAGTTTCAGATTTAAAAACATAACCTTTTTCTTGAAGTTTTGCTTTTAATTCTTTGAAGTTTTCAATAATGCCATTATGAACTAATGCCAAATTACCACAAATATGAGGGTGTGCATTGGTTTCAGAAGGAATACCGTGAGTTGCCCAGCGAGTGTGAGCAATACCTAAAAAACCCTTGCAGCCACGTTCTTTTACTTTGTTTATTAAGGTTGCAACTTTTGAGGTGGTTTTTAAGCAATTAAACTCATCATTTTCAAGTGTACAAATGCCGGCGCTGTCATAACCGCGATATTCAAGGCGTGACAGACCTGTAAGGATGATTGGTGCTACATTTCTTTGAGCAGTGGCTCCGACAATACCGCACATGATTATTTCTCCGGTTTGTTTTTGTGAGGACGTTTATAGTTTTCTTTAACAATAGTCTGTGCTCTTGTTAAGACTAAACATTGAGGCTTAAGGTCAGATCTGTGAGTTACGGTGGTGCCTGCGGCGATAGTTACTCCTGCAGGTATATTTACTGGGGCGACTAATTGAGAGTCTGAGCCGACAAATACATCATCACCGATTATAGTTTTGAATTTATTAGCTCCATCATAGTTGCAAGTAATGGTACCTGCACCAATGTTTACCTCTTTACCAATTTCTGCATCACCTAAATAAGTTAAGTGGCCAGCCTTAGTGCCTTCGCTTAAATGAGATTTTTTAATTTCAACGAAATTACCTACATGAGCAAGCTTATCAAGTTTAGATCCTGGGCGTAGGCGGCTGAAAGGTCCTACAGTAGTTTCTTCTCCTAAAGAGGATTCCTCCATAACTGTGTAAGGGGAAATTACAGCACCATCGGCAATAGTACAATCACGTATTACGCAACCTGCCCCTAAGGTAACATTGTTTCCTAAAACAACATGACCTTCAATGATGACATTTATATCAATAAAGTCATCTTTACCATGCTCAAGAGTTCCTCTTAAGTCAAAGCGATCAGGATCAGCAAAACTTACGCCTTCATCCATAAGTCTTAAGGCAGAACGTTTTTGGAACAGTCTTTCAACAAAAGCTAATTGTTTTTTGCTATTTATACCAGAAAGAAGCTCAAAATCTTCAGCAGTTTCAACTATGACTTTTTTACCTTCCTGAGCTAAAAGGCCTGCTAAATCAGTAAGGTAAAATTCTTTTTGAACGTTATTATTTTGGATCTTAGGTAAATAATCTAAGAAAGTTTGTGCTTTGGCGGCGATAATACCAGTATTGATTTCGCAAATAGAGCGTATAGAGTTATCTGCATCTTTTTCTTCAACAATTTTTAATAAAGATCCAGACTCATTACGAACAATGCGGCCATAACCAAAAGGATTTTTAGTAATAGCACTTAATACAGCCAAAGGGGAATTTCCCAACTTTTCTACAAGCTTTAACAGAATATTTGCAGGAGTTAAAGGAGTGTCGCCATAAAGAACAATTACGTTGTTATTAGGATTTAAAAGAGGCAGAGCTTGTTTTACAGCATGAGCTGTGCCTAATTGTTCAGTTTGTTCAACACAATCAACTTTAATGCCCTTATTGTCAAACTTATCTAAATAAGCATTAACTAAAGCAGCACCGTGGCCTACTACAACATGTACAGCCTCAGGCTTTAAAGAAATTGCGGTGTTGAGAACATGTCCTAACATCGGCATTCCTGCAACTTTGTGTAAGACTTTAGGTAAGTCAGAATGCATGCGGCTGCCCTTTCCTGCAGCTAAAATAACAACTTCCAAGGCCATGACTAATGCTCCTTTTTTGCATTATGTAAGTATGCATAAATGATGACGAGTAATCCTGCGATAATAAACGGAAAACTCAGATACTGTCCTACTGTAAGAACAGTGCCAGTACTGTAATCAGCTTGTTCTACTTTAAATGGTTCTATAAGTAAACGACTGCCAAATACCATTACGAAAAGTAAGCCAAAAATAAGGCCATTTGGTCTATTTTTGAGCTTAAAGTAAACAATACTCAACAAGATAAAGGTAATAAAGTAAGCTAAAGCTTCATAAAGCTGCGCGGGGTGGCGCGGGAAATTTTCTCCAATAGCGGCAAAAACTACACCATATGAGTCATCAGTTGGAATTCCTAAGATTTCAGAATTAGTGAAATTGCCAATTCGAATAAGGGTAGAAACTAAGGCAACAGGGACACTTAACATATCAAGCAGTTCTAAAAGTTGATATTTATAGTGTCTGCAGAAAATCCACACTGTTAAAAGAACACCTACAGTGCCACCGTGACTTGCAAGACCACCGTGCCATACTTTGAGTATTTCCAATGGGTGATTTAAATAAAAATCAGGTTCATAGAAAATGCAGTGGCCAAGACGGGCTCCGATAACTGTTCCAAAGAAAATTAGAACAAGAAGCTTATCTAGATCTTCTGTTTTATATTGGCGTTTTCTAAACATATATTGCATAAGAAAATAGCCAATTATGAAACCGCAAGAAAATAATAATCCGTACCATCTGATGCTTATAGGGCCTAATGACAGTACGATAGGATCTAGATTTGAAACAAAAAGCATTTTGACGCCTAAAATCTGTTAAAATTTAATTATAAACTCTTTATTTTAACATAAGAAATTTAATGCCTACTTTAACTTTGCTTGCTGTTGAATCTTTTTGCGCAGGGGCAGGAGTGATCTTATTTATTTTAGGTCTTATATCCTGTTTTGTTCCTCGTCATTTTCGTTTAGGCGTGATTACTATGTGCATAAGTAATATATTTTTTGTGCTAGCAATCGCCTTCCCTAAGAAAATTTCATTATATTTTTTAGAAAACGGTTTTCAGGTAGAAACTCTAAATACCGATTGTCGGTATTGGGGCGTTGGCTGTGGATTAGTTTTAGCTGCAATTTTTTACCTTATTTATGTGAAAGGTTTCAAAAAAATTGTAATAAAACTTAACGAGAATCAAAAAGCTTTAGAAGAAAAGCAAGAAAAGAGTGAGTAATGATAGTTATTCTCTCAAAACAGTCTGAACTTTATAAGCATTTATATTTTCTCCCTCAAGACATAGTTGAAAAAGGTTTAACTTTTTCACAAACACGTCAGCATTCTTTCTTTTCAGGGCGGGTGCTTTTACAAAAAAGTTTAGCCTTTTTTTACAATATAAATAATTTACCTAAGCTTGTATTTGAAAAAAATGGCCGCCCTTCTTGGGAAAATAAAAATCTTCCTTTTTTTAATTTAAGCCATTCTGGAAAAATGGTCGCTTTAGCTTTAGGAGACAATAAGTTAGGGCTTGATATTGAAGAATCAAAAAAACGCCCTGAGACTTTATGGAGACGTGTTTTATCTGAAAAAGAGCTATCTTTTGTAAAAAAAAGTAATAATCCTCATGAGACTTTTACTTTTTTATGGACACTAAGGGAAGCTCTTTTAAAAAGTAGTGGTCGCGGCCTTGGTGGTTTATCAGATCTTTCTTTTGATTTAGCTAAAAATAAAGCGTTTTACGAAAAACTTGATAAAGGCAATATTTTCTCTTGGAGATTTAACCTAGATTCTAGCCTTATATTTATAAGTCTTTGTATTTGTGCAGAAAATCAGGATATAAAAATTTATTCTTATGATAATCAAAAGTTTAAATTGATATCATTAGATTTGCTGCACAAATTTTCGCTTAATAAATAACCTTAACGCAGGAGTTTCCCAAGGCGTCTCTTAATCCATCAACAAGATCATCTGATGCTTTGTATCTGTATTTATCAGAGCGCATTTTTAAAAGCTTATTATCAATAATAATACTTAAAGAGCATCCTTTTATTACACTTTGAGGGGCCTCGTGTTCGCGCATTTGGCGGTTTATTTCATCAACACTAAGACGGTTTCTAACTAAAGTTGCCTCAACAAGTAATATATTGTCCAAAAGAGTTTTTTTAGTAAAGCTTAAGGTAATATGTTTTGAGTACTTCTGTCTTAGCTCATCTAAACTATGCAAGTTCATAACTCTAAGACGAGGTATTCCTTCATCACTTAATGACAGCATTCCCTTGACAATTAAAATCATAGGGGAGGGAAAAGTTTCATTGCCTACTTTAGATTTACGGCGTTTATCAAGATCTTTTTCTCTCTCGTAAACAAGTCTTTCGTAAGTCTCTGCATTTGCTCCGAAAATAAGAAAATCAAAAGTAGCTGTGCCATCATCAAGTGTCACAACATAGAATTTGCTGCCATCACCTCTTGATGAAATTCTTTCTGAACTATCGATAACTACACCGGCAATTGTCACAGGATTTGGTTTATCAGGAGTTCCAGGAATCATATTCTTTAAGGTTCTAGTACCGCAGAATTGATAAATCTCGCCCCTATAAGCATCAATAGGGTGTCCTGACAGATATAAACCTAAAAGACTTTTTTCATGATGAAGGCGGACTTTATCTGACCAAGGTCGCATTGGTACCAAGCTAGGCTTTACGCGTTGGTCATTTAAAGAAGCAAATAAATCTAATTGTCCTGAAGAGCTATCAGCACTTGATTGTTGGGCATATTTTATAGCTCTTGGAATAGATGCAAGAAGGCTTGCACGATTGTTACAGATTTTATCTAAAGCACCACTTTTAACTAATGCCTCAAGCGTACTCTTTGATAAAAATTCCATGCCAATTCGCAAAACGAAATCAAAGAAATCTGTATATGGACCATTTTTTTCGCGCTCTTCGGCCATTTTATCTACAAGACGACAGCCAATACCTTTAATGGCAGAGAATCCATAAATTACACTACCTTCGTCATCAACACCAAAGTGGAAGCGTCCGATATTTACATCAGGTGGATTAACCTTAACGCCAAGACGGTGGCACTCTCCAATATATGCAATAAGTTTTTCGGTCTTAAGGCAGTCGGCAGTCATCATTGCTGCTAAAAATTCTGCAGGGTAGTGTACCTTTAACCATAAGGTCCACCATGCTACTAAAGCGTATGCTGCAGAGTGAGATTTGTTAAAGCCGTAAGCTGCAAACATCTCAACTTGGTCGAAGATTTTCATACAGACATCGCCGTCTTTATTTTTTTTCTTACAACCATTTAAGAAAACATCGCGTTGAGCTGCCATTTCTGCAGGAATTTTTTTACCCATAGCTCGACGCAAAATATCAGCACCGCCTAAAGAGTAGCCTGCTAAAACCTGAGCAATTTGCATAACCTGCTCTTGGTAGACAATAACTCCGTAAGTGGAGTCTAAGATTGGTTTTAAATCTAAATCTTGTGCCTCAGGTAAAGGATAACTGACCTCTTCTCGACCATGTTTACGTTGGACAAAGTGATCAACCATGCCGCTTTTAATTGGACCTGGACGATATAAGGCTACAAGAGCGATTAAATCGTCAAATCTATCAGGTTTCATTTGTCCAATTAGTTTACGCATGCCTGTTGATTCAAGCTGGAATACGGCGGTAGTCTCTGTTTGCTGAATCATGTCGTAAGACAAGGGGTCTTCGTAAGGAATAGCTGCAATATTTAAAGGCTCTTTGCCCTCACGCTTTCTTTTAACATCGATCATGGCTTTAGCATCATCGATAATTGTTAAAGTGGTAAGTCCTAAAAAGTCGAACTTTACTAATCCTGCGTGCTCTACATCCTTTTTATCGTATTGAGTAATAGGATTGCCATCAGAGTCAAGCATTAAAGGCGCAAATTCTGCAATGCGAGTTGGTGAAATAACAACGCCTGCGGCATGTTTACCAATACTTCTAATTACGCCTTCTAATCTACGAGAGACATTTATAAGTTCTACAGATTCTTTATCGTCGTTTATTTTTGCTTGGTTGTAAAAATGCAGGAAATCAGGCGCAACACTTGGGCAGTTTTTACCTTTTTTGTCGATACCCATGCAATCATTAAAGCTTGTACCAGGAGTTTCTGGAATTAAGCTTGCGATACGACGAACTTGTCCTAAAGGTACACCAATAGCACGACCTACACCTTGGATAGCAGCTTTAGGAGCTAATGTACCAAATGCGGCAATTTGTGATACTGCAGGACGTCCATAATGATCTACTACGTGTTGTAATGTCATATAGCGTTTGCGCTGACAAAAATCGACATCGAAGTCAGGCATAGACACACGTTCTGGATTTAAAAATCTTTCAAACAGTAAATCAAAGCGTAGTGGGTCAAAATCTGTAATTGTAAGAGCATATGCTACAAGAGAACCACCGCCTGAGCCACGACCAGGTCCTACAGGTACTCCATGGGCTTTGGACCATTGAATAAATTCCATAACGATAAGGAAGTATCCAGGGAAGTCCATTTTTATAATAACGTTAAGCTCTGTTTCCAATCTTTCGGTATAAATTGGTCTTTTTTCTTCACGATCTTTAGGATCTGGATATAAAAATTCAAGTCTCTTTTCAAGGCCTTCATAAGAGGCTTTACGCAGGTAATCTGCAGTGGACATTTCACCTGTGTCATAGTGAGGCAAGCGCGGATGATCAAGCTCAATCTCTACATTGCAGCGTTCTGCGATTGCACGGCTGTTGGCAAGAGCTTCAGGAAGATCTTTAAATAACTCTTCCATTTGTTCAGGAGATCTTAGAAATTGTTCCTCTGAATAAATTCGTGCAAGTTCTTTACTGCCTTTTTGAATAGATTTTTGAATAGAAACACGAATATCGTGTACGTAATAATCACTTAAGCCGTCTTCTGGCAGATCCTCAGGTCCTGAGAGGAAACGAGTATCATTTGTCGCTACTGGATAAAAGCCATGTTCTAAACATAAGTCTAAAGCTTTTGTTTCAAATTCCCCCTCCCCTTCTCGGTGAGTACGTGTGATTTCAAAACAGAAGCGATCAGGAAAATATTTCTTATAAAACTCAATACGTTCATTAAGTTTTTTATGATCTTCATTATGCAGAAAATAAGCAATGTCGCCGCGAAATCCATCAAGAACAATCAGTCCTTCTGAATATTTTGCTAAATCTTCAAGATTAGCGGCAACTCTATCAATATCAGGACTTGCAGTATCAACCCATGCTACAGATAAAATGTCGTAAAGATTTTGTTTACCCTTACGATCCATAGCTAAAAGTGTTAAAGAAAATAAACGCTCACTTTCACCTGGTTTTACTTTTTCACGGATTTGTATATCAGCACCCATTATAGGTTTTATACCAGCTGATTTACAGGCTGAATAGAAGCGGACAAATCCTGCCATATTGTTAAAGTCTGTAACTGCAATCGCAGGAAAACCTAATTTCTGTGCACGCTTAACTATAGGGCCTACATTCTGAAGTCCATCATTGATGGAATAGCATGAACGAACATGGAGTGGAATATAGGCTAAGCTTGGTGCGGTCATAATGCGTTCTCAAAGACAATATGTCAGATTTAAAGATGTTTACTAATTTTATATTTTACAAAGAAAGAGAGGAAAGGGGAAAAATAAAGGCTCTGATATTTTATTACCAGAGCCTTTTTTAAAAGAAGTTAAAAGATTACTTTAACTTTTTGTAAGCATTGATAAGACCATTGGTGGAGCTATCGTGGCTCTCAACAACGTCGTGACTTTCAAGTTCAGGAATAATCTTTAATGCTAATTGTTTACCTAACTCAACACCCCATTGATCGAAGGTATAGATGTTAAGGATAGAACCTTGAGTGAAGATCTTGTGCTCATACATAGCAACAAGCATACCTAAAGTTCTAGGAGTAATTTCCTTAACTAAGAAGGAGTTAGTAGGACGGTTGCCTTCAAATACCTTGAATGGAACAACGTTCTTAACTTCATCTAAGGTCTTGCCCTTAGCAATAAACTCGCTCTCAACTTGTTCTTTTGTTTTACCGAAGGCTAAAGCTTCAGTCTGAGCGAAGAAGTTGGATAAGAGTTTTACGTGGTGATCGCCTACTGGGTTGTGAGTTCTTGCAGGAGCAATGAAGTCACAAGGAATGATCTTAGTGCCCTGATGGATAAGTTGATAGAAAGCGTGCTGGCCATTAGTACCAGGCTCTCCCCAAATGATAGGGCCGGTTTGATAATCAACAACATTACCATTGCGATCAACATACTTTCCGTTAGACTCCATATTGCCTTGCTGGAAGTATGCTGGGAAGCGGTACATATACTGGTCATAAGGTAAAATAGCTTCGGTTTCGAAACCGTAGAAGTTGTTATACCAAATACCAATTAAAGCTAAGATAACAGAAAGGTTCTTCTCAAAAGGAGTCTCTCTGAAGTAGCAATCGTATTCATAACCGCCCTTTAAGAAGGCTTCGAAATTGTCATAACCACAAGCTAAAGCAATGGAAAGACCGATAGCTGACCAAGAAGAATAACGGCCACCGACCCAGTCCCAGAACTCAAACATGTTGTCAGTATCAATACCGAACTCAGCTACACCCGTGGCATTGGTAGACAGAGCAACGAAGTGCTTGGCAACGTGCTTTACATCTTTTGCAGTCTTTAAGAACCAATCACGTGCGGTATGAGCATTGGTCATAGTCTCTAAGGTAGTGAAGGTCTTAGAGGCAATGAGGAATAAAGTGGTCTCAGGATCGAGGTTTTTTAAAACTTCGCAAATCTGGGTACCATCAATGTTGGAAACGAAATGGGTGTGTAAGTGGTTGTGATAAGGGGTTAATGCAGCAGTGATCATGCATGGACCTAAATCGGAACCACCAATACCAATATTTACAACATCAGTAATAGTTTTACCGGTATAGCCTTTCCACTCGCCAGAGATAACGCGATCGCAGAACTTCTTCATCTTTTCACGAACTGCGCGGACATCTTGCATTACATCGACGCCATCGAGCATTACAGGTTTACCTGAGAAATCACGTAAGGCAGTGTGTAAAACAGCACGATCTTCAGTACGGTTAATTTTCTCAGCATTGAACATAGCTTCAATGTTTTCTGAGAGTTTGGTTTCTTCTGCTAATTCAAAAAGTAATTTTAAAGTAGTTTCATCGATGAGGTTTTTAGAGTAATCAGCTACGATATCACCACCGGCAATGTTCAGGGAATATTTATCAAAACGTTTTGGATCAGCGGCAAACAGTTCTTTTAAAGTACGGCCTGATGTTGCATTGAAATGCTCGGTAAGTTTTTTCCAAGCGGCAGTAGTTGTGGGATTGATGTTGTTAAACATGAATTAGATCTCCTCAATGAAATCGGTAGCAACAGCAAAAAAAAATATAACTGTTAATAGAATAATGATACTACTAATGGCCGTACTCTTAAAACATAAATTGATTTGAGTTGCTTTTTTTAATTCATAAAGTATGGAATTTTTGAAAAAGCTCCTTGTTAAATGTTTAAATTTAACAAGGAAGGCAAATATTCAACTTGATGCTTAAATTATATTTTCATTGCGACGACGAGTTAGATCTGGCGTAAAGCTTGGGGCTAAACGAGATACAAGATCATAAATAAATTGTATTTTTTTATCTTGAGCGTTAATTTTTTTACTACACAAGGCTACACGGAAATTTGACCATTGTAATTCACGCAAAACATTCACATCGTTTTTAAAAGGAGAAATTTCATATACCAAGCGAGGAACTATAGCAAGGCCAAAACCTAAGCCAGCCATACTTACTATAGCCTCATGTCCAGCAATTTCTGCATAAATCTCAGGATGAATATCCATAGCAGAGAACCATTTTTCAACTTCATATCTAAGTTGTCCTTTTTCAGGAATTATAAAAGGGACTTTACTTAAATCACTGTTTTTCAAGTCAGTGGAAAAATTGAATTGAAAGCGTGGCTGTTTTGGCGCTAAAAGCACTAAAGGCAAATTGATTAAGTCTAAGAATTTAATATTAGAAGGAATATCTTGAGGTAGAGCGCTTATTACTAAGTCAATTTGCGGATCTTCAAGTTTGTCTAAAGCGTCAGCAGGGTCTCCAGTCTCAAGTTTGACCTCAAGATGCGGTGCTGATAAATGAATTTCATTTAAAATTCTAGGAATAAATAAATAACTTGCAGTAACAGAGCAATAAATCTTAAGTTTTCCTGAAATAGATTCAGCTCCATGATGCAACTCTTGCTCTAACGCCGCATATTCATTAAGGCAATTTCTGGCAAATTTTTCAAATTTACGACCATAAGGAGTAATAGAAACTCCTTTTTTATCTCTAATACATAAATTTGTTTGTAAGGTACTTTCTAGTTTATTTAAGGTGCGGCTTAATGTTGATGGACTTACTCCACATAAAGAGGCAGTTCTAGTCAAATTTTCTGTTTCGCATAGTCTTAAAAAAGTAGCAGCGTCTTTTAAATCGATCACGAGAAAATCCTTCTTTTCGTTATTATGTATTGCATTTATTGCAATACATAATAAATTATATTCCATTTTATAAAAATTCTGTTATGATTGAAGACAACATAACACAATTACGATATTTTTTTTATTAAGGTGGTGCAATATGGGCATCAATTACTTCAATACTTTAAATTTACGTCAAAAACTTTCCCAGTTAGGTTGTTGTGAACTTATGGAACGTAGTGAGTTTGCAGATGGTTGTAATTTCCTTAAAGGCAAAAAAGTCGTAATTGTCGGCTGCGGTGCTCAAGGATTAAATCAAGGTTTAAATTTAAGAGATTCAGGCCTTGATGTTGGCTATGCTTTACGTGATAGCGCTATTGAAAATAAAAGAGCTTCATTTAAACGTGCTACAGAAAATGGCTTTAAGGTCGGCAATTACGAACAAATGATTAAAGATGCCGATTTAGTCATTAACTTAACCCCAGATAAGCAACACGAAGATGTTATTAACGCAATTCAACCTTTAATGAAGAGCGGTGCTTGTATCGGTTATTCTCACGGTTTTAATATCGTTGAATTAGGCATGCAGATTCGTCGTGATTTAACTGTTGTTATGGTTGCTCCTAAGGCTCCTGGCACTGAGGTTAGAGAGGAGTATCGTCGCGGTTTTGGTACCCCAATGCTTTTAGCAGTTCACCCTGAAAATGATCCAAAAGGTGAGGGGTGGGATTATGCCAAGGCCTGGGCTGCTGGCTTAGGTGGTGATAGAGCGGGCTGTTTAAGATCTTCATTTGTAGCAGAGGTAAAATCTGACCTTATGGGTGAGCAGACCATTTTATGTGGTGTATTACAAGCTGCTACCATTTTATGTTTTGATAGAGCTGTCGAGCTTGGCCTTGATAAAGCTTATGCTTGCAAGTTATTGCAGTATGGTTGGGAAACTGTATGCGAGGCTTTAAAACATGGTGGTATCACCAATATGATGGATCGCCTTTCAAATCCAGCCAAGATCAAAGCTTTTTATCTTGCAGAAGAACTTAAGTCTTTAATGAAAGATTTATATTTAAAGCATATGGATGACATTGAAAGTGGCGAGTTCTCCAAGGTTATGATGGAAGACTGGGCTTTGGGCGATGTTAAGCTTCATTCTTGGAGAGAGCATTATGCAAAATCAGGCTTTGAAAACGCTCCATCTTGTGATGAAAAGATTTCAGAGCAAGATTACTTTGACAAAGGCATTTTAGTTATCGCTTTTGCAAAGGCCGGAATTGAGCTTGCCTTTGAGACTATGACTAAATCAGGTATTTATCCTGAGTCAGCCTACTATGAGTCTTTGCATGAATTACCTTTAATTGCAAATACTATTGCAAGACGCCGTCTTTATGAGATGAATGTTGTTATTTCTGATACTGCAGAATATGGTAATTATTTATTTGCAAATGCCGCCATTCCTTTATTAAAAGACTTTATGCAAAGTGTTGATTTAGATGTCTTTGGTAAGGGCTTTGATGGTGATAATAGTGTAGATAATTTAGAGCTTATTGCTGTAAATGATAAGATCAGAAATCACCCAATTGAGGTTGTAGGACGTAAATTACGTGCTTATATGTCTGATATGAAATCTATTACAGTAGGAAATAACTAGTTTTTTTACTGTGTGTATTGTAAAGCCAGAAAGATCTTTTTCTGGCTTTTTTTGTGTTAATTAAAAGCATTGATAAGTTCGTTTAAAGCCGCATCAATGGTATTTAATTTGTCGTTTTTATTTTGATTACATAGAGCATTAGATCTATCCAAAAGCTCTTGCGGAACCTCATCTAAAAAGCGACTTGGACCTTGTGAAAGATCGGTTTCTAATTGATTTTTATTACCGCGTTTTTTGCAGTAGGTAATAATTAAATCTTCACGAGCGCGTGTAATGCCTACATACGCCAAGCGTCTTTCTTCTTCTATGCCCAAAGGTAAATCAAAGCTTGATCTATGTGGAAGAATACCTTCTTCCATTCCAACTAAAATTACCATCGGAAATTCAAGGCCTTTTGCTGCATGTAATGTCATTAACTGTACGGCATCAGCGTTTTGATTATCATCTTGGCGATCAAGCATTTCTCTTAGACCTAATCTATCTATCGCCTCTATGAAATTGAGAGGATCTTCATTTTTTTTGCCAACAATTAGTCTTTCAATCCAACTTAAAAGTTGTTTGACGTTTTTTATACGAATTTCTACGGCAGCTCGACTTTCAGAATTTGCTCGAAGATAATCCTCATAACCAATTTCATCGACAATATGCTCGACAATCCAAATACCTCTTCTTGTTTGTAAATGTGAGTGTAATTTTAAAAACACACACATAAACTCACCTAAAGAAGCTTTTTGTCGCGGTAATAAATTTTTTGTTACTGCAGGGTTGAGTGCACTTTGAAAAATAGACTTTCCTGTAAGTTTTGCAGCCTCAGTCAAAGCGGAAATTGTTTGTTCTCCGATTCCTCTTCTTGGTACATTTATGATGCGTAAAAGAGCAGCATCGTCATTTGGATTACAAAGAAGTCTAAACCATGCTAATAAGTCTTTAATTTCGTTTTGTTCAAAAAAACTAGTGCCGCCGGTAATTACACAAGGGATACGGGCTTCATGGAAGGCTTTTTCAAGACTCCTTGATTGAAAATTACTTCTGTATAAAACGGCATAGTCAGACCAATGTCTTTTAGAAATAAATTTGTTTCCTAAAATTTCGGCAGCTACTCTCTCGCTTTCTGCATTTTCATCAGAAAGTTCTATAACACGAATGAGACTACCTGGAATGCCACTATGTGAGTATAAGTTTTTAGAGAATAAGTGCTGATTATGCGATATAAGCGCATTAGCACAATCTAATATATTTGCCGTGGAGCGATAGTTTTCTTGTAGTTTTATAACCTTAAGATTCGGGTATTCTGTGGCTAAGGTTTTGATATTTTCAGGTCTTGCTCCACGCCAGGAGTAAATAGATTGGTCATCATCACCTACAACTGTAAAACAGTTATAGATTTCAGTGAGCATTTTTAAAAGTTGATATTGTGTTTCATTAGTGTCTTGATATTCATCAACTAACACATATCTAAAAGTATGACTCCAGCGCTCTTTAATACTTGGATCATTTTTAAGAAGTCGTGATGGCAGGAAAATTAAATCTTCAAAATCAACAGCATTACAAGCTCTTAAATAAGCTTGATAGCGTTTATAAATTTGAGCTTCAGGAGTAGTTAGACTGAAGTCTTCAGGAGCTTCAAGACGACTTTTCCACATAGAGATTTTAGTCAAAACATCAATAGTTGCGTTTTTTTCACTATCGTCAACTGTGAGTACCGGGAAGTCGTCACGAATAATATCCCTGACTATTTTAAAAGTATCAAATTGGTCAAATAATGAAAAATTAGCACCAAGACCTAATGATAAGTGCTCAGCTCTTAAGATATTTAATCCTAAAGAGTGAAATGTACAAACAGTAAGTTTTTTAGCAGTATCAGCTCCAATTTCCTTGGTAATACGCTCACGCATTTCAGCTGCAGCTTTATTGGTAAAAGTTAAAGCACAAATATTTTCAGGTGAAATGCAATGTTTGGCGATAAGACTGACGATTTTAGTAGTGATAACTCTAGTTTTTCCAGAACCGGCTCCTGCCAAAACTAAAGTAGGGCCATCAATGTAATCGACAGCCTCTTGTTGGTTTTTATTTAATTGCATTTTTATATTCGAGCGTATTTTATAAAGCTTATAGGGTGGCCTATGTCATTTACAGTAGAACATTTAAAGTCACCATCGGCTGTCAAACTTATATCTATATTTTGCAAAGATAAGGATTCAATTTTTTCAGAAACATTAGTATTTCCTAAAAATATTATTGGAAGTTTTAAAGATTTGGCAAATTTACTTAAAATTCTAGCTGTTTTTAAACTCATTTCTTCATTAAAAGTAAGACCATCAATGATAATAATTTGAGTTAAAGTGCCTTGAAGAACACAAATACTTAAAGCTTCTTTTATTTCTTCGATTTCATTTATTCCGGAAATTTTTAAAAATTGAGATTTTAATTCGTTTATAGAGTCGCTTGTATCTATAAGAGTTTGTAAATTTCTATATTGTGCTGTATTTGCTATATATAAAATTGAGCATAAATTTGTATTTATGATATTTGCCAGAAGTAATCTTAAAGTGGTAGCTTTGCCACAAAATGTATATAGATTATGGCTTAAGACCAGATTTGACAGATCTTCTGGCGCATTTATATATGAGGCGTTAGGCTCATTTTCAAAAGGCTCTAAAATTTTTAATTTTAAAAGATTATCGAGATTATTTAGTTTGGAAATAAAGGCCTCTTTGTCTTTGCAAAATGCTTCATTTGGGTCTTTATAAGGGAATGAAATATTTACATCTTTATAAGGTATTTGTAATTGATATAAAGTAGAGGCAAGGATACGACTTGCTTCTTGGCCACTTTTATCATTATCAAGACAAATATAAAAGACATGCTCTACTTTTATAGAGCGAATCATATCTAAAAGTTGGTTTACATTGCCAACTCCGCCTAACGCTAAAGCACTGTAGCCTAAGGCTTCTAAACTTAAAGCATCAAACTCGCCTTCGGTTATAAATATTTTTCCAGGTCTTTCTAAAGCTTTTGAATTAAAAATATCGCAAACACCTTTCCCTCTAAATCTTTCTTTGCTTTTAGGATCGGTATTTCTAATTCTATAACCATGATTTCCATAAGGAATAATTGCGGCATGCCAGAAAATTTTATTGCCAATTTGATCTATGCCAACCATGCAATGATCGTCATAGCCAAGATTAAATCTTCTAACAATATCATCAGGGATGCCACGATTTTTAAAGTAATCGGTGTTAGCTCGATTTATGGCACATTGGTTAAAGTACTCAGAAAAATCGCAATGGGGATTGTCAATTTTTTGCGAGAACATTACCGTCCCGTTATTGTAATTATTGTTATTAGCTCTTGGATAAGATGAAAAGCTAAAACGCCCTTTACCTAAAGTTACATTGCGATCGTTATTGACACTTCCAAAAGAGATATTTTGAGAGCCAATCTTTGATTCTGCAAAAAGACCATGACTAAAGTGTTTAGAAAAATGAGGATTATTGGTTTTATTTACATCAGCTTCATCTTCTTCGCTTTCTTGCTCATCAAAGTCATTTGCAAACTCAAATTGAGGGTTGGTCGACTCTTGAGGAAAGCGATTATTTAAGGCTTCTGTTAGTTTAGAGCTGACAGGACCTATAAATAATTCATGAGCTTTTTTAAATTGTGAATTGAAATCGCTTAGATTGTATTGAATGCCGATAATATCAAAAATGTCATATTCGGCATTACAGTTAAAACACCTAACAGTAAGAGTTTTAGGAGCAAAGCTCATGCTTGGCAGATGGTCAGAATCTTTTGGGTTTATGCAGGCAAATTTAGCTGCAGGGTTAATTCCTTGTGATCGTAAATAATCAGGCAACTTGGTTTTTAAAAAAGCAATAGTCTGTTCTAACTCATTATCAAACATAGCGTTGCAAATCCTTTATCAAGATGCTTTAGCAATCTTATCTAATATCCAGGCGGCGAGATTTAATCCTGCACAAGCTGTAACAGGCATAGATGCTCCAAATGCTGGAAGATCACCATTAATATACCCGTTCTTAGGGGCATAAATAGGTGTTTCTGTTGAAAAAGTGCAAGTTATATGCATTTTTTTTCCACCTTTTGGATAACCATAATTTTTTCTTAATTCTTGTCTTAATTTTGAAATTAGGGCATCTCCACAAGAATCGGCAATATCTCCTACGGATAAAGCTTGAGGGTTAAGTCTTCCGCCAGCACCACCTGCAACGATAAATGTTTTTTTGTTTTTATAAAGGAAATCTACAATTTTAGTTTTAGCTTTTAAATCATCGATACATTCACAAACATATTGAGGGCAATCTTGCAGTTTTTCTTCAATATTTTCTTCTGTTAGTAAAGTTTCTTCAGTATCGATAATTAAGTTTGGATTTATTTGTTTAAGTCTATTTGCTAAAACCTGAGCTTTATATTGGCCACAAGTTGATGGCATGGTATGTAGCTGACGATTTAAATTGGTAATTTCAATTATATCTGGATCTATTAAAGAAATATGACCAACACCAGATCTACACAATGACTCAGCACACCAAGAACCAATTCCACCTACACCGATTACAAGAACATGTGCAGATTGTAATTTTGCAAAGTTATCTTCACCGTATAAAGCTCTAATACCGCGGAAAGCTTGTTTTTCTATAAATTGCATATTGTCCCATTAAAAAAATTGTGTAAAACTTACCTAATAAATCATAATAATCTGGAATTTTTTAGATTATGATTTATTTTTTATTTTTTAACAAAAGCTTAAACTATTCTACAAATTTTTATTTGCGGAAGAAATTTTTCTTGCTATAATGTGCCCCACAGGTTCTGTAGTGAGATGATCCGGGAAGTGATCCCGTAGCTCAGCTGGATAGAGTATCGGTTTCCGAAGCCGGTGGTCATGAGTTCGAATCTCATCGGGATCACCACGCGAAAGTGGCGAAATTGGTAGACGCGCTAGCTTCAGGTGCTAGTACCGCAAGGCGTGAGGGTTCGAGTCCCTCCTTTCGCACCATACTTTATTTTTATAAAGTTACTCCTCAGAATTTGTTTCCAAGTCAAAAATCCACGACGCGAAAGTGGCGAAATTGGTAGACGCGCTAGCTTCAGGTGCTAGTACCGCAAGGCGTGAGGGTTCGAGTCCCTCCTTTCGCACCATGCTTTATTTTATAAAGTCACTTTTCAAAAATCCTATCTCAACATCGTACTTTGCGTCTAGTTGTACACAAAGAGTTATAGCTTTTACCCTATTTTTTCTAGAAAATTCATAGTATTTTTAATTTATTGGAGATTTTTTGAAATAAATATCTTTGCTAATTTTTGTAGTAAAAGGGGGAATTTTATTTAATTTCGTTAAATAATGATATTTTGGATATTTTATAAATATAAAATATTAAAAAAGCATAAAGTAGATTTTGTTTTATAAGCTTTAAGAACAATTTATTGTTTAATTTATAAATTATAAAGAATATGAAGTTAAATAAGCCTTTAGTCGTAACTATTGCAATGGATTCTTTTAAAGGATCTCTTAGTGCAAAAAAAGCCGGAGAGGCTATTTGTTCCGGAATAAAAAAAGCCTGTCCTGAAACTATCACTTTTAATGTTCCAATTTCCGATGGGGGAGAGGGCTTGCTTACGTCATTAGAAGATTTATTAAAAGATAAAGGCTTTGAAAGAAGGACGGCAGAATTTACAGGAGCCTATGGCGAAAAAAACAAAGCTTCTTTTTTGTGTTCGCAAGATGCGGCTATTTTAGAAATGGCCGAAGTTTGTGGTCTTTATAAATACGATAAAAATAAATTAAACGTTTTAAATACCACCACCTATGGTTTAGGTGAACTTATAGCGTATCTTTTAGATAGAGGCATCTATAAGATCACTATGGGATTAGGTGGTAGTGCTACATGTGATGGTGGAGTTGGTTTAGCTCAGGCTTTAGGCGCTAAATTTTATGACTGTAATAACAATTTAATTAAGGTACCTATTTTGAGCCGTGATTTACCATCAATTGCATATATAAATATTGATGAGTTGAATCCTAAATTAAAAAATTTGCAATTGAGTTGTTGCTGTGATGTAAAAAATCCTATGACAGGGAAAAACGGTGCAACATATGTTTTTGCAAGACAAAAAGGTGCTGATGAACATGGTTTGGCATTTTTAGAACAAGGAATGAAAAATTATGTCAATGTCTTAAATGAAATATTTAAAGAGGATTTATCGTTAAAAGATGGAGCAGGAGCTGCAGGAGCTTTGGGAGGTGGTCTTCTTTATTTTTTAAAGGCTAAGATGCGCTTGGGAATAGAGAATGTTTTAGATCTTTTAGATTTTGATAGTTATATTAAAAAAAGTGATTTTTTAATTGTAGGAGAGGGTAAAACTGACGCTCAAACCGCTAATGGAAAGGCCCCTTCTGGAGCAGCATTAAGAGCACAAAAATATGGAGTTCCTGCAATAGCTATAAGCGGAGGCTTTGATAAAAGTGCAAATGAACTTTCAAATTACAATATAAAAGCTTTATTTTCCATTTGTCATTATCCTATGAGTTTAGATGAGGCAATGAAAACCGCTTATGATTTGCTTGAAGAGAGTGCTTTTAACGCAATGAAGGCTATAGTTTTGCTTAGATAATAGGGAAATACCCAAAAAGTGCGTCAATTTAGTTATCTAGGTTGACGCACCATGAAAGTCCAACACAAATGAGTTTGTCTCAGAGTAAGTTGGGCTTTTTATATTTCTTCGTAATAAAGGCCATCTAAAATAGGATCTAATTTATCAAGATCATTTTCTGCTTCTTGCTCATCCATAAGACCTGACAAAGGATCAAAACCTTGAGGAGTTGAACTTGGAAGAGGTATACCTAAAGCTCTAAAATAATCAGCTTTTTTACCTACTACCTCATCGTAAAGATTTCCTTCAGGAGTTACTTTAACTAATATATTGTTTAAACTTGAAAGTAACTTGCCATCACTTGAATAGATTATTTTGCCCTTAATTACTTTATTTTTAACAGCTTTTTTATATTTTTGTAGGCGTTTTCTTACCATTATAGATAAGGTTGTTGCGATAAACTGAGTAAACAGTCGGCCTGATAAGCTTTTATCTTTATGACATCTTGGACGATTGCAAGCTAAACGGTATTTTAAGGTATTAAATGCATATTCAACTTCTGCTCTGTCATAATATCTTTGATAGCAAACACAAGGATCTTTTTCACAATCACTAAGTAAGGCTCTAATACCACGATATTTAAGGTTCTTTTCAACAAGAATATCGGATATTACCCATATATCATTGCCGCAATCATCTTTGATAGACTCTAAGTATCTGTCTTTTATAGTTTTATGTATATTATTTGTAAGTTCAAATCCGTCATTTAATAATTCACAGACAGTAGCAGCATTATAGTTGATTGCCTTTTCAGAGCTGAAACGTAAGTCAGGATCGTAATAAAAATGAAGGAACAGCTCTTTTTCTTCATCAAATCGTCTATTTTTGCCTTCAACTAAAATAGAGGCATATTTCCATTTAAGTTTTACTGTATAAACATGTTGATTAAGCTTTTTATTAAAATTTGCTCTAGATATTAAACGATTGTAAGCCTCATCTATTTCCTGTTGAATAAGACAGTTTTTAATATTAGTCCTCATATTAAAAACAAAACTTATGTTGTTACGTAAGCAATCATCGATATTAGAGGCAGAAGGGTAACCTTTATCACAAACAAAGACTATATTTTTGTTAAATTTAAGGCGTGTAGCATCAGCAATAGTGCGTCTTAAGGTAACAATGTCAGGAACCGCACCATTGTAAGCACGATAAAATAAAGGAATACCAGAATCTTGCTCAACTAACATAAGAACGTTGTACTGATATAAATCATCGCCATCTTTATTTTTACCAAAGTCGGCAAAACGCAAATTGGGAGAATAAGTTGATATGGATGTAGAGTCAAAAGCTAGATAAACGTAATCATTCTCATCTCGATTTTTAAAATAATAATCGTTCATGATTTCAATAAATCTATCAACCTTCTCTTCATCAATTCTTTCAAATAAACGATAAATAGAACTTGGAGATAGTACTCTCTGATAAGGGAGTCTTGTACATTCAGAAAATTCTTCGAACTGAGATATTTTATTGTTTTTACAAAGAATAAGATAATACGCTATAGATAGAATTTTTAAATAATCATTGTATTTAAAAAAGACACGGGATAAGGCTTTACCTATATTTGATTGAGAAACAATATAATCTAAAGCAAAAGTAGCACCAGCATGATAGATTTTAGTGTTTTTATAAAAGTCTAAAGAGTTTATCTGAGGCTCTTTGGCTTTAAAAACATACTTTCGTCCTTCACGAAAAACATCTAAGTGTTCAAGTTCAGGATAATCTTTAATAAAGTGTTCATCCCACTTAATAAGACCTTCCTTACCTCCATTTAAAATAACTCCAACTTTTTTAGAATTAGCCCTTCTAGAACGCTTTTTATCGGCATCCCAAATATTTTGATAGGTATATACATAATAACCACCTTTAGGACCTTTATTTAAAAGAAGAGAAGGTAATTTTGGAGGGTTTATAACAGCCATAGGAAGATACCGATAGATAATAATTAATACGTATCTAGTATACGATAAAATAAAAGCTTTGGCAATAGCGTAATAAACAAAATTAGATTGAAGAATCAGAGGGTTATTTTTTGTAAAAATAAATTATGTAAACAAAAAAGTGCGCTTAATTATCTATAAACGCACTTTTTATATATTAAATCAAGCCAAAATTAGATAGCATGATTAAGATAATCAAAGATGGTACGAAGAAGCGAACTAAGAACAAGAATGGTTTAACCCAGATGAAACGGACAGTACCAAAGCTGGTAAGTTCGGTCCATAACTGTCTTGTAGAGAGCTTCCATCCTACGAAGAGAGAAGCACCTAAACCAGTAATAGGTAAGATAACCTTGGCAGTTAAGCTATCAATAAAGTCGAAGATATTTAAGCCAAAAATCTTAAATTCAGACCAAGGGCCTAAAGACAGAGAGCAAGCAATACCTAAGAACAGAACACCTAAAGTTACATATGAAGCTGCGCGGTGACGAGTAGTACCAAAAGTTTCTGCAACATAGGCAGTAGCAACTTCGTGTAAGAAGATGGTAGAGGTTAAAGCTGCAACTAACAGAATGATATAGAAGAGCAGAGGTATTAACCATGCTAAGAATGGAATAGAGCTTAAAGCAGAGTTAAATACGTTTGGTAAAGCTACGAATACTAAACCAGGTCCAAGCTCAGGATCCATACCATCAACAGAGAATACTGCAGGGAAGATAATGATACCGGCTAATACAGCAATAATACTGGACATTACGGCAATAGATACAGCGGTATTAGTTAAATTAACATCACGTCTAAAGTAGGAAGCATAGGTAATAAGACCCATACCAATACTTAAAGAATAGAAGCACTGACCTAATGCAGAGAGGACCACATCTGGGGTAATTGCACTGAAGTCCATGGCAAATAAGAATCTGTAGCCTTCGCCAGCACCAGGCATGAAGGATGCAAAAATTGCCAAGAAAATCATAATGATGAATAAACCTGGAATTAAAACCTTAGAGGTCTTTTCAATACCAGCTTGAACACCAGATACTACTACGAAATGGCACATAGCAGTAACGATTAATAAGCATAAAATAGGCTTCCATGGGTGAACAATAAAGCTATTGAAATGATTGGTAAAAGCTTGAACTGCTTCATTACCTGTACCCATGCTTACAAAAGTTCCTAAAAGACTGTCCCAAGTGTAATAGAGCACCCAACCTACTACTACGTTGTAATAACAGAAAATTAAGAAAGCAACGAGAACGGATAATGGACCGACCCATTTCCAGAAAGTGTTAGGAGCCAGAACACGATAAGCATTGCCAACATTTGCGCGAGCATGTCTGCCAATAGAGAATTCAGCAATTAAAAGAGGAATACCGAAAATAGCCACGCAAAGTAAATAGATAATAATGAATGCACTGCCGCCGCTTTGGCCTGCTTGAGAGGGGAAACGCCAAATATTGCCAAGACCAATGGCTGAGCCTGCAGCTGCCAGCAGACCTCCCAATTTGGTGGCAAAACCGATTCTTGAGTATTTGCTCATTATGGTTCTCCAAAAAAATAGAGCTACTTTTTTAAGTAGCTCCGAGCGTTTTAGGATTTATTTTTATTAAATTCTAATTGCTATGTCCTAAGGAATTACAAAAAAACTAGTAAATTTCGCACTTCGAAATGTTTCTATATTCTTAATGTAGGATACCTTAGATGTCAATATTTTTTTGCTTATGCTTTATTTTAAACCAAAAGCAGGCTTTATCATGGTGCACCATTTGTGAACACGCTCATCAGTAAGCTCAGGCTGGTTATCTTCATCGATAGCAAGGCCTACAAAATGATCATGATCAAGCAGTGGTAAAGGGCTGGTAAAATCATAGCCTGAGGTTGGCCAGAATCCTACAAACTTGGCTCCACGATACTGGAAAGTCTCATAAAGCATGCCCATGCCATCTAAGAAAGTGTCAGGATAGCCAACTTGGTCACCAGTACCAAATAAAGCTACAGTCTTGCCATTGAAATCCATCTCCTGAAGCTTTGGCATGAAGGCGTCCCAATCTTCCTGCAGTTCGCCAATACTCCATGTAGAGGTGCCAATTATGAGCATGTCATAATCATTCATGCGTTCACCATCTTTACTTATATTGTAAAGATCGACATTTTCCTCGCCCAACTCCTTTACGATTTTTTCGGCAACAATTCCGGTAATTCCGGTATAAGTACCATAAAACAGGGCAATTTTTTTCATAGCTATCCTTTATTTAATTATTTATTTGGAAAAATAAATTAAATCTCTCAAATTTTTATCACATTATATGTAACCTAGCTTATTTTGTCCGCTTGTTGCTAACCTTTATCATAAGAATTTAATAAAGCTTCAATAATTGGTAATGTAAAAACAAATCAATATAAAGTTCTAAAATAAACGAATAAATTTAAATAAATTATAGGCGAGGACAATATGTCAGATTATGTTGTAGATGAGAGCCGTTTTATTATTCCTGATGAGGATGAGACTCCTACTTGGTTTGCAGAAGGTTCTGCTCTTCCTTTTGGCGTAACTTTCTCTGAAAAACTTGATGAAACAGATTTGTGGCAGTTATATGTAAGTGCTGATTCTAAGTTCTTAATTTTAGCTGTTGTGGATAGTTTAGGTAAAAAGTGGATAGAGCAAGGACTGTGTAAATCCGATTCTTTACAGCAAGTATCACATAATGGTCAGAATTATTATTTATTGTTCTCTCCATCATCAATGCGTATTTGCCGAGTCTCTCAAGTTCGAGCAAAAGGATCTTTGCATACTGCTACTGCTTTTTATTGTGCACTTAAGAATACTCGCAATCATAATTTAGATGACAACCTTCGTGATGGTATTTATTGTCAGTATTTATCTATCATTTTGCCTGTTTACTCATCTATTCCGAAAGTTGCAGATAAGGCTTTATTTTTAAATATATTAAGAGGCAAAAACGATCCTGAGAACTTAAGTTCTCCAGAAGAGTTGCCAGGTGGTTTACCTTGGTTTGTTTGCAAAAAGATTTTAAAAGAGCATGGCTTTGATGTATTAGATGAAGAGCTCTATTTACAAAGCGGTGAAATTGCAGATGACTTTTTTGAACTTAAACCAGGCACTATTGTTTTAGGACCTTTAGTTATTCGTCCTCATTATCAAGTTTTTGATACTGATGGTGACAAATACATTTTATTGTTCGATAAGTTATGGGCAGAGGCTCTTTTGACTACAACTTTAGTCAGCCAAATTAACATCTCCTCTGTAGCTTTAGACGGTAAGATGGTCTATGCCTTAACATTCTTTAAAAAACATGCTTTAGAGAAGTTATCTGATAGAGTTTATGGTTTAGATGAGCACTCTTTGATTGAATTAGCTCAAGCTGTGAGAAGAACTCGTTTTGCTTGTCCAAAAGCACGCTTAAATGATGCTTTGTATGTTCAAGAGTTAGGTCTGATGTTGCCTGAAAGCTTTATGGACACCAATGAAGGCGATAATTCTCTTATGCAGAATATTGCTTGGGAAGGCCCTTTTGCTCTGGCTCCTGTATTAGATGATATTAGAGAAGATGCAATTATGATTGCTGGAAGATAAAAAAAGCCAAATATATAAAATATTTGGCTCTTAGATTAAGCCCTGATTTTTCAGGGCTTTTTTGTCCTATTTATTTGCCTTTTGCATTGATAATAGCATCAATTTTTGCTTGTTGCTCTGCTGCAATCTTGGCTTTTTCTTCAGCACTAATATACTTTGTGAAGTATCTCATGATGAGAACGAAGAAAATTGGTACGAAGAAAATTGCCAGAACAGTTGCAGTAATCATACCGCCAATTACGCAGAAGCCAATTTCATTTCGACCAGCAGCACCAGCTCCTGAGCTTAAAGCTAAAGGCAATACACCTAAAATGAAGGCCATAGAGGTCATCAAGATCGGGCGGAAACGTAATTTGGAAGCTTGAACTACCGCATCAGTTAAGCGAGTACCTCTGTCATAAAGGTCTTTTGCGAACTCAACAATCAAAATTGCGTTTTTAGCAGATAAGCCTACCGTAGTAAGCAAGCCTACTTGGAAATAAACGTCATTTGAAAGAACAGTTCTTACTGGTACATATTGAGTCATAAGAGCGGCTAATACAGCACCAATGATACCTAAAGGTACAACCAGCATTACAGCAAATGGAATAGACCAGCTTTCATACAATGCAGCTAAGGACAGGAATACGATAAGTAAGGAAACTGCATAAAGCAATGGACCTTGATCGCCTGCCAATTTTTCTTGGTATGAAGCACCATTCCAAGCAATGCTATAACCTAAAGGAAGAACCTCATCAGCAATACGCTGCATTTCGGACATAGCTTCACCAGAAGATACTCCAGGAGCGGCTGCACCTTGAATATTTACAGCAGAAACACCGTTAAAGCGTTGTAAGCTTGGAGCACCATAAACCCACTCGGTGGTAGCAAAGGCACTGAAAGGAACCATTTTGCCTTCATTGTTCTTTACATACCATTTCTTAAGGTCTGATTCATTCATACGGTCATTAGCTTCAGCTTGGACATAAACCTTCTTAATACGGTTTCTATCCATGAAGTTATCTACATATGCAGAACCCCAAGCTGTAGATAAGGTCATATTGATATCAGAAACAGTTAAGCCTAAAGACATAGCTTTTTCATAATCAATATTGAGTTTAAGCTGAGGGCTATCGTCCTGACCGCTGACACGAACCTGAGTTAAAAGAGGGGATTGCTGTGCAGCGTAAATATAATCATTACGAACCTTCATTAAGTTATCATGACCTGCACCGGCAACATCTTGCAGATATAAATCGAAACCAGATGCTACACCTAATTCAGGAATTGCAGGAATGTTGAAAGCATATGCTAAACCTTCACGAATACCTAAAAGAGGCATAATGGAGCGAGCTGCGATATTATCAACATGTTGATCTGCGCGAGTACGCTCAGCCCAATCCTTCATCTTAATGAAGCCCATACCCATGTTCTGACCTTGACCGGCAAAGGAGAAGCCAGAAACGGTAAGAATACTTACAACGTTTTCCTTTTCTTTAGTTAAGAAATAATCAGTAATTTTATCTAATACTTTGTTGGTCTTCTCTGAGGTAGAACCTGCAGGTAAGTTTGCCATGGTCATTAAAACACCTTGGTCCTCAGTTGGGAGGAAGGAGCTTGGAATTCTGGTGAAGCAGAAACCTAAGGCCAGGCAAATAACAATGTAATAGAAAAGATGTCTCTTCATCTTATGAACGATGACACGGACATGTTGTTGGTAAGCGTCAGAAGTTGCCTCAAAGAAACGGTTCCATAAGGCCAGAAGTTTTCTTACAGGAGCCCATATTGCATCAAAAGAAGTGTTTAAGCGACCCATTAAAGAATTATTGTTTTCTTCTTTATCATGAGGGTTCTTAAGCATTGATGCGCAAAGTGCTGGTGTCAGAATAATTGCGATAATTACTGACAACACCATGGCAGATACAATGGTGATTGAGAACTGGCGGTAAATAATACCGGTAGAACCACCGAAGAATGCCATAGGAATAAATACTGCAGAAAGAACTAAGGCAATACCAACCAAAGCACCAGTAATTTCTTGCATAGAAATAATAGTGGCTTGTTTTGGATTTAGCTCAGGGTGCTCATGCAAAATACGTTCTACGTTTTCTACCACAACAATGGCATCATCTACCAACAAACCAATAGCTAGCACAAGGCCGAACATGGTCAATGTATTGATAGAGAATCCAAAAGCGGACATGATAGCAAATGTTCCTAACAATACTACCGGCACTGTAATAGAAGGAATTAAAGTTGCACGGAAGTTCTGTAAGAACAGATACATAATGAGAATAACTAAGACAATAGCTTCGATTAAGGTGTGGAATACCTCGGTGATAGATACCTGAATAAATTCAGTAGTATCGTAAGGGTATACAAGCTCAGCCCACTCAGGGAAGTATGGCTGCATATGATCAATCATTGCTTTTACGTTCTTGGCAGTCTCAAGAGCATTTGCTCCAGAGGACAGACGAATAGCAATACCAGATGAAGCTTTACCGTTATAACGGCCATCGAGGTTATAGGTTTCAGCACCTAACTCTACACGAGCTACGTCTTTAAGACGAACTTTAGTACCGTCAGGATTTACACGTAAAAGAATATTTTCAAACTGTGAAACATTCTCCAAACGTTTTTGACCTGTAATGCTATAGGCATACATCTGGCCTGGCATTGCAGGAGTACCACCTAAGGAACCATAAGTTACCTGAGCATTTTGAGTCTTAATAGCATTGGTAATTTCACTTGCTGAAATTTTTAGGTTGGCAAGTTTCTGTGGATCAACCCAAATACGCATTGCGTATTCAGAGCCGAATACAGTAAGAGAACCTACACCAGCTACACGAGATAAAGGCTCTTTAACAGTACTTTCAAGAAAGTCTGAGATTTCAAAGTTTGTATGTTGGTCATCTTTTGAAACCAAAGATACAACCATCAAGAAAGCATCGGTTGATTTAGAAACGTCAACACCATTTTCCTGAACAGATTGAGGCAGCTGAGACTGAGTTTGCTGCATCTTATTTTGTACTTGAACTTGAGCAATATCAGCATTTGTGCCAGGTTCAAAGGTGATGGTAATTTCAGAGTTACCGTATGAGTCGGAGTTAGCCGACATATACATATAACCATCAAGACCGGTCATATTTTGCTCAATAATCTGGGTGACAGAGCGCTCTACAGTAGAAGCATCAGCACCTGGATATAATGAACGAATAGATACGGATGGTGGTGCAATAGTCGGATATTGCGACACCGGTAAAGTCCATACTGCCGTAGCACCGGCAAGCATGATAACAATAGCAATCACCCAAGCAAAAATAGGGCGATCAATAAAGAAACGTGCCATGAGTATTTATCTCCGTCAATATCTACTATTTAGCAGATTCTGTTTCTTTTTTTACAGTTTCTGTGCTGGCAATCTGAACAGTTGCACCAGGACGAATCTTTTGAATATTGCTGGTGATTACTTTATCGCCTGTTTTAAGACCTTCGGTAACGGTAAAGTAGTTTTGGTATTGGTTACCAACCTTGATATTTACACGTTTTACTTGATTTTGCTCGTCAACTACATATACATAGGTGACGCCGTTAGTTTCTCTTTGTAAGCCAGAAGCTAAAAGAACAGTTGCATTTGGAGTGATACCCTCGTTGATATCTCCACGAAGGAACATGCCAGGAAGCAATAAATGATCTGGGTTTGGAACTAAAGCACGAACGTTTACCATGCCAGTTGATTCATCAACTGATACCTCAGCAAACTCTAAAGAGCCTTGTAATGGGTAGCGAGTATTGTCTGCAAAGTAAATGTCTACTGTAGGTTTACCATTTTTGATCTGTAAATTACCCTCAGCCATCTTTTGACGGAGCTGTAAATGCTCTTCAACAGTTTGTCCTAAATCTATATACATAGGATCAAGTTGCTGAATTGTGGTCATAGGAGATGCTTGTCCTGCAGAAACTAAAGCACCTTCAGTAATATTAGAGCGGCTAATGGTTCCTGAGATAGGAGCATAAACCTTAGTATAGGCTAAATTGATATTTGCTGTGCGTAAAGCTGCCTGTGCTGATTCAACAGCGGCTTTTGCTGTTAAATATGCAGCTTGAGCATCATCATAATCTTGTTTACTTACAGCTTTTTTGGCCAAAAGACTAGAATAACGTGCAGCTTTAAGTTTTGCAGAGTGTTCAGTAGCTTTAGCACTGCTTAAATTTGCTTGAGCTGAGGCAACATTTGCTTCATATACAGAAGGATCAATTTGGTAGAGTTGATCACCTTGTTTGATGATAGAACCTTCTTTAAACAGTCTTTCTTGTAAAATACCTGTAACCTGAGGTCTAACTTCTGCTTTTCTAGTTGCATTAGCTCGACCAGTTAAATGAGATATTACAGGAACATCCATAGTTGAAATTTCAAATACATCAACTGGCATGACCATCTGTTGTTTAGCTTGTTCTTGTTGTTCGCAGCTACAAAGCGATATAGCCATGGCTAAGGCGCACGGGACTATGAGTTTTTTATTAGCTAATAAAGACATAATAAGTCCTTTTTTTGTTGCGGAAAGTCTATAGATTTTTTTTGTCGATTCTATTTTGCTTTTATGCTTTATTGAATCAAGATCTTCCCTGTTTTATAAATACAAGTGTTTGTAATTATAGTTAATGAGTAATTCTTTTTTATTGAACAAATTCGGTGTATGTGTTCAATGACTGCATGGAATGCAGATCTTTATCATTTTAACATACATACATGCTTGGATGTATGTTAAAATCAATAATGTTTTTAAAACATTTAGGAGATTTGAGTTGGCTCGACATACTCATGAAGATGCGCAGAAGACACGCAAAGCAATTTTGGACTCAGCTTTAAGATTATTTTCTCGTAGAGGCTATGAGCGAACTAGCCTTTCTGATATTGCAAAGTATGCAGGAGTAACTAGAGGTGCTATTTATTGGCATTTTGATGATAAGCGTGAGTTGATTTTAGAGCTGTGTAATAGAACTGATTGTGAGTTTTTAGCAACAGATCAATTAATCGCAGCCACCAAGCCTGAGGAAGATAACCCTCTTAAATGTTTACGTGAGTGGATGCTAGCCCATTGTGAGGAGAAAAGCATTCAGTATTTTCGTTCAAGCTTCTTTTTACTTCTTTGCAATATTTTCCGTGGAATGGTTGATGATGATCAACTACAAAAGCGTTTTGTAGAGTTAGTTGAAGCTAGACGCCAAATTTTTTTGGATATTATTAAAAATTGTGTCCGCAAAGGACAGTTGCCTAAAAATGTAGATGTTCAGGCAGCTGCAGAGTATTTGATGGTCTTTATGAATGGTTATGTATCTTCTTTAAGAGCAGCCTTTTCGTCAGGCCTTGTAAATAATTTTTCTTTATATGTTGATTTAACTTTAAACCAGCTTAAAGGAATTACTCACGAATTAGTTAGTGTGCACAGTTCCGTCAGGGTTTAGACCAGCACTTGCTGCATCAATACCATATTTTGCTATATGTTCAGCAACTTTTGGTAAGGCACGAGGTTTGCCAAAGCGATCTACAGAAACATAGGTAAAAATACCTTTTGTGACTAAATATCTTAAGGCTCGTTCATGAGTTTCGCTTTCGGCGACCTTTTTAACCCATATTTCAAGTTCTATTTTAAGTGATGTATGACCAAGATGGCTGCATTTGCCATAGCAACAAACAACGTCTCCAACATTTACCGGTTGCATAAAAGACATTCCTTCAATGGCAACAGTAACAACTCTTCCGCAAGCAATTTCGTGGGCTAAAATGGCGCCTGCAATATCCATTTGAGACACAATCCAGCCGCCAAAAATATCACCAGCAGGATTTGTATCGCTTGGCATTGCAAGAGTTCTTAAAAGTAAATTGCCTGAAGGATTTTGAGGAACATGTTGTGGTTGCATAAAATATCCTTAATTACAATTTGAGATATATAAAATTATATAGATATAAAACAAGTTTATAAGGTAGATTTACTGCATTTGTGATTAACTTGATATTTTAGATCTCGGTGTTAGGATTTAATTGTATAGCAATAGATTATTTGCATAAGGTAAGTTAGCTGTGAAAATAGATAGGCAATCTCAGATGAAGCATTTATTGGGCGTATCAAGAAGCTTTGCTTTGACTATACCCATGCTTCCAGAAATACTCGAAGATTATGTAGCCAATGCGTATTTATTATGTCGCATTGCAGATACAGTAGAAGATGATCCAAAGTCTTTGCCTAAAGAAAAAATCAACTGGCTTAATTCTTTTGCTCAATTTGCTTTGGCTAATTTTGCCGATGAATTAAATTTACTTACATTACATCATCAGGCTCTATCTTTATGTGAAGGTGCAGTCCCTAAAGAAAAAGAGCTTCTTTGCGACATGATTGGTGTTGTTGAGAGAACTGTATCTTTCCCACCTAAAATCAGGCAGATTTTAGGAAAAGGTGTAAGTATTTTAGCTTTTGGTATGGCTAAGAGCTTAGATGGATTTTCTATTAAGAATCGGGACGATGTAGATAAGTATTGCTATTTTGTTGCAGGTGTTGTTGGAGAACTCTTAGCGGCTTTATTCTCTGAGCATAATCATGAAATTGATAGAGAAAAACTTATGGCTTTAGCTGTAAGTTTTGGTGAAGGCTTGCAACTTACCAATATTTTAAAAGATAGGGCTCAAGATGCTAAAAGACATATAAGTTTTTTACCTCAAAATAAAGAACCAAAAGAAATAGAGAGAGAGTATATTTCTTTATGCCAAGGACATCTTGATGATGCTTTAGACTTTATTTGTCAAATTCCTTCCTCAGAAATAGGCGTGCGTCGTTTTTGTTATGTAAACATTTTAATGGCTACAGCAACGCTGAAAAAAATAAGCAAAAATTCTAACAGTGAAAAATTGAGTCTTAAAATAAGCCATCGTCAACTTAAAACTCTACTTTTATTAAGTAGTTTTTGTGTAAGGTATAACTGGTCTCTTCGCATGTTATTTACATTTGTAAGTCATAATGTGCCGCGAATTCGCCGAAAGCCTGATGATTTAAGTGTTAAGGTTTCTTGGTGGAATAAAGATATATCAGCAATTATGTTAAAGGACAGCAATTGATGTTTTGTTTTATTAAGAAATGTTTTGTCGCACTTTTAGTTAGTTTTTTATTGTGTTTTAATTCAGCTGTTTTTGCTACATCTACTAATAATACAACCTTTGTTGAAGGTAAGGATTATACGGTTTGTGCTGAGAATAAAACTTCAAAAAATGAGGTCCGTGAATTTTATTCATATTGGTGTGGTCATTGTTATTCTCTGCAAGGTGTTTTTGAAGAGCTTAAGAATCATTTAAAGGGAAAAGCTGAATTTGTGCGCAATCCTGTAGGTCTTCTGGGTGGCCGTATGGGTAAGATGTCTGTTTCTGCCTATGCTGCAGCAAAACTTATGGGAGTTGAGGATGAATTTAATGAAGCTTTATTTGTAAACATCCATGAGAAAAATTTCATTCCTCAAAATAATGATGATTTTGCTGCTATTTTTGGTGATATAGGGATCCCTTCTGATGTTTATAACAAAGAGATTAGTGCTTTCCCAGCTGTAACATTGGCTTCTGAATATGATAAATGGACAGAAAAGTCTGGAATTGAGGCTGTACCTGAGATTTTAATCAATGGTAAATATTTAGCAAAATTTGACAACATTGAAAGTGTTGAAGATTTTAATAAGCTTATAGATTATCTTTTAACTTTACCTTAAAAACAAAACCAGCGGTTTAGTCCATCAAAACCGCTGGTTATATAACTTATTGTTGTTTATCTTTTAAGTATTCTTGGTGAAGCTTTTCTAAAAGATCATCCTTTTCTTTCCAAAGATCACGCACATGCATAGTCATGTTATGTTTGTATTCTTTGTCTTTAATATAATCTCCACACAAATCTTTAGAAGATTTAACTACCTCAATATTTACATAAACATTTTTGATTTTTCCTTTTAGCATATCAATAAAAGGCTTATGTTCGTTGTCAGGGTAGTAAAGAGTCGTATTGTAAATATAGTCAATCTTATCGGCAATTTGTCCTAAAGCTAGGGCAAAGGAAGCGGCTTTTGGCGGCATAAGATGTTTATATGTTGACTTCGCTTTTTGGGCTTTTTCTTTGTTATAACGAGTTCCTTCCAGGAAGTTTATAAGAGCTGTAGGAGCATCAGCAATGCGTTTGCAAGCTCTATATGTAGTGTCTAAATCAGCAGTTCTTAATTTAGGATTTTTTAAAAGTTGCTCGCGACTGTAACGGCGTAAAAAAGGCATTCCTAAGGCATAGCAAGCAAGTCCTACAAAAGGAATATAAATTAAAGAATGCTTCATAAAGAATTTGGTAATCGGGATTTTTCCGTGATAAATCATGCCAATAAAAAGAATATCAAGCCAGCTTAAGTGGTTTGAGATAACAATGCATGATTTTTGGGTTAATGGAATTTTATCTCCGGATATATGCCACTTAATATTATTGGTAAGAGCGATGATAAGACGGTTGTTTAAAACCCAAATCTTATAAAGAAAATAATTGCTTTTTTCTATAAAAGTTATGACTGGTTTTAGAGGACAAATCAGGCGAATAACTCCTAAAAACATAATAGGGAGAGCAATTACTACGGAATTGGCCGGAATTAAGATTATGTTTATTAAAAATAAAATCGGCGCAGGTAAAAAAGCCAGCATGAGCAAATCCTAAAAAAGAATTGATTAAGTAAACTTATATATTTTACCAAGTTTTTTTATGTTTTTATTTTTTCAAAATTTCGAACATAATTCACATTATGTTCCGTTTTATGATATATAATCAAAATCAGTAAAACTTTTTTAAAGAGTTTTTTCTTTGTAGGCATTAAAAAAGAAATTATATTTTGTAATGCAACTATAAGAAAAATATAACAAATAAAATAAATTTTACGATTTAATCGTTTATTTAAGATTGCACTTGAGGTTATTTAGATGGCAGATAATACTAAGTATATTTGGTTCAATGGTGAAATGGTTCCATGGGAAAAAGCTACTGTTCACGTAACAGCCCATGCTTTACATTACGGTTCTGCTGTTTTTGAGGGAATTAGAGCATATGCAACTAATAAAGGACCTCAGATTTTCCGCTTAAAAGAACACATTGATCGCTTATTTAATTCAGCTCGTATCTACAGATTCCCAATTGCTCAAAGCAAAGATGAGATTATGGATGCATGCAAAAAGGTCATTTATGAAAATGGTCTTGAGTATGGTTATATCCGTCCATTGTTATTTATGGGTGCTGTAGGTTTAGGTGTTAGATTCCCTAAAGATGCCAAAGCTGAGGCTATGGTTTGTGCTATGCCTTGGGGTGCTTATTTAGGTGATGAGGGCATGCAAAAGGGCGTAAAGGTTTGCGTTTCTTCATGGCGTCGTTTAGCTCCAGATACTATCCCAACTGAAGCTAAGGCTGCAGGTAACTACTTATCTTCCATTTTAATTGCTAATGAGTGTGTAAATAATGGTTATGCTGAGGCTATTGCCTTAGATTTTAATGGCTTTATTTCAGAAGGTTCTGGCGAGAATGTCTTTTTAGTTAAAGACAATGTTATTTATACCGCCCCATTTACCTCAGGTTTGTTACCAGGTATTACAAGAGACTCTATCATCACAATTGCTAAGGATTTAGGCTATGAGGTTCGCCAGCAGCCAATCCCACGTGAGATGGTATATTTAGCAGATGAAATCTTCTTCTCAGGAACCGCAGCTGAAATTACACCAGTTGCATCTGTTGATGGTATTGATGTTGGCGCAGGTCACCGTGGCCCTGTCACAGAGAGATTACAACAAGCATTTTTTGATGTTGTTAAGGGCAATGTTGAAGATAAATATGGTTGGTTAACTCCTGTAAAGTAATAAAAAAGGAAAAGCTTACAACCTACATAAGTTGCAGGTTGTTTAGATAAGGAATTGTGCAAATGACAAATAATTACCGCTCAAAAGTTACCTATGAAGGTAAAACCATGGCAGGAGCTAGAGCTTTATGGAAAGCAACCGGTGTAAAAGATAGTGATTTTGGAAAGCCGATTATTGCTGTTGCTAACTCCTTTACGCAGTTTGTTCCAGGACATGTTCATTTGCATGATATTGGTCAGTTAGTCGTAAAAGAGATTGAAAAAGCAGGTGGAATAGCTAAAGAGTTTAATACCATTGCTGTTGATGATGGTATTGCAATGGGTCACACTGGCATGCTTTATTCTTTGCCAAGTAGAGACATTATTGCAGACTCTGTTGAGTATATGGTTAATGCTCATAAAGCAGACGCACTTGTATGTATTTCTAACTGTGACAAAGTAACCCCAGGCATGTTGATGGCAGCTATGAGACTTAATATTCCAACTATTTTTGTCTCAGGAGGCCCTATGGAAGCAGGACGAAGCCAAAGCTGTGATCATAAAGTTGATTTAGTTGATGCTATGGTCGTCTCTGCAGAACCAAATGTAACTGACGCTGAAATTCAAGCTGTAGAAAGTGCCGCCTGTCCTACATGTGGCTCTTGTTCTGGAATGTTCACTGCAAATTCAATGAACTCTTTAACTGAAGCTTTGGGTTTATCTTTGCCAGGAAATGGTTCATTAGTTGCAACTCATAAAGAGCGTAAGAATTTATTTTTAAAAGCAGCATCTCGTATCGTAGAAATGGCTAAGGCCTATTATGAGAGAGGTGATAGTTCCGTTCTTCCAAGATCTATAGCAGTTAAAGAGACTTTTGAAAACGCCATGAGTCTTGATATTGCTATGGGTGGTTCTACCAATACTGTTTTACATATTTTGGCTGTAGCTCAAGAGGCTGGTGTTGATTTTACAATGCAAGACATTGACAGATTATCTCGTCATGTCCCTCATATTTGCAAAATGTCGCCATCAACTCCGCTTTGGCATATGGAAGATTTGCATAATGCTGGCGGTATTATGGGCATTATGGCTGAACTTAAAGAGCAAGGGCTTATTCATGAGCAATGTAAAACCGTCTTAGGAATGACGATAAGCGAGCAAATTGATAAATACAATGTGTTAAAAACACAAGATGAAGATATTTTGAAGTTTTATAAAGCTTGCGCAGGCGGTTATAGAAATATCGAGGCTTTCTCTCAGGATAACTATGTAAATGAGTTAGATACAAATAGAGAAAGCGGCTGTATCCATGATTTTGAGCATGCTTATTCAAAAGATGGTGGTTTAGCTGTTTTATATGGCAATCTTGCTTTAAATGGTTGTATCGTAAAAACAGCAGGTGTAGATGCATCTATTTTGAAATTTGTCGGACCTGCCCGTATTTTTGAGAGCCAAGAAGATGCTGTTGAAGGCATTTTAGGTGGTAAAGTTAAAGATGGCGATGTTGTTATTGTTCGCTATGAAGGTCCAAGAGGCGGTCCTGGCATGCAGGAAATGCTGTATCCCACATCTTATTTAAAGTCAGTAGGTCTTGGTAAAAAGTGCGCACTTATAACTGATGGCCGTTTCTCTGGTGGTTCTTCTGGTTTATCAATCGGTCATGTTTCTCCTGAGGCTGCAAATGGCGGTAATATTGGTCTTTTAGAAGAAAACGATATTATTTCTATTGATATTCCTAATCGTACAATTCATATGTGTGTAAGCGATGAAGAGTTATCTTTACGTCGTGAAAAAATGAATGCTTTAGGTAATAAAGGCTGGCAGCCAAAACATCGTGACAGAGAAATTTCCTTTGCTTTAAAGGCTTTTGGAAAATTAGCCTCTAGTGCAGATAAAGGTGGCGTACGCGATCGTTCTAAGCTTGAAGGATTNATAACTATGGTAGAAAAAGTACTGGATGCTCAAGGATATTTACAAAAAATATTACTGGCTCGTATTTATGATTTAGTAAAGGTAACACCACTTCACTATCTTGATAATCTTTCTGATCGTTTGGGTGTAAATGTACATTTAAAACGCGAAGATTTTCAGAAAATTCATTCTTTTAAGTTACGTGGTGCTTATAACAAGATAAAGAATTTATCTGAATCTCAATTAAAATCAGGAATTATTACAGCATCTGCAGGCAATCATGCCCAGGGTGTGGCTTTAGCGGCAAAACAATTAGGAATTAAAGCTGTTATTGTAATGCCAACTTCAACACCTGATTTAAAGGTTGATGCTGTTCGTCATTTAGGGGCTGAGGTAGTTCTTTTTGGTAGTAGTTTTGATGAGTCATATGATTATGCTCAAACTTTATCAAAGAAAAAATCTTTAACTATGATCCCGCCTTTTGATGATCCTGATGTTATTGCAGGACAAGGTACTATTGCCCACGAGATTGTAGGTCAGCTCGATACAATTGATGCTGTTTATGTACAAATCGGCGGTGGCGGTTTAGCTGCAGGTATTGCTATTTATCTTAAAACACTGTTACCTTCGGTAAAGGTTATAGGTGTCGAAGCTGAGGGTAGTGCTAGCATGCAAGCTGCTCTTAGAGCAGGAAAACCTGTAGATATCGGTTATGTATCTCATTTTGCCGATGGCGTTGCAGTAAGAAAGGCTGGTACTGAAACATTCCGTGTTTTAAGTAAGTATTTAGATGATATTGTTACCTGCTCAAATGATGAAATTTGTGCAGCTATGAAGGATATTTTTGACGATACTCGCGCTATTGCCGAGCCTAGTGGAGCCTTATCTCTTGCAGGATTAAAAAAATATGTAAGAGATCATAATATTCATTCAGGAAACCATGTAGCAATTCTTTCAGGAGCTAACGTTAAGTTCCATACTTTACGTACTGTTGCAGAAAGATGCGACGTTGGTGAAATGACAGAAGGTATTTTGTCAGTAGAGATCCCTGAGATAAAAGGAGCTTTCTTATCATTCACTAAAGCCTTAGGATCAAGAACTGTAACTGAGTTTAGTTATCGCTATAGTGATGATAATAGAGCTAGAGTTTTTGCCTCAGTTGAGCTTACTGAAGGAAAAAAAGAACTAAATGAGATTTCAAAGTCATTAAAAAAGAGTGGCTATTTAGTAACAGATCTTACAGATGATGTTATTGCTAAAGACCATGTTCGTTATATGGTTGGAGGACATTCAAGTCATAAACTGAATGAAAAGTTATTCTTATTTGAATTCCCAGCTACCTCAAATGCTTTAGTACGATTCTTAGAAACATTAGGTGATTCTTACAGTATTACTTTGTTCCATTTCCGTATTACAGGCCTTGAGTTCTGCTCTGTTTTATGTGGTTTTAATATCGCAACTTGTGAAGATGGAATCATGGATTTTATCAAGAAGGTTGGATATCCATATGAAGAGGTAACATCAAATCCATCTTATCAACAATTTTTAAGATAAGATTTTTCTAAAAGTGATGTGAGCAATTAAGTTTTTAGCTTATACATCATAGTTTAAGGCCTGTTTCCTCAATTTTTTGGGGGACAGGCCTTTTAATTTTTAAAAAAGGGGCGCAGTAATTAAAAACCCGTTATCAATAGAAGTGATCAATAACGGGGTTCATACTAAATTAGCTTTTTATATTTTTTTAGTCTACAAAAGGTTCATCATCTTCAGTTGATGAGGTGGTTTTAAAAGATAAAACCTTGGAAGCCTTTTCTTTTTCTGAGATTGTGTAGGCCTTAGAAAAATATTCTGTAGCTTCAGTATAATTTTGTTGCATTGACAAAATCTGACCAATCTTTGCATAAATATCAGGATTTTGGGATAACTTTAAGGCTTTGTTATATTCGTCTAAAGCTTCTTGTAAATTACCTGCCTTTAAGTTCAAATTGGCTAAGGCTTTGATTAAAGCTAAATTGTTATCACTTGAAATAATGTTATGAGCAACCTGTTTTTTGAGATATTTTAAGACCTCATCAATAGATATATCCCATTTAGCAATACTTTCAAGGAATGTCTGATCTTCATTATTCTTTAATAAAGTAAGACTTAAGGTTTTGGCTTTATCCAAAATGCCTAATGAAATAAGTTTATGGATATAAGGAGCCATAAACTTGGAGTTTACACGATCCTTTTTATCCAAAAGTTTATAAACTTTTTCCATATCGTCAGCATTTGCAGCCTTTTTTAGCTGATTTTCAAAATAATCGCAGAAAATTTGGCGGCAGTCATCGATGCTGATGATTTTGCTCTTTACTAAGTTATTAGCAACGCTGTAGAGGTTTTCAATATCAGTCTCAGCTTTGTAGCAATCATAGTAAAGCTTGTAGATAAGAGTGTTGCGGCAGTTTGGTTTTAAACTGTTTAAATACTCTAAGGCAGCTTTGATATTTTTTACCTTTAAGTTGAGCTTTGCTCTAATTACGGTAGTTGCAGTTTGGCATTCAGCACCACGCTTTTGAGCTTCATCTAAAGCTTTTCGGGTATAGTCAAAGTTGCCAATGTTAAAAGCAGCTTTAGCAGAAACTAATAAAGCATTGATAGGAAGCTTTTCGATTGGAGATGAGCGCTCAATTAAATCTAAAGTGCGTTTAAAATCGCCTTTGGCATAGGCAATATAAGCTTCATCTTGTTTGTTTAAAGCTTTCTTGTTGTGACGATTTTTAAACCAGCGAGCGGTTCCACCTGGCATGCTGATGATGCGGTTTATTAAGTTCCATAAAATATGGATTACTACAAAGGTAATGATTAACAGGATTACGGTTGTAGTAACTGATGCCTCAATGGTGTAATTACCTACAGCTACATGCACAAAACCTTGTTTGTCTGCAAGTAAAGGTCCAAGAATAATGGCAGCACAAATTAAAACTAATGAAATAAGGATTCTAAACATATTTCTTCTCCTTATTTGTTAGCTTCAGTAATTTCAGGAGTGTTGAAACGTAAAACCTGTCGGGCATACTGATCAAAGAGATTATAGCTCTCAAGACCATTTGGGCTTGCAACAGCAATATTGCTTTGAGCTAAAGCTTTAAGAGCTTCGGTATTGGTCTTATATGCTGGGTTATCGTGATTGTAATAGCCTTCAATTTGAGACAGGATTTGTTTAATGTTATTTGCATAAGCATTTTCATCCTGCTCATAAACAGCCATCTTAGTTAAGATAAGCTGAGATTTTAAGTTAGTTAAAAGTAACTTAGCTTGATCGGCAGATAAGAAAGCATTTACAGCTTTTTCATCACGATGACGGATTTCAATAAAGCGAGAGGAGAAATCTTTTAATGCAGAGACTAAATTATTTTTCCACTCAATCAAATTATCGGTAATGGTAGCGTTCTTTTTATAGATTTCAGCACGCTGTTCAGGAGTGGTAATCTCACGTAAGGTCATCTTATCGAGATTGTTGTAAATACTGTCAATCTTGTTAACAAGACCGCGCAAATCAATCTGCGGAATATTGCTTACAGTCATAATATCGTCACTTAAAGCTTTACGGATTTTAATGACGTTTTTATCTTCAATATCAATAAGAAGCTTATCAGCACTAGTTAAGCACCATAAGGCAGCCTTAGGGTCACGAGAGAAAACAGCCATTTTATAAGCTGAGCTTACTAAGAAATAGCTTTGAGCTAAACGCCAATCGTCTGGGTTTCTAGCCTCGTAACGATCAAGACGGGAGTAAACTTTGTTGATAATATCAGTCTCATTACCAATTTTATCTTTTAAAGTTTCAAAAGATTTTTGAAGCTCATTGTTTTGATTTTTTAACTCAGTATTGTTAGTTAAAAGCATTTGCATTTGACGAATTTGCTCGTCAATTACATTTTTATCATCTTCAATACGTTTTGCAGATGCTTTTAAATCTTCAGCATAGTTTGAGGCTTGAGCTTTAACGCTGTTGAGAGCTTCAGTATTGGTGTTGTTTAAGTACCAAACATAACCACCAAAGGCTAAAATTACAGCAATTACGAGTGCATTTGAAATCTTAGAGTGGCTTTTTAAAGACTTAATTTTATCTTCAAGCTTTTGAATTTCAGCATTATTTACATTATTGATGATAGGTTCTTCAGTTTTGTTGCTGTTTGTATTTTTAAGGTTAGCCTCAGCTTTTTTCATAAGTTCTGCCTGTTCTTCAATAGCTGCAACTTGGCGGTCTAAATCTTCGCAGTTTTTATTTTCATTATTATTGTCAGTCTTAGCTGCAGAAGAGTTTTCAATAGGGGAAGTCTCAACACTTTTTACGGAAGTGTCGGCTTTGTCTTGGGTAATGTTTTCTTTTTGAGTATCGTTGTTAGTGACCAGGTTCTGGTTTTTATCTTCTTTCATAAGGCCTGTCTCAGAAAATAGAGTAGAAAAAATTAACTACACAAGTATTTATAATATCATGCTTTACAAAGTAGACAGATGATTGCACCCAATGATTGGCTCAAAGGGGTTGCTTTGATCACATTTTCGCATAGCATAAAATTAAAAAAACATAAAAAAATAAAGAACATACTAATATCATGTTTTTAAGTTTTTTTATTAAAACGTTAATGTATTTTCACAAGCAATTTTTGCAAAGTAATCAAAACTGCTATTTTTAGGATTGATTCCTATAAGTTATAATTTTGTTATGTTGAAAAAGGCAGATTATGGACTCAATGACAGCCGATTTTGATTTAAGGCTTGCAAAATATAAAAGCTTAAATGAAGAGCGATTTCGTCGCGCTTTAAGAGTTTTGCGTCCACATACAAGACAGATGTTAAATATTCTGCCTTTATTGCTTCACTATAATAATCCAAGATTACCAGGTGAGAGATGTTGTAATGTTCCTTATGGAATTGATGGCTTTGTCCCAAATGCCTGGCAAAAAAAATGGTTGTTAGATAGAGGAATAGATCCTGAAATTAGATCAAGAGGCCGCTATTCGATTTTAGGCCTTTATGCAATGGGCAGTACTTCATCCATTTGCCAAGGATTGCAATCAGATTTAGATATTTGGGTATGTGTCAGCTCAATTATTCCTCAAAAAGAAATCGATCTATTAACCGAAAAGTGCCATTTTATTTCTACTTTCTTTAAAACATTAGGTGCTGATATCAATTTATTTGTTACAGCCGAAAATCGTTTTACAAGCGGTCAGCATGGTACTTTGGATACTGAAGATTGCGGAAGTGCGCAAAGCTTATTCTTGCTTGATGAGTTTTACAGAAGCTCTTTTAGACTGTGTGGCCGTTATATTATTTGGTATATGGTGTCCCCTGAGGAAGAGGATCAAGATTATTACGGTACAGTCCAATCTTTATATGAAAGTGGCCGAGTTGATAATCAGTTGTGGTTTGATTTTGGTTCTGTAGTTAAGAGTTCTGCTGCTGAATATTTTGGTTCAGGTTTATGGCTTTTGTATAAAGGTATTGACCATCCATTTAAAGCTGCATTAAAAATTTTGCTTATGGAGGTTTATGCCAATGAGTACCCTAAAACTAAGCTTTTATCCTCTTTATTAAAAGAGCGTATTTATACAGCCAATGGTTATTCTTTGAGAGTTGATAACTATTATTTGATGTTCAAAAAGGTGTCAACTTATTTAAAGTCTCAAAAAGATTTAAACCGTTTAAATTTAGTTCGATTATGTTTTTATTTAAAGCTTGAGCTTTCTTTAGTCGGATTATCTGATTCAAAAATCATCAATTTTAGAAATAGACTTTTATCTCATTTATGCCATAACTGGAGTTGGAGTTCTTTATTTCGTGAAGAATTAAAATCAAGAGAGCATTGGAAATCTGGCTTTGTGACAAAATTGCAAACAGATCTATTCTCTTCATTACATAAAAGTTATTTAGCTCTTTTAAGATTTAGTGTGGGTCATGGAATTGAATACGCTATTACATCTGATGATGCAGGCGTGCTCTCTCGTAAGCTTTATGCCGCTTTTGATGCTTATCCTGGAAAAGTTTTATTATTAAATAGAGAGTTTTGCGAGTATTTAGAAGAGCCTAATTTAACTTTTATAAAACCGTCTAAAAACAGTCTTTGTGATAGAGGTTGGCATCTTTATCCTGCAGCAATAGACTCTTTGGAAATTTTGCAAAGAAGGTCTGTTTATAATTCATTAAGACTGTGCCAATGTGTAGTCTGGGCAACTTTTAACCATGTTTTAACCCCAAGAACTAAAATCTCTTTAGGCGGAGATCCTGGAACTATATCTTTATCTAAGATTCAAGCTCTAGCCAAGGACATCAAGCTATTTTTAGGTGAAGGTCCAGGAGTTGTTTCTGAAAGTGAATTGCAGCAAAGTCGCTATATTAGAAAAACTTTAGTGGTTGTGAATTTTGAGCGCGATGCGACGCTGAACTATAACTTAGGTTCATATGAATTAGATAGTGGTTCTGCTTTATGTTGTGGTAGACAAAGAGAGTGTCTTATAGGCTCAATTGATATGATAACCATAAACTCCTGGGGCGAGATTGAGTCTACAGCTTTTCCTGATGGGGAGGAGGGGGTAGTTGAGCTTTTAGCTACTTTATTACGTATAAGAAGAATGACTGGAGATAGAGCTAAAGGGGATTTTGGATCTACTGAGCTTTTATCATACTCAAAATCTCATCGTGACCTTATAAAATACGATATAGAGTCTATTTTAAGACGTATTTTTGCATGTATTGATAATCCTTCTTGCGAGTTTGCGTTTGATGTTGGTTTAAATACTTATGTAGCAAAAGGCAGTTCAGAGCGTGGTGTGGCTTTGATGAGACGGTCTGCTTTTAACTCATCTCAATCTTTTGATATTAGTGTTTTATCAAGATATGGAATGCGCCCTGAGTTTGCTTTGCAAGTTCCAGCTGAAGTTGATAGAGAAGCATCTATTGGTGTTATGCAGTATTTTTTTGCAAAGGCAAACAAAGGTTGGGATATATATATTGTTAATGAGCGTAATGAGGTTAGAACAATAAGAGGCTATCAAAAATCACGTTCTGAGCTTGTAAACTCAATTAACCGTTTTTATACAAGACAAAGTGAGGAAACTCGTGGCGGCCGCAATATGCATTTTAATTTGCCACAATATTTTGTTTTAAGTGATAATTTGCGTTCTTTGCATCCATTTACGATCAAATCTGGTGAGAAGAAATAGATAACATGAGAAAATGTTGTTCTCTAAATTAACCGTGGTATTGTAATAAAAACTCACATTTTAAGGAGATTATTCCATGAATAAGTTTTTTATTCTCATAGTTATGGGATCTGCTTTGATGCTTTCAGGTTGTGGTATTAAGGGCCCTTTATATATTCCAGATGAGGATAAAGAAACAGTCTCTTGTGGGACTTATCCTGATGATGAATGTGATGCTGCTGAAGGCTCTAAAAAAGATGATGGTCAGCAGCGCTTTGTTCGCGGACCAGATGATGAAGAGGTCTATTTCAATCCGCTGTATGCACTGTAAGGAACGTTTTTATGGATTATTTTAATTATCGCGGGAATGATTTGTACGCCGAGGATATTTTAGTAAAGGATTTAGCATTAAAGTACGGTACCCCGCTTTATGTATATTCAAAAGCCACTTTGGTGCGTCACGTAAAAGCATTTGATGAAGCTTTAAAGTCAAGACGTCATCGTATTTGTTATGCAGTAAAAGCTAATTCTAATTTGGCCATTTTAAATTTAATGGCAAAAATGGGATTAGGTTTTGATATTGTTTCTGAAGGCGAGTTACGAAGAGTTATTGCAGCTGGAGGCGACCCGCATAAATGTGTTTATTCTGGAGTAGGTAAAACTCCAGATGAGATTAGATTTGCTTTGCAGGTGGGCGTTGACTGCTTAAATATTGAGTCTGAAGCTGAGTCATTTGTTATTTCAAAAGTTGCCAAAGAGTTAGATGTTGTAGCAAAAGTAGCCTTACGTGTAAATCCTAATGTAGATGCTAAGACTTTACCTGCTATTTCAACAGGCCTTAAAAATAATAAATTTGGTATAGCCCATGAGGATGCTATACGTATTTATAAACGTATGGCTTTAGATCCTAATTTGAAGATTATTGGTATTGATTGTCATATCGGATCTCAAATGACATCAGGAACTCCAATTGTTGAGGCAACTTTAAAGCTTTTAGAAATTTATAATGCCTTAAAGGATTTAGGTATTGAAATTGAACATATTGATTTAGGTGGCGGTTTAGGTGTTATTTATGACGATGAAACTCCACCAACTCCTGAGGCTTATTTTGCAGCAGTATCTGAGCAATTAGGTGATATTGATGTTGCTCTTTATGTAGAGCCAGGCCGTGCTATGGTTGCCAATGCGGGTATTTTATTAACCAAGGTACAATATCAAAAAACTAATGGAAATCGTAATTTTGCTATTGTTGATGGAGCTATGAACGATTTAATAAGACCTGCACTTTATGGGTCATGGATGAATATTATCAATGCCCAAAAGAGAGAGGGGGTATTGAGCAAATTTGATATTGTAGGGCCTGTTTGTGAAAGTGATGATTTTCTTGGTAAAGATCGTTCCTTAAATATAGAAGATGGAGATGTTTTAGTTGTAAGAGGAGCCGGTGCCTATGGTAGTTCTATGGCATCTAACTACAACTCTCGCCGTCTGCCTTGTGAGGTAATGGTCGATGGTGATAAATCTTATGTCATAAGAGCTCGCCAAAACTATAATGACATCTGGAAAGATGAAAACATATTACCTAATTAGGTGTTAAAAATGCTTTTAAAGTTTACCAAAATGCAGGGGCTTGGCCATGATTTCATGGTTGTAAATGGAGTTACTCAGAAAATTTTCTTTTCATCTGAGCTTATAAAGCGTTTATCCAACAGGCATTTTGGTATTGGTTTTGACGAACTTTTATTAGTTGAACCACCGTATGATCCAGAAATGGATTTTCACTTACGAACCTTCAGTGCATTAGGAGATGAGATTAAGTTTTGCTCTCATGGTTCTTTATGTTGCGCGAGATTTGTAATTGATCATCATCTTATAAATCAGACAGATCTTGTGATAAGTACAGAGTCTGGTGCTTTAAATCTTAAGGTTAATGATGATGATACGGTAACTTTAAATGTAGGTATTCCTGATTTTTCTCCTAAAATTTTTAGTAAGGATAGGAGCGTTTTTGAAAGTAAGGTTTACTCTTTACCTTTAAAGAACTCACAAAATCAGGATATATCAGCAGTGTTTCTTCACGCCCCATACGCTGTGGTGTTTTTAGATAAATTAGATACATCTTTAATAGAGAGACTGAGTTTACAAATAGAGAATCATGATTTTTTTTCGCAAAAAATGCATGTAGTCTTTGTTCAAGTTATAAATCAACATCTTATAAAAATTCAGTTTGATAAAAAAGTTGCATCTTTTGAGGATTTTGCTTATGCCTCAGCGGCAGCAGTGACATGCGGTATATATCAAGGAAGATTGCAAAATGCTGTTAATGTGCGTGCCCTTGATGATGAGTGGACTGTCGCTTGGGATGGTTTGGGACAAAAAGTATCTATAACATCTGAACCTGAACGCATTTATGAAGGTACGGTTTGTCTTTAACATTTTGTTGTTAATGAAATGTACTTAAGCACTATTTTAAGTGCTTAAGTTTTAAGAGGTCATAGTGTATGAATAAGCTATATGAGCAATGTCAATCATACATTGACTGCCTACGCTTTGAACGTCGTTCAAGTGAGCATACAGTAGACTCTTATAAACGTGTTTTAGAAAAAGCCTTAAAAGCTTTAAATTCTGAATGTCCTGATATTGAGTCTTGGTCACAAGTCGGCCTTGAGCAGATGCGCATTATAAACAGAGAGTTTAATTTTAATGAAAAAGCAGAAAGGTTAAAAAATCGCTCTGTTGCACATGATCTTTATGTTTTAAGTTCTTTTTTTAAGTTTTTAATTTCTCAAGGTTTATTAAATGAAAATCCATTTAAGCTTATAAAAGCGCCTAAAGCTGATAAGGTTTTGCCGCGAGTTTTAACCGCATCTGAGGTTAAAGCTTTGTTAGATGTTGAGGCTTTTGATGATAAACAAATAAGAGATACTGCCATAAGTGAGCTGTTGTTTTCATCAGGTTTGCGTGTAAGTGAACTTACAGGTTTAACTCTTTCTGACTATGATGAAAATAGTTGTGAAGTTAGGGTTATGGGTAAAGGCGGAAAAGAACGTATTATTCCTGTTGGTTCTAAAGCTCGTGAGAGATTAACTGAATATTTAAAAATTCGTGATAATTTTGGACCTAAAAGCAATGCTCTTTTTTTAAATCGTTTTGGAAAAGCCATTTCTTCAAGATCTGTTGAAAATAATTTAAAGGCACAATCAGAGAGAGCAGGTCTTGATACTAATGTTTATCCGCATAAGCTAAGACATTCTTTTGCTACAGCTTTATTACAAGGTGGAGCGGATTTGCGTTCAGTGCAGGAAATGTTGGGACATGCCAACCTTGCAGCAACGCAAGTATACACTCATTTAGATTTTGAACATTTAAAACAGGTATATATAAAATCGCATCCACGTTCACATTTACACCCTGAAAAGAAAACGGAAAATTAGATTAAATGATTTTTTATAAACAGGCTTTTAAACCAAAAGTTTTATCTTTTGACCTTGATAATACTATTTATGATTGTGAGACCGTTTTAAGAAAAGCTGAAAATTGGTTCGCCTCTTATCTTTGTGAACGTTATAAGTTAGAGTCTAAATTTCAAGATTATATGTTTTGGGGAGATATCAAAAGAAACTGCTTGAAGAATAGACCTGAGCTTGTAAATGATGTAACTCTTTTAAGAGAAGTAGGTTTAATTGAAGCGTTTAAATTATTTGGTAAAACTTTAACTAAACAAGAAGCACAAGATTTAGTAAAAGTTTTTATTCATGAAAGATCTAAAGGCGATGTTAGTGAAAAGATGAAATACTTTTTAAAAAAATTAAAAAAGTATTACATAGTTTGTTCTATTTCTAATGGAAATTCTGATACATCGGTTTTAGGTATAAAAGATATTTTTGAAGAAGATTTTAGGCCTGATATAAAAGAAAACGCAGCTAAGCCCGCATCCGATTTATTTTTTAAATGTGCCTCTTTTTATGGAGTATCACCAAAAGATATTTTACATATAGGAGATGATCCTTTTACAGATGTAACCGGATCTGTAAAAGCAGGATGTCAAAGTGCTTGGGTATACAGAGGTTATACTGGAATATCTCCAGATGAGCGATTTTTAAAAGTTGTTCCAACTTTAAGCATTGATTCTGTATATGAGCTTGAAGATTGGCTGTTATCTGGAGTTTAAGCATGAGTTCTTTAGATTCTGATTTTTTATTAAAAAATTTAAATGAAGGACAAAAAGAGGCTGTAAGTGCTCCTTTATCAAATGTCTTGGTAATAGCAGGTGCAGGTACTGGTAAAACTAGAGTATTAGTTTCACGCATCTCCTGGTTAGTTCAGGTTGAAAATTTAAAGCCAAGAGAGATTATGGCGGTAACTTTTACTAATAAAGCTGCAAAAGAGATGCAAGAGCGTATAGCAATGCTTATAGGCGAAAGTAATGTTCGTATGCTTTGGGCCAGTACTTTCCATTCTGTATGTTTACGTTTATTAAGATCTTATTCTCGACAAGCTGGGTTACAACCAGGTTTTGGTGTTTTAGATACTGATAATCAAACAGCTTTTATTAAACGCATTATGAGCGAGATTGATTATATAGGTGAACTTAAACCATCTGAAGTAGCATCTAAAATTTCAAAATTCAAAGAAAGACGGCAACGTGCCGCTGATGTAGCTTTTTCTTATAAAGAAGAAGATCCTTATCTTGTAAAGATTTATGACATTTATGAAAGAGAGTGTATAAGCCAAAATGTTGTTGATTTTTCAGAATTATTATTACGTACTGTAGAACTTCTTGAAAATAATGAATCTGTAAGAGATTTACAACATAGACGTTTTAAAGAAATTTTGGTTGATGAGTTTCAGGATACTAACTCATTACAATTTGATTTCTTAAAACTTTTGGCAGGACCTCAGACTCATATTATGGCTGTAGGCGATGATGATCAGTCCATTTATGGCTGGCGTGGCGCAGATTATACAAATATGAGTAATTTCAAAAAAGATTTTGCTCCGGTAAAAACTGTTTTACTTAAAGATAACTACCGTTCTACCCAAAATATTTTGGATATGGCAAATACGTTAATTGCCAAAGGATCAGAGCGTCTTTTGCCAAAAGTTTTGGAAGGTAATAATGGTGTTGGTAGCAAAGTTAATATTATAAAGTGCGCCTCAGAATATGTTGAATCTGATTTTATAGTTAACACAATCAAGTTATTGCATGCAAAAGGTATAAGTTACGATGATTTTGCTGTTTTATATCGTACTAATCAGCAGTCATTATTACTTGAGCAACGTTTAAGTATCTCAGGTATTCCTTTTGTAATTTATGGTGGTCAAAAGTTTTTTGAAAGAGCTGAAATTCAAGATGCTTTGGCTTATATGCGTCTTTTATTAAATCCTTTAGACGATCAAGCTTTAAGAAGAATTATAAATGTTCCACCAAGACGTATAGGCGAGAAGGTAGTAACTCAATTATCAGATATAGCTTATGAGCGCGGCAGCTCTTTATTTGAAACAATCAAGATGCTTATAGATTATGCTAAAGATGAAAATGTTCCAAAAGAGCTTAAATCTTTGGCTAAAAAACTATCTGTCTTTTATGATTTGATGGAAAAACTTAAAGCATGTAGAGAAAGTCAGAATTTACCAGATCTTGTTCGTAGTGTAATTGAAATCACCGGCCTCGTTGATTATTACAAGCAAAAGGATTTAAAGAGCAATAAGGGTGCTTTAGATAATCAAAAACACAAGAACTTAGAGCAGCTTGTAAGTAATGCCAGTGTTTTTAATAATGAACGTTTTGGAGAAGCTCTGGAAAACGCAGAAGAAAATTTAGATCCTCTTTTAAATTTTATATCAAACGTTACCTTATCAAGCAGTACTGAGCTTAACGCAGAAGGCATTGAGGGGGAGGGGCAAAGACAGGCTTTGGTTAATCTTATGACCATGCATGCCTCAAAGGGACTTGAGTTTAAAGTGGTATTTTTAGCAGGTTTTGAGAAAAATCTTTTGCCTTCTTTTAGATCAGAAAATGATTTTAGAGAAGGTCAAAGACGCGCTTATGATGAAGAGCGACGTTTAGCTTATGTAGGAATTACCAGAGCTCAAGAACGTCTATTTATTAGTTATGCTTTAAGCAGAACTGTATATGGACGTACAGAAAATACAGGAGCTAGTAGCTTTTTAAGGGAAATTGTAGCCCAATATAAAGAGCAAAAGCCTGATGATCGTCCATATAAGATTAGTCTTCCTGATATATTAGGGAGCTTATTAAAATAAATAGCCTGATTTTGTTTATTTGTGTGATATCATGTAGCCAGCCTCTCGTGCTGAGAGGATGTTGCCTGGTATCACATTCATTTCCATAATCCAGGTTCTCCATTGTTTTATTTTTTGAGAGATTTTCTACTGCCGTTCCCAGTGCAGTAAATCAAGTCCATACACATAACCATTTATGAATCTTAACGAACTTAAGAATACGCCTGTCGCACAGCTTGTTGAAATGTGCGAACAAAACGGTATAGAAAACGTTGCCCGTCTTAGTAAAAAAGAGATTATCTTTCAGCTTTTAAAATTTTGTGCAAAGAATGGCGAAGATATTTTCGGTGATGGTGTAATAGAAATTCTGCCTGATGGTTTCGGCTTTTTAAGAAGTGCCGATAGTTCTTATTTGGCAGGCCCTGACGATATTTACGTCTCTCCAAGCCAGGTGCGCCGCTTTAATTTGCGTACAGGTGATTCTATTTCCGGAAAAATACGTCCTCCTAAAGAAAGTGAGCGTTATTTTGCTTTATTAAAAGTAGATACCGTTAATTTTGATAGACCGGAAAACTCTCGTAATAAAATACTCTTTGAAAACTTAACTCCTTTATTTGCAGAAAGTAGAATGCGTCTTGAGTTAGGTAATGGTTCTAAAGAAGATTTAACTGCAAGAGTAATTGATTTAGTAGCTCCTATTGGAAAGGGTCAGCGTGGCTTGATCGTAGCTCCTCCAAAAGCCGGTAAAACTGTGCTTTTGCAAAACGTTGCTCATTCCATTTCCAGTAATAATCCTGAGTGCACTTTAATTGTTCTTTTAATTGATGAGCGCCCAGAGGAAGTTACCGAAATGCAGCGCATGGTAAAGGGTGAGGTTGTAGCTTCAACTTTCGATGAGCCGGCAACTCGCCACGTTCAAGTAGCTGAGATGGTAATTGAAAAGGCTAAGCGTTTGGTTGAGCATAAGCATGACGTAGTAATTCTTATGGATTCTATTACCCGTTTGGCACGTGCTTACAATACAGTAGTTCCACCATCTGGAAAGGTATTAACAGGTGGTGTTGACGCTAATGCTTTACAAAGACCTAAGCGTTTATTCGGTGCAGCTCGTAACGTAGAAGAGGGTGGTTCTCTTACTATTATTGCAACAGCTCTTATCGATACCGGTTCTAAGATGGACGAGGTTATTTACGAGGAGTTTAAGGGTACTGGTAATATGGAATTACATCTCTCTCGTAAGATTGCTGAAAAGAGAGTTTACCCTGCAATTGATGTTACCCGTTCAGGTACTCGTCGTGAAGAGCTTATTACAGCCCCTGATGAGTTACAGAAGATGTGGATCTTACGTAAGTTCTTACATCCTATGGGCGAGATTGAGGCTATGGAGTTCTTAATTGATAAGCTCTCTATGACCAAGACTAATGAAGAGTTTTTCACAGCTATGAAACGTAGCTAATATAAAAGAAGATGCCCCAAAATTTTGGGGCATCTTTTTAACTATTTAATTGCACGTTTAACCGCTTGTGCTAAAAATTCCTGCATAGTTTCGCCATGATGACTTAACATCTTAGGGAACATAGAAATTGGGGTGGCACCAGGGAAGGTGTTAATTTCGTTGATAAGAATGCCGTCTTCTTTACTTAAGAAGAAATCAATTCTTGATAAATCACGAAGTTTTAATCCTTCAAAAGCACGTCTTGCATAATCTTTAATAGTATTGATTTCATCTTGAGTTAAGCCCTTTGGCGTTACTGTGGTTACAGTAGCACTTGTAGAGCTGTATTTTTCCTCAAAAGTATAGAAAACGTTGTCTGGCATAATAATTTCGCCAGGATCAGTAATTACTAATTTTCCATCAAATTCATAAGCTGCGACTTCAAGTTCGCGATGGTTGATGCTTTTTTCTAAAATTACTTCGGTACTGTATTTAAAAGCCTCTAAGACTTTATCCCAAAGTTCATTTTTATCATTTACATGGTAGCAACCAACAGAAGAGCCTTGGCTTGCAGCTTTTACGTATACATCTTCATACTTATCAAAGAAAGCTAAAGCTTTTTCTTTGTAAGATTCATTTGCTGCTAATAAAGCTAAGCTTGGGGTGTTTGGGATACCTAAGGCGTCTAAATATAATTTAGTGGTGATCTTGTTAAAGCAGTTGCGGCTACTTTCACTACCACAACCAATATAAGGAATATCAAGGATTTCTAAAAATGACTGGATATCACCAGTTTCTCCAGGAATACCATGAATGCAAGGAACAGCGCAGTCAACTTTAAAAGTCATGTCTTCTGTGCAAAGTTCTTTGCCTTTAAAGTAAGCAGCACTCTTGCCATTAACTAAAAATTTTTTGTCGTGAATTACGCATAAAAGGACGTTAAATTCAGGGGTATTTGTAAGTTGCTTTTGTATAAATTTTGCGGAAGTTAAAGATACTTCGTGTTCAGAGCCGTCGCCACCACAAAGTAGCAGAATATTGTAAGTCATTTTGTTCCCATTTAATGCTTATTTAGCCTTTAAGATTGCGGCTAATTATACCAGTATATTGGGAATGAGACGGGGCTTTAAGAAGGTTTGTGTGTAAGAAAAATAAGGCCAGAAACTATTCTGGCCTGGATGTTTTAGGCAGTGTAGCTTTCAATCATGCCTTTAAGTTCGGCCTTAGGCAAAGCACCAACTTGTTTTGCAACAATTTCGCCATCTTTATAGATAAAAATAGCAGGGATGCTCATGATACCTAATTTAGCTGCATAGCCGGCGTTTTCATCAATATCGATTTTGATAAATTTAACGTTAGGCATTTCACCTGCAAGCTCTTCTAAAATTGGGGCAACCATAGAGCAAGGACCACACCAAGTAGCACCAAAATCTACTACAACAGGTTTATCAGACTTGATAACCTCAGATTCGAATTGGTCGTCATTGATTTGCAGAACTTTATTGCTCATAAATAAATCTCCATCTATATAAATTTCTAACTAGAGTTTAACACGCAGATAAACTATCCTTGAGTGTTGTTGAGATTTTATTGCATAGAGGAAGGATTTTCTTTTAGAGTATAGGACCCCTCCTAGGATTTTAGGAGGGGGAAATATATTTTTAACAGGTTAAAGGACGTTTGAAAATATATTTAGATAAGTAAGATAAGACTAAGCCGTAAATTGGGACGAAGACTGTAAGGTTGGCACCAATTTTTACTAAATAATCAACGGCTGCAAGACCTACCCAGTGCTCGGCCATAAATGGATCGGTAGTACCCATGAAAGCTACAGCAAAAAATACGTAGGTATCTAATAAATTACCGAAAACTGATGAGCATGCAGGAGCAGGCCACCATTGAGGTAGTTTACGTAATCTTTGGAAAACCAAAATATCGCAAAGCTGGCCTAAGATGTAAGCTGCAAGTGATGCTAAAGTAATTCTTAGTACAAATATGCTTAAACCTTGAAGGTTATCAAAGCCTTGAAATGAGCCATGCTCAAACAATGTTCCGATAAAATAAGAAAGGATTAAGGCTGGAAGCATCGCTAAGAAAATAATTTTTCTGGCGCGATGTTGACCAAAAATTCTGACAGTTAAATCAGTAGTAATAAAAATAAACGGATAGGTAAAAGTACCTAAAGTTGTGTGAATACCAAATAAAGTCAGAGGAATTTGCACAGCATAATTACTAAGAACGATAATAAATACGTGCGTAAACCAAAGCTTTTTTAAAGGGAAAGAAAATTCATTCATGATGTTTTTTCGTTTCAGGATAAAAGTTAAAGAAAGCCGGAAAATCCGGCGCCATGTCGTAAAGACGGCGTTTATTGTAGTGCATTAAACGTAAAAATAAAAAAAATTTCAGAGAATTTGTCTTAATAAAGCATTTAGGCAAAGACTTAAATCTTAAGTACAATAAACAAAATACAAATTTTTTTGAGGTGAATATGGATAGGCAGCTTTTAGTCTTGGTAGATGGTTCTTCGTTTTTATATAGAGCCTACCATGTTTCAAAGGGAAGTTTTTCAAATTCAAAAGGAATTCCTACAGGCGTATCAATGATTATTACACGCATGCTTAAAAATCTTATAAAAAAGTTTGCGCATGACAAAATCATTGTGGTATTTGATGCCAAAGGTAAAAGCTTTCGTTGTGACATGTATGCAGACTACAAAGCTAATAGACCACCAATGCCTGATGATTTAAAAGCTCAAGTTGAATATGTACATAAAATTGTTAAAGCTCTGGGTTTACCTTTAGTCTCTATTCCTAAGGTTGAGGCTGATGATGTTTTAGGCACTTATGCCAAAGAGGCTGAATCTAAAGGCTATGAAGTTATTATCTGTACTGGCGATAAAGATTTAGCTCAGCTCGTTGATGATAAGGTTGAGCTTTATGACACCATGAACGAAAAGGTTTATAACCGTGAGGCGGTTATTGAAAAGTTTGGTGTCCCGCCTGAGCTTATAATCGATCTTTTAGCACTTAAAGGCGATACTTCCGACAATATTCCTGGTATGAAGGGCTGTGGCGATAAAACAGCAGTAGCTCTTTTAAATGGAATCGGTGGTGTAGAAAAAATTGCCGAAAATTTAGATAAGATTTCATCCTTATCTTTTAGAGGGGCAAAAACATTTGCCCCTAAATATGAGGCAGCTTTAGAGGATATTCGTCTTTCTTATAAGCTTGCAACTATTAGAACAGACGTAGAGCTGTCTTTATCTTTGGATGAAGTTACTCCGCCAGTTGCTGACAAAGATAAACTTTTGGAAATTTATAACGAACTTGAATTTCATAAGTTGGCCACATCTTTAAAGGCATCTATGGAAAATGAAGATGGAGATAGTGCAATTGCTCAATTAAAAGATGATTCCTTTGATAGCGAGGAAAAAGAGACAGCTATTGAAGACTATAAGAGCAGTTCATTTAAACTTCTTTTAAATGAAGATGACATACAAAATTTAATAAGTGAAATCAAAGAGACAAAGCTTGTTGCTATTGATACAGAAACAACTTCTTTAAAGCCAGAAGAGGCTTTAATTGTAGGTATCTCTTTTGCAACTAATAAACACCAAGGCTATTATTTACCTTTAGGCCATAGTTATTTAGGTGCCCCATATCAGATATCTTTAAATAAAGCTCAAGAGCTTTTAGAGCCTCTTTTTAAAGATGAAAATATAAAATTTGTGGGTCACAATATTAAATATGACTTGTTAGTTTTGCATTTTAACGGCTTTTATGTGCCTAAAGTTTATGCTGATACTATGCTTATGGCTCATTTATTGGACACCTATCAAAGTGTGTCATTAGATGAGTTATGTCTTAAGTATTTAAACTATAAGACCATAAGCTATGATGATGTAACATTATCAGGAAGAAAACGTATTAGTTTTTCTGAGGTTTTAGTTGAAAATGCAGCCTCTTATTCAGGAGAGGATGCAGAGGTTACCTTAAGACTTTTCTTTAAACTTAAGGATATACTTTTTGCCGATGAGCCTTTAAAAGACTTGTTCTTTAATATGGATATGCCTCTTTTACATGTTCTTTATTGCATGGAAAAGGATGGAGTGTTGGTTGATGGCAAGGTCTTATCTGAGCAAAATAAAGTCTTATCATCAGAGTTAGTTCAAGTTCAACAAGAAATTTATGATTCTTGTGGTCAAACTTTTAATATCGCATCCCCAAAACAGTTAGCTAAAGTTTTATTTGAAGATTTAGCTATTCCATATCCAAAAAAATTAAAAGCCGGAAAGAGTTATTCAACAGCTGAGAATATCTTACAAGAGATTGCCCCATCTTATGATGTAGCCAATTTGGTTTTAAGATATCGTGAGCTTATGAAGCTTATTTCTACTTATACAGAAAAGCTGCAAACTCAGATATCAAAGAGAACTGGAAGAATTCATACATCATTTAATCAAGCAGGTACGGTAACCGGCCGTTTGTCTTCAAATGATCCTAATTTACAAAATATTCCTGCAAGAACAGATGAAGGTAAGCTTATTAGAAAAGCTTTTATCGCTCCTTTAGACTACACATTTGTCTCTGCTGACTACTCTCAAATTGAGTTAAGACTTATTGCGCATATAAGTGGAGATGAGGCTTTAGTTAGAGCATTTAATTTAGGACAAGACATTCATAAAGCAACCGCAGCTGAGGTTTTGGGCAAGAATATATCTGAGGTAACTGCAGCTGAAAGATCTCATGCTAAGGCTACAAATTTTGGCCTTATGTATGGTATGGGTGCTTTTGGTCTGTCAAGACAAACCGGGCTTAGTATGGATGAATCTCGCTCTTATATAGAAAAATATTTTAGTCGTTATCCTAAAGTTCGAGATTATATGGATAAGACTCGTATGTTTGCCAAAGAGCATGAATATGTCCTGACTTTAAGTGGTAGGAAGATTTCCACTCCTAATATCAATTCCTCAAATGCGATGTTGCAAAAGGGAGCTGAAAGAGCGGCAATCAATGCGCCAATGCAAGGAAGTGCTGCTGATATCATCAAAAAAGCCATGATCGATATTCAAAAATGGATTGAGTCTTTACCTGAGAATACTGTTCGTATGACAGGTCAGGTTCACGATGAGCTTTTATTTGAGGTAAAAACTGAATTTTTAGATGAAGCTTTAAATAAGATAAAAGATCTTATGGAAAATGTTGTAACTCTAAAAGTTCCTTTAACTGTTGGGCTCGGAAAGGCTGACAATTGGGGAGATGCCCACTAATGTCTCTATAGGCATTTGAATATTTTCAATTTTCCTGCCGATACGGACAAAGCTGAAATTCATATCCCAGCAGCCTAATCCTAAGCGGCAGGTATTCTCTCCAAAAGCATTGTGCTTGGTTTCAAAAATATGAAAGTGCCCATGTATAAGAATATTGCAGTTATTGTCTTGAAGGTATTTTTTACAAGTACTATCTACCAAACCAAAGAGCTTTTGGTCTTTATTTCTAATAGGATCTAAATTCTGACTTTTATTGCGTATTTTTTCACCGACTTTGTTTCTTAATGACAAAGGCATGTGCATAAAAAATACATTGTAAGATTTTATTGTTAGTGATTTTTCTAAAACGTTGAAAGTCTTTATCGTTTGTACAAAGCTGGTCACCATGTAATATGAGGACATTGCTTTTATTATATTTTTCTATGTAATAGTTTTTAACTAATTCGAAATTAAAAAATCTTGCAGCTTTTTTATCTAATAGAAAATCTCTATTTCCACAAATAAAAAAGGTTTTAATACCACGATTTAAACCATCAAGCGTGATATTACGAATTTCTTGATAAAGGTGATCTTTTGGATCTAATCCAACGAAAAAATCAAATAGATCACCTGCTATTATTACCTTATCATTGCTTTTTAGGCATTTAAAAAAATTTTTTAAAGCTTGTGTATATTGTGGTCTTTTATTACTTAGATGCAAATCTGCAATGATAAAGGTTGCCAAAAGGATATNACTCCTAATTAGTCGATAATTGCGTCGAGGATTTCGATAGTNTTCGCAAGGAACGTCACGATAGTAAGAGCGAGATTGAGTACGAGCAGACTCAATCTTATCTACAACTTCCATCCCCTTTACAACTTTACCAAAGACGCAGTATCCCCAGCCGGAGAGATCTTTTGAACGGAAGTTTAAAAAGTCATTATCAACAGTATTGATAAAGAATTGAGAAGTTGCAGAGTGAGGATCGTTAGTACGAGCCATAGCAATAGTGCCGCGATCATTTGCAAGACCATTATCAGCTTCATTAACAATAGGTTCGTGATTTGCTTTTGGCTCAAGATCTGCTGTTAAACCACCGCCTTGGATCATAAAGCCCTTAATGACACGGTGAAAAATAGTTCCCTTGTAGAAGCCTTCTTTGACGTAGCGTTCAAAGTTTGCGGCAGTTTCTGGGGCTTTTTCATGATCGAGTTCGATGACGATGTCACCTAAGGTAGTTTTTAAGGTAATCATAATAATTTCTCAATGTAAAAAAAGATAAGATTATTAGAGTAAAACTCTTCAAATTTGTAATTATATATTACTTCATATGGCAAATTTAAGCTTAAAAGCAAGCTTCTTTGTTTATATATAGTAAAACTGTAATTTGCGGGTGTTTTGACTTTTTGATAGAGTATTCACAATAAAAAAGGCAAAATTTTAATTTAATTCCCAGGCTTTTTTAAGAGATTGATGATGTTAAAAATTTATAACACTTTAAGCCATAGTAAAGAAGAATTCGTTCCGTTAGTTAAAGGCAAGATCGGCATGTACGTTTGCGGTGTAACGGTATACGATTTATGTCATATAGGACATGCCCGTACTTTTGTTAATTTTGACGTGGTAGTCAGATATTTACGCTATTGTGGCTATGAGGTCAAATACGTACGTAATATTACTGATATTGACGATAAAATCATCAAGCGTTCTGCAGAAAAGGGCATTAGTGCTAAGGAATTAGCAGAAAATTTTATCGTTGAGATGCATAAGGATTTTGATGCCTTAAATATTATGCGTCCAGATATTGAGCCTAAAGCTACAGAAAATATTGAAGCCATTATTGAATTAGTTAAAAAACTTATAGCTAACGGTAATGCCTATGTTGCAGGCAACGGCGATGTCGTGTTTAAGATCGACTCTTATGCAGATTATGGCCGTCTGTCAGGTCAGAAGTTAGATGAACTTCAAGCCGGTGCACGTATTGAGGTTGAACGTAGCAAAGAAAATCCTTTGGATTTCGTTTTGTGGAAGATGTCAAAACCAGGTGAGCCTGCTTGGGAATCTCCTTGGGGTCTTGGAAGACCTGGTTGGCATATTGAATGTTCAGCAATGAATAGCCGTTATTTAGGACACACTTTTGATATTCATGGTGGTGGTGCTGATTTAATCTTTCCTCACCATGAAAATGAAATTGCTCAAAGTTGCTGTGCTTGGCATGAAAATTATGTAAATTATTGGCTGCACAGCGGCATGGTAATGATCAATGAAGAGAAGATGTCTAAGTCTTTGAATAACTTCTTTACCATAAGAGATGTCCTTAAGAGCTATGACGCTGAAACCATTCGTTTCTTCTTATTATCAGCCCAGTACAGAAGTCCTCTTAATTATACTCAGGAAAACTTAGAAAAGGCTCGTGCAAGTTTAAATCGTTTATACACAACTTTACGTGATACTGAGGCTTGTGATGTAAATACCTTGCCTGCTGAAGATGAATATACCAAGCGTTTCTGTGAGTTTATGGATGACGATTTCAACACTCCAGGTGCAAGTTCTGTATTGTTTGATTTAGTTCGTGCTATCAATAGAGCAGAAGGTAAAGAAGCTGCATATCTTGCAGGCAGACTTAAGCAGTTAGGCAGCATTTTAGGTGTATTGCAGCAAGATCCTCAGACTTTCTTAAAGAGTGGCGCTGGAGATAATGACGACGTTGCTATTATTGAAGGTTTAATTAAAGCGCGCGCAGATGCACGTGCTTCTAAAAATTGGGCTGCAGCGGATAATGCTCGTAATAAGTTAAAAGAAATGGGCATTGAGCTTGAAGATGGTCCTCAGGGAACCACATGGCATCGTATTTAAAATTTAATAAAGTTTAAAAATATGGAAAGCATGGTCTTATAAAAGGTCATGCTTTTTTTGTTTTTGTGAATCAAAACTTAGTATTTAATTTGAAAATGGCGAATTTAACTTTTGAATACTATTCTATAAGAAACAAGTAGTTATAAAAAATAAGGACTATTCTCAATGTTTCTTGAAAAGGTTGATTTAAGCAATTTTCGTGGTATACGCCATTTATCCATAGATTTTCAGGAAGACAGTACTGCTCTTATAGGAGAAAACTCTTGGGGTAAAACTTCCTTGTTGAGATTGTTGTGGATGGTTTTAGGCAAAGGCGAGCAACTTTGTCAGTTTAAAATTGAAGATCTATATGTGCCAGTGGCTTTAAATGGGGAAGTTTCTGATACCGTTTCAGATAACCCTGTTATAAATCCTGTGAGTGTGTTTTCAAAACCTATTTTAAATTTAGCAAAAATTAAAGAAGGTTGTGATGAACCAAAAAAAGAAGATCATGATAATCAAGAGGCTATGCCTGAGAGGTTAGATGATGAATATTTGGAAGCTCAAAAGCGCGATTTTGAGTTTATGCTTCAAGATGTTTATCACGATCATTGTGAAAATATAGATGTTCATTTATGGTTTTGTGAGAGTACTTTTTCTCAGAATTTTGATTATGAACCATCTTTAAGACCATTTTGGATTTATGGAGAGGATGGTTTATATCGCTTGCATTGGCATATTGTGGGCACAAAGCAAGGAGATAAGTTTGTAACTACTCATGAGCTTTTAAACTCTCATGAACATCCTTTTGAAATACCCGATAGTGAAGTTGAAAAAGCGTTAAAGATGATAATTAGGTTAAGTCCTGTAATGCGTGTTCGTGATAGCCGTATGTTATCTGGTGCTTTAGAAAAAGATTATTCAAAGGATGATAAAGCTTCAGAAGAATTTGCAAAATTTGTTGAGACTTTAGCTAACGATGCTGCTTTAAGCGCAAAAGAGGTAGGTCAGGCATTATTAACCTTAAATGCTTTGTTATCTAAATATCTTACAAGTTATAACAATCCAAAACTTATAAATTATTCTCAGGAATACAGTAGAAATGTTGGCGATATTATCAACAGACCAATATCTATAGAAACATTGTCTACAATTACAGAGACATTCCAAAAACCAGGTCTTAATAAGGTTAAGATTTTACTGTCTTTACTTGCAGGTGCTGTTTTATCCTCAAAAGGTGCTCGGGACATTAGTAAAAAAGCCAGACCTATAGTGATCTTTGAGGATATTGAATCTCGTTTCCACCCATCTTTGTTATTATCTTTTTGGTCTTTAGTAGAAGCTCTTGATTTTCAAAAGATTATCACTACAAACTCAGGAGATCTTCTCTCTGCTATGACCATATATTCTTTAAGGAGATTGCATCGTAGGCTTTATGATACAAGAAGCTTTAAAGTAGAGCCAAATACCTTTTCCCATGAAGAAATCAGAAAAATTGCTTTTCATGTGAGAATCAATCGTCCAATGAGTTTATTTGCAAGAACTTGGATTTTGGTTGAAGGAGAAACTGAAGTCTGGGTCTTGTCTACTATAGCATCGCTTTTGGGCATAAGTTTGCAATGTGATGGTATCAGAATTATTGAGTTTGCTCAGTGTGGTTTGCAGCCATTGATGAAACTATCAAAACAGCTTGGTATTGAATTTCATGTTTTAACCGATGGTGATGAAGCAGGACAAAAATATGCTAAAAGTGTTCAATGTTTTGTAAAGACCGGTGACCTTAAAAATCACTTAACAGTTATGCCACATATAGATATTGAGCATTACATTTATTCTGTTGGCTATCAGGATGTTTTTAGAAAAGCGGCCGGCATTCAAAGATGTGATTCAAGAAAAAATTTAAGTGCAGATAAAGTTATAGAAATGGCTATTAAGAAAAAAAGTAAACCAGGGCTTGCTTTAATTTTAGTTGAGGCTATGCAGGAGAGAGGCTTAAATAGCATTCCTCCGTTATTTTTAAAAATGATAAATACAGTGCGATCTTTAAGCCATTTAAATGAGGTTTTATAGTTTTAGATATTCCCAGATAATTTAAATTATCTGGGAATTATATAAATAACAGATTGTTTATTCTATATTTTGAACTTGCTCTCTTATCTGTTCTATTAAAACCTTAGTATCAACAGCGATTCTGGTGATATCTAAAGAAGATGCTTTAGATGCCATAGTGTTAGCTTCGCGGTTAAATTCTTGCAGTAAAAAATCAAGACGTTTTCCAATAACACCACCAACATTCAATACTCGACGAGCTTCTTTGATATGTGATCTTAGGCGATCGTATTCTTCACGAATATCAGCCTTTTGTGCGGCTAATGCAACTTCTTGCTCAATGCGACTTTCATCAATATTGATTTTTAAATTATCAATACGCTCTTTTATTTTTTTGCGTTCGGCATTTACTAAATTTTCAAGAATAGGGGCTAATTCATCAAGATTAGATTCAATCTTAGATAATAAATTTTCTAAAGCGTTTTTTAATTGTTCGCCTTCGCGTAAACGATTTTCTTTAAGTTGTGACAAAGCGTTGTCCAAGGCCTTATAAAAGAGATTTACTATTTTTTCTTGAATATTTTCATCAGCAACCAAGATCCCTCTGTAATTTAGGATCTCCATAGGATTTATATTGCCACCTACAGTATTTTGAATGGTCTTTAAAACATTTCCCAAGGCTTTTAACTCTTCTTCATTAAGTTTAAATGAAGATGTTTGAGAAACATTTAAATTTAAACTGAGGTCAAATTTTCCGCGACTGAACTTAGAGCTGATTAGTTTTCTAATTTCTAAGTCTAAATAACGTAAATTGTCAGGAAGTTTTAAAAAAATATCTAAATAACGATTATTGACAGTGTTTATGTTAAGGGTAAATGAGATGTCTTCGGTATTGACTTGTATCGATGCGGATCCTGTCATGCTGGACACTGCCATATTTGATATCTCCATTTTCAATTGAGTGTTAATAAAACGATATTGCGACAGTATAGGCTTATTTTGTTACAATTATTATCAAAATCTTTTAGGGAGTATAAGCATGCAAGATTATCAGCGCCGTTTTATTGAATTATCTTTACAAAAAGGCGTATTAAAATTTGGAAGCTTTGTCTTAAAATCTGGTCGTACCAGCCCTTATTTTTTTAATGCCGGAGGCTTTAATACTGGATCTGATCTTAAGATTTTAGGAGACTGCTATGCCCAAGCATTAGTAAATTCAGGTTGCGATTTTGATGTTTTATTTGGCCCTGCATATAAAGGTATTCCTTTATGCTGTGCCACTGCCATGTCTTTAAGCTGTGAGCACGGTATAAATAAACCTTGGTGTTTTAACCGCAAAGAAAAGAAAGATCATGGAGAGGGTGGTAATTTAGTTGGTGCTCCGCTTAAAGGTCAGGTTGTTTTAATTGATGATGTTATTACAGCAGGCACTGCTATTAGAGAGTCTGACACCATCATTAAAGAAAATGGTGCTGATTTTAAAGCAGCTTTAATTGCTTTAAATAGACAAGAGCGCGGTCAAGGCCAGAAGGGCGCTATTGCTGAAGTTGAGGAATCTCTTGGTATTAAAGTTATTTCAATCATCAATTTTGAGGATTTATTAACTTATATCGAGCATGATCCTAAGTTATCAACTCATCTAGATGCCATGCTCGATTATCGTAAAAACTACGGAGTCTAGCTGTTTTTGTCTTTGATTTGTCTTTGTTTTAGACTGTAGACACATCCACAATATAATTGGTTGTAAAAGCCAATTTCTCTGACTAAATCACTACGGCGGGCTATAAGTCCGCCTTTTCGCCAATCAAAATCCCAATAAGCTGAGCCTTCAACTTCTTTTGCAGCAGCATATCCGGCGTTATCAACTTGAGGCTTACTTTTCCATCTTGATGTACAAAGTGTAGTAGTAAAAAGTCCAATATTAAGTTTTACTGCAACCTTGGCTGTTTCTTTAAGTCGCATCTTAAAGCATATGTCGCAGCGTTTGCCGCGTTCAGGTTCGCATTCAAAACCTCTAGTTTTATCAAACCAGTTATCTTTATCATAATCGCCTATAATTGTTTGCAATTTTAAGAGATTGCAAAGATGTAACCATTCGTCACGGCGTTTTATATATTCATCAAGAGGGTGAATGTTTGGGTTATAAAAAAATACAACAGGTTTTATATTGTTTTGAATTAAACACTCTAATACTGCTGTAGAGCAAGGAGCACAACAGCTGTGAAGAACGATACTTTTATAGGGAGAGGGGAGCTTTAAATCTGTTTTGGGTGATTTTGTGAGATAGTCTTTTGGTAGATTAAAGTTGAATTCCATATATAGGCCTTATTTATTTTTTTGTAATTATAGTGTTAATTTTTGCTTGTAAAAGGTCTTTAATCTTAAAAGATTTGTAAAAATGCTGTACACTCATGCCCATTTAAAAAATAGAATTGTATAAAAGCGATTAAGCATATGTTTAGAAAGGAACCTTTTTTTAATAATAAAAAATCAATATTAAGAGTTAGTCTTACAGTATGGGCAGTCTTAATGGCTGTTTTTTTATTTGATAGGCTATACGACGGTTCTATATCATTTAAAAGTTTTTATTTACCAATTACAACTTTTGCCGCAATTTTATCAATTTCTATTTATGGATTTTCAAAGAAAATCATATACAGCTTTTTATGGTTTTTCTTTATATGTATATCTGTACTAGTGTTGCAACTTTGTATAGATATAGATTCTAAGATCCGTGATTACGTTAATGCAGTAAGTTTTTCTTGTGGAAGTTTTGCTTTAATTTCTTTAGTTTTTTATCTTACATGCTTTATAAAAAATAAAAAATTATCTTTATTATCAAAAGGATTAGTTTTTATTTTTACAGCCTTGATTTTGCTCTTTCCTTTATCAATATGGGCTTATTACCTTGCTGAAGATGAACTTTTAACCTCAGATATCATTTTGGCATTTGCTCAAACTAATGTCGATGAGAGCTTTGAATACGCTGAAAGCCATTTAGACTTTAAGTGGATTGTTGCGTTCTTAATGATAGTTTTATCTATAAGTGCAACCATAATCTCGTTAAAAAAAGCTGAAATTATAAAACCTAAAATAAAATTGTCTTATATATTGGTCATATCTTTATTCGTTATGGCCCAATCTGTATACGTAGTTCCTGATATTGATTATTTCAGCATTAAGGTTTTAAAGGTTACAGGAAGACAGCTTGAGCAATTTGAATTATTTAAAAAAGCAGCCTTTTTAAGAGAACAAAGACTTAAGGAATTGTCATCTATAAAGCTAAATGAGGCTTCAGGTGGCATTCATGTATTGGTGATAGGTGAGTCTCACTGTAAAGACAGAATGCAAATTTACGGTTATAAACGTAAAAACACTCCAAATCTTCTTAACTATAAGGATCAGAATTTGGCTTTGGTTTTTAATAAAGCCTATGCCAGCTTTCCTCAAACTGTTCCTGCTTTAACATATGCCTTAACTGAACAAAATCAGTATAAAAATAAAAAACTTGAAGATGCTTTTTCTTTAATTGAGCTTGCCAATGTTGCAGGGTATGAAACATATTGGTTTTCAAATCAGCGTAAATACGGTATGTACGAAACTCCAACATCGGTAATATCTTCAGCTGCAAATCACGAGGAGTGGATTAACGGCACTTCAGGAATGCAAAGTATTTTTTATGATGACGAGCTTTTAAAGCGTTTACCTGATTTTAATGATAAAAAAAATGTCTTATTGATTTTGCATCTTATGGGAAGTCATCAAAAATATTCAGAAAGAACTCCTGATAGCTTTAAGATATTTTTAAGTGAAGACAAGGTATTGGATTCATATGATGCTAGCATCTTGTTTGTAGATGATTTTTTAGACAAGCTTTATAAAAAGTTAAGTGCTTATCCTCAATTTCAGAGTTTGACCTTTATTTCTGATCATGGGGAGGAGTTAAGTGGTGGAATATATGACCATAATCCAACTAAATTTACATTCCCTATGGTAAGAATTCCTTTAGTTATTTTTTGCTCTAATGCTCTAAAACAAAATAGGGGAGAGCTTTATTCAAATTTAAAACAACATGTAAATAAAGTTTGGACAAATGATTTGACTTTTGATCTGATGTTAGGTCTTTTAGGCATAGAAGGATTACCAGACTATAAAAACAATTTAGATTTAAGTTCAAAAGTTTATAGTCTTAGTGAAAAGAAGGCCATGACTCTTTATGGAAAGAAGAAAGTTAGAACAGATAAAAACTTTAATAATGCTATAAAATTGCGTCCTTAATTTTTAATTATTTGTTTTTTAAGAAATTTTATTTTTATAGGGGAAAAAAGCGAAATTATTTAAAAAATTTTTTAAATAGTATTGTATTTTTCGACTATAAGATTATAATAGTTGCACTTTTGCAAGCGTTGTAAATAAAACGTTAGAATTGCAAGACCAGCCCTACTTCGATATATGATGCGGCTGATGATACTCTCCCTAATTGTGGGAGAAATTGTTGCAGAAATCACTTCCTCCTGATAATACTTAAGAGTAGAGTTAGGAAGGCGAGTGTCTGCGTGTTCTTTTTAAAAAATGGAGTCTGCAATGCAGAATCAAAGAATCCGGATCCGTCTGAAAGCTTATGATCACAGATTAATTGATCATTCAACTGCTGAAATCGTCGAAACCGCTAAGCGCACCGGCGCTCAGGTTCGTGGTCCGATCCCGCTCCCTACCCGCAAGGAGCGTTATACCATCCTCATTTCCCCTCATGTTAATAAAGATGCACGTGATCAGTACGAAATTCGTACCCACAAGCGTTTAGTTGATATTGTGGAGCCGACTGAAAAGACTGTTGATGCTTTAATGCGTTTAGATCTTGCCGCCGGTGTGGATGTTCAGATCAGCCTTCGCTAACAAATAGGGGAAAAATACAATGTCAATCGGTTTAATTGGCCGCAAGCTTGGTATGACCCGTGTTTTCAACGAGAACGGCAAATCTGTTCCGGTAACCGTCATTCAAGTAGAAGCAAACCGCGTAACCCAGATTAAGAATGCAGAGACCGATGGTTACACTGCCATCCAGGTTACTACTGGTGAGCGCAAAGCTAGCCGCATGACCAAGGCTGAAATTGGTCATTTCGCCAAGTCCGGTGTTCAGGCCGGTCGCGGTTTATGGGAGTTCCGTCTTGATGCAGCCGAGCTTGAGTCTTATCAGGTCGGTTCTGAGATCAAAGTCGACGCTTTCAATGATGTTAAGAAAGTTGATGTGACTGGTCAGTCCAAAGGTAAAGGTACTGCTGGTACTATCAAGCGTTATCACTTCCTCCATCAGGATTATACCCACGGTAATTCACGTTCTCATCGTGTCCCTGGCTCAACCGGTCAGAACCAGACTCCGGGCAGAGTTTTCAAGGGCAAGAAGATGGTCGGCCGCATGGGCAATGAGAAAGTCACCGTTTTAGGTTTGGACCTCGTCCGCATCGATGTCGAGCGTAATTTACTCCTCGTCAAGGGTGCCGTTCCAGGTGCAAATAACGGCGATCTCATCGTACGGCCAAGTGTTAAAGCTTAACCCGAGGTAATAGGATCATGGAATTAAAGTTATTTGGCGCCGACAAGCAGCTGGAAGTGTCCGAAAACACCTTTGGTCGCGAGTTCAATGAGCCACTGGTTCATCAGGTAGTAGTTTCCTACCTCAGCACTGCCCGTGCCGGTACTAAAGCTCAGAAGACCCGTTCTGAGGTTTCAGGCGGCGGTAAGAAGCCGTTCCGTCAAAAGGGCACCGGTCGTGCACGTGCCGGTTCATCTCGTTCGCCTTTATGGCGCGCTGGTGGCACTATCTTTGCAGCTAAGCCGCAGGATTGGTCCCAGAAAGTTAACCGCAAGATGTACCGCGTTGCAATGCGTAGCATCCTCTCTGAGTTAGTTCGTCAGGACCGTTTAGTAGTTGTTGACGAGTTCAAGCTCGAGGATCACAAGACCAAGTCTTTAGTTGAGAAGCTCAAGGCTATGGATCTCAAGCAGGTTCTGATTGTAACTGAGGCTTTTGAGGAGAACATCTTCTTAGCTTCTCGCAATCTTTACAAAGTTGCCACTTGCCAGCCTGGTTCTGCCGAGTTCAATCCGGTCAACCTGGTCGGTTTTGACAAGGTTTTAATGACGGCCGCTGCCGTTAAGAAAGTAGAGGAGTTGCTTAAATGATTTCAGAAGCACGTTTAATGAACATTCTGCGCGCACCTGTTATCTCTGAAAAGAGCACCGCCGCTTCTGAACAGAATGTTGCTACTTTCAAAGTTTTACCTGACGCTACTAAAGAAGAGATCAAAGCAGCTGTAGAGAAGATCTTCGGCGTTGAGGTTATTGGTGTACGCACCATGAATTATAGTGGTAAGACCCGTCGTACTGTTCATGGTATTGGCAAGCGCAATGATTGGAAGAAGGCTTATGTAACTCTTCCAGCTGGCACTCAGTTAGATGTCGATGCCACTGCACAGCAGAATGACAAGGAGAGCAAGTAATGGCTATTGTTAAGGCTAAACCTACCTCCCCAGCCCGTCGTCACGTCGTTCAGATTAAGACCCCTGGCCTGTGGAAAGGCGGTCCATTCCGTTCACTCGTAGTCGAGAAGCGTAAGACTGGTGGTCGTGACAATTACGGTCACATCTCTACTCGTCATATCGGTGGCGGTCACAAGCAGAACTATCGTTTAGTTGACTTCAAGCGTCAGAAAGATGGTGTTGAAGCACGTGTTGAGCGTTTAGAGTATGATCCAAACCGTTCAGCTCACATCGCTTTAATCCTCTACACCGATGGCTCCCGTAGCTATATTTTAGCTCCTAAGGGCTTAAAGGCAGGTGACGTTGTTGTTTCTGGCGTTAATGCTCCTATCAAAGTTGGTAACACTTTACCACTGCGCAACATTCCTTTAGGTTCTGTTGTTCACGCAGTTGAGCTTAACCCTGGTGCAGGTGCTGTATTTGCTCGTTCCGCTGGTACTTACTGCGAACTGTTAGCTCGTGAAGGTGCTTATGTAACCTTACGTATGCGTTCTGGCGAAATGCGCCGCGTATTAGCTGACTGCCGCGCTACCATCGGTGAAATCGGCAACGGTGAGCACATGTTAGCCCAGTTAGGTAAGGCCGGTGCTAAGCGCTGGCGTGGTGTTCGTCCTACCGTTCGCGGTATGTCCATGAACCCAATCGACCACCCACATGGTGGTGGTGAAGGCCGTAATAAGGGCATTCAGCCTTGCTCTCCTTGGGGTACTCCTTCCAAGGGTTACAAGACCCGCAAGAACAAGCGTACTGATAAGTACATTGTTCATCACCGTTAATAGTTAAGCGAGGATATAACATGCCACGTTCTTTGAAGAAAGGCCCATTTATTGATGAGTCCTTACTGAAGAAGGTACTGAAGGTTGCTGAGTCCGGTGACAAGAAGCCGATCAAAACCTGGTCACGCCGTTCAGTAATTATCCCGGCCATGATTGGAATGACAATCGCTGTACATAACGGTCGTCAACATGTGCCGGTCTATGTTTCCGATGAAATGGTTGGTCACAAGTTAGGTGAGTTTGCCCCGACCCGTACTTTCAAGGGCCACGTAGCCGGTGATGCCACCGCATCATCACCTAAGTAATCAGGAGTTTAGTAATGGAAGTTAAAGCTGTTCACCGTTACGCCCGTTCTTCTGCCCAGAAGACTCGCCTGGTAGCCGATCAGGTTCGCGGTCTGCCGGTACAGGACGCTTTGGATCTCTTGCAGTTCAGCCCACGTAAGGCTGCTGCTCTGATCCGTAAGGTCGTGCTCTCTGCTGTTGCTAACGCTGAGCACAATCTGTCTTTAGATATTGATGATTTAGTTGTATCTAAGATTCTTGTGGATGAGGGTCCGTCCTTAAAGCGCATTATGCCGCGTGCAAAGGGCCGCGCTGATCGTATCGTTAAGCGCACCTCTCATATTACTGTAGTTGTTGCAGAGAAGTTAGGAGAGTAACCATGGGTCAGAAAATTAATCCTAATGGAATTCGTCTTGGTATTACCAAGCCTTACTCTTCTGTCTGGTACGCATCTACTGCAAATTTCCCGGCTAACATTAAGAGCGATGCCGAGATCCGTAAGTATCTGACCTCTGAGTTAAAGAATGCATCTGTATCCAAGATCATCATTGATCGTCCGGCTAAGAGCGTTCGTATTACCATCTGCACTGCACGTCCTGGTATCGTAATTGGTAAGAAGGGCGAAGACGTTGAGAAGTTACGTAAGAAGATCAGCGCTATCGCTGGTGTTCCAGCTCAGGTTAATATCTCTGAGATCCGTAAGCCTGACCTCGACGCTAAGTTAGTTGCTGATTCTATCGCCTCTCAGCTCGAGCGCCGCGTAATGTTCCGTCGCGCTATGAAGAAGGCTATCCAGAATGCAATGCGTGTTGGTGCCAAGGGTATTAAGGTTGAGGTTTCTGGCCGTTTAGGCGGTGCTGAAATCGCCCGTACCGAGTGGTTACGTGAAGGCCGTGTACCTTTACACACTTTACGTGCTGACATTGACTATGCCTTATCTGAAGCCGTTACCACTTACGGTGTAATTGGTGTTAAGGTCTGGATCTTCAAGGGTGAGATTTTAGGCGGTCTGCCTTTAACCCAAGAGGAGTCTGAGGACAAGAACAACGCCTCTGCTCCTGCTGGTCGCAGACATCGTCGTGACGACAACCAGGCTCGTCCGGGTCGTGGTCGCCGCGGTGCACGCAAGACCGAAGATGCTCCAGCTGAAAAAGCTGCTGAGTAACGGAGGAAGAATTAAATGTTACAACCTAAACGTACGAAATATCGTAAGACTCAAAAAGGTCGCAATGAGGGTCTGGCTTACGCTGGTTCCATCGTTTCCTTCGGCGAGTTTGGTCTGAAGGCTACTTCTCGCGGTCAGATTACTGCTCGTGAGATCGAAGCTGCCCGTCGTGCTTTCACCCGTGAGATGAAGCGTGAAGGTAAAGTTTGGATCCGTGTGTTCCCGGACAAGCCTATCACCCAGAAAGCTCTTGGTGTTCGTATGGGTAAAGGCAAGGGTACTGTTGAATACTGGGTTGCCCCTATTCAGCCTGGCCGCGTACTGTTCGAGATCGGCGGCATTTCTGAGGAAGTTGCTCGTGAGGCTTTCCGTCTTGCAGCTGCTAAGCTCTCAGTTACCACCACTTTTGTTCGTAAGCAGGTGATCTAATGCAGACTAATGATTTACGCAATAAATCCGTTGAGGAGTTAAAGACTGAGCTCTCTAGCTTACAGCGTGAGCAGTTCAATCTCCGTTTCCAGTTAAAGACCGGTTCTCTGGCCCAGACTGACAACGTAAGAAAAGTACGTCGCAACATTGCACGTGTTAACACCATCATCTCTGAGAAATTAGCCTCAGAGAGCGCTAAATAGAGGAAGAGTTGAATGTCTGATATCCAGAACGCCGAGAAAGTGGCCCGCTCCCTCCGTGGCCGCGTTGTTAGCGATAAAATGCAGAAGGCTTGTGTCGTAGCTGTTGAGCGTCGTATTACCCATCCGGTATACGGTAAGATCATCACTCGTACCACTAAGTTCCACGTAGCAGATAGCGAGAACATCGCTAAGACTGGTGATTTAGTTGAGATTTGCGAGTGCCGTCCGGTATCCAAGACCATCTCCTGGAAGATCGTTAAGGTTATCGAGCAGGCTCCTAACGCCTAATTAAGCTTTATTGCTTAAAATTAATTTAAGGCCGTGGGTCTTTTAGGACTTGCGGTCTTGTTATATTTATGTTAAATTGTATCGCCTTCTCGTTCAATGTGGACGTAGAAGTTGTTTTTTCTTTTAACCGGAGCATTTGCAATGATCCAGATGCAAAGCATACTTGACGTCGCGGACAATTCTGGCGCACGTGCTGTAATGTGTATCAAGGTTTTAGGTGGTTCCCACCGCCGTTACGCAGGCATTGGCGACATTATTAAAGTCTCTGTCAAAGACGCGATTCCGCGCGGCAAAGTCAAGAAGGGCGATGTTGTAGACGCAGTTGTAGTACGTACCAAGAAAGGTGTTCGTCGCGCTGATGGTTCTCTCATTCGCTTTGATAGCAACGCTGCAGTTCTTTTGACCTCGCAGCATGAGCCTATGGGCACTCGTATTTTCGGACCAGTTACCCGTGAATTGCGTACCGAACAATTTATGAAGATTGTGTCCTTAGCCCCAGAAGTACTCTAAGAGAGGGTATTAGAAAAATGGCAGCGAAAATTCGCACCAATGACGAAGTAATCGTCATCACCGGTAAAGACAAGGGTAAGACTGGTAAAGTTACCCGCGTTTTCCCGAGTGAGCACAAGGTGTTAGTCGAAGGCATTAATGTCAAGAAGAAACACCAGAAAGCAAACCCTAACCTTAATCAGGCCGGCGGTATTGTGGATATCGAAGCTCCTTTGGATATTTCCAACGTAGCAATTTATAACCCAGATACCAAAAAAGCTGATCGTGTCGCTTTCAAGATTGAAGACGGTAAGAAAGTACGTGTTTTCAAATCTAACGACAAGATTATCTCTTCCCCGACCAAATAAGTGTTAAATAAGTAGGAGAATAACGATGGCGAAACTGCATGATATATACAAGCAGGAAGTAATCAAAGCCTTAACTGAACAATTTGGTTACAAAACAGTCATGCAAGTCCCTCGGATTGTGAAGATCACCCTCAATATGGGTGTTGGTGAAGCTGTTGCAGACAAGAAAGTTTTAGAGAATGCAGCACGCGACATGGCCGCTATTTCTGGCCAGAAGCCGTTAATCACCAAGGTTCGCAAATCTGTAGCGGGCTTCCATATTCGTGAGGGCTATCCAATCGGTTGTAAAGTTACCCTGCGTGGTGAGCGCATGTGGGAGTTCCTCGAGCGTTTAATCGTGATCGCAATTCCGCGTATCCGCGATTTCCGTGGTTTATCCTCTAAGTCTTTTGACGGCAGAGGCAACTACTCCATGGGTGTACGCGAGCAAATCATTTTCCCTGAGATTGACTACGATAAGGTTGATGCAATCCGTGGTATGGATATTACTATCACCACCACTGCTAAGACTGATGACGAGGGCCGTGCCCTGTTACAGGCTTTCAACTTCCCATTCCGTACTCAGGCCAATAAGTAATTCGAGGACGAACTCATGGCTAAGACTTCTATGAAGAACAGAGATCTGAAAAGACAGCGTTTGTGCGAGAAATATCGCGCAAAGCGTTCAGAGCTCAAAAAGATTATTTCATGCGTGTCTACTTCTGATGAAGACCGCTTTGCTGCTGTACAGGCACTTGCTGCCTTACCACGCGACTCCAGCCCATGCCGTCAGCGTAACCGCTGCAGCGAGACTGGTCGTCCACATGGTTATCTGCGTAAGTTCGGCCTTTGCCGCATTAAATTACGCGAGCACATGATGCGTGGCGAGATCCCTGGATTGCACAAGGCCAGCTGGTAATAGGAGAGATTCACATGATTCAAGATCCGATTGCGGATTTATTAACCCGTATCCGTAACGGCCAGGCTTCTGGCAAACTGAGTGTTACAATGCCATCTTCTAAGCAGAAAGTAGCTATTGCTAATCTGTTATTAAAAGAAGGCTATATTGCTTCTGTCTCCGAGAACGGTGACGTTAAGAAGGTTTTGGAAATTGGCCTTAAGTACTACGAGGGCAAACCGGTTGTTGAGTTAATTCAGCGCGTTTCCCGTCCGGGCCTCCGTGTTTACAAGAAGAGCCGCGACCTGCCACGTATCATGAACGGTTTAGGTATCGCTGTTGTTTCCACTTCCAAAGGCTTAATGACCGACCGTGCTGCCCGTAAGGACGGCTTGGGTGGCGAAGTTATTTGCTACGTCGCATAAGGGGAGGATAGATGTCTCGTATTGCTAAGGAACACATTGACGTTCCTCAGGGCGTTGAAGTCCTGATCGACGGCCAGAAAGTTACCATCAAGTCCAAAAAGGGCGAGATGAGCCTCAATGTGCACAATGCTGTTGCCGTTAAATGTGAAAACAATGTCCTCTCTGTTGCTCAGAAAGAGGATACCACTGAGTCCAATATGCAGTCTGGTACTACCCGTGCTCTGCTCCACAACATGGTTGTTGGTTTGGATAAAGGTTTTGAGAAAAAACTTAAGTTAGTCGGTGTAGGCTATAGAGCTGCTGTTAAGGGTAAGGTATTAAACTTAGTCTTAGGCTTCTCTCATCCAGTCGACTTTGATCTGCCGGAAGGTATTACCGCTGAGACCCCTACCCAGACTGAGGTTGTGCTCAAGGGTTATGATAAGGCTCTTTTAGGTCAGGTTGCCGCTAAGATCCGTGCATTCCGTGCTCCAGAACCTTACAAGGGTAAAGGTGTACGCTATGAAGACGAAGTAATCGTCATTAAAGAAGCTAAGAAGAAATAACAGGGTGGCATAACATGTTTGACAAAAAAGAAGCACGCATTCGCCGCGCCACTAAATCCCGTGCAAAGATGCACGAGTTGGGCGTAACCCGTTTAGTGGTTACTCGTACCCCTCGTCACATCTATGCTCAGGTAATTAACAAAGATAACTGCGTTTTAGCCTCTGCAAGTACTTTAGAGAAAGATCTTATTAAAGACTTAAAGTACACCGGTAACGTTGAAGCTGCAAAGCTTATCGGCAAGACTGTTGCCGAGCGTGCCATTGCCGCTAAGGTTGAAACCGTAGCTTTTGACAGATCAGGCTATCAGTATCACGGCCGTGTTGCAGCTTTAGCTGACGCCGCTCGTGAAGCCGGCCTTAAGTTCTAGGAGTGCAGCACAATGCAACACAAAGATGAAACTCAAGCTGGCGAACTGCAAGAGAAATTAGTAGCAGTTAACCGTGTAGCTAAAGTTGTTAAAGGTGGTCGTATTTTCTCCTTCACCGCTTTAACTGTAGTTGGTGATGGCAACGGCCGTGTCGGTTTTGGTTATGGTAAAGCTGGCGAAGTTCCTGCTGCTATTCAAAAGGCAATTGAGCAGGCCCGCCGTAACATCAATAACAATATCTCCTTAAACAATGGTACTTTGTTCCATGCAGTTAAGGGCGAGCACTCTGGCTCCATGGTTTACATGCAGCCTGCCGCTGAAGGTACTGGTATTATTGCCGGTGGTGCTATGCGTGCTGTTCTTGAGGTTGCCGGTGTTCGTAACGTTTTAGCTAAGGCTTATGGTTCTACCAACCCAATCAACGTTGTTCGCGCAACAGTTGCTGCTTTAGCTTCTATGCGTACCCCTGAGGCTGTTGCTGCAAAGCGTGGTCTCTCGGTTAAAGAAATTCTGGAGTAAAAAATGGCAGAGAAGAAAACCATCAAGGTTACTCAGACTAAGAGTTCTATCGGCCGTTTACCTAAGCACATTGCTACCTTAAAGGGTTTGGGTCTGCGCCGCATTCGTCATACCGTTGAGCTCGAGGATACTCCTTCTGTTCGCGGCATGATTAACAAAATCAGCTACATGGTTAAGGTCGAGGAGTAAAAGATGTTTCTGAATACTTTAAAACCGGCTGAGGGATCTCACAAGAAATCCGTTCGTGTCGGTCGTGGTATTGGTTCTGGCCTCGGCAAGACCTGCGGTCGTGGTGTCAAGGGTGCCGGTGCCCGTAAGAGCGCTCACAAGCGTCCAGGCTTTGAGGGCGGCGCTATCCCAATGAAGATCCGTTTACCAAAGTTTGGTTTCTGGTCTCCAAAGGCTTCTGTTACTACTGAGGTTACTTTAAACGACCTCAATCGTATCGAAGGTGATGTTGTTGATATGGAAGCATTATTAAATGCACGCCTTATCACCAAGAAAGATCAGTTCGTTAAAGTGGTTTTATCCCGCGTTCCGAACTTCACCAAGAAGATTACCTTAAAGGGAATCGGCGCAACTAAGGGTGCAAAGGCTGCTATTGAGGCATGTGGTGGTTCTGTTGAAGAAGCATCCTACATCACCGAAGCTGCTGCACGTTTAGAGGCTTCCGCAAAGCGTTCTGCTGCCAAGCAGCAGGCTCGTCTTGACAAGCTGGCCAAAGATGGCATTCAGAAGCCAGCTAAGAAGACTGCTGAGCAGAAGGCTGCCAAGAAGGCTTCCAAATAATTTAATTTTGGGCATCGAAAGATGCCCTGTAGAGGTTTTGCATGGCAAGAAAATCGCTATTTGATAGAAGTCGCGAAGTAGCGCAACAAAATAAATCCGGTAACGGTGAGTTGCGTTCACGTCTGCTCTTCGTCTTTATCGGACTTGTGGTCTTCAGACTTGGTTCGTATATTCCTGTTCCAGGTGTTAATGCCGATGTCCTGCAGCGTGTTTTCGATGAGCAGAGCGGAACCATCTTGGGCATGTTTAATATGTTCTCCGGTGGCGCTTTAGAGCGTGCTTCCGTGTTGGCATTAGGTATCATGCCTTATATTTCTGCAGCCATTATCATTCAGCTGCTGGCTGTCATTAACAAGAATCTGGCAGAATTACGTAAAGAGGGTGAATCTGGTCGTCGTAAGATTACTCAGTACACTCGTATTGCCACTCTGTTTTTGGCTGCCATTCAGGCTTTAGGCATTGCAACTGGTATTCCTAATATGATGCCAGGACTTGTTGACAATCCAGGCTTTGGTTTTTACTTTGTAACAACTGTAAGTCTTGTCACTGGTACAATGCTTCTGATGTGGCTTGGTGAACAGATTACTGAGCGCGGCATCGGTAACGGTATTTCTTTAATTATCTTTGCCGGTATCGTCGCCGGATTACCTTCGGCTTTAGCTCGTACTTTCGAGCAGTCTCGTCAGGGTGATTTGTCGACTATTGCTCTTTTGATTATTGGCGTAGTAGTTGTCCTTGTGACATTCTTTGTAGTCTTCGTTGAACGTGGTCAGCGCAGAATTGTCATTGAATACGCTAAGCGTCAGATGGGTAACCGCATTTATTCACAGCCTCGCTCTACTTTACCACTTAAGATCAACCTTTCCGGTGTTATCCCGGCCATCTTTGCGTCGTCGATAATTTTATTCCCGGGTACTGTTGTATCTTGGTTTGGTCAAGGTGATAATGCTGTGGCCAATGTGCTCCAGGAAATCTCCATGTTCCTCCAGCCAGGTCAGCCGCTTTATGAGTTGATGTACGCTGCAGCCATCATATTCTTTACTTTCTTCTATACCGCGCTGGTATTTAACCCTCGCGATGTGGCAGAGAATTTGAAGAAGAGTGGAGCTTTTATTCCTGGTATCCGTCCAGGTGAACAGACAGCACGTTTCATCGATAAAGTGATGACTCGTCTGACCCTGAGCGGTTCCTTATACATGGTGTTGGTCTGCCTGGTACCACAGTTACTTATGAACTGGTTTAATGTTCAGTTCTACTTTGGTGGTACTTCATTACTGATTATCGTAGTGGTTAGCATGGACTTCGTTGCACAGCTTCAAAGTCACATGATGAATCAGCAGTACGGCGATATCATGCGTAAGGCAAACCTTCGGAATTATGGCCGTTAGAGTTTTTCACTCTGTTGTGGGAGAAAAAAATGAAAGTTGGTGCTTCAGTTAAAAAGATGTGTCGCAACTGCAAAGTTGTTCGTCGCCACGGTGTAGTCCGCATTATCTGCAGCAATCCTAAGCATAAGCAGCGTCAGGGCTAATGCTTTTGTAAAGATGTCTTGAACATCTTAAAATAATTCTGTATAATCATACAGCTTACGGCACCTAGCCCGTTTACGGCTTAGGTGCCGTTCTGACATGCCAATGTGCACTATAGTGGTTGTTGCGTATCCATTAAACGGGCTTTGCAACAACCGTTGTTTTTAATAGACCTTTAATTAGGAGATCGATAGTGGCCCGTATAGCTGGCATTAATGTGCCTGACCAGAAGATTGCCATGATTGCTTTGCAATCGATCTATGGCATCGGCCCTACCCGCGCTCGCGATATTCTCGCCGCCGTTGGGGTTGAACCTACCACCAAGTTCAAAGATATTGATGAACAGGTTGTAGACCAGATTCGTGCTGAAGTTGCAAAGTTCACCGTTGAAGGTGACCTTCGTCGCGAAATTTCTATGAACATCAAGCGTCTCATCGACCTTGGTACCTATCGTGGCTTACGCCACCGCCGCGGCTTACCAGTTCGCGGTCAGCGTACTAAAACCAATGCTCGTACCCGCAAGGGCCCGCGCAAGAGTGTTAAGAAGTAGGAGACATTAGATGGCTGAAGAAATTAAGACTGCAACTGCTGCATCGGCCACCCGCGTCCGTGGCAAGCGCTCTAAGAAGCAAATTGCTGACGGTGTGGCTCACATCCATGCATCTTTCAATAACACCATTGTAACTATCTCTGATCGTCAGGGTAACGTCCTTTCTTGGGCAACCGCTGGTGGTTCAGGTTTCCGTGGTTCTCGTAAGTCTACTCCGTACGCAGCTCAGGTTGCTACTGAGCACGCTGGAGAGGCTGCCAAGGAATATGGTGTAAAGAATCTCGAAGTCCTCGTAAAGGGTCCAGGCCCTGGCCGTGAGTCTTCTATCCGTGCGCTCAATGCAATCGGCTTCAAGATCACTAACATCACTGATGTTACCCCTATCCCCTCACAATGGTTGCCGCCCGCCTAAAAAGCGTCGTGTCTAACCCTTCGAGTTAAATTTCTGGAGAAAGATAAATGGCAAAATACACAGGTCCAGCTCTGAAATTAAGCCGCCGCGAGGGTGTTGATTTATTTCTGAAGTCTGGTGTGCGTGCAATTGACACCAAGTGCAAATTAGATACCGTTCCGGGTCAGCATGGCGCTAACAAGCCACGTTTATCCGACTATGGTATGCAGTTGCGTGAGAAGCAGAAAGTCCGTCGCATCTATGGCGTACTTGAGCGTCAGTTCGCAAACTATTACAAAAAAGCAGCTCGTATGCCAGGTAACACTGGTGAGAACTTACTCAAGCTGTTAGAGAGCCGTCTGGATAACGTTGTTTACCGTATGGGCTTTGGTTCTACCCGTATGGAAGCCCGTCAGTTGGTTTCCCATAAGGCTATTACCGTTAATGGCGCTACTGTAAATATTCCTTCTTATCAAGTACAGCCTTCCGACGTTATTGCTGTTCGTGAAAAAGCTAAGAAGCAGCTTCGTATTAAGGCCGCAATTGATATTTCCGGCCAGCGTGCTTTAAAGCCAACTTGGATTGATGTAGATGTCGACAATATGAAAGGCACCTTCAAGAACAATCCTGAGCGCTCTGAGCTTCCTGCTGACATCAAGGAACAGCTCATCGTCGAGTTGTACTCTAAGTAATTAACGGCAACCCTTGCCAGCACCGCTTTAGTAATGTGGGGTATATCTAGTGTCTGTTGTTGAACTGCTTAAACCTAAGCCGGTAGATTTTACCGAAGTTGGTCCTAACCATGCTCATGTGGTTCTTGAGCCTTTAGAGCGTGGCTATGGTAATACTTTAGGCGTAGCGTTAAGCGGAATTTTACTTAAGACCTTGTCCGGAACTGCAGTTGATGCATTTTCGATCGAGGGGATAAAAGATCAATACAGCGTTAAAGAAGATATGTCCGAATCAATGTTCGAGCTCATCATCAATTTGAAGTTGCTCGGCATTGTTTCGAATGCTCTTCTTGACGAGCCTGTATGGTTGTCGCTTGAAAAGAGCGGCGAAGGTGAGGTGAAAGCTTCAGACATTATTTGCCCTGAAGGTATTAGCTTTGCCAATCCGGATGCTCATATCTGCACTCTCAAAGGTGCCAAGGCTTCGTTGTCGATGAAACTCCGTTTATCTTCAGGAGTTGGCTATGTCATGACTAGCGATCCTAAGCATCTGCCTGCAGATGGTGAGGGCGTTATTCTCATGGATGCCGATTATTGCCCGGTCAGACGCTTCGTTTACGAAGTTGAGTCTGCTCGTGTTGAGCAACGTACCGACTTAGACAGATTGATTATCGATCTGGAAACTGACGGTACTATTACTCCTGAGAATGCATTGATGAAGGCTTCTGACTTGTTAGTTGATAGCATGTCAAATATCATCAATAAAGAGGACATTACTGAGAGAGCTTTAGCTCCATCAGCTCCTCCAATGCCGGATCCAGTGTTGATGCAATTGGTTGATGATCTTGAACTTACAGTTCGTTCTGCCAACTGCCTTAAGGCGGAGAATATCATTCACATCGGTGATTTGGTACAGCGTACGGAAGTTGAGTTACTCAAGACTCCAAATCTGGGTAAGAAGTCTTTGACTGAGATCAAGGATGTTTTAGCTCAGAGAGGTTTATCTTTGGGTATGCGTGTGGCAAATTGGCCACCTCCGGGACTGAGAGTACCAAACAACTAACTTAATAAGAAAGGAATTAGGAAATGCGTCATCGTTTAAGCGGCCGTCACTTTGGCCGTACTGCCGCACATCGTGCAGCATTGTATCGCAACCTCGCTAACGCTCTCCTTAGCTACGAAGTGATTAAAACCACTGTGCCTAAGGCTAAGGAATTACGTCGCTTTGTCGAGCCTTTAATCACTTTGGCTAAGGTTGACTCTGTTGCTAACCGTCGTTTAGCTTTTGCTCGTCTTCGTGATGAAGCTGTTGTAGCTAAGCTCTTCAACGTAATCGGTAAGCTCTCTGCTAACCGTCCTGGTGGTTATACCCGTATCATCAAGGCTGGTTTACGTCCTGGTGATAAGGCTCCTGTAGCCTACATCATGCTGACTGATCGTCCGCAGACTCAGGAAGAAGACAAAGCAGCTGAAGCTGCAGCACCTGCACAAAACGCTTAATATGTAAATGGGCGTGTAAACGCCCATTATGCTTTTAAAGCTTGCCGACTGTATACTAAAACGAGGGTGAAACCTTGGATCAGATCATTGATTCTATCAAACCAAACATCAAGAACGTTACCGAATTATCTCGTTTTGTTTATCGTGTAACCCTTGATCCGTTTGAACCGCATTATGCGCAGATAGTGGGTACAGCAATGCGTCGCATTATGTTATCTTCAATCCCTGGCTACGCTATTACTGCATGTGAGATTGATGGTGTAGTGCATGAGTACAGTGCAGTTGAAGGTATTCAGGAAGACGTGTTGTTGATCCTCCTCAACCTCAAGGAAGTTGCGGTTGCAGTTGAGGGTCTGTTACATGACGACCCAGTACTGGAAATTAAGAAGACCGGAATTGGTCCTGTAACTGCAGGCGATATCATTTGCCCGCATGGCGTCGAAATTTGTAATCCTGATCTGGTGTTATGTCATATCACCTCTGAGGATGTAAATCTTAACATGCATCTGCATGTTTCCCGTGGTCGTGGTTATGTTCCTACAACATCTCATCCATATGTTGAAGGTAGCGAAGACCGTTTCATTGGTAGACTGCTTATTGATGCTATGTATTGCCCGGTTTTGAACGTTGCTGTTCATACCGCACCGATTGATGATGGCAAGGAACAGTTAATCCTTGACATTGAAACCAACGGTACTATTGATCCAAAAGATGCTGTAGGTATTGCTTCTACCATTTTTGCAGATCAGTTAAATTCATTTGTTGATATCCGTGGTTCAGTTGCACCTCAGGAAGATGCAAACTTCAGACCGTTAATTGATCCTAAGTTGATCTGCCCTATAGAAGATCTTGAGCTCACAGTTCGTTCTGCAAACTGCCTTAAGACTGAAGGCATTAAATATATTGGCGATCTGGTTCAGAAGACCGAAGTTGAATTGCTTAAGACCCCTAACTTAGGTAAGAAGTCCTTAACTGAAATTAAGGATGTTCTCGCTGAAAGAGGTCTGTCTTTGGGAATGCGTCTTGAGAATTGGCCTCCGGCTGATTTGGATGTTTCTCACTAATCAATTTGATTTGAAAAAGGGCTGCGTTGCAGCCTTTTTTTAGGTTCTTCCGAGAATCTGTGGATAGCCCTAATGAAATTGAGATTATATTCATTAGGGCTATATGTTAAACATAAGCATTACCTCTAAAAGCATCTCTAATTCTTAAGAAGAAATACTCCAAATCTCTAAATCCATAAGCTAATCTTTTTAATACTTTTATCTTATTGTTTATCCCTTCAAGAACGCTTGTTCTAATCCTGTAAATACCTGAATTTGTTATACCATCTCGGTATCTTCTGTTTTGCACTTTGGCAAACTTAGTAATCTCTTGAACTTTTGACTGTAAAGCTAACCTTACCCATTCATCCCAAAGAGATTCTGACTCTTCTTTTGAGTGAGCATGGAATACTTCAGGTAATAGCTCTTTTAGCTCATTAGCTGCATATAAATCATGATAAAAGCTTAAAATATCATTAAGTTTTATTCTTTTTTCTTCTGATAAATTAGAGTTTTTTGTAAGTAACAGAAATCTTGAACGCTTTAAAAGAGAATAAGCATTGTCATCATTTTTGTTTTTATTTTCATAGGCAAGTCTTAGTCTTATGGCGCTTATAACAAGTCTTCCAAAGTTATAAACCATATGGAATAAATCATAGACAACCTTAGCATTAGGGCAATACTTATTAACACAAGTAGCAAATCCTGCATTTTGGTCCATTGCTACTGCTTTTATTTGTTTACAGCCCTCTGTACCGCATAATTTAAAGAAGCGATTAACCTCTCGTACAGTCTTACCCTTACCAACCCAAATAACTCTTTTAGTATCTAAATCAACAACTACAGTTGCATATTTATGGCCTTTCTTAATAGAGAATTCATCAATAGCAAGATGTTTTGCCTTACCAAGGAAGAAAGGCGTGTTTCTTTTTAGATAGTCTTTGTGAATTTGCTTACACGTATCCCATTTAAGGGAAGTTCTTTGAGCCGTATCTTTGATAGACCCAGACCTTTGTAAATCCTCAATAACTTCATTTTCAAGGCTTTTGGTGATGCGGTGTCTACTTGAAATAAAAGGGATTTGTTCGGTTGCATATTTATCGCAGAACTTACATTTAAAAGTTCTATAGGTAATATGCAAAATAAACTGAAAACCGTTATAAGAGCCATCTTTAACTATTCTATGTCTATATTCATGAACTACAACATTATGATTTTTACAGATAGGACATTGAGGATAATTGTCTTTAGGCTCTAAGAAAAGATGAATCTCTTTCTTATCTTCATCAAATTGATAATTAAAAAGTTTGAAGTTTGTATAAAAAAGATTAAAGAAAAAATTATGAAAGTCGGCTACAATATTCATAGGTCGTTCTCCTAGATTGGTGTATTTTGTTTAATTCAATCTTAATTGGGAACGACCATTTTTTTGTCTATTGGTATAACAAAATTAGATATTAAATTTTAATTAGCCACAGTTTTCCGGAAGAGCCTTTTTTTATGCCCAAAATATAATTATTTTCAAAAGAAAAAAGCTTAATTTCCTTATGGTATAAATATAAAAGAATTGTTTACGAGGAGATTTGTATGGCATACCAGAATTTAGATGTTAAAGAGGCTTTTAGAGTATATACAGGTGGAAATACTGTCACTGTTGCCTCAACTTCAAAAGACGGGGTTGCAGATGTCATGACTGTAGCTTGGAATTGCCCTTATGATTCAGATGAGATTATTGTTATTTTGGCTTTGTCTCATACTACAACAGAGAATATTTTAGATACTGGTAAATTTGTAGTTGCAATTCCAGAGGCTTTACAAAAAGAGCAGATTTTGAAAGTAGGTTCGATGCATGGACGTGATTGTGGCGATAAATTTACAGCTTCAGGTGTTGAATACGAGCTTTCTCAAAAGTACAGTTTTAAAGTATTAAAAAATTGTTTGGCATATTTTGAGTGCACTTTATCTGATAAAGAACTTTTGAAGAAAACTGGTATTTGTATGGGACATGTAGAAAACCTATATGTAAGAGCTGGTTTGTGGAATGAAGAGTTCCATAATTTCAAAGAAGGGGCAAAATTGGCCTTACATCATGTAACTGAAGATCAATTTCTCTCAGGCGGAAAGGATGCATAATTATGGAAAATATTGATGAGAAGAAACAAGATATAGTTGTTGATTATGCTTTAGAACTTTATTCATCTGCAGCGCAACAAGCTCTTTTTGAGAATGCACCTGATGAATACGAAAGACTATTACACTTTGCTAATAATGAAGATTATGAGCTGTGTTTTGATGTAGAAGTTTTAACTGAGCCTGATGAGTATCTTCAAGAAGATTTGTCTTTTCCTCTTTATAAAGTAAGCTTTATCTATTCTCTTAAAGGCAGAGATGATGACTTAGATGATATAAACGCTGCTTTTGTATATTTTTCAGAAGATGATATGCAAGACAAAACAGGAGCTATTGAGTGGTTCCCTGAAGGAGATTAAAACAAAAGGCAGCTTCAAGCTGCCTTTTATCTTATGGAAGGATAGTTATTTTAGTTCCGACATCTACTAAAGAAATAAATTCATCAATATCAGGATTTAAAAGAGCAATACATCCGTTAGTCCAATTCGTTCTTTGAACTGTTTCCTGATACTCGCCTTTTGATGGTGGTTGACCGTGGATCATGATCATTCCACCAGGTTTCATTCCCATTTTTCGGGCATTTAAAATGTCGTTTTCGTTAGGATATGAAATATGAAATGCTCTGTAATAATTAGAACGTTCTTTAATATAGTCTAGTGTGTAAGTACCTTCTGGAGTACGGCGATCTCCCTCGTATTGTTTTTTTCCTACAGGTCTATCTGATAAAGCTATCCAATATTTTTTTATCACATTATTATTTCTCATTAAGAGCATTTGGTGGTGAGATTTGTACACAATGACATGATCTACAAGGTTTTTATGTACAGCGTAAGAGTTATGAGGAAAAATATTTAAACCGTATGTTTGCCCTAATTTTTGATAGTCAAAATCTTCATCATAAACCACATCCTCACATACAGCTTGTGCTAAGAGGTGATTTGGTAGATTTTGCCAGGCAGCATAAGAGTTAGCGCTAAAACTTAATATAGTTAAAAAAATGCTGTAAACTAAGAATTTCAATTGCCGCTCCAAATAAAGAACATGTAAAAACAGCAGGTATAAATGCTTTTTTACCGCATGAATTATACAGTATAGTCACGATTAGTTGAGAATTTTCCATGCAAGATAATGAAGATAATAAGCTCTCTATGAGTCTTGAGGGTGTAGAACAGTTGCCTTTGCAACAATTTGCTGAGGATGCTTATTTAAATTATTCGATGAATGTTATTCGTGATCGTGCTTTGCCTTCTGTTACCGATGGTATGAAGCCGGTTCAGCGTCGTATAGTTTATGCTATGGCTAAATTAGGTATTAACCCTAAAGCTAAGCATACTAAGTCAGCTCGTACTGTAGGCGAAGTTTTAGGAAAATATCATCCTCATGGAGATTCTGCCTGCTATGAGGCTATGGTTTTAATGGCTCAGCCTTTTAGTTACCGTTATCCGTTAATTGATGGTCAAGGTAATTGGGGTGATGCTGAGGAGCCTAAATCTTTTGCGGCTATGCGTTATACCGAATCTCGTTTAGCACCTTATTCAAATGTTCTGTTATCAGATTTAAATACAGGGTGCGTTGAGTGGATTCCTAACTTTGATGGTACTGTGGATGAGCCTAAAGCATTACCTAGCAGATTACCTAATATCTTATTAAATGGTACTACTGGTATTGCGGTAGGTATGGCTACAGATATTCCACCGCATAATTTAAATGAAGTTGCCCAAGCTGCTATTTACCTTATAGATAACCCAAATGCATCAGTGTCTGACTTAATGACTATGGTTAAAGGTCCGGATTATCCTTGTGGAGCGCAGATTACAACCAGTAAAAGTGAGCTTTTGAAAATCTATGAGACAGGAAGGGGCATCATAAGACAGCGTGCTGTTTATGAGGTGGATAAAGAAGGTATTATTATTAAGGCTTTACCATATCAAGTATCAGGGGGATTGTTTGAAAAACAGCTTTCAGATCTTATGGCAAAGAAAAAATTACCTCAGATAAGTGATCTTATCAATGCCTCAGATCATGAAAATCCTTGTAAGCTGATTATTGTTCCAAGATCTAAGAGAGTAGATGCTCATGAGCTTATGGAACAACTTTATGCCTTAACTTCACTTGAATCAACTTATAGAGTCAACCTTAATATTTTAGGTCTTGACGGTAAGCCTCAGGTAAAAGATTTAAAGACTATTTTAAGTGAATGGTTACAGTTTAGATTTAAAACTGTGACTATGAGATTGAATCATAGATTAAATGCTGTAAATGCAAGATTACATTTGCTTTCAGGTTTAATGACGGTGTTTTTAAATCTTGATGAGGTCATAGAAATTATCCGTAATGATGACAATCCTAAAGAAAAGTTGATGGAGCGTTTTTCGTTAACTGAAACTCAAACAGATTATATTTTAGAGACTAAATTACGTCAGTTAGCAAGATTAGAAGAGCTTAAAATAAAAGGTGAAGAAGATAAATTATTAGATGAAAAGCATAAGCTTGAATCTCTTTTGGGCTCTCAAAATAAGCTTAAGACTTTCATAAAGCGAGAAATACGCGAAGATGCCAAGTTATATGGAGATGACAGACGTTGTGAGTTGTGTGAACACGATGCAGCTGAGGCTATAAGTGAGGAGCAACTGTTACCTGTTACTCCTGCCACTGTTATCCTCTCTAAAATGGGATGGGTTCGTCAAGCATCAGGAGCTGATGTTGATGCTCAAAGCATGACATATCGCTCAGGTGACGGGTTCTTATCTAAAGTTAGTGGTAAGAGTAATGATACTGTAGCGTTTATTTCTAATTTAGGTCGAGTATATTCTGTAGATATAAGAGATTTGCCATCAGCTCGAGGACAGGGAGAACCTTTATCATCTAAAGTTAAGTTTTCAGATGGTGAATCAGCTGAGATGGCGCTCATTGCCAAAAAGGGAGTGAAATATCTGTTATATACAGATAAAGCTTATGGTTTTGTTTGTGATGGTGCTGATTTATCTACAAGAAGTCGCAGTGGCAAGGCTTTAATAAATGTAGATAAGGATGCAAAGATTATGTCTCCTCTTGAGTCTTCTAATTTAGATGAGGATATTGTTGCCGTAGCAAGTAAAACTGGAAGACTTTTATTTTATCCATTAAAAGATCTTCCTCAGTTATCATCAGGTAGAGGCAATAAGCTTATCAATATTAGTGGTACTAAATTAGCCTCAGGCGAGGATGGCATTGCCGCTTTAGCAATTATTTCTAAGGGGGATGCTTTAGTCATTCATTGTGGTAAACGTTTCTTAAATCTGTCGGCAAAAGAAATTGAAGAGAGGGTAAGTGTACGTACTAAATCTGGAGATTTATTACCAAGAGGTTTCCAAAAGGTTGATTCTTTAGAGACGGTACAAAAAGCTGCACCGTCCCAAGATGATTTTACTTTAGTTTAGAAGGCAAACCAGTAAAGGCCGAATATGCTGGCGCATAAGCGGTTTAAAGCAAAAATTGCAATTAAAACTACCATAAGAGAGATGTCTATCATGCCAATTGGTGGAATGATCTTTTGAACAGGTGCAGTGATAATTGCAGTTATTTGACCAAAATAAAAACTTAAAGCTCTAGTGCTAGGAAGCCAGGATGTTAAGGCTTGGGCTAAAAGCAAAGCAATAATTAAATAGCCCAAGCTTTTTATATACATAGTAAGTCCAAGCATTACCATATCACGCATACTAAAGCCAAAAATGAAAAATAATACTATCCAAGATAGGGCACAAAATACCAAGGAGAAAATAAATCCATCCATGGAAATTGGGCCTAAATAGATATTTCTTTTTGGCAGAATTTTTAAGCTCTTATCAGTCAATTTGATGATTGATTGCGTCATTGGATGATAGTAATCAACGTTCGAGCTTTGTAATAAAGAACGCAACTGAAAAATCATGATTACAGCTTGAATAGCTAAAAATAAAAAAGACACTTAGTTATTTCCTTATTAAAAAAGTTTTTCAAATTCTGCAGTACGATCAAGACAAGCTTTAATGGTATTTTCCATTGTCTGCTCAAAATTGCCGGCGGTCATTTGTTTTAAGCCCTCATAGGTAGTACCTCCTTTAGAGGTAACAGCTTCTCGAAGGCTTTGTAAAGAGCTGTTTTTATTTTCTTTTGCCAAAGCAGCACTGCCTTGTAAAGTTAATTCAACCATGGCTCTTATATCTTTTTCTTTAATACCATAGCGGATCCCTTCATTACATAAACTTTCCATAAAACGGAAAACAAAAGCAGGACCACTACCACAAATAGCGCCTATTACATTAAGATCGCTTTCAGAGCCTTCAAATGTTTTACCTAAATTGGTTAAAAGTTCGCGACACAGAATTTTTTCATTGTCATTTACATTTTCACCATAACTTACAGCAATGACGCCTAAACCAATTTTTGCAGGGGTATTTGGCATAATGCGGATGAGTTTTTGGGAATGAGTAAGTTTATTGAGGCTTGAAAGTTTAAATCCTGCTGCCATTGATATTACTAATTTATTAGTAAAATCAATACCTGCATTGGATAATTCTTCTAAAACACTAGTTAAAATCTGAGGTTTTACGCCTAAGAAAATAACATCGGCTTTTTTAGTAGCTTCAATATTTGAAGTTGTAATAAAAGCGCCTGCATCCTTAAAGTGTTGCAGTTTTTCAATATGCGGTCCTGAGACAGTGATTTTGGCGGTACTGTAGCTTTTGGCAATACCATCAAAAATACAGGTAGACATATTACCGCCACCGATAAAGGAGATGTATTTATTGGCTACAGCTGAGGCGCTATAAGTTCTTTGACCAAAGATAGCAGTACCAATGCGAACTTCGGTACTGCCAACAGAAATTGCCTCATCAAGATCGGCTGTCATTCCTAAAGATAAAGTATCAATAGAATTTATTTTTTGTTTGTACTCATCAAAGATCTTTTTTAATGAGGCAAACTCTTTAATTATTGCGTCTTTAGTAGCGTTTTCACGAGCAATACCCATAAACCCTTTAAGCTTTAATTTTGGGCATTGTGCAATTGTGTTAACCAATGACTCAATATTGTCAAAGCTACAACCGGATTTTTGCTGCTCGTTGCTGATATTAACTTCAATTAAAACCTCTAAAGGCTGAAGATTATCAGGTCTTTGCTCATTTAATCTTGTAGCAATAATTTCACGATCTAAGCTCTCTACAATATCAAAGTGTGTAGCAATAAGTTTTGTTTTATTTTTTTGTATAGGGCCGATGAAATGCCATTTTATATCGTTAAAACCTTCTTGCTTTAACTCTTCAATTTTATTTGAAGCTTCTACTGCATAAGATTCGCCAAAATGACGCTCTCCTTGAGCATAAGCCTCTTTTATCATGGAAGAAGGCTTGGTTTTGCTTACACATAAAAGGTTTACAGAAGAAGGATTACGACCACATTTTGTGGCTGTAGTATTGATGTTATCGTGAATTTTTTTCAGGTTGTATTTAATGTTGTCCATTTGCATTCTCAAAAAAACATATTATGAAGTATTATAGAGGCCAAAATTGAGCGGTGCTATCTGCTTTAAGCTATTTTGATTTAAGTAAGGGTAAAGTCCAATGTTTGTAATTGATAAAGAAAAATGCAGTCAGTGTGGCGAGTGTCAAGATATTTGTCCATGTGGTGCAATTGTTGAAAATGATGATGGCTCATTTAGCATAGACAAAGATTTATGCGCCGACTGCGCTGTCTGTCAAGATGTTTGCGCCTTTGAAGCTATTGAAGAAATAGAATTTGCCGAGGTTTAACTCGGCAAAACATTCTATTTTGCAGTGCTCTGAGCATCTTTAAAGTCAGTCAGAAACTCTGCTTTATCGAGATTTTTGATGTTTACATCTAACATATTAAATGGAATCTCGATATTATTTTCAGCAAATATTCTCAAAGTTTCAGAGCAAAGATAATCATTGGTAGCTTTACGTTTACCAATCTCGCCTACAAAAACCTCACATAAAATATTTACGCTACTTTCAGCTAAAGTCTGAATATATACCAAAGGTTGATTGGTTTTTGATATATAAGGGCAACGAGCAATAATTTGTCTTAAAAGTCGTTTTGCCTTCTCAACATCAGCACCATAAGCAACACCAACTGAAAACTCAAGTTTAGTTACAGTATTACTTAACGACCAATTGGTTAAAGCGGATGTAATAAACTGACGATTAGGGATCATCACCTCTTTGTTTTCAAATGAAAGAATGGTTGTTGATCTAATACGAATTTTACTTACAGTACCTGATAATCCTGACAGGGTAATAATATCGCCAACACGTATTTGTCTTTCAAAGAGAATGATTAAACCAGATACGAAATTAGCGAAGATTTCCTGTAAACCAAAGCCTAAGCCTACAGATAAGGCAGCGACTAACCACTGCAGATTTTCCCATTTAATACCAAGCGCGCCAGCGGCAAAAATAATACCTAAGGCAGTTATGATATATGAGGAGACGATTCTGACAGTATAAGCTGTACTGCGACGAGTATTGTCTGTACGAATAAGGAAGATTCTTTCTAAAAGAGCTGGCAAGTTTCGATTTAAGATACCAGCAATTCCTAAGAAGAATATAGAAAGTAAAACATCAGCTAAAGATAGGATATCAACAACTACAGGTTTGCCATTGATAATCTGTTCATTAGTTAATAAATTGATGGTGTTTAAGTAGCCTAAAACTCCAGCCAAATCATTCCAAAGTAAGTATATTGCAATAAAGATAATACCTAAAAGAACGATATTAACCAGCTTGAATGCTTTAGCTCCGATAAACTCAAAGCGAATACCACGTTTTCTTTGAGAGTGACTTAAATTTTCATTATGTTTTTGAGTTTTAAGTTTTAACAGTCTTTTTTGTAAAACACCATTTTCAGCAGTATGCATTACTCTTCTTACAGTGTTTTTCATAAGCCAATATAAAAGCACTAAATAGAAAGTAAAAGCCATACGATTTATAAGCTTTACAGTGGTGTAATAGTAGCCAGAGAGCATCATTACCAAAACAAAGATTGGAACTAAAAGGCATATTGAAGACAAAATCCATACAGTAGGAGTTAAGCCTTCAGTGGCAATTTTATTTCTAACCCATGTTGCAGATAATCCAACTAAGGCAAAAGAAGAAAATACAACAATAAGATAGCCTAAGATATCGTAATAGATATTGGAGCTATCAATTTCTGCAATGTTTGCAACTACTAAAACAGGAATAACAGCTATCCAAAGACGTCCTATCAAAATACGCATTTGCTCAAGTTTTGCAGGTGGTATTGAGAAGTGGCGCTGAGCCAAGGAGTTTGGATTCAAAATTTCCATGAAGAAAACGAAGACTGCAATATGCAAAGAGAGCATCAAAATTACTTTTTCTTGAGAATCACTATTGGATAACAGAAGGATAATAAATACAGCTCCCAAAGCTATGCGCCAGATCATCTTAGGTAATAAATTTAAGATAGAAACAATAATTGCAAGAGGAGTTACCCATAAACGATCATTTTTATGATCAAGGCGCATTGCCAGTTGGTTTTCCATCTGGTGCAGGTAGTTTTTAAAATAGATGATTAAGAATGCTAACAGCCATAAAGGGGAAACATTCAAAATTGTATGAAAAGTATTGTCTAAGAACTCCTCAGTACGAATTTTTTTGGCAATAGCGGTAATTTCCCCGCTTAAATGAGGAATTGCCGTAAATAAAAACTCTAAGCTTATTGGTTGATTACTGCGGATCCAGAATAGTTTTTCTGTAATATCATTTTTAACTTTAGATCTAAGCTTATTTAAATCGGTGTAATCAATTTTTAAGGCAATAGAGGTATTAAGCTCATTTACAAGTTCTTGATAAAGGGAGTTATAAAGATCTTGTCTTTGGCTTAATATAGCCATCACCTGTTTTTTGTGAGAGGCTAAAGATGGGGTGATTTTTATAAGATCTTCATAGGCTTTATTAAGATCAAATAAAGCATCACGGCGCTCTTTTAATTCATATAACCAAAGGTTAAGGTCAGGAATAGTTTCATCAAGGTTATAGCTTAATTTAATTTCAGGTATAACGCTTTGTTGTTTATTTAAAAGACGAGATAAAACTAAGCTACGATTTAAATCCTGTAATTGAGCATCAAGACTTTTTTGAATTTGCTGCACTTGGCTTAAAGTGGTGGCAATTTCATGAGCGTTTTGATTTAAAACACTGTTACGTTGTCTGGCATCATTTAAATAATTTAAGACGTTTTGATTAGTTTTTAAAAGTTTGAGAATCTCAGGATCTTTTACAGTATTGATATTTTCTTCAGGCTTTTTATTTTCATCATATTTTGATGACAGTAAAATCTCTGTTTTGTGGTTTTGAATAGATGTTACATAATTTTGGTAATATTTAAGTTTAGTATCCAAAATTTTGTATCTATAATCAGTCATATTTTGTAAGGTGGATAATGACTGAAGTTGTTGTTGCAAATATGCATTTTGTATTTGCAGATAGACAACATTTAAGGCACGTATTCTATTATAGATATTTTGTAAATCAGTTTGAGATGTAATCGCTGATAGGGTTTCTTTAATAGCTGCTTTGTTGTCAGTTAAACTACTTTGAGCGCGCTCAGGTAAGGTTTGCAGACTACTATTATTTGAGGAAATAGTAGTTAATGCTTCTTGAATTGAGGTAGTTTTATCTTTGATTTTAGGTAAAATCTTATCAATTTCTTCAGAAGTTAATTTGCTTACATCAGGAATTGTTTTAAATTCTTTTTCAGTTTCTGCATACTCCTGAGCTAATGCTTTAAGTTTTTGAGGGGCGTTGCTAAGACGCACTTGTAAATCTTTTTGAGAGGCTTTCAATTCTTTTAATTTTTCAAGAGTTGTTAAAGCGCCTTTAAGAGTTTCAAGCTTAGCTTTACGATCTTCCTCAGTTAGAGTGTCATTTTTATTTACAGCAGTAATTTCCGCATTGACATCTTCTTCTGTTGGAATTGTGATTACGCCTGCAGTAGTATCAAGACTTTGGGCAAAAATATTTGTGCTTAAGGCAAGCAATGCAATAAAAAGGTATGTTTTAAAGATTTTAAGCATAAGAAAACCCACATATTTTGCAAAACAGCTTAATTATAAAGCTAAATATAAATTTTTAGTCATTACTTTGTTTTATTGGAAATTTTGTTTATAAATAAAGCATTTTGATATTTATTAGATATTTAAAAACAAAATTTTGATAAACCAATTTATGCAGGACATAAGCTTATTTAAGATAAATTTGCTGTTTTTTTAGCAAAGGATGACCTATAAGCCCTCTCCCTGTTATAATTTTTAAAAATTTTTTTGAACTTTTTTTTAACAGTCAGTCTAATAAGTAAAAGGTGATTGAAAGCTTATGAATCTGCCCAACGATAATGAGTTTGCATCTAATCAAGATGCTGCTATCGTCAGGAAGGTTCAAGAAGGCGATAGAGAAGCCTACAATTTATTGGTGTTACGCTATCAGCATAAAGTTGTTCAGATTGCACTTAAATTTGTAAATAACCAAGCTGATGCAAATGATATAGCTCAAGAAGCGTTTATTAAGGCTTATAAAGCTATAGGAAACTTTCGCGGAGAAAGTGGTTTTTACACTTGGTTGTACCGAATCGTTGTAAATACTGCAAGAACATTTTTAGAAAGTTCCTCCAAACATCGAAATAATGTTGATGTTGACGCTGAGGATATTGCCTCTCAAGATCATCAAGGCGCGCTTTCAAGCAATGAAACACCTGACCGAATAATTGAATCTCAGGAGCTACAGAGAACCATTATGCAGGCCTTAACGCAATTACCTACTGAATTGCGTCAGGCGATAACCTTACGCGAAGTAGAAGGTCTTGCATATGATGAAATCGCTAAATTGACGGGAGTCCCGGTTGGTACTGTAAGATCACGAATCTTTAGAGCACGTCAATTTATTGAAGAAAAAATGGCGCTCTTGGATAAATAAACAATACGGAGATTTTCCATGACTAAGACTAAGCTGAATTGGCAAAATGAGGATTTGTCTGCACTTTATGACGGAGAGATACTCGGCGCTGAGAAGTTAGAACTGCATGAGCAAGATAAAAAGCATATGCAGGCTTGGTCTTTAATCGGTGCCACAATGCGCAATGAATTATCCTCAGAGGTAAATCTGTCTTTAGCTGATAATGTTGCCGCTGCAATTGCCAAAGAAGAGCCTCAGAGCTTAGTTTCAGATCAAAGCAAAATTTCAACACCTCGTTATAAGCTTTGGAAGGCTTTCCATAAAGTTGGTTTTGCTTTAACTCAAACAGCTATAGCAGCATCTATTGCTATGGTAACTGTCATTGGTTATCAAACTTGGAACGCAGAGGATAATTTAAGCGCAGAAAATACCCCTGTTGTAACTTTAGGTTCTGTTAATAATGTAAATCTTGCAAGTTATCAGAGCGCGCAAAATAATAATGTTATTAGTCTTGGTAATAATGTCGGCTCTAATAATTCCAAGATGGTTGCAAATCAAGATCAAATTAGAAATTCTCAAAATCAAGAGATGAAACTTATCAATGATTATATTCGTCTCTATGTTTTTGATACTGCTTCAAAATAATGTGTGTAAATTTTAAAAAAATAGCAATTTTATTTATTGGAATTGCTTTTTTTTGTGCTACTAATGCTGAGGCTTCTTCAGATTTAGAAAATCAGTGTGTCTTAAGTTTTAAGTCTCTACAGCAAAAATATACAAGAACTAATGCCAATTACACTTTGATAAGTGGTGATGGCAAGAATATGTTTCCTTTTTCTCTTTCTCACAGATATCATCAACATCGTGACTATTCCTTATGGAAGAGTTTAAATGGTGAGGTTAGTGGATATTTTTTAAGAGATGGTTTGGGCTTTGATTTTAACCAAGATAAAAATGCAGCAACTCCTTTATCTTGGCATCAGATCAATATTTGGGATAGATTATTTAGCGAACATACTTCCTTAAAAGATTATCATTGTATGATTGCAGGAAGAACAAGATTATCTGATAGAAAGGTCAGCATTATTCGCTTTGCACCAAAAGATGATCTTCGTTATAGCTATGTTATTGCCAGAGATGAAGATAAAGCTTTACCTGTAGAACTTAACGTTATAAATCCTCAAGGACGTTTAGTCTTAAAGATTACATCTACGGCTATGGTTGATAATATCAATCAAGATTTTTTATATAACGACGATCTTTTTGATAGATTTGAACTCCTACAAAAAAGCAATAACAATAATACAAATATCAAGCCTTGGGGAGTTTTAAATATCCCGCCTCAGTTTAAATTGTTAGAAGAGGGCTCTGTTTATTTAAATGATAAAGAAGTCCCTTTTCAGCGTTATGGCGATGGGTTAGTGGATTTTAGAGTTTATCGTCATTCCATCTTAAGTATGTATATTCCTTCTGCTGTAAATGGCACTTTGTCTGTCTTAAGAAGAGGCAATTCTAAGTATGAATATGCAGTGGTTGGAGAGGTTCCTTTACAGCTAAGTGAATTTGTTCTAAAACGTGTATCTCCTCGCGGTTAACAGCATTTCCAAATGCTGCTTTAAGCTGTTAAAATAATCGACCATATCATAAAGTTAACGCATAAAATGCACTAATAAAGATGCATTATCCCCACAGGAAAAATTTATGGCAAAAGGTTACGACCGTTCTAAGGTTAGAAATTTCTCAGTTATCGCTCATATTGACCATGGTAAATCCACTCTCTCAGATCGTTTTATTCAAATGTGTGGCGGTCTTACTGACAGAGAAATGAAGGCTCAAGTGCTTGATAATATGGATATCGAGCGCGAAAGAGGCATTACCATTAAAGCTCAGGCTGTAACTTTAACTTATAAGTCACGTGATGGTAATACTTATGAATTAAACTTCATTGATACACCAGGTCACGTTGACTTTTCTTATGAAGTTTCTCGTTCTTTATTTGCTTGTGAAGGCGCGCTGTTAGTGGTTGATGCTTCACAAGGTGTAGAAGCTCAGACCTTAGCTAATTGTTATCAGGCTATTGATTTAAATCTTGAGGTTATACCTGTTTTAAATAAGATTGATTTGCCGTCAGCAGATCCTGATCATGTTATTGATGAAATTGAGGATTTAATTGGCATTGAAGCTCATGATGCTTGTACTTGTTCTGCAAAGACCGGTATGGGTGTTGAAGATGTTTTAGAACGTATTGTTCAAAGTATTCCAGCCCCTGATGGTGACCCTGATGCACCTCTTCAGGCTTTAATTATTGATTCTTATTTTGATGATTATTTAGGTGTTGTAGCTTTAGTTCGCGTAAAGAACGGCACTTTACGTAAAGGCGATCGTATTAAGGTTATGTCACAGAATAATGCTTGGGTTGTAGAAAGTTTAGGTATTTCTACCCCAAAGAGAGTTGCTGTTGACGTTTTAAATTGCGGTGAAGTAGGTTGGGTTGTTTGTGATATTAAATCAGTTCATGCAGCTCCAGTAGGCGATACCATTACTCACGTAAGAGCACCATGTGAATCTCCTTTACCAGGATTTAAGAAGGTAAAACCTCAGGTATATGCAGGTATGTTCCCTGTAGACACTGAGGATTATGATGCCTTCCGTGAAGCTTTAGATAAGCTTTCATTAAATGATGCGTCTTTATTCTTTGAACCTGAAAACTCTACTGCATTAGGCTTCGGTTTCCGTTGTGGCTTTTTGGGAATGCTCCATATGGAGATTATCCAAGAGCGTTTAGAGCGTGAGTATAATTTAAATCTTATTACTACAGCACCTACTGTAATTTATGAGATTTTATTAACCTCAGGCGAGATTATTCACATTGATTCTCCTGCAAGCTTGCCGCCAATTAGTAATATTGCAGAAATACGTGAGCCTATTGCTGAGTGCCGTATGTTAATGCCGGCTGAATATGTAGGTTCTATCATTAAGTTATGCCAAGAAAAGCGTGGTATTCAAACAGGTCTTGTTTATCACGGTGATCAGGTAGCTTTAACCTATGAAGTACCAATGTCAGAGGTGGTTTTAGATTTCTTTGACAGAATTAAATCAGCTTCTCGTGGTTATGCTTCATTAGATTATAGTTTCAAGCGTTTTAACCGCGATGACTTAGTCCGTATGGATATTTTAATTGCAGGTGAAAGAGTTGATGCTTTAGCTATTATTTTACATCGCTCCGTAGCACAGTCTCGTGGTCGAGCTGTAGTTGAGCAGATGAAGGAAGTAATTCCTCGTCAGATGTTTGATATTGCAATTCAAGCTGCAATTGGTTCACAAATTATTGCCCGTGTAACTGTTAAGGCTTTGCGTAAAGACGTTTTAGCTAAGTGTTATGGTGGAGATATTACTCGTAAACGTAAGCTTTTGGAAAAGCAGAAAGCTGGTAAAAAGCGTATGAAGCAATTGGGTAGAGTTGAAGTTCCACAGGATGCATTTTTGGCTATCTTAAAGGTTGGAAAAGACTAATGAATACTTTTGCGCTGTTATTGCTGATTGCCTCAGCTATCTCAGGATGTGCTTTTTTCTATGATTTTTTTAAAGCAAAACCGCAGCGAAAACAGAATCTTCAGGCACTTTTGGCGGTAAATCCTCAAGCAACTCGCAAAGAGAAGCGTAAACTTATGGAGCCAAGAGGAATTATCGGTCAGACAGGTTCTCTGTTTTTTATCATTTTGTTTGTGTTTTTATGCCGTTCATTCGTAGTTGAGCCGTTTAGAATTCCTTCAGGCTCTATGTTGCCGACTTTGTATGTTGGTGATTTTATTGGTGTAACTAAATGGAATTATGGCATTAGAAATCCACTGACTAATGCAACTTTGATAAAAACAGGTAAGCCTGAGAGAGGGGATATTATTGTATTTAAATACCCAGAAGATCCAAGCGTTGATTATATTAAACGTGTTGTAGGATTACCTGGGGATATTATTATTTACAAAGATAAAACCTTAATGATATTAAAAGCTTCTGATTATAATTCTCTTCCGGAAATAGTTGAGCGCGAGAGATCTGGTGATTACGTTGAGAATATTTCTGGATTTGATGAGAGTTATGAAGTTTATGAGGAAATGTTAGGTGATATTAAACACCAGATCTTAATAAATCCTCATACTGATGATTTTTCACAGTATTTTTATCGCCAGCCGGGAGCTCCTGTTGGAGCCTGGAAGGTTCCTGCTGACAGTTATTTTGTATTAGGTGATAATCGTGATAACAGTAAAGACAGTCGTTTCTGGGGCTTTGTTCCTTTTGAAAGTATTGTCGGTAAGACTGTTGGAATTTGGCTGTCACTGGAATTTGATCGTAAAAAAGATGATCTGTTGCCGTCGTTTATTCCCTCGGCAGTACGCTTTGATCGTATAGGCTCTGTGAGGTAAAAATGTCTGAACATACACTGCTGGAATTACAAAATTTAGAGTTACGTATAGGTTATGCCTTTGAGAATTTAGCCTTATTAACACAGGCATTAACTCACCGCAGTTATGGCTCTGAGCATAATGAACGCCTTGAATATTTAGGTGATTCTATTTTAGGTATGATTATTGCCAAAGAGCTATATGATGATTTTCCAAAATGCCCTGAGGGAGATTTAACCCGTATGAGATCAACTCTTGTACGTGAGACTACTTTAGCTCAGTTAGCTCGTGAGTTTGGCATTGGTGATGTTTTAAGATTAGGTCCAGGTGAAATTAAAAATGGTGGTTCAAGACGAGAGTCTTTAATAGCCGATGCCGTTGAATCAATTATTGGTGCCATGTTTATTGATTCAGGCTGTGATTTCCCAAGAGTTTCTCAGGTAGTTTTAAATTGGTTTGATTCAAGATTAAAAACAATAAAGCCTGATGTAAATCAAAAAGACCATAAATCAACTTTACAGGAGTTATTACAGTCTCAACATCGTGCTTTACCTGTTTATCGTATTGAGCGTATTTTAGGCCCAGAAAATAATCAGGTATTTGAGATTTCTGTAAGTGTCGATGGTGTTCCGGTATTTTATGGAAGAGGATCATCAAGAAGAAAGGCCGAGCAGGAAGCTGCAGGTCAGGTTTTAGATTATCTGCAGTCCCAAAAGCAGAATGCNGGAGAGTGGAAAATGAAGCATTTTGGTTTCGTAGCTATCATAGGCCGCCCTAATGTAGGCAAATCAACTTTGATGAATCACCTCTTAGGACAAAAGATTAGTATTACCTCAAGAAAACCTCAAACTACACGTAATCGTATCTTAGGTATTGATACTCAAGGTGATTATCAGACTGTGTTTGTAGACACCCCAGGTCTTCATCGCGAGGAAAAGCGTGCTATAAACCAGCTTATGAATAGAGCTGCTCAAAGTTCATTAGGTGATGTTGAATTAGTCTTATTTGTGGTTGATTCAGATCATTGGAATGATGACGATGAAATGGCTTTAGTAAGAGTACGTCAGTCAGGTGTACCTGCAGTATTGGTAATTAACAAAGTTGATAAGGTTGGAGATAAGGAAAAACTTTTACCGGTTATTGAAAACCTTTATAAGAAACTTGATTTTAAAGATGTGGTTCCGGTTTCAGCTTTGCGCGGAAATAATCTTGAGAGTTTAAGAAAGATTATTTTCCAGTATTTACCAGAAGGTGATCATTTATTCCCAGATGATGCTGTAACTGATAGATCTTCACGCTTTTTAGCAGCTGAGATTGTTCGTGAAAAGTTAATGCGTCAAATGGGTGATGAGCTCCCATATAGTTCTACAGTAGAAATTGAGGAGTTTGTTGAAGATAACGATCTTTTAAGAATTAGTGCAGCTATTTTAGTTGAGCGCACAGGTCAAAAGAAGATGGTTATTGGTGCAGGTGGCCAGCGTATTCGCAAGATCGGTACAGAAGCTCGTATTGATATGGAAAAGCTTTTTGATCAAAAAGTCTTTTTAAAGCTTTATGTAAAGGTAAAAGCTGGCTGGGCTGATGATGCTCGTGCACTTAAGAGCCTTGGATATGATGACTTTGAGGCAAAGTAATCAGAGTTTTTTAGCTCAAGTTCCTTGTTTTATTATTCATAAACGCCCATATCGAGAGCATGATTTTTTGCTTGATATTTTAACTTTGTCAAATGGGCGTATTAGTGCAGTAGCCAGATTTGGTAAGCGCGGTGCGCTTAAAAATGCAGGACTATTGCAGCCTTTCATTCCACTTACTATGAATTTAGTAAAAAATTATAGTAGCCTTTGGAATGTAGGGGCAGTCAATCCTCATGGTAAGCCTTTTGATTTTGGTTTACCTAATATTTTTTGTGCTCAATATATAAATGAGCTTTTATACAATTTGTGTCATGAAGAAGAAGGCAATTCACAATTATTTGCCTCTTATTTAGAGACATTGTCTTTGCTTGAAAAAAATACTGACGTAAAGCTTTCTTTAAGACAATTTGAGTCGGTGTTACTTTATATTTTAGGTTATGCCCCAAATTTTGCGGATGCTTTTGGCAATAGATTTGATGAAAGTCTGTTTTATAGTTTTGATCCGCAAAATGGTTTTAAAGTTTGTTTTGATAAAAGTCTTGAATGTTTTAGTGGCAAAGTTCTTTTAAATATTGCAGAGGGTAATTGTTCTGGGGCAAATGAATTAAGAGTTTTGCAAAAAGTTCATTCACGTTTATTTAAGATGTTAATGAACTATAAACCTCTACATAGCCATGAACTTTATTCTCAATATCTGTCAATGCAGGAAATTTAAATGGTTAGTTTTTATACCCCGCCTAAGAAAAAGGTAGTTTCTCTTAAAGCTTTTGAAATTCAGGGAAAAAGTTTAGATCTTTTGGGGCGAGGCGTATGCAGCCAAGATGGTTGTACTTATTTTTGCGATGGCCTGTTACCAGGAGAGAGTGCCAGAGTTGTCACAGAAAGCTTGAAAGGAAAAGTTGGCACTTTAAAAATCACCAAAATTTTAAAAGCTTCAATTTTAAGACAAAATCCTGATTGTGATTTGTTGCAAAAGTGTGGTGGTTGTCCATTACAACATATTGATAAATCTTTAGCTCTAGAAGGCAAAATTGAAGGCTTACGTCGACTGTTTAAAAAAAGTTTAGGAGTTAGTTTAGATGCTCCAGATTTGGTGATTGAGTCAGAAGGTACAAATTATCGTAGAGCTTGTCGTTTATCTGCAAGAGCTGATCGTGGTGTATTTAGGTTAGGCTTTAGAGCCGAAAAATCTCACGCCTTAGTTCCTGTTGAAAAGTGTAATGTTTTAACAACAAGAATAAATGAAATCTTACCTAATTTAAGAGCATGTATAGACAATCTTTCTTGTAAGCACTCAGTAGGTCATGTTGAGCTTTTAGATAGTGATGGAGCTTTAGGCATTCTTTTACGTATGACTAAGTTTTTATCAAAAGATGATGAGCTTGTATTAAAGAATTTTGCTGATAAATATAGTGCTGTAATGTCTGTAAGCGAACCATTCAAGCCAAAGATTTCTTTTGATAAGGATGCCATTGTATTAAAAGAGCGCGTAATTGCCGGAAATGAAGAGGATTTATTTGTAACCTCTCAAGGCATTAAAGTTTTATGCCAAACCTCTTCATTTGTTCAAGTTAACTCTGGTGTTAATGACAAATTAGGTGCTTTTGTTGTTGATACTTTAAATCCACAAAAGGGCAAGCGTATTTTAGATTTATTCTGTGGTCTTGGTAATTTCACTTTGCCGATTGCTGCAAAAGGTGCTGATGTTTGTGGTGTAGATATCGTTCGCGATATGATTGCCAAGGCTAATAATAACGCCAAAAAAGCCAATCTTGAAAATGCTCGTTTTGCCGCATGCAATCTTGAAGAGCCTTTTGAAACACAAACTTTTGCACAAGGAAATTTTGACTGTGCTGTTTTAGATCCTGGCCGTCAGGGCGCTCCTCGTGCAACTAAGTTTTTGGCATCTAAAAAAGTTAAGACTATTGTCATGATTTCATGCAATCCTCAAGCTTGTGCTCGTGATAGTATTGAATTGATAAATAAGGGATATAAAATAAAAAAGTGGGGAGTTATGGACATGTTCCCAAGAACAAGACATATAGAAACTGTTTTGGTTTTCTTCCTTAGCTGATTTTAATAAAAAAGGAGGCTGTGATGGTTGCAATTCGTCAGACTCATGAGGCTTCATTTGATTTTGCTAAATGGAGCGAAGAGCTTAATTTACCGTCTGAAAAACGCAGTCAATTAGTAGCAGTTCATGACTTTGTAGTAAGTCATATAAGTGAAATTGATAAAAAAGAGTCATTGGAACATATTCAGGCGGTGGTTGCCTCCTTTACCCGCATGTCTACTGAAATTGTTGCCATTTTAATGACTTTGAATATGGACTTACCTTCTTTATTGGTAGCAGTTTTATATCCAGCATATGAAAATGGCTATATTACCAAGGAAGATGTAGAAGAAGAGTATGGTGGCAAGATTGCAAAACTTCTTTTAAATGTTAAAGATATGGAAGCTATCCGGTCTCTTCAGACATTAACCTCAGATAAAGCCACAGAGGAGCAGGTTGACAGAATCAGACGTATGCTTTTGGCTATGGTTGAGGATGTTAGAGCTGTGGTAATTAAGCTGGCTGAGAGAATTGCTGTTATAAGAGCTGCCAAGCATGCTGACGAAGAAACACGTGTTTTAATTGCTAAAGAAGTTGCCAATGTTTATGCCCCTTTGGCTAATCGTTTGGGAATAGGTCAGCTTAAATGGGAGCTTGAAGATTTAGCTTTTAGATTTTTACATCCTGATATTTACAAAGAAATTGCTCATGAACTTGATGAACGTCGTATAGATAGAGAAAAGTATATTGAGAATTTTGTAAATGAGCTTAAAGATCTTTTGGCAAAAGAAGGTATAAAAGCCAAAGTTTATGGTCGTCCTAAGCATATCTATAGTATTTGGAGAAAAATGCAACGCAAGCATTTGCAGTTCTCTGAGCTTTATGATGTGCGAGCTGTGCGCATTATGGTTGATAGAATTCAAGACTGTTATGCAGCTTTAGGTGTGGTTCATACTCGTTGGCATCATATACCAAAAGAATTTGACGACTATATTGCAAATCCAAAGGCCAATGGTTATCAGTCTATTCATACTGTAGTTTATGGCGATGGTGGCAAAGTTGTAGAAATTCAGATACGTACTGAAGCTATGCACAATAGTGCAGAGTTAGGTGTGGCGGCTCATTGGAAGTATAAAGAAGGTTCAGGCCAGAGTGTTGGCGTCGAGCAGCGCATTAACTGGTTGAGAAAACTTCTAACTTGGCGCGATGATATGGTCGAATCAGGCGCGCTTTTAGATGAGTTTAGAACACAAGTCTTTGAAGATAGAATTTACGTCTTCACTCCACGTGGTGAGGTTATAGATTTACCTACAGGTTCAACACCTTTAGATTTTGCCTATCAAGTTCATACTATGGTAGGTCATCGCTGTATTGGTGCAAAAGTTGATGGACGTATTGTTCCTTATACTTATAAGCTTAAGACCGGACAGCAAGTTGAAATCATTACACAGAAAAATCCAAATCCATCTCGAGATTGGTTAAATGTTGATAATGGCTTTTTAAAGACATCAAAAGCTCGTGCCAAAGTTCAATCTTATTTCAGAAAGCTTGATTATGAAAAGAATAGACAGGCCGGCGAGGAGATTTTAGATAGAGAAGTTGTAAAACATGGTATTAACCTTAATAAAGAACAAACAGCTTCTGTATTAAAAGATCGCATTGATAAGTTTAATGTAAAAAGTGTGGCAGACTTGCAAGCTGCGATTGGTGCGGGTGATATTAGTATCAACACTGTAATCTCNTTTTTAGAAGAGCTTGCGATTAAAGATAAAAGAGATGACAGCGCTGATGATTTATCCAATATTATTTCTACGCGTTCAGCTTCTGAAATCTTACAGTCACGAGGACGAAAGCAAAGCCAGGTCATAGTTGATGGCGTTGGCAACCTTATGACTCATATTGCAAAATGCTGTCAGCCAATTCCAGGTGATGATATTGAAGGCTTTATTACTCAAGGTCGAGGAATTTCTATTCATAGAAGCGATTGCGAGCAATTAAAGAAGATGGCACAACAAAGCCCTGAGCGTTTGGTAAGCGCTGCTTGGGGAAGTAATTCAGAAGGTGGTTATACTGTAACTATCAGAATTACAGGTCAAGATTACCCAGGTCTTTTGCGTGATGTAACTACAATCATTGCCAATGAAAAGATGAATGTGCTTGGAGTACGCTCTCATCTTGATAGAGGTCGTGACTTATCTTTTATTGATATTGACCTTTTGGTATTAAGTATCCCAGTTTTGACCAGAACGCTTAATCGCCTAAATGATTTGCCGAAAGTAATTTCAGCTAAACGGCGTTGAGATCGTCACGAATAAGACAAGCTTATTTGTGATTATGTTATAATCTACGATTAAGTTCATATTATTTGGAGTAAATAATGTCCTCATCTCCTAAGATTATCTTCGTAACCGGCGGTGTAGTCTCTTCTTTAGGAAAGGGTATTGCCGGAGCCTCTCTGGCCGCAGTTTTAGAAGCACGCGGCCTCAAAGTTACCATCATGAAGCTTGACCCATATATCAATGTCGATCCGGGTACCATGAGCCCAATTCAGCACGGCGAGGTCTTTGTGACCGACGATGGTGCTGAAACTGATTTGGATTTAGGACATTATGAGCGCTTCATCCACTCTAAGATGTCTAAGAAAAATAACTTCACCACAGGTCGTATTTATTCAGACGTAATCCGTAAGGAGCGTCGTGGTGATTACTTAGGCGCCACTATTCAGGTAATTCCACATATTACCAACGCTATTAAAGAGAAGATTTTAGCAGGCACTGAGGGTAACGATGTTACCTTAGTTGAGATCGGTGGTACTGTAGGTGATATCGAGTCTCTGCCATTCTTAGAGGCAATTCGTCAGTTAGCAGTTGATATTGGCCGTCAAAATGCATTATTTATGCACCTGACTTTAGTTCCTTACTTAAAGACTTCAGGTGAGATTAAAACTAAGCCAACTCAGCATTCTGTAAAAGAATTATTATCTATCGGTATTCAGCCTGATATCTTAATTTGCCGTTCTGAGGTAAGCATTCCTCCTCATGAGCGTCACAAGATTGCCATGTTCTGTAATGTTAACGAGCGTGCTGTTATTTCCATGAAGGATGTTGATTCCATCTATAAGATCCCAGCATTGCTCAAGAGCCAGTACTTAGATCAGTTTGTAGTCGACCGTTTTGGCCTTAAGGCTCCTGAGGCTGACTTATCTGATTGGGAACAGGTTTTATACCAGCAGGCTAATACTGTAGGTGAGGTCACCATCGGTATGGTCGGCAAATACGTTGAACTTCACGATGCTTATAAGTCTGTAAACGAGGCTTTAAAGCACGGAGGTCTTAAGAATCGTTTAACTGTAAATATTCGTTATATCGATTCTGAGGATGTTGAGGTTCGTGGTACTGACATTTTCCAAGGATTAGATGCCATCTTAGTTCCAGGCGGATTCGGTCGTCGTGGTATTGAAGGCAAGATTATGGCAGCTCGTTATGCTCGTGAGAACAACATTCCATATTTAGGCATTTGCTTAGGTATGCAGGTTGCTTTAATCGAGTATGCTCGTGATGTTGTTGGTATGAAGGATGCTAACTCCACTGAGTTTAATCCAAAGACCCCATTCCCAGTAGTCGCTTTAATTACTGAGTGGATTGATGAGTCTGGTAAGGTTGAGAAGCGTTCTGACAAGTCTGATCTTGGTGGTACTATGCGTTTAGGTGGTCAGTTATGCCATCTGCAGGCAGGTTCTTTAGTTCGTAGCCTCTATGGTAAGGATGATATTGTTGAGCGTCATCGTCACCGTTATGAAGTTAACAGCAATCTTATCGATAAGATCACTGCTAAGGGCTTAAAGATCGCCGGTCTTTCTACTGATAACAAGTTAGTTGAGATTATTGAAATCCCAACTCACCCTTGGTTTGTGGGTGTTCAGTTCCATCCTGAGTTCACCTCTAATCCTCGCCAAGGTCATCCTTTATTCTCAGGCTTTATTAAAGCAGCCCGTGAATATCAGATGCGTTCTCAGAATTAGAGCTTAATTCTTATGAAGTTTGTGGGCCTGATATTTTTTGTCATAGGTATCGGCCTTGTTTATGATATTTGGTTTGGACGTAATGGAGTGGTGCAATATGAAAACACCACTCAGGCTTTAAAAGTAGCTATGCAGCGTTCTGAAAAAATAAACCGCATAAATGAGGCTATACGAGATGAGATTACAGATCTAAAGCAGGGAAATCTTGCTATAGAAGATCAGGCCCGCGCTGACTTGGGAATGATTAAGCCTCAAGAAACATTTTATCGGGTGATCGATAATTCTCAAAATAACGGTCATCGCCACTAGTTTTGGTAATCTAAAATATGCCCAATGACGTTTTAGTCGATGTGGTAGTGCCTGCCGCAGGTGCAGGACGCCGCATGGGAGCAGACAAGCCTAAGCAGTATCTGCTTTTAGATGATCACACCTCTATTTTGGAAGCAACATTAAAAGCTTTAAGTGCTTGCGATAAAATCGGCAAGATTATTGTTGCTTTAAGCCCTGAAGATGATTTTTTTAAAAAACTTCCTTGTGCACAAGATCCAAAAATTCATACCGCAGTAGGTGGTAAAGAGCGTTGTGATACAGTTTTTTTGGCTTTAAAAAATGTCTGTTCAACCTATGTTATGGTTCATGATGCTGCAAGACCTTTTGTAGCATTAGATGATTTAAATAAGCTTATAGCTTTATGTTGTGATGATAATGGCGGTATTTTAGCCTCTCCTGTAGCGGATACTTTAAAGTTTTCATCTGACTTATCTGTAGAAAAAACAGTCGACAGATCTTCTCTTTTTCGAGCTTTTACTCCTCAATTATTTAAAACAAGTCTTCTAATCAAAGCTTTAGAACACTCTTTTTTAAATCATCAGGTTGTAACTGATGAAGCTTCAGCAATGGAAGCTTTAGGTTATAAACCTAAGTTAGTTATTTCTCGTGCAGATAATTTTAAGATCACAACTCCAGCAGATTTAGATATGGCNACGAGCAATCTATCAATATCGCAAGGTAAATTTAAATTGATTCGTATAGGTTATGGCTTTGATGTTCATCGTTTTGGCGGTGAGGGCCCTTGTGTTTTAGGTGGTGTTAAGGTTCCTTATGAACAAGGCCTTATTGCGCATTCAGATGGAGATGTAGTTTTACATGCTTTAAGTGATGCTCTCTTAGGCGCTTTGGCTTTAGGCGATATTGGTCATTTTTATCCTGATAATGATGATAAATATTTAAATATTGATAGTCGTATTTTGTTACGTGATGTTTATGTCAAAATTAAAGAACATGGCTATAGCATTGGTAATGCTGATCTTACTATTATGGCTCAGGCTCCAAAGATGGCACCTTTTGAGCTTATGATGAGAAAAAATATTGCACAGGATTTAGAGACTTGTGTAGATAATATTAGCGTAAAGGCCACCACCACCGAAAAATTAGGCTTTACTGGCCGTAAAGAGGGTATTGCTGTAAGTGCGGTAGTACTGTTGGTTAAATAGTTATTTTTTTGATTATATGCACTTTTTTTCTTATATATACGAAGTTTGTATCAAGCTTGCCAAGCATCCTAAAGCTACTTGGTTTTTATGCATTAACAGTTTTATTGAATCAATTTTTTGGCCAATTCCGCCTGATGTTATGCTCTGCCCTATGTGTTTGGCTATGCCAAATAGAGCATGGAAATATGCCTTTCTAACAGTTATTACTTCTGTTTGTGGCGCTTTTTGTGGCTATTATCTTGGCTACTTTATCTACGATCCTTGGATTGCTGATTTAATCGATTGGTTCCATTATCGTGAGGCTATGAATACTGTACGCTTATGGTTTACCAATGAATACGGTATTTTAATGATTTTCATAGGTGCATTTACTCCAATTCCATATAAGGTAATTGCCATAACAGCAGGTCTTATGGCTGCTGAAAGTGTTGCAAATACGGGAACTGCAGGGCTTTTAGGAATTGCATATTTCATCTTAGTTTCTTTTGTCGGCAGAGGTATGCGTTTTTATCTTGAGGCTGCTTTAATTCACTGGGGCGGTCAAAAAATGGAGCATGTTATCAGACGCTATGTTGACCGTTTAGGTTGGGCATGTGTTATTCTGATTGCACTGTATGTTGCATACAAGATAGTGTTTTAAGGAAATTACTGTGAAAAAGCTATATGCCATTTGTTTAGGCTTATGTTTAGTAGGATGTCAAAGTAATCCACCATCACAGCCACCTTTGGTTGTTGATGCTACTAGGTATTCAGGTTCATCACAAGGCTATAGTAATAATCAAAGACAAGGCCAGTCTTTTGTAGCTCCTGATGTCACTTACTCTCAACCTTATAATCAACAGCAAACTGCTTTAGAACAGACCTCTCAGAGTTCGTCTTTTGGTGCAGAGAAAAGTTCTGAAAACAGTTATACTGTGGTTAAGGGTGATACTTTGTATTCCATCGCTTTTCGTTATGGTCAAGATTTCCGTAGCTTAGCAAGTTTAAATGGAATCGAGGCGCCATATCAGATTGAAGTAGGACAGCGTCTTAATTTAAGAGCTAATTCTTCCCAATCTGTGGCAAAGCCTAAAGATACAGCCTCTGTATATGTTGTAAAAGCCGGTGATAGTGCTCGTTCTATTGCAAGAAATCATAATCTTACTTTAGATGAGCTTGTTTCAGCTAATAACTTAAAACGCCCTTATAACGTATATGTTGGACAGAAATTATATGTACAAGGCGGAAGTGTTTCTTCGGTACCTGTTGCAGGTGGAGTACAAGCTTCAGTATATAGCGCTCCTGTAAAAGTAGTTTCTGGTAAGACCCGTACTGTTGCAGGCATAAGTTGGATGTGGCCTGCAAAAGGATCAATTATTAAACGTTATTCCTCATCTGAACAAGGAAATAACGGTATAGATATAGCAGGTGATCGTGGACAGGCTGTTTGTGCGGCAGCTGATGGTCAGGTAGTTTATGCAGGCAATGCATTACGTGGCTATGGCAACTTAATTATTATCAATCACAAAAATGAATATCTCTCAGCATATGCACACAATGAAAGCTTGGGAGTTAAGGAAGGTCAAAAAGTTAAAAGAGGTCAGGTTATTGCCAAAATGGGCTCAACTGACTCACAACGGGTTAAGCTCCACTTTGAAATTAGAAAGAAAGGTGATTCTGTAAACCCAGAAAATTATTTACCTAAATAAAACAAACTAAGGATTCTCATGATTACAGCTGATGATATGAAGACGCAGTCGTCATATGCAAGTGACGCTGCAGTGGTAAAAGGCGGGGAGAGAGAAAAAAAAGAAAAGACTCGCGGCGAAAGTGGCGATCTGTTATCTAGCTATTTTAATTCTATTCGTCATTATCCGCTTTTGTCCTCAGAGCAGGAAACTACTGTAGGCCGTTTGGCTAAAAGTGGTGATAAAAAAGCTATAGACATGATGATTACATCCAATCTGCGTTTGGTTGTAAAAATAGCTAAAGATTATCGTTCTCGCGGATTACCTATTTTAGATTTAATTGAAGAGGGTAATTTAGGCCTGATTCATGCAGTTAAAAAATTCGATCCTGACCGTGGATTTAGATTCTCAACATATGCTACATGGTGGATTAGACAAAGTATTGAACAATCCATTATGTCGCAGTCTCGTCTTGTAAGATTGCCTGTCCACGTAATTAAAGAGATAAATACTCTGTTACGTTTAAGGCGTCAGCTTCAAGATAACAACAGCATCAAACCTGTCACAATAAAGGATATTGCTAAGGCTTCAGGAAAAGATCCTGAGCATGTAAGAAATCTGTTGTCTCTTTTAGACTCAACCATGCCAGTTGATTTGAGTGTTAAAGGTTCAGATGATGATAAAGAGGTTTCTCTTTTAGACATTATTCCTGACAATAAGATCATGTCCCCATCGGCTCATGTAGACAGAAGAGAGCTTATAAACATTGTGCGAAAATGGTATGAAGATTTACCAGAAAAGCAAAAGATGGTGGTGTTATCAAGATTTGGTCTTAACGACTCTGAGATTTTAACGTTAGAAGACGTCGGCGCTCAGATAAATTTAACTCGTGAGCGCGTCCGTCAAATTCAAAATGAAGTCTTAAAGAGTTTAAGACGATTGTTTGAATCATATGGCTTTGATAAGTCTATGATTGATGATGATTTTTAATTAACCTCGGTTTTTAATCTATTAAGTAAATTTAAAGCCATAAGAGGGGTTAATTCATCAATTTTAAGCGCCGCAAGTTCATCTTTTAGGCGCTTTAATTTTTGAAACTCTAAGTCATTTTCACTATTTTGTACAGGATATTGGATAGAGGCAGAATTCACCTCTTCTATAGATTCTCCTTTCTTTGCTTTTTCAATTTCTAAAGCGGCATTGTGAGTAATTGCATCAGGAATGCCCGCAAGTTTAGCCACCTCTACTGCATAAGCATAGTTTTGTGAACCTTCATCTGCTTTGTATAAAAATACAATTTTGCCGTAACTTTTTTCGGCTTTAAAACAGATATTGCGAATATTTTTAGAGCATTGCTCAAGTTTGGCAATTTGTGGATAGTGGGTAGAAAATAAAGCAAAACATTTAATTTTATCGCTTAAATATTTTGCAATTGAATTGGCTAAAGCTTGTCCTTCATAGGTGGAGGTTCCGCGTCCGACCTCATCCATTAAAACTAAACTCTTTTGGGTTGCATTATTTAAAATGGATGCAGCTTCTTCCATCTCGACCATGAAAGTTGATCTTCCAGAAGAAAGATCGTCTGAAGCGCCAATACGAGTGAAGATACGATCGATGTCACCAATAATAGCTTTAGATGCAGGTACAAAAGATCCGCAACGAGCGAGAATGCATATTAAAGCAGTCTGACGCATAAAGGTGGATTTACCGCCCATATTTGGGCCAGTAATAATCATCATCGTGGTTTTATTTAAGTTTATTGAATTTGGAATGAAAGGCTTATCTGATAGCGTTTCAATAACAGGATGACGTCCATTTTCAATATCGATGATGTTTTCTGATACTAATTGAGGCCTTACATAGTCATGCTCACTTGAGGCCTTGGCAAAGCTTTTTAACATATCAAGCAAAGAAAGAGCGTGAGATAGTTTTGAAAGCTTTGGAATATTATCTTGAAGTATTTTAAGAACTTGTTCAAAAAGTTCTTTTTCTAAAGCTAAAGCTGCATCTTTTGCATTTAACGTTTTTTCTTCAAGTTCTTTTAATTCTGAGGTTATATAACGTTCATTATTTTTTAAAGTCTGACGTCTAATATAGTTTTGAGGAACCTTACTGTCTTGAGATCTTGGAACTTCAATAAAATAACCGTGAACAGAATTAAAGCCAACTTTTAAGGTAGCAATACCTGTAGCCTCTTTTTCGCGTTGTTCAATTTTTGCAAGAATTTCGCCTGATCCTTGCATTAAAGAACGTAATTCATCAAGTCTTTCATTAAAGCCTTTGGCAATAACATCTCCATCACGTAAAAAAGTTGATGGATCTTCTTTGATGGCTTTTTTTAAGAGTTGATAAATATCAGATAAAGGATCTAAAAAATCTGCAAACGAGATTAAATGCTCTTTATTTGAGTTTTTTAATAAATTTTTAAGTTTTGGAACAGTTTCTAAAGCATTTTTAAGAGAAGCAAGATCTTTTGGTCTTGCAGATCCCAATCCAATTCTTGCAGTAATTCTTTCAATATCACCAATTGTTGACAACATAGATGAGACTTCATCTATATCAATGTCTATTAAACTTTCAACAATATCAAGTCGTTTATTGATTTTATTGTTATCTCTGAGAGGATTTATGAGAGATGATCTTAATAATCTCTCTCCCATACTTGTAGAGGTATTATCAATTGCTTTTAATAGACAACCATTACTGCCACCACTTAGGTTTTTTAAAATCTCTAAATTTCTTTGCGCAGTGCCATCTAAAATAACGTTATCAGAGGCTTCATCTTTACTTATAGATCTTATGTGATGTAAAGGTACGTTTTGGGTACTTTTTACATATGTAAGTAAAGCACCAGAGGCACAAATAGCTTCTTCAAGATTTTCAATATCATACCCAAAAAGGCTTTCTGTCGAAAATTGCTTGCATAAAGCCTTATAGGAACTTTCAAAATCAAAGTTCCAAGCAGGGAGACTTTTTATAGAAAGAATATTATTAAAAAGGTCTGTTTCTTTAAATTTTTCAGGATAAATAAGCTCTGCTGGAGATACTTTTTGCAGAAAAATTTGTAGCTCTTTTTCTGAAGCACAAACACCAGTTTTAAAGCGGCCTGAGCCTAAACTTAAATAAGAAAAGCCATAGTAATGGTGTCCCTTGTATACAGATGCAACTAAATTATCTTGTTTTTCAGGAGCAATACCTTCATCAGTTACAGTGCCTGGGGTAATGATGCGACTTATTTTGCGTGTCATTGGGCCTTTTTTGGAAGGATCTCCTATTTGCTCACAAATGACTACAGATTGTCCAACCTTTATAAGTCTTGCGATATAACCATCAACAGCATGGAAGGGAACTCCCGCCATAGGAATTGGTTCACCGTTATTTGTTCCTCTGTGAGTTAAAGTTAAATCCAAAAGAGAGACGATTTTTTTTGCATCATCGTAAAAAAGCTCGTAGAAGTCACCAAGTCTATAGAAGACTAAGGTATCAGGATAATTTTGTTTAATTTCAAGGTATTGCCGCATCATAGGTGTGGCTTCTGCAAGTGATGGTAAATTAGGCATGGGAAAAATCTTCTGAATTTATAATTTAAATTAGCAGTTAAAGCGCTTTTTTTATATGCAGTTTATTCTTTGTTATTATAATTGAGTATGTGTTTATAAAGTATTAAAAACAGGGATTAACCTGAAAAATAATATTATATTTTGTTAATTTGACAATTGTATAAACTAGTATATAATATATTCATATATAAATTATATTTTTGGAGATAACTATGGCAACTAAATCAGCCAAAGCTGCTTCAGGTGTTTCAAGCCTGGCTGCAAATTTAGCAAAAGATCCTAAAAAGCAAAAAGCTTTAGAGGCTGCTATGGAGCAAATCGAGCGCCAGTTTGGTAAAGGCGCTATTATGCGTTTTGGCCAAAACGAGATAGTTGATATCGAAGCTATTCCAACAGGTTCTCTTACATTGGATTTAGCTTTAGGTATTGGCGGTTTGCCAATGGGCCGTATTATTGAAATTTATGGTCCTGAATCTTCAGGTAAAACTACCTTAACATTGGAACTTATGGCTCAGGCTCAAAAGGCTGGTAAAGTTTGTGCCTTTATCGATGCTGAGCATGCTTTAGATCCTATGTACGCTCGTAAATTGGGTGTACAGATTGAAGATGTATTTATCTCCCAACCAGATACCGGTGAACAGGCTTTAGATATTTGTGAGACCTTAGTTCGTTCAGGTGGTGTTGATCTTGTTGTTATCGATTCTGTAGCTGCTTTAGTGCCAAAGGCTGAAATTGAAGGTGACATGGGAGATAACCATGTAGGACTTCAAGCTCGTTTAATGTCTCAGGCATTGCGTAAACTTACAGGCGTAATCAAACAAGCCAATTGTATGGTTGTATTTATTAACCAGTTACGTATGAAGATTGGTGTTATGTTTGGTAACCCTGAAACTACTACAGGCGGTAATGCTCTTAAGTATTATGCATCTGTGCGCCTTGATATTAGAAAAGGCTCTCCTATTAAGGATAAAGATGAAATTATCGGCAATGAGGTTAAGGTAAAGGTTGTTAAAAACAAGGTAGCTCCTCCATTTAAGGTTGCCAACTTCCAATTCTTATTTAACTACGGCATTGCTAAAAATGGTGAGCTTATCGACTTAGGTGTTGGCGCTAAACTTGTAAACAAGAGCGGTGCTTGGTTTGCTTATAATGGCAATAAGATTGGTCAAGGTAAGACTAACGCAATGCGTTATTTAGATGAACACCCAGAAATTGCTCAAGAGCTTGAGCAGAAAATTAGGGCATTTTATAAGCAAAACACCGACTATGAGCAAACAGCTGAGTTAGGTGTCAGTGAAAATGTTCCTTTAGATATGCCTCCTGCTGAGGACTTTAATGAAGAAGATTTGGTAACCCCAATTCCTGACGATCTGTAAAAGTGACTGACTCTTCTAAAGATCTAAACAACGATTATAAACGGGCGCTTAATTATGCTTTAAGGCTGTTAAGCGCCCGCGAATATTCGCGTTTTGAGCTTTTGTCTAAATTAAAAGCAAAATTTACTTATGATGTGTCTTTGCAAGTATTAAAAACATGCGATGAGTATAACTATGTAAGTGATAGTCGTTGCGCACAGATGCTTATAAATCATATGCAAAGTTGCCATTACGGACCTACAAGATTATTTATGGAATCAAGAAAACGTCGTATCAATGATGATGTGGTAAAAGATCTTATAGAAGATGTAGATTGGCTATCTTTGGCGTGTGAACTTCTAGATAGAAAGATAAAAGATTTTCCAAAAACGCCTAATGAGCGTAATAAGATTTTATCTTTTTTATACAGAAGAGGCTTTTCTGCGGGCATTTGTTATAAAGCTTTAGAGATTGTGAAAAGTAAGTTTTTAGATTAACCACCCCCCTTAAATTTTTTTAATATTTATTATTTGGTAACTGTATATAAATATATTTCTTTATATTTTATACAGTTATTTTTTTAGTAAATACTCTTCTTGAAAATATATAAAATTCAAAAAATAACTTTTGTAAAAATATTTGGCATATATTTTTATTCAAGCAGCTTCTCTGAAAATAATAAAAAACTCATATATTTGCGATTTTGTAACTAAATATTTTTTAATTTATTGATTTTAAAAGATTTATATTTAAATGATTTTAATATTTTGTGAAATAACGTTCACAAGTATTTTTACAAAAATAAAAAAATTAAATATTTCATAAAGATATATAGAAAAAAAGTTAAAAAAGGGGTTTTTTGGCGGAGTTTTATGAAATAAAAAAATCATACATGAACAAATGTAAATATAGCTTATTAAAAAATGTGATCGATCTGAAATTTTAGGAAGTGTGTTTCTCTAAACTACACACCATCAAAGTTACATTTTCTTGGAGATTATTCAAATGGAATTAAATAAATACATCGATCACACCATCTTAAAACAGAATGCTGTTGAGGCTGATTTAGACAAAATTATTGCTGAGGCTCGTGAATACAACTTCATGTCTGTTTGTGTAAGTCCAATTTGGGTTAAGAAATGTGCTGAAGCTTTAAAAGACACTGATGTAAAGGTTTGTACTGTTATTGGTTTCCCTCATGGTGTTCATACTACTAAGACTAAAGCCTTTGAGACTTCGGATGCTGTTGCCAATGGTGCCGATGAGGTCGATATGGTTATTGCTGTTGGCAAACTTAAAGATGGCGAGCTTGATTATGTTCGTAACGATATTAAAGCCGTTGTTGATGCAGCAGGTAAAGGTATTGTTACCAAGGTAATTATCGAGTCTTGCCTTTTAACTGATGAAGAAATTGAAACTGCGTGCAAGTTAGCAAAAGAAGCTGGCGCTACTTTTGTTAAGACTTCTACAGGTTTTTCAACTGGTGGTGCCACTGTACATGCAGTTGAGCTTATGAGAAAGACTGTAGGCCCTGATATGGGTGTTAAGGCCTCAGGAGGTGTTAGAACTTTAGAAGATGCTAAAGCCATGATTGCAGCTGGTGCTACTCGTATTGGTACAAGTAACGGTGTCAGCATTGTTAAAGGTTAATATTTAAAAATATCAATAATAACAAAAGGATAATAATCATGACAGACAATAAGAAGTGGATAGAACAGCCTGATGGCTATTTGAATAAAACACCGTGGTTTCAATATATCTTAATTTCTTGCATGTTCCCATTATGGGGGTGTGCTGCAAGCTTGAACGATATTTTGATTGCACAGTTTAAGAATGTTTTCACTTTAAGTGATTTCGCTACAGCTTTAGTGCAAAGTGCTTTTTATGGTGGTTATTTCTTAATCTCCATTCCTGCTGCCCAAATTATTGCTAGAACTACTTATAAGACTGGTATCTTAATTGGTTTGGGCTTTTACATTATAGGTTGCACTTTATTCATTCCAGCCTCAGGCATGGCTACTTATACTATGTTCCTTTTTGCTGTGTTTGGAATTGCTATTGGTTTAGGTTTCCTTGAGACCTCCTGCAATACCTACTCAACTATGTTAGGACCTAAAGATAAGGCTACCTTACGTCTCAATATTTCTCAAACTTTCTATCCTATAGGCGCTATTACTGGTGTTTTATTAGGTAAATATTTAATTTTCCAAGAGGGTGAAAGCTTAAAGAATCAAATTGCCAATCTCTCTGCTGACGCTTTACACCAGTTTAAGCTTGAAGCTTTGCAATATACCTTAGAGCCTTACAAGGTAATTATCGGTATCTTAGTTGTTGTATTTGTCATTGTCTTATTAACCAAGATGCCTCGTTGCAAAGTTAAGAGAGATGAAACTGTTGAAAAACCAAGTTTTGGTGAAACCATTTCTTATCTTTTAACCAACCGTCGTTTCATGGCAGGTATTTTCACCGAGTTCTTATATGTCGGTATGCAAGTTGCAGTTTGGTCTTTCACTATTCGTTTAGCTTTAAATCTTGATGATTCTATAAACGAAAGAAATGCCTCTGACTTCATGGTTTTCAGCTTTATCTGCTTCTTCGTAGGAAAGTTTGTTGCCAATGTCTTATTTACCAAGTTCGCAGTCAACAAGGTAATGGTTGTATTCGCTTTAATTGGTATTGCTTTAGTACTTTACACCGCTTTAGCTCCTAATTTCTCAGCTGTTTATGCTGCTGTTGCTATCTCCTTAATGATGGGCCCTGGTTGGGCAACTATCTACTCTGAAACCTTAAAAGAAGCTGATGCTAAGTACAAAGAAACTGCTGGTGCAATTTGTGTAATGGCAATTGTTGGTGCTGCTGTAGTTCCAGCTATTCAGGGTTTAGTTTCTGATTCCATAGGTTCTTTACAGCTTTCATTCTTAGTTAACGCTGTATGTTTCGCAGTTATTGCACTGTTCTTCTTAGCAAAAATCAAACGTGAGAACTAATTTGAGGATTTAATAAAATGGCTATCGTAAAACTTTATAAAAGAGATTTTGAAGAATCCATCAAAGAAATTGTTACTACCAAAGATTTAAGCGTTGAAATTAAAAAATATGCTTCAGGTATTGAATCTTTGAAGATTAAAAATGCAAAAGGTTATGTTGAAGTTCTGCCTTTTATGGGCCAGATTATTTGGGATTTATCTTTTAATAACAAATCATTAAGACTTCACAATATCTTTGATATGCCAAGAAAAGCTAAGACTATCATCGATACTTATGGCTGCTTTGCCTTCCATTCAGGACTTTTAGCAAATGGTTGTCCAGCTCCAGATGATACCCATCAGATGCACGGTGAGTTTTCGGTTATGGATATCAACGAGGTTTATCTTGAGGTATTAGAAGATAGCATTAAGGTTGTTTCTAAATGCAATTATTGCCAAGGTTTTGGTTTCCATTATGTGGCAATACCAAGCGTTACCTTAAAGAGAAATTCAACTTATATTGATATTGACATGGATGTTACTAACTTAACTGCATCTGATATGCCATTACAGTATATGTGCCACATGAATTATGCCTATCTTGATAACGCCAAGATTAGCTCCAATATCCCAGATTGTGCCTTTAAATTACGTGAGTCTATTCCTTCCCATGTTCATCCAACAGAGAAATGGCTTGCTTATAACGAGGAATTAAAAGAGATACAAAAAGAAGGTAAAACTTTATCTGAATTAAATGAGCCTTCAATGTATGACCCTGAGATCGTATTTATGGCAGATGGGGTTAATAAATACGCTGAGGATGCTCATTTTGAAATGGCAGGTGAAGATGGCACCGTTTGCTTTACAGAGTATAAGACCTCAGATTTTCCATGCGCAACAAGATGGATTATGCACAATCCAGACTTAAAAGTTGCGGCATTCGTATTGCCTGCAACTTGCCGCCCAGAAGGTTTTAATGCTGCTAAAAGAGCTGGAACTTTAATTTATTTAAAGAGCGGAGAAAACAAACATTTCCATGTAAAGACTGGACTTAAGGATTAGGAGATTTTTATGAAAATTGCAGTTATTGGCTCAAATATGGTTGATCTCATCTCTTATATTGACAGAATGCCAAATCCAGGTGAGACCATAGAAGCTCCTGATTTTTCCTTAGGTTGCGGTGGTAAAGGTGCAAATCAGGCCGTTGCAGCAGCTAAGTGTGGCGCTGATGTTATGATGCTTACCAAGGTGGGCTCCGACCTTTTTGGTAAAAATACCATTGAGAATTTAAATAACTTTGGTATAGACACCTCTTGCTGTGAAATGGTTGATGGTATGAGTTCAGGTGTGGCCCCTATCTTTGTAGATAAGAATTCACAAAACTCTATCCTTATTATTAAAGGTGCAAACAAAGAGTTAAAGCCTTGTGATATTGATAAAGCTGCAGATAAGTTAAAAGAGTGTAAGTTGATTGTTTTACAGTTAGAGATTTCTCTTGAGACTGTTTACTACGCAATCGCTTTTGGTAAAAAACATGGAATTAGTGTTTTATTAAATCCAGCTCCAGCTGATCCTAATTTGGATTTAGATAAGATTAAAGATTGTGAATTCTTTGTACCAAACGAATCTGAGCTTGCAACTTTAACTAAGATGCCAGTTGATAATGATGAGCAGGTATTAGAGGCTGCTAACTTCCTTATTAAAGCTGGTATTAAAAACGTTATTGTAACTATGGGATCTCGTGGCTCAATGCTTGTAAATGCACAAGGAGTTACTAAAGTTCCATGCTTTAAGGTAAAAGCGATTGATACCACAGGAGCTGGTGATGCTTTTATTGGAAGTTTCTCTGATAGCTATGTTAAGACTTTAGATATTGTTCATTCTATGAAGGTAGGTTCTGCTTTTGCAGCTTTATCTGTAACAAAGCGCGGCACTCAAAAATCTTATCCAGAACCTTCTGAGGTTCAGGCCTTCTTAGAGGCTAATTCTTAATTAAATGAAATTATGGGGCTAAATACAGCCCCATAATTCTATCCTCTCTACATAAGTCATTTCTTTACAAATTTTCATTATTTTTAGGATATTTTGGTCAAATTTTGCTGAGATAAGCTATCTATATTTGATATTTGGCTTATTATTACTAGTGTATTATTGAACAAATGTAATATGTAAAAATGGAAAAAGATAGAATTAAAACCTGCATTGATGTCGCTAAACTTTACTATGAGTCCAATTACACTCAAGATCAAATTTCTAAGCATTTAAATATTTCGCGACCTACCGTCTCGCGCATGATCAATTACTGTAAAGAAAAAAATATAGTTCAAATAAAAATTGTTAATCCTTTTGAAAGACAGCAAAGCAATGAATTTGAGCTTGAAAAAAAATATGGATTAAAAAAAGCTATAGTAGCGTATGCACCTTTAAATAATTCTAATGAAATTTTGACTGCAATTTGTTCAAAAGCAGCTTCTTATTTAAATGAAACTGTTTCAGATGGTGACAGTATTGGTGTTTGTTGGGGTAGAACTCTTTATACTATTGCTAAACTTTTAACTCCAAGAATGCTAAGAGGAGTTAGCATCGTACAGTTAAAAGGTGGGGTGCCTAATACAGAAATTCAGACATACGCCAAAGAGATAGTAGATATTTTTTCAAGAAAGTTTAATGGTCAGGGATATTACTTACCACTGCCAACACTATTTTCTGATTTATCAACAAAACTTATTGTTCTAAAAGATCCTTTCATCTCTAATATTGTAAAAATGGGTGAGAAAACTAATATCGCTTTATTTACAGTAGGTGCTGCCGGTGAAAATGCTCTTTTATATAAATTAGGATTTTTTTCTCCAAGAGATAAAAGAGCTTTGGCTAAGGTTGCAGCTGGTGATATTTGTTCGCGTCTTATTGATGATAAGGGCCAAATTTGTGATGCTACATTAGATGCTAGAACTAACAGTATTCAGCTGGAAATTTTAAAGCAAAAGGATACTCGTATATTGGTAGCAGGTGGTGAGTCTAAGCTTAGAGCTATTAAAGCTGCGCTAGCAGGTGGTTATGCTAATGTGTTAATTACCGACCAATTTACAGCTTATGAATTGTTATAAAAGTTTATATAAAGTTTATAGCTTAGGACTAATTGGCTTATAAATTGTGGCTAGATACCTTTTTTGTTATAAAATAGCAGACAATATGAAATTTACACACCAAAAGATATTTTAAAAGCTTTTTTTAAGTTGCTATGTTTTTCATATGTAACTTTGCGGTGTATATAATTTTGTTCAAATCTAAAAGCTTCCTATTTTTTGGAAATTGCACTTATGTATATGACAACCGATCAGATCCGCGATGCGTATCTGAACTTTTTCAAAGAGCACGGCCATAAGGTGGTGCGTTCAAGTTCGTTAGTTCCTTACAATGATGCTACTTTGTTATTTACAAATGCAGGCATGAACCAGTTTAAGGATATCTACTTAGGCAAAGAGAAGAGAGAGTATCTTCGCGCTACTACTGCACAAAAATGTGTTCGCGCCGGTGGTAAACAAAACGATCTGGACAATGTAGGCTATACCGCTCGTCACCACACTTTCTTTGAAATGCTGGGCAATTTCAGTTTTGGTGATTATTTTAAGAAAGAAGCTATCAGCTATGCCTGGGAGCTTTTAACTGAAGTATTTAAGCTTCCAAAAGAATCCTTAATGGTTACTGTGTACGATAAGGATGATGAAGCTTATAACATTTGGCACGATCTTATTGGTCTTCCTGCAGAGAAGATTGTTCGCATTGGCGACAATAAGGGCGGTGCATTTAACTCCGATAACTTCTGGCAGATGGGAGATACTGGTCCTTGCGGTCCATGCTCTGAGGTTTTCTACGATCATGGTGAGGATGTCCAAGGCGGCCCTCCAGGATCTCCTGATGAAGATGGCGATCGTTTCATTGAAATTTGGAACATCGTTTTCATGCAGTACAACCGTAAGATCGATGGTACCTTTGAAAAATTAGCTAAACCTATGATTGATAACGGTTTAGGTCTTGAGCGTATTGCTGCAGTTTTACAAGGCGTTCACTCAAACTATGATATCGATCTGTTTAAGTCTTTAGAGAAGGCTTCAGCTGAGGTTTTAGGTGTTACTGACTTAACCTCTAAGTCTTTACGTGTAATTTCTGACCACATCCGTTCTTGCTCTTTCTTAATTGCAGATGGTGTTTTGCCTTCTAATGAAGGTCGTGGTTATGTTTTACGCCGTATTATCAGAAGAGCTGTTCGTCATGGCCGTTTATTAGGTGCCAAGGACGTATTCTTCTATAAGTTAGTTGATACTTTAGTTGCTCTTATGGGTAAGGCATATCCTGAACTTATCGAGCAGCAAGATTTAATCAAGCGTACTTTAAAGAAAGAAGAAGAGCAGTTCTTAAAGACCTTGGATCGCGGTTTGGCTTTACTTGAAAACGAGTTAGTAAAATTAGGTGATAGCCGCACAGTTCCAGGTGATGTTGCCTTTAAGCTCTATGATACTTATGGCTTCCCTGCAGATTTGACTGGTGACGTTGTTCGTGATCGTGGTTATGTAGTTGATATGGATGGCTTTGATAAGTGCATGAGCGAGCAGAAAGCTCGTGCTAAGTCTGCCTCTAATTTCGGTGTTGACTACAATAAGCAGCTTAAGATTACCGAAAACACTGAGTTTACAGGTTATGATGCTTTAGAGTCTGAGGCTACTGTTACTCATGTTATCAAAGATGGTGAAGATGTTGAGTCTGCATCAACTGATGAGCGTGTAATTTTAGTTTTAGATAAGACTCCTTTCTACGGTGAGATGGGTGGCCAGGTAGGCGATAAGGGAGTTATCCGTTTTGGCAATAATGTATTTATTGTTGAGGATACCAAACACGTTGCTAAAGCCACTATTCATATCGGTCGTGTAGAGTTAGGCGAATTTAAGCCAGGTGATAAGGTTAACGCTATTGTTGATGCTGAAAATCGTCGCGCTATTGCCGCTCACCATACCGCAACTCACCTCTTAGACGCAGCTTTGCGTCAGGTTTTAGGAGATGAGGTTGCTCAGAAGGGTTCTTATGTAGCCCCTGATCGTCTGCGTTTTGACTATTCTCACTCAAATCCTCTGACTTTAGCTGAGCGTCAGCAGGTTGTATCTTTAGTAAATGATGCAATTCGTGCAAATTATAAGGTTAAGACTGACCTTATGGATTTAGACTCTGCTAAGAAGTCTGGTGCTATTGCTTTATTTGATGAGAAGTATGAAAACGAGGTTCGCGTAGTTTCTATTGGTGATTTTTCCAAGGAATTATGTGGTGGTACCCATGCCTCATCAAGTGGTGATTTAGGCACTTTCTTAATTGTTTCTGATGAAAGTATTGCCGCAGGTATCCGTCGTATTGAAGCTTTAGTTGGTAAGGCTGCAATTGATTGGGTAGAGCACATGGTCCGCATGGTAGCTAAGACCTCCAAGCTCATGAAGACTGGCGCTGGTGTTGATTTAACTGAGCGCACTGAGCAGCTTTTAGCTCATGGTAAAGATCTTGAAAAGCGCAATGAACAGCTTCAATCTAAGATTATCTCTTATCAGTGCAGAGACTTATTAGCCAAAGCCAGCTCTTTAGGCGATTCTAAGTTCATCTGCGGTGCTTTAGAGGATTGCTCTTCTAAGGATTTACGTATTGCAGCTGACGATTTAAGAAATCGTGCCCAAAGCTGCGTTATCGTTTTATCTTGTGTAGAAGGTGATAAGGTTGGCCTTATTTGTGCTGTAAGCTCTGATCTTGTTTCTAAGATTAAGGCTGGTGATGTTATCCGCGAGATTGCCCCTATGGTTGGTGGTAAAGGCGGCGGACGTCCTGATTTAGCACAGGCTGGCGGCAATAACCCAGAAGGTGTTAAAGCTGCATTTGATTCTGCTTTAGCTTTAGTAAAAGGTAAGCTTTAAGATGCTAGTAATATCCCTAAAACCCGGCGAAGAAGTGCGGATCGGACGGGATATTACTGTTAAGGTCATAAAGAGTAATCAAGGCCTTGTACGATTAGGTATAGAAGCCCCTAAAACGTTAAATGTAGCGCGTAAGGGGCTTGAGGCTGATACTTTTTCAGAAAATAAACAAAAATCTGAAAATAAAACTTGACAAGGGTATCTCTAAAGCAGATAATAAGCACGCTCAAAATTATTAACGGATAGATGACCGAGAGGCTGAAGGTACTCCCCTGCTAAGGGAGCATACGAGTATAAAGCTTGTATCGAGGGTTCGAATCCCTCTCTATCCGCCAGAAAAAATCCTTGCGTTATTTCTGGATTGTGTTAGAATTTTGCGCCGTAAGAAAAAAGATGTACGCACCAGTAGCTCAGCTGGATAGAGTAATCGGCTACGAACCGATCGGTCAGGGGTTCGAATCCCTTCTGGTGCGCCATTTCCTTTTTTTCTTCATCACGCACCAGTAGCTCAGCTGGATAGAGTAATCGGCTACGAACCGATCGGTCAGGGGTTCGAATCCCTTCTGGTGCGCCATTTCTTTTTTTCTTCATCACGCACCAGTAGCTCAGCTGGATAGAGTAATCGGCTACGAACCGATCGGTCAGGGGTTCGAATCCCTTCTGGTGCGCCATTCTTTCTATTTCCAAAATATCCCAAAAATCCCAGTACATTCTTTTATTCCCTGCACTTTGCATTTAGTTGTACCTACAGAATCATTGTTTCTATATTTCTTCATCTAGTGAGGCTTTAAAGCTTTCTTTAAATAGTTGGAAAAAGCTAGATTATTGTCATACCTGTCTGAAGGTGTATTGACTCTAAACATACTCAGACAATCCTGCTGCACTTTGGACACTGGTTTTACTGCAATATATCCTGAAGTGAATTCAATTTCCTGAATACCATTAAGTTCATCAAGAACCCTCTTAAAGGAATTATGCGGAACGTTATTTCCTTTATTTTTAAGGTACTGAAGTTTGTATTGCATTAGCATTCTTATTGTAAAGGCAATAAATTCAACAAAGCATTTTCCGGTAAGGGACTGCTCTGTTGACACGCCAAACTGATTGCAGTTCATTTTGACTTTTAAGTCTTTAAAGCAGTCTTCAACACTTTCTCTGGCTTTATATGCCAGATATGCAGTTTTTCCCTCAGATATAGTATCTGAAAGCAGGACAAATATACCGGCATGATTATTGGCCTTCTGGAAAGCAGCATTATTGAATGAATAGGTCTTATCATCATTGGCTATTATGAACTCTTTGGCAAAATCTTGATTGGTTCCATCTAGCGCTACTCCTTTATTTAACATCTTAAGTACATCAGCACGGCGTTTTAAGAGCAACTCTGTTTGTGCACCAGCGTTTTCAGGAGAGTGGAATACATGAACATAGAAGTTAAGTTTATGTTTTTTCTTGGTCTTGGCATCTTTTATTTCAGTAGAGAGCATCTCTGTGTAAACATTCTTAGCAATGGTACTGTCATAACAGTTGCCACAGATAAAAGCTCTCTGCGCATTTTCAATTACATCATCAAATTCAATAACTTTTCCAAAAGGAACACAAACTACAAAGTGAAAGCCTGTATTTAAAATCTCATTTAGATTGGACAGTCTGTAGTAGCCTCTATCCATCACTGCCACAAATGATTTGGTTTTCATATGGAGTAGAGTGTTAAAAGCAGATACTACTGTAGATACATCAGGTATGGAGCCATTAAACTTTTCATAGAATAATGGTCTATGACTCTTTTCATCAGTCAGCATTAAGACATTAATCTGAGGTAAATCCTCACCTTGCTTGGAGTGGCCGTATTTAGCATCCAGAAAGCCTGAATAAGTTGAGATAGATGTAGAATCCAACGCCCAGAATCTACGACGTGATAAAGTGCTACTTTCATAAAGACAAGTAGTGTATTCAGAGAAAAAGTTAAATACATCAGTTTCTGTAATGCTTTGGAACACTCTGGTTATCTGACTTGAGGTTAACCTCTCTTTACAAGGAAGTTTATGCTCTTGAGCATAACGTGAATAGTGGTCTGCTCTGAAGTCTCCTGTATCAGCACAAAACATACCTAAAGATAAAAGCTTGTCCCAGGATTTGGCAAATACCGACTTCAACGTTTTTAAAAGAGGATCTGAATTTAGCAGCTCCTTGCATACGTAATAAAGCCCTACAGATTTAACACCTGATATTTTCTGCTTTTCACTAAATTCTGCTACTTGCACCTCATTAAGATCAGCAAATTTAAATACATATTTACATGACTTATCATCAAAGACTCTGACAACAGGTCTGTCAATAAACAAAGGGTGCTCTTTTAAGAAGTCCTCTCTGAAAATGAGTTTGCCTATTCCATCTCCATTGGCAATTTCCGCGATATTTCTAATATTGGTTTTAACGGGGTAGCTTTTACCTTTCACACGAGAATTCTTATAGGTCCTGATATAGGTTTTATTCTTTGATTTACAGCAATAAACTGTAGGTAGTGGCGCAATATTACTCATAACAAAATACTTATGTAGGTACAACTATATAATACCTACATTATATTACTATAAACACCACTTAATTGATTGAAATTTAAAAATTTTTAATTATTTTTTTTATTATGGATGTACCTACTATGCAAAGTGCAGGCAATTTAGTATTTCTTGTTATTATTAAATAAATTCTAAAGTACGTTTGTAAATTTTAAATTACGTTTTTTGGTGTTTTAGTTTATATTTTTACAAAAACATTCATAGATGTATTCATGCGCTATAGCTGTTAAAATACTACCTCAACTAAGAGGTAGGGAAACATGGCCGAGCGCAGAGCTTATCAAGATCAAGGTTATAGTAATCAAGGTAATAGTTCTTTAAGACAGGTTCCTAAAAATTTAGATGCAGAGAGGCATTTTTTAGGAGCTCTTCTTTTAGACGGTTCTTTGTTTCCACGCATTTCAGAGGAATTTGGAGCTATTCCTAAAGAGGATTTTTTCTCAGAGCGAAATCGTATTATTTATGAAGCTATTTTGCACAGAGCTGCAATTAGTGATGATTTTGATCCTACGGTTATATGTGCTGATTTAGAGATTTCAGGCTTATTGGATAAGGCTGGAGGTAAAAGTTATGTTGCCTCTCTTACCGATGATGTAGGTCCAAGTTCTGCCATTACAGAATACGCTCGTATTATCAGAGATACTTCAAGGCGTCGTCAGTTAATTTCTGTAGCTGAGCATATTGAGTCTTTAGGTTACTCTCCTGAGGGCAGAAAAGTCGATGAGCTTTATGATGAAGCTCAAGGTTTGATTTTCACTTTATCGGAAAAGAACTCTCATACAGATAATGGTCCAAGAACCATGACTGATGTGGCCTTAGCTTTAATCAACAAGATTAAAGCTGATATGGCTCAAGGTTCCAAAATGAGAGGAATTTCCACAGGATTTAGTGGCCTTGATAATTTAACCTCAGGGCTTCAAGGTGGTTCTTTAAATATTATTGCCGCTCGTCCTGGTATTGGTAAAACTTCTTTTGCAATGAATATTGTTGAAAATATTGCCATGAACCCAGATAACCATAAACCGGCTTTAGTGTTTTCATTAGAAATGCCTTCAGAGCAAATCGCTTTACGTATGCTCTCGACCTTTGGTCGTGTGCCAATGAAGGATTTAAGTTTAGGACAAGTATCCCCAGCTCAATGGCATGACATTGTAAGAAAGGTTGTTTTACTTGCAGATCGTGACGGTGAGACTCGTAAAAATAAACTTTATATTGATGATTCTGGTGATTTAACTCCTTTAGAGCTTAGATCACGTGCCCGCAAGATTGCCTCTGATAATGGAGGTCTGTCAGTTATCATGGTTGACTATATTCAGCTTATGAAGGGACAAACTAAAGCTGAAAACCGTTCACTTGAGGTAGGCGAGATTTCCAGATCTCTTAAGATGTTGGCAAAGGAATTAAATGTTCCGGTAATTGCTTTATCTCAGTTAAACCGTGAGGTTGAAGGACGTAAAGATCATAGACCGATGAACTCAGATTTACGTGAATCAGGATCTTTGGAGCAAGATGCGGATTTAATTTTATTTTTACATCGTGAATCTGTTTATAAAGATCACAGTGCCAATGATGTTGATGATAGTGAGGCTAAACTTATTGTCAGTAAAAACCGTAATGGTGCTACAGGAGATATTGATTTACAGTTCCAAGGTGCCTACACTGCGTTTTATGATAAAGCTGAACCTCAAGACATGTATGATCACTAAGATCATATAGAAATAACTTATAGAAAAAAATTTTCTTTTTTACTATAAAAAGTCATTTATAAACGATCTTTTATAGAAAATAGCTGGCTTTATTTTTGTTTTAGTAGGTAGTTATATACTGTATACTATAGCTTTTAGTTTTAAAGGTTTTCTTTTTAAAGCTTTTTATTAGGAAATTAAATTTCCTTTTGATTTATAAGCAAAAAAATAAGCATAATACAAATCCCAGTTATGCAGTATGCATGGGTCTTAAAGGATATTAAATGAAAGCCGTTACCGCTTATATCGATACGCAGGCGCTCATTGACAACGTCAGAGTAATAAGAAAAAAAGTTCCACAATCAAAGATCATTGCTGTAGTTAAAGCTAATGCTTATGGTCATGGATTATATCCTGTAGCGAATGCTTTATCTGAAGAAGCAGATGCTTTTGCGGTATCTCGTATCGGTGAGGCAATGAGTTTACGCAATCAGGGAATTAGTAAACCTATAGTATTACTTGAAGGTTTTTATAATGACTCTGATGTTGAGTTAATCTCTCGTTATGATTTATACACAGCTGTTCATGATTTAGAGCAAGTTGAGGCCATTGAAAGAGCCAATATTGAAAAGCCTATACATGTATGGGTCAAAATTGATATTGGTATGCATCGTTTAGGATCTTGTCGTAAAGATGAGATTTTAAAGATTAAAGAGAGACTTGAGCGCTGTGATAAAGTGCGCAAGCCTTTAGGTCTTATCTCTCATTTAAGTGTTGCAGATACTCCAGCTGAAGATGAGTATAACAAGCAGGAAATTAAGAATTTCTTTGATATTGCTAAATATTTTGATGGTGATTTATCTTTAGGAAATTCTGCAGGTATTTATCGTTGGCCACAATCTCACACTCAATGGGTTCGTCCTGGCATTATTATGTATGGCATCTCTCCATTTGATGATTGTGTTGGTACAGATTTAGGACTTAAAGCTGTAATGACGTTAAAGAGCGCACTTATTGCCAAACATCATATTAAAAAAGGCGATAAGGTTGGCTATGGTGCAGCTTGGGTTGCTCCTTGTGACACTGTTTTGGGTATTGTTGCTACAGGCTATGGCGATGGTTATCCTCGTACAGCTCCAAATGGAACTCCTGTTTTAATTAACGGACGTATGGTGCCAACTGCAGGACATGTCTGTATGGATATGTTGTTTGTAGATTTAGGACCAGATTCTCAAGATAAGATTGGCGATGAGGTTATCTTGTGGGGTAAGGGACTTCCAGTTGAGGTTATCGCCAGACGTTGTGGTACTATTCCGTATGAGCTAATTTGCCATATAATGCCACGCGTAAGTGTTGAGTTTAATTAAAAAACCCAAAAAGTGCGTCAATTTAGTTATCTAGGTTGACGCACCATGAAAGTCCAGTTTATAACAGCCATAGGAAGATACCGATAGATAATAATTAATACGTATCTAGTATACGATAAAATAAAAGCTTTGGCAATAGCGTAATAAACAAAATTAGATTGAAGAATCAGATGGTTATTTTTTGTAAAAATAAATTATGTAAACAAAAAAGTGCGCTTAATTATCTAGAAACGCACTTTTTGGGTAAAAAAATGCCTTAAGAATAAATTTCTTAAGGCATTTTTAATTTTTAAATCTTATTTAGAGCCAACAAAGCGCATAGATAAGTCCATAGCGCGAACATGTTTGGTTAATGCGCCTACAGAAATGAAATCAACGCCGGTTGCAGCAAAGCGACCAATGGTCTCAAGGTTTACGTTACCGGAGATTTCAAGCTTTGCTCTGTGATCGGTAATCTTTACAGCATCGAGCATCATCTGATAGTCAAAGTTGTCAAGCATGATGATGTCTGCGCCAGCATCAATAGCCTTTTGCAGTTCTTCTAAGGTTTCAACTTCAATCTCAACTTTAGTATTTGGCTTTAAGATACGTGCTTTTTCAACAGCCTGTTTAATACCACCACAAGCAATAATATGGTTTTCTTTGATTAAATACATATCAAAAAGACCCATACGGTGATTATGACCACCACCACATGTTACGGCATATTTTAAAGCGGTACGTAAGCAAGGAATGGTTTTGCGAGTGTCTAAAAGGCGGCAAGAGGTTCCGGCCATAGCTTTTACATAGGCATTAGCGGCTGTTGCAACACCAGATAAAGTCTGAACGAAGTTTAAGGTGGTACGCTCTGCAGTTAACATAACACGGGCATTGCCTGAAACTTCAAAAAGTTCCTGGTTTGGCTCAACTTCATCACCGTCGTTTACTTTAAACTCGATCTTAACATTGCCACCTAACTGTCTGTAGACTTCCTCAACCCAAGCCTTACCACAGAAAATACCTTTTTCTCTGGTAATAACAATAGCTTTCTCTTCGTCATCTTTGTTGATGAGTTGAGCTGTTACATCAAGACTTGGGTCACAAACACCACCTAAGTCTTCTTTTAAAGCCATTGCAACAGTTGTTTTAATATCATCCATATTCATCATTTTTCAAAACCTCATATTGAAGATGACCTATTTTAACAAAAAACCTTAAATACAACTGACCAAAGCAGGGCAATAATCGTTTTAATATGCCGGAAGCTGCTTGCATTTTGATATAATCTTAAATTCATATACTTTCAAAATGGATAGATAAAGTGCTCGAGACAATTTCATTAAAAGAACGCCTTTCAATTTTGCGAGAGCGTGCCGATGCCCTAAGGGGGTATCTTTGACCTACAAGTAAAGACAGAACGTCTTGAAGAGGTCAATGGTCTTTTAGAAGAGCCTTCTGTTTGGAATGATCCGGATAAAGCATCAGCTTTAGGTAAAGAAAGACAGGCTTTACTTGAATGTGTTGAAGGCTTTAAAAAAATTTATTCTTTATTTGATGATATTCAGACTTTAGAAGAAATGTCAAAAGAGGATAATGATGAGGATCTTCATAATGAGGCTGTGGCCGAAACTGATTCTTTAGAACAGACTTTAGAGCGTTTGGAACTTGAAAGAATGTTTTCAGGAGAACAGGACAATAGTCCTTGTTATATGGATATTCAATCAGGATCAGGCGGAACTGAGGCTCAGGATTGGGCTGAAATGGTAATGCGTATGTACATTAAATTTGGTGAAAAACATGGATTTAATGTTACTGTTACTGAATGTTCTGAAGGTGAGGTTGCTGGTATAAAATCTGCAACGTTAAAGTTTGTAGGTGATCATGCTTACGGCTGGCTTAGAACAGAAACTGGAGTACACAGACTTGTAAGAAAGTCTCCGTTTGATTCTAATAATAGACGTCATACATCATTTTGTTCAGCATATGTTTATCCAGAGGTTGATGACAATATTGAAATCGAAATCAATCCTGCAGATTTACGTGTAGATGTATATCGTTCATCAGGAGCTGGTGGTCAGCACGTAAATAAAACGGAATCTGCTGTACGTATTACTCATATTCCAACAGGAATTGTGGTTTCATGCCAAAATGAACGTTCTCAGTTTCAAAACCGAGATCAAGCAATGAAGCAGTTGCGTGCACGTTTATATAATTTAGAGCTGTCAAAGCGTATGAGTGCTCAAAAGGCTATTGAGGATAGTAAGGCTGATATCGGTTGGGGCAGTCAAATTCGCTCATATGTTTTAGACGATGCCAGAGTAAAAGATTTGCGTACCGGCGTTGAAAATCGCGATACACAGAAAGTCCTTAACGGTGATTTAGATAAGTTTATTGAAGCAAGTTTAAAGTCAGGACTTTAGACTTCAAATATAGGAAAATTGTAAATGACACAAGATACTTTAGGTACAAGTGAAAACCTTAATAATGTAATGGCTGATCGCCGTGAGAAGCTTAATGCTCTTCGTTCTTTAGGTCAGGCTTATCCAAACGATTTCCGTCGTGATGCTTTATCTTCTGACATCGTTGCAGCCTGCAAAGACTTTGATAATGAAGTTTTAGAGGCACAAAAGCACACTTATACCATTGCCGGCCGTGTTATGACTCGCCGTATTATGGGTAAAGCTTCTTTTGCTACTTTACAGGATATGGGTGGCAAAATTCAGATCTACGTTGCTCGTGATAATCTTCCAGAAGGTGTTTATCAGGACGTTTTCAAGAAGCTTGATTTAGGCGACATCATTGGTGTAACTGGTTTTGCTTTTAAGACCAAGACTGGTGAATTAACTTTACACGTTTCCGCTTTACGTCTGTTAGTTAAGTCTTTACGCCCATTACCTGAGAAGTATAAGGGTTTAACCGATCAGGAAGCTCGTTGCCGTCAGCGTTATTTAGACTTAATTGCTAACGAAGATTCTCGTCGTACTTTCATGTTAAGAACAAAGATTGTTTCTTTCATCAGAAAGTACATGGATTCCCACCGCTTCATGGAGGTTGAGACCCCTATGATGCACGTAATTCCAGGCGGTGCTAATGCTAAACCATTCGTAACTCATCACAATGCTTTAGATATCGATATGTATCTGCGTATTGCTCCTGAGCTTTACTTAAAGCGTTTAGTTGTAGGTGGTTTTGAGCGCGTTTACGAAATCAACCGTAACTTCCGTAATGAAGGTATCGACGTTCGTCATAACCCAGAATTCACCATGATGGAATTCTATATGGCTTACCACGATTATCACGATCTTATCGACTTCACAGAAGATCTTTATAAGAAGATGGCTTTAGAGGTTTTAGGTACTACTAAGGTTCATTATGGTCGTGAAGGCGAGACTGGCTTAGATATCGATTTTGCCAAGCCTTTTGATCGTTTAACCATGAAAGAATCTATTGTTAAGTATGGCAATGGCATTACTATGGAAGATCTTGAGGATGAGGAAAAGTGTCGCAATCTTTGCAAGATCCACCACATTGAGATGCTTGAGGGCTGGACTTTAGGTCACTACATTACTGCTTTATTTGATGAGTTGGTAGAGGCTAACTTACAGCAACCAACCTTTATCACAAGCTATCCTGCTGAGGTTTCTCCTTTAGCTCGTCGTAACGATCAAGATCCAAGATTTACCGATCGCTTTGAGTTCTTCATTGGTGGTCGCGAGATCGGTAATGGCTTCTCTGAGTTAAATGATCCTGATGATCAAGCAGGCCGTTTCCATCAGCAAGCTGAGGCTAAGAAGCACGGTGATGATGAGGCTATGTACTATGATGAGGACTACATTACAGCTCTTCAGCATGGTCTGCCACCAACTGCAGGTGAGGGTATTGGTATTGATCGTACTGTTATGCTGTTCACCAACTGTCACACTATTCGAGATGTGATTTTATTCCCGACTTTAAGACCTAATAACTAAAACTTTTGTAAGTCCATGATAAATGGACTTATATTTTGTTTCATTTAGCGCATTACAGAAAAAGAACGTCGGGAGTGCTTTTTTTTAAGCATTCCCGCTCTTATAAAAGAGCTTTAAAATCTAAAATAAGACGTCAACCTGTGGAGATAAAAAATGCATAAATTTCATGGCTCTTTAGTAGCATTGATTACACCATTTAAAGATGGTCGTCTTGATGAAGATGCTTTGGCTAAGATGGTTCAGTGGCATATTGATAATGGCACTGATGCAATTGTTCCTGCCGGTACTACTGGTGAATGTCCAACTTTAACTCATGAAGAGCATATCCGCGTAATTGAGATTGTATCTTCCGTAGCTAAAGGTAAGATCCCGGTTATGGCTGGTGCTGGTTCTAATAATCCTGTTGAGGCAATTTATTTGTCTCAGGCTGCACAAAAAGCTGGTGCCGATGGTCTTTTGCATATTGCAGGTTACTATAACCGCCCAAATCAGGAAGGTTTATACGCTCATTTTAAGATGGTTCATGATGAAACATCTTTACCAATTTTTGTATATAACATTCCAGGTCGTGCTGTTGTAAATATTTTGCCTGAGACCTTAGCTCGCATTGCTGAGTTACCTCGTATTGCAGGTATTAAGGATGCAACCGGTAACTTAGAGCGTCCATGGATTGAACGTCAGTTAATTAAGAAAGATGATTTTACTTGGCTTTCAGGAGAGGATTCTACCTCTGTAAGTTACAATGTTGCCGGTGGTAGTGGTGTCATTTCTGTTACAGCCAATATTGCACCGCGTTTAGTTTCAAAAGTTCAGGCATTATGCGAGGCTAATGAGTGGGTAAAGGCTCGTGAGCTTCAGGATAAGCTTATGAAGTTACACAAGCTTATGTTCAAGGAGCCATCTCCAGCACCTGCAAAGTATGCAGCTTCTTTATTAGGTTTGTGCACTGAAGAAACTCGCTTGCCTGTATTGCCTATTAGTGAACAATTGCGTTTAGAGATTAAAACCCAAATGCAGGAGCTTGAGCTCATCTAATGGAAAATGAGAACATTCAGGATCGTCATATCAAGTCTTATGTAGTGCGTGCCGGCCGTATTACCGCAGCACAGACACGAGCTCTTGAGGAGTTAGGTCCTAAATATTTAGTAAATATTGAAGAGGGTAAGGTCTTAAATCCTTCTGAGTTATTTGGTAGAGATGCCCCACTTGTAGTCGAAATAGGCTTTGGTATGGGCAAATCTTTCACTCAGATGGCTAAAGAAGATCCTGATCGTAACTATCTTGGCATTGAGGTTCACCCTCCAGGGGTTGGGTCTGCTTTAATGCTTACTGAAGAGATGGAACTTAAGAATGTTCGCATCATTCAGTATGATGCTTTTGAAATCTTTAAGCACTTCTTAAACGATGAGAGCATTGATATTTTGCAGATTTTCTTCCCAGATCCATGGCCTAAGAAGCGTCATTTTAAGCGTAGACTTGTTAATGACGAATTTATAGCTATGGTTGCCCCAAAGTTAAAGCATGGTGGTGCTATCCGTCTTGCTACTGATTGGGAAGAGTATGCTATGCAGATGTTAGATGTTTTAACCAGAGCATCAGGCTTTAGCAATACCGCAAGCGACGGTCGCTTTATCGAAAGACCTTCTTGGCGTCCTTTGACAAAGTTTGAGTTGCGTGGTGAGCGTTTGGGCCATGGTGTTTGGGACCTGGTATTTAAACGTGACTGATATTAGAAAGGCCGCTTTAGCGGCCTATTTAAAAAGTATATACGGCGAAAGCTCCCTTGAAGCTTTAAACGGTGATGCCAGTTTACGCCGTTATTTTAGAACTCCTTACGGCATAGCCGTAGATGCCCCGCCTACAAGCCAGAAAAATGCAGAATTTGTGGCTATCGATAAAGCTCTTTTAAAAGCTGCAATCAATGTTCCTGAAATTTATCACTATGATCTTAAAAATGGCTTTATGGTCTTAGAAGATTTAGGAGATAGATCTTTTTTTAGTGCTTTAAATGAAAAAACTATAAAAGATCTTTATCTAAAGGCTTGTGACATTTTGCCTAAACTTACACAAGTGGATTTACCTTTACCAAAGTTTGATAGTGCTTTTATTGACATGGAGTTGGGAATATTCACAGAGTGGATGTTAGATAAAACGCTCAATCTTAAACTAAGTGATAAAGAACAAAAGTATTTAGATGAAAGCTTTAAATATATAAAGGATGTTTGTTTATCTTCAGAACAAATTCCTATGCACAGAGACTTTCATTGTCGCAATTTAATGCTTCAAGATGACTCTCTTTATGTCATCGATTTTCAGGACATGGTAGAAGGTCCTCTTACTTATGATTTATCTTCACTTGTTTTTGATTGTTATTTAAATTTAAGTGAGAGCCTCATAGAAGAACTTCTATCACATGCTTTTGATAATTATAAAAAAATTGGTTTTCTAAAAAACACCTCATTTTCAGAGTTTAAAGATACTTTGAAAATAGTAAGTCTTGAGCGTCATCTTAAAGTTTTAGGCATTTTTAGAAGATTGTATATGCGAGATGGAAAAAGCGCTTATCTTAAAGATTTGCCTAGAGTTTTTGCATATGCAAAAAAAGAATCTGCATCAGATTACAGATTGTCTTTTTTACATGATTTTCTAAATAAATATTTAGGTGATACTGANTTTATGCAAGCTATGATTTTAGCTGCAGGACGAGGCGAACGCCTGCGTCCTTTGACCGATAGTTGCCCCAAACCTTTAGTAAAAGTAGCATCAAAGCCTTTAATCTTTTGGCATCTTTTAAAACTAAAAAGTATTGGTATCAATGATATTGTGGTTAATAGTGCGCATTTAAGCTCAATGATTGTTGATACTTTAGGAGATGGCAAAAAATTTGGTCTTAAGATCACACATTCTGTGGAATTACCTCCAGGACTTGAAACAGCTGGGGGTATTATCAATGCTCTACCATATTTAATAGATGATTATTTTCTAGTTATAAATGGAGATGTTTTTATTGATGGTCCTTATGAACAGTTTTTAAATCCTCCTACAGGAGATGCTCTTGCAAGAATGTTTATGGTAAAAAATCCACAACATCATCTGCAAGGCGATTTTAGCCTTAAAAAAGGCCAAATAATTTTAGGTAATAATTTGACCTTTTCAGGAGTAGCTGTTTATAAGAGAGAAGCTTTTGAAGGTTTTAAAGTAGATAGATTACCGTTAAAACCTTTTTTCTTAAGATGGATAGAAGGTAATAAAGCTCAAGGTCAATTACTTGATGGGGCATGGTTTGATGTAGGTACTTTAGAGCGTTTGAAACAAACTGAAGAGTATATAAGATCAAAGGAGAGTTTATGAGGTCTTGGAAAGGCACCATTATAGGGGGTTTACTAGGATTATTATTCTTCGGCAATATTATTACTGCAGCAATAGGTGGTTTAATAGGTTATTTTTTTGTTGATAAACAAAGAAATATCAAAATGCGTAATGATGCTGAGGCCAATTATGCTTTTACCAAAGGAGCTAATTATAATCAAAATTTAGTACATCATACTTTTGCTTTGATGGGCTATGTTGCAAGAGGAGCAGGTCGAGTCAATCGTCAGCATATAAGCACCGCTGAGCGTTATATGCATCTTATGCAACTTGATGAACATTCAAAAAAGATGGCGATTGAAGCTTTTAATTATGGCAAAAGCGCAGAGTTTGATTTGAAATCATTGACTGATAATCTGCGTGCTATGAGCCAAGGTAATTTAAGCTTGATTTCGTATCTTTTAGAAATTCAAGTGCAAATGGCTCTGTCAGATGGTAGCCTTGAGCCTTTGGAGCATGAGCGTTTAATCAATATCGCTACTATGCTTGGAATTAAAGCTGATGCTATGGAGCGTTTAATCCGTCAAAGAGTGGCTGAATTATATTTTTCAAACTACTTTAAAAATGGCGGTACCTATTCACACTCAGAAAACGAAGGCTATAACCACTACCAAAATAATGGTGAATCAGCTCCAAGGTCCAAAGAGAATGATCTTTTAAAAGCTTATGAAGTTTTAGGCGTTGATAAGGATGCTCCTTTTGAAGACATTAACCGTGCTTATAAGCGCTTAATGTTAAAGTATCATCCTGATCGTTTAAAGTCTCAGAACTTATCTCCTGAGCTTGTTAAGGTTTATGAAGAAAAAGCTAAAGATATTCAAGCAGCCTACGACTTAATTAAACGATCCAAGCGCTAGGATCTACATCTTTTGCAAAAGAGGCTTTTGTGGAAAATAACATAACCTCATTTGTATAAGGATGTTTAAATTCTAAAAACGCAGCATGCAAACAAAGGCGAGAGCTTAGTTTTAAAGCCTCGCCTTTTGCATAAAAGCGATCTCCTGCTATAGGATGGCCAATTGATGCTAAATGTACTCTTAGTTGATGTGAGCGTCCGGTTTTAGGCAGAAGCTTTACTATGCTACTGTTATCATCAGAAGAAATTCTTTCAAACAAAGTTAAAGAAGGTTTGCCTTGTTTGTAATCTACAATTTGTAAAGGACGATTTTCCCAATCGCAGCGCAAAGGTGCATCAATGGAGCCTGACTTTTCAATTAAGCCCAAAACCTTAGCAATATAAGCTTTTTTTACATCGTGGCTTATAAATTGCTTTCCTAATAGTCCTGCAGTTTGAGAGTCTTTTGCGACCACCATTATCCCTGAAGTGTCCATATCTAATCTATGTACAGCTTGGGCATCTTTTGTTGTTTGTCTTATTCTATATATGAGGCTATCTTGATGTTCTAAAAGACGCCCCGGGACTGATAAAAGTCCTGAAGGCTTGTCACAAACGACAATAAAGTCGTCTTCGTAAAGAATATTTAAAAAAGGCTCTTGTGGTGGGTCGTATATAAAAACGCTCACAAAATCTCCAAAATACTGCCATAAGGCAGTATATGAATTATTTAAACTCCAGAGGCAGAGATAACTTTGGAAGTATTATCAGCAGGCATATTTAAGCCTAATTTACGATAGCAATCTTCCATAAGTTTTAAAGCGTCGCCTATGTATTGAGTATCACGGTAGGAGTATAAGATACTCTGGCAGTGGCGAATAGCTGAAAGCCAAGCACCGCGTTCATTGTAATATTGAGCAATGTGCCATTCACGTTCAGCTAATTGATCTTTAATGTAAATCATGCGCTGACGAGCATCTTTTACATAAGGACTATTTGGATAAGTCTTAATTAAATCACTGAAGTTCTTAAAAGCGTCGTAATAATAGGTTGGATCTTTTTCGGCACGATCAAGGCGTAAAAATTCCTGAATCATGTCGGAGTGCTTTTGAATGTTATTAAGACCTTGCATATACATGACATAGTCTGTATACATGCTATCTGGGTTTAATCTAAGATAACGATTGATAGCAGCAGAGGTCAAATCACTCTCGCGGCTTTTGTAATAAACATAAATTAAATCAAGTTGTACTTGATCTGTAAGCTCGCCGAAAGGATAACGAGAATCTAATGCTTCTAAATACCGCCGGGCGCGACTGTAATCATTGGCAGCCATAGAAGCCATGGCAGTGTTATAAAGGGCTTGCTGAGAAATATCAGGGACGTTTTGGCGTTGGGCGTCACTACTTGAACATCCAGATAAACCAATAGCTAAAGCTGCAATCACAGGGATTACGGACTTAAACATCTAATTGAACTCCGTTATCTATATATAATTTTTTCATTGTATAGTGTATCTTATTGGCCATGATCTTCAACCTAAAATTTAGTAAAAAAAATGTCTGACAAAGTTATTTATATTGTAAGCGACGAGTATCACGGAAAACGTTTGGATGCTGTAGTAGCAGCTTTTGATAAAGAAAATTCAAGAAGTACCTTACAGTCTTTTATCGAACAAGGTTTGGTGACTGTTGATGGCGAGGTAAAAAAGAAAGGTAATTTCAAAGTAAGTTCCGGTCAAACCATTGAAGTTACAAAAACTGAGCCTGAGAGTTTAGATGCTAAACCTCAAGATATTCCATTGGATATTATTTATGATGATGCCGATATCGTGGTTATCAATAAACCTGCAGGATTGGTAGTACATCCAGGAGCTGGCTGTAAAGACGGTACGGTTATGAATGCCATGCTTTATCATTATCCTGAAACATCAGTGTTACCAAGAGCTGGTATTGTGCACAGATTGGATAAAGAAACCTCAGGTCTTATGGTTATTGCCAAAAGCAATGTGGCTCAAAAGCGACTTGTTCGTGCAATTTCCAAACATGATGTTGTGCGTGAGTATGAAGCTGTAGCTTGGGGATTGATTTCATCTGGCGGTACTATCGAGACTGATATTGCCCGTGATCCTTATAATCGAGTTAAAATGGCGGTTGTTCCTGATGGCTTGGGCCGTGAGGCTATCACACACTATCGCGTAAAAGAACAATTTAGAGCACATACTCTTTTGAGATTGCGTCTTGAAACCGGTCGTACTCATCAAATTCGTGTCCATATGGCAAGTTTAGACCACCCCCTTTTAGGTGATCCTGTTTATGGTGGCAGATTACGTACTTTAAAAGGCGCGACTGAGGCTTTAACCGCTGAGCTTCATGAGTTTAGACGTCAAGCTTTACATGCAGCTCATATTGAATTTATTCATCCGGTGACTAAGGAAAATATGAGTTTTGATGCGCCAATTCCTGATGATATGGTTAAGCTCATTGATATCCTGCGTGAGGATTTAAAAGTTAATGGCCCTGATTTATAAATTTAATAAAGATGTTGATTTTATTCCAAAAAATATCCTTGCAGGTTATACCTTAAGATCTCAAGGTGTAAGTAAATATCCTTATGATTGTTTCAATTTAGGTGATCATGTTGGAGATAATCTTAAGGATGTTTTAAAAAACAGATTAGATCTTGAGAATCTTTTAGGCTCAAAGATTATCTGGATGAATCAAACTCATTCAAAGCATGTAGCTTTGGTTGAAAATGATGAGTGTAAATGTTTTGATGCCGATGGCCTCGTAACAACTAAAGATAATCTTGTCTTAGCTGTAATGACCGCCGATTGTTTGCCTGTACTTTTATTTGATGATAAATCAAAAGTCGTATCAGCAATTCATTGTGGCTGGAAAGGTTTGTGTTCAGGAATTGTTTCTGAAAGCCTCAAAATCATGCGTCAATATACAGATGGAATTATTTGTGCTCTTTTAGGACCTTGCATTGGTAAAGACTCATATGAGGTTGGTCCTGAATTTTTAGATCATTTTGCAAATCTTTTAAAAGATCCCACTCCATGTTTTAAAAAATCAAAAAATAACAAATACTTATGTGATTTAGTTAAAGCTTGTGAATTAAATTTAAAAGATTTGGGCGTAGAGAAAATTTATTCATGCAATGAAGATACTTTTAAAGCAAAAGATAAATTCTTCTCTTATAGACGCGACAAGATTACAGGCCGCATGGCTTCTTTTATTGTTATAAAAAAATTTAAAGATTTAAGGCAAGCTTTTTAAATATAAAACCATACCCTTTTAATAACATGTTGTTATTAAAAGGGTATTTTTTTTAACTCTTGGGGTTTTAATAATTTTTATTAGATGTTTTTTGTGATAAAGCTTTAATTTTTAGAAATAGCCCCCATTATTAGTATCAGTAAATAAAGGATATAAATCATGGAGGCGTGAATGCGTTTAGATAAATGTACTGCTAAGTTTCAAGAAGCTTTAGCAGATGCGCAGTCGCTTGCCGTAGGACATGACAATCAGTTTATAGAACCTGAACACGTCATGTCGGCTTTGCTTGCGCAAGAGGACGGCACTGTAAGGCCGCTATTTACGTTAGCGGGCTCTGAGCCAAATGCTATAAAACTTTTAATAGATAAACAAATTGAAAATCTACCAAAGGTTCGTGGAGCAGGGGGAGATGTTCAATTTTCATCACAAACTGTTCGTCTTTTAAATCTTTGTGATGGTCTTTCTCAAAAATCAGGTGATTCTTATATCTCCTCTGAGATGTTTGTATTAGCTGCTTTTGAGGGAAGTTCTTCATTAAAGAAAATTTTTGAACAGTGCAATTTGAAGTTAGACAAGGTAAAGCAAGCTATTGATAGTATGCGTAAAGGTCAAAATGTAAATGATCCTAATGCAGAAGAGGCAAGAGGTGCTTTAAAGAAATATTGCATTGATTTAACTGAAAGAGCCGAAAAAGGTAAGCTTGATCCTGTAATTGGTCGTGATGAAGAAATCAGACGTACCATGCAGGTGTTACAGCGTCGAACCAAGAATAACCCAGTGTTAATTGGTGAACCTGGTGTTGGTAAGACTGCAATTGTCGAAGGTTTAGCTCAGCGAATTATTAAAGGTGAGGTACCTGAAGGCCTTAGAAGTAAGAGAGTTTTATCTCTTGATTTAGGTGCTTTAATTGCTGGAGCTAAATACAGAGGCGAATTTGAGGAACGTTTAAAGTCTGTTTTAAACGAGCTTGCTAAGGAAGATGGCAAAGTCATTTTGTTTATCGATGAGCTTCATACTATGGTAGGAGCTGGTAAGAGTGACGGCGCTATGGATGCTGGCAATATGTTAAAGCCAGCTTTGGCAAGAGGTGATCTGCATTGCGTTGGCGCAACTACTTTGGATGAGTATCGTCAATACATTGAAAAAGATGCAGCTTTAGAGAGACGTTTCCAAAAGGTTTTTGTAGGCGAGCCTTCTGTTGAAAATACTATTGCTATCTTAAGAGGCTTAAAAGAGCGCTACGAGATCCATCATCATGTTCAAATTACAGATCCTGCGATTGTAGCGGCTGCAACTTTGTCCAATCGTTACATTACAGATAGACAGCTTCCAGATAAGGCTATTGATCTTATCGATGAGGCTGCTGCAAGTATCAGATTGCAGATAGACTCAAAACCTGAGCCTTTAGATAGACTTGATAGACATTTAATTCAGCTTAAGATGGAGCGTCAGGCAGTTGCAAAGGAGACTGATGATGCAAGTCGTAAGCGTTTGGCTGCAATTGATGAAGAAATCTCAAAGGATGAGAAGGAAACTGCTCGTTTAAACGAGATTTGGAATCGTGAGAAGTTAGTGCTTGAAGGCACTCAAAAATTCAAAGAGAAGTTAGACGAGGCTCGTCATGAATTTGATGTAGCAAAACGTAAAGGCGATTTAGCTTTAATGAGTGAGCTTCAATATGGCAAGATCCCTGCATTAGAAAAACAGATTGCAGATTGTAGCAAAGCTAAAAATCAGGATACTGAGCTTGTTCGCAATAAGGTAACAGATGCTGAAATTGCAGAAGTTGTATCTAAAGCTACAGGCATTCCGGTATCTAAGATGCTAGAAGGTGAGCGCGCTAAGCTTTTACATATGGAAGATAATTTGCATAAGCGAGTTATTGGACAGCAAGAGGCTGTAAGTGCCATTGCCAATGCAATTAGACGTAGCAGAGCGGGCCTATCAGATCCAAATCGTCCTATTGGTTCCTTTATGTTCTTAGGACCTACTGGTGTTGGTAAAACCGAGCTTTGCAAAGCTGTAGCTGAATTTATGTTTGATACAGAAAAGGCTATGGTGCGTATTGATATGTCTGAGTTTATGGAAAAGTATTCTGTCTCAAGACTTGTCGGTGCTCCTCCGGGATATGTTGGTTATGAACAGGGAGGTTATCTCACAGAAGCTGTAAGACGTCGTCCTTATTCGGTAATTCTTTTAGATGAGATTGAAAAAGCACATCCAGATGTCTTCAATATCCTTTTACAGGTATTGGATGATGGTCGTTTGACTGATGGTCAGGGGCGTACAGTCGATTTTAAGAATACCGTGATTATTATGACCTCTAACTTGGGATCACAGATGATTCAGGAGGAAAGTGGTAAGGCAAGCTACGAGGAAATCAAATCCAAGCTTTTAAGAATTTTGGAGAAACACTTTAAGCCAGAATTCTTAAATCGTGTGGATGAGACTGTAGTATTCCATCCTTTATCTCATGAACATATTAAGAAGATTGCTAAGATTCAGCTTGAAACCTTACAAAATCGTCTTAAGAATGCAGGATTTGAGATTGAGCTTGATGACTCTATCTATGAGCATGTTGCAAGTGTAGGATTTGATCCTGTATTTGGTGCACGTCCATTACGTCGTGTAATTCAAAACGAGATTGCAGATCCATTATCGAAGATGTTGCTCTCAGGTAGTTTGATTCCTCAAGATAAGTATATTTTGAAATTCGATGATCAAAATAAACTTAGCTGTCAAAAAATCTAGTATTTAAAGTTATAAAAAATAGCGCCAGTAATGGCGCTATTTTTTTTATATGGTAAAAACCGCATAAAAAAGCCAAAAGCAAAAAAAGATCAAAAACTTTAAAAAACTACTTGCAAACTTTAAAAAAGTCTCTATAATGCATTTCCGTTGTCACGCAAGACAACAACGAAAAAACTCCAAGCGAGTTTAAAAAGTTCTTTAAAAATAAGTACGGACAATCTGTGTGGGCCCTCTGAAAAGAGGGTTAAAAAACAAGAATGAGAAGATTACTAGATAATGAAGGTAATTGAAGGACATTCACACAAGAGCCAAGTTTATTTGAAAATAAATTAGGAGCTCAAATCAAAATCTTTGAATATCGAAGAGTTTGATCATGGCTCAGATTGAACGCTGGCGGCAGGCCTAATACATGCAAGTCGAACGGTAACATAGAGAAAGCTTGCTTTCTCTGATGACGAGTGGCGCACGGGTGAGTAAGGTCTGGGAAACTGCCTGACAGAGGGGGACAACAACTGGAAACGGTTGCTAATACCGCATACACCCTGAGGGGGAAAGTCGAAAGACGCTGTCAGATGTGCCCAGATGGGATTAGCTAGTAGGTGAGGTAAAGGCTCACCTAGGCGACGATCTCTAGCTGGTCTGAGAGGATGATCAGCCACATTGGGACTGAGACACGGCCCAGACTCCTACGGGAGGCAGCAGTAGGGAATATTGCACAATGGGGGGAACCCTGATGCAGCCATGCCGCGTGTGTGAAGAAGGCCTTCGGGTTGTAAAGCACTTTCAGAGGGGAGGAAAATGACGTTACCCTCAGAAGAAGCACCGGCTAACTCCGTGCCAGCAGCCGCGGTAATACGGAGGGTGCAAGCGTTAATCGGAATAACTGGGCGTAAAGGGCATGCAGGCGGTTCTGCAAGTAGGGTGTGAAAGCCCGGGGCTCAACCTCGGAATTGCACTCTAAACTGTGGGACTAGAGTATTGCAGGGGGAGACGGAATTCCAGGTGTAGCGGTGGAATGCGTAGAGATCTGGAAGAACACCAAAGGCGAAGGCAGTCTCCTGGGCAAATACTGACGCTCATATGCGAAAGCGTGGGNNTAGCAAACAGGATTAGATACCCTGGTAGTCCACGCCGTAAACGATGTTGATTAGAAGCTTGCTTGTAAGAGTGGGTTTCGCAGCTAACGCGATAAATCAACCGCCTGGGGAGTACGGCCGCAAGGTTAAAACTCAAATGAATTGACGGNNGGGCCCGCACAAGCGGTGGAGCATGTGGTTTAATTCGACGCAACGCGAAGAACCTTACCTGATCTTGACATCGCGAGAATTACTTGTAATGAGTAAGTGCCTTCGGGAACTCGCAGACAGGTGCTGCATGGCTGTCGTCAGCTCGTGTCGTGAGATGTTGGGTTAAGTCCCGCAACGAGCGCAACCCTTGTCCTTTGTTGCCAGCGGGTAGAGCCGGGAACTCAAAGGAGACTGCCAGTGATAAACTGGAGGAAGGTAGGGATGACGTCAAGTCATCATGGCCCTTACGGTCAGGGCTACACACGTGCTACAATGGGGCGTACAGAGGGAAACGAAACTGCGAGGTGGAGTGGAACCNCAGAAAGCGTCCCTAAGTTCGGATTGGAGTCTGCAACTCGACTCCATGAAGTCGGAATCGCTAGTAATCGCAAATCAGAATGTTGCGGTGAATACGTTCCCGGGCCTTGTACACACCGCCCGTCACACCATGGGAGTGGATTGCACCAGAAGTGGCCAGCCTAACTGCAAAGAGGGCGGTTACCACGGTNNGTGGTTTATGACTGGGGTGAAGTCGTAACAAGGTAACCATAGGGGAACCTGTGGTTGGATCACCTCCTTAACGAACGCCCTACTTTTCTTAGAGCCCACACAGATTATTCGTACTGAAGATAGAAGAAAGCGTGATTGAAAAGGTTACGGGTCTGTAGCTCAGTTGGTTAGAGCGCACCCTGATAAGGGTGAGGTCGATGGTCCGATTCCATTCAGACCCACCAGTCAATCGGTCCATAAGAGAGCTTTTAAGAAAAAGAGTTCTGTTATGGACAATAGCTCCAAGTTCTTTAAAAATTCGTAAACAAGCTGAAACAAATAAACTGGATTTATTTGATTGAAAGATTAAATGAATCCGACTCAAATAGTCACTGAGTATAAAGGAAAAGGTTTTTTACAAGCAAAGAAAGCTTTGAAAGATGTTTTCCGGCGAGAATCGATAAAAGATATCGAACGCTTAGAAGATACAGCTCGGGAGCAATCCGGGGCTGTATGGTCAAGTGAATAAGCGCACATGGTGGATGCCATGGCGTCAGGAGGCGAAGAAGGACGTACTAATCTGCGAAAAGCTCAGGTAAGCCGATAAGGGGCGCAATAGCCTGAGATATCCGAATGGGGCAACCCAACACGCAAGTGTTACTTGATACAAAAGTATCAAGGGCGAACCGGGGGAAGTGAAACATCTCAGTACCCCGAGGAAAAGAAATCAACCGAGATTTCCACAGTAGCGGCGAGCGAACTGGAAGGAGCCCAAAAGTTTATATGGTACAAGTAGAACAGTCTGGAAAGGCTGACGAAAGAGGGTGATAGTCCCGTATACGCAAGTGCGATATAGATGAGCGAGAGTAGGGCGGGACACGTGGTATCCTGTCTGAAGAAGGGGGGACCATCCTCCAAGGCTAAATACTACCTGACGACCGATAGTGAACCAGTACCGTGAGGGAAAGGCGAAAAGAACCCTGGTGAAGGGAGTGAAAAAGAATCTGAAACCGTGTGCGTACAAGCAGTGGGAGCTAATTGAAAGATTAGTGACTGCGTACCTTTTGTATAATGGGTCAGCGAGTTATCTGCATTAGCGAGGTTAACTTTGATGAGGGAGCCGTAGGGAAACCGAGTCTTAATAGGGCGAAGAGTTGATGCAGGTAGACCCGAAACCGAGTGATCTAGTCCTGGACAGGCTGAAAGCAGGGTAACACCTGCCGGAGGGCCCAACCTACTGTCGTTGCAAAGCCAGAGGATGATCTGGGACTAGGGGTGAAAGGCCAATCAAACCCGGTGATAGCTGGTTCTCCCCGAAAGCTATTTAGGTAGCGTCCTGCAGGGACGTATGGGGGTAGAGCACTGTTATTGGAAGGGACTCATTGAGAGTTACCGACCAATTGCAAACTACGAATACCATACAGTTGTAAGCAGGGGACACACAGTGGGTGCTAACGTTCATTGTGAAGAGGGAAACAACCCGGACCGCCAGCTAAGGTCCCGAAGTTCTGATTAAGTGGGAAACGATGTGGGAAGGCATAGACAGCCAGGATGTTGGCTTAGAAGCAGCCATCATTTAAAGAAAGCGTAATAGCTCACTGGTCGAGTCGGCCTGCGCGGAAGATGTAACGGGGCTAAAATCAGACACCGAAGCTGCGGATTTGACTTAAGAAGTCAAGTGGTAGGGGAGCGTTGTGTAAGCCTGAGAAGCTGACAAGGGATTGTTGGTGGAGGTATCACAAGTGCGAATGCTGACGCAAGTAACGATAAAACGGATAAATAAACCGTTCGCCGGAAGACCAAGGTTTCCTGTTCAACGTTAAACGGAGCAGGGTTAGTCGGTGCCTAAGGCGAGGCTGAAAAGCGTAGTCGAAGGGAAACGGGTTAATATTCCCGTACCGTGTTTCATTGCGATGGGGTGACGGAGAAGGTAAGGCTGGCCGGAGGATGGAAGTTCCGGTGAAAGACTGTAGGTAGGTACATGGGTTAAAAGACAAGTACCGATAATCTGAGAGTTGAGACGAGGTAAGAAATTACCGAAGCAGTTGTGGCCAGGCTCCCAGGAAAAGCTCCTAAGCGAAAGATGAGACAGGCCGTACCCCAAACCGACACAGGTGGTCGGGTAGAAGATACCAAGGCGCTTGAGAGAACCCGGGTGAAGGAACTAGGCAAAAATGTACCGTAACTTCGGGAGAAGGTACGCTGAACTAAGTGAGAAGATTCACTCTTTGAGCTAAGTTCAGCCGCAGATAAATGGTGGCTGGGACTGTTTAACAAAAACATAGCACTCTGCAAACCTGAAAGGGGAAGTATAGGGTGTGACACCTGCCCGGTGCCGGAAGGTTAAATGATGAGGTTAGCGCAAGCGAAGCCTTTGAGTGAAGCCCCGGTAAACGGCGGCCGTAACTATAACGGTCCTAAGGTAGCGAAATTCCTTGTCGGGCAAGTTCCGACCTGCACGAATGGTGTAACCATGGCCACGCTGTCTCCACCCGGGACTCAGTGAAACCGAAATCGCTGTGAAGATGCAGTGTACCCGCGGCTAGACGGAAAGACCCCGTGAACCTTTACTGCAGCTTGACACTGAACCTTGAACCTGTTTGTGCAGGATAGGCGGGAGACATAGAAGCGGAGACGCTAGTTTTCGTGGAGTCGACCTTGAAATACCGCCCTGACAGTTTTGAGGTTCTAACTAAAGAAACAAATCTGAGGACAGTGTCTGGTGGGAAGTTTGACTGGGGCGGTCTCCTCCCAAAGGATAACGGAGGAGCACGAAGGTCGGCTGATCACGGTCGGAAACCGTGAAGTCAGTGCAATGGCATAAGCCGGCTTGACTGCGAGAGCAGCAACTCGAGCAGGTGCGAAAGCAGGTCATAGTGATCCGGTGGTTCCATATGGACGGGCCATCGCTCAACGGATAAAAGGTACTCTGGGGATAACAGGCTGATACCGCCCAAGAGTTCATATCGACGGCGGTGTTTGGCACCTCGATGTCGGCTCATCACATCCTGGGGCTGTAGTTGGTCCCAAGGGTATGGCTGTTCGCCATTTAAAGTGGTACGCGAGCTGGGTTCAAAACGTCGTGAGACAGTTTGGTCCCTATCTACCGCGGGCGTTGGATGATTGCAGGGACTTGCTCCTAGTACGAGAGGACCGGAGTGAACGAACCTCTGGTTTACGGGTTGTCACGCCAGTGGCACGGCCCGGCAGCCAAGTTCGGACCTGATAACCGCTGAAAGCATCTAAGCGGGAAGCAGACCCTAAGATAAGTCATCCCAATCTATAAGATAGTAAAGACCGTTGCAGACTACGACGTTGATAGGCTGGATGTGGAAGTCCTGTGAAGGATGTAGCTTGCCAGTACTAATGTTCTGAGAGTCTTGACCATACAGCCCCGGAAGGCATCCGAGAGGCAATCTTTGTTAAAACCTGACTAAAAAAAGAAGTAAAGCTAAGTTTACGAATTTTAAACTGAATATGTCCGGCGGCCATAGTGCTGTAGAACCACCTGTTCCCATTCCGAACACAGAAGTGAAATGCAGTCACGTCGATGGTAGTGCAACGTACGATTGTGTGAGAGTAGATCACCGCCGGGCTCCTTATTAGTGCTGATATGGCTCAGTTGGTAGAGCGCACCCTTGGTAAGGGTGAGGTCCCGAGTTCGACTCTCGGTATCAGCACCATCTCTTCGAAATCACCAGAGCAAATGCTCTGGTTTTTTTGTTTTTATACTATGAAAAATAGTCAAAACTAATTCACTATCTCTCTAAATCATAAGATAATCGTTAGATTTTTCTTATGATTTCCTATTATTCTTTCTGGTAGTTTTCTTATATTGATTAAAAGAGTATTGATTTTCTAATCAATATTTGTCTCATCTTCTGTAAGCGTGACCTCAACATTGCATATTTTGTCATCACGCTTTAAGGTGAATTTAATAGTTGTGCCGGGACTTGAATTTGAGATAATTTCTATAAGCTCTTTTACAGATCTTATTTTGATATTATTTGCAGTGACGATTAAATCATTTACTTTAATAAGTCCTGATGCTGGTCCTAGAGGATCGACATAACCAACACGAACCCCGTCTTGATTGCTTTTTAACCCCAAATTCTCTTCATCTGAAATTCCTAAATAGCCTCTGATCACGCGACCGTGTTTTTTGATTTCATTGGTCACGTATTCGACCATCTTTGTTGGTACGGCAAAACCAATGCCATAAGTTTGATAGCCATTAAAAGACGCAGTATTTACGCCAACTAAATTTCCAGCAGTATTTATAAGAGCGCCACCGGAGTTTCCGTTATTTATGGGAGCATCAGTTTGAATGAGATCTTGAATGCCTTGGCGGATATTCATCTGATCGCGAGATAGAAGACCTGAACCTGAACGGGAAATAGCAGAGACAATACCGTGAGTTACAGTTTGGCCTAAGTTATTAGGGTTGCCTATAGCTAAAACAACATCACCAACTTGAGGATCTTTAATCTCTCTTTCAATTGGAGTTAAATCATCAGCTTCAACTTTAAGTAGAGCCAAATCTGTACGTCTATCACATCCTATGACAAATGCCTGGTAAAGCTTACCATTACGAGTTTGTGCCCAAATGGCGTGATTTTCTTCATTTCCTGAAGGTACTACATGGTAGTTGGTTACTATATAGCCAGAGCTTGAAAGAATAACGCCTGAGGCACTGCTAATAATTTCATTACCATTGGGAGAGGTGTAATTAGAATTTAATTCAGTGACATATATGTTTACTACACTTGAGGTGGCTTTATTTACAGCATAAGCATAGCTGTCTATAGATACACCTTTGGCGTAGATAATATCGCCTATCTTTTGTCCAGCATTAGGATTTACTATGAGTACGCCAATACCTATAGCAAGACCGGTGAGCACAGGTAAGCCTGTATATACCAACCTTCTTTTTAATCGCATACATCACCCCTATTTTTTTATTAAAGTTTATTAAATTTAGCAAATGATGTAAAACGCCAGCGATTTAATTCTGAAATTTTTTGGCTCTTCCGGAAAACTGTGGCTAATTAAAATTTAATATCTAATTTTGTTATACCAATAGACAAAAAAAGGCCGTCCTCAATTAAGATTGAATTAAACCAAAAACAACCAACCTAGGAGAACGACCTATGAATATTGTAGCCGACTTTCATAATTTTTTCTTTAATCTTTTTTATACAAACTTCAAACTTTTTAATTATCAATTTGATGAAGATAAGAAAGAGATTCATCTTTTCTTAGAGCCTAAAGACAATTATCCTCAATGTCCTATATGTAAAAATCATAATGTTGTAGTTCATGAATATAGACATAGAATAGTTAAAGATGGCTCTTATAACGGTTTTCAGTTTATTTTGCATATTACCTATAGAACCTTTAAATGTAAGTTCTGTAATAAATATTCCACTGAAAAAATAGAGTTCCTATCTGAAAACAGTCGCTTTACAACAAGGGTTGCAGACTCTGTTAATGAAGATTTAGAAAGAGCCAGGTCTATTAAAGATACTGCTGAAAGAACCGGTTTAAGCTGGTCTTCCTGCAAAAGAATTCATAAGCGATACCTTAAAAAGAAAATATACTTTAATTTAGGTCAAGCCTCTCACATTGCTATTGATGAATTCTCTATTAAGAAAGGCCATAAATATGCAACTGTAGTTGTTGATTTAGATACTAAAAGAGTTATTTGGGTTGGTAAGGGTAAGACTGTACGAGAGGTTAATCGCTTCTTTAAATTATGCGGTACAGAGGGCTGTAAACAAATAAAAGCAGTAGCAATGGACCAAAACGCAGGATTTGCTATTTGCGTTAATAAGTACTGCCCTAATGCCAAGGTTGTCTATGATTTATTTCATATGGTTTATAACTTTGGAAGACTTGTTATAAGCGCCATAAGACTAAGACTTGCCTATGAAAATAAAAACAAAAATGATGACAATGCTTATTCTCTTTTAAAGCGTTCAAGATTTCTGTTACTTACAAAAAACTCTAATTTATCAGAAGAAAAAAGAATAAAACTTAATGATATTTTAAGCTTTTATCATGATTTATATGCAGCTAATGAGCTAAAAGAGCTATTACCTGAAGTATTCCATGCTCACTCAAAAGAAGAGTCAGAATCTCTTTGGGATGAATGGGTAAGGTTAGCTTTACAGTCAAAAGTTCAAGAGATTACTAAGTTTGCCAAAGTGCAAAACAGAAGATACCGAGATGGTATAACAAATTCAGGTATTTACAGGATTAGGACAAGCGTTCTTGAAGGGATAAACAATAAGATAAAAGTCTTAAAAAGACTCGCTTATGGATTTAGAGATTTGGAGTATTTCTTCTTAAGAATTAGAGATGCTTTTAGAGGTAATGCTTATGTTTAACATATAGCCCTAATGAATATAATCTCAATTTCATTAGGGCTATCCACAGATTCTCGGAAGAACCAATTTTTTAAAGATAAATAAAAAGGCGGTAAAGATTATTTACCGCCTTAAATTAAGTTAATTTTGTTTATTATCTAATGGTGATATACAACTGAGTATTACCACGCTGGATCCGGATAGCGTTGATGCGACCTTTGCTCTTATCAAGGTTCTTTTTAAGATCGGCTAATGATTTAACCTTGTTACGGTTTACAGCAGTAATGATATCGCCTTCTTTAAGACCTAATCTTTGAGCAATAGAGCCCTTTTCAATAGCAGTAATCCTTACACCTTCATTCTTGTCAGTATTTGCAAGTTGAGCTCCGCTAAAGGCTTGAGATAACTCAGATGCATCTGATGATTCCGCATAGTAGTTATTCTCGCCTAAAACAACGTCAACATTCATCTGACGGCCATCGCGGAAAACACCAACGGTAAGCTTGCTACCTGCTCTTTGAGTGGCAACAATTGCGCGTAACTGACCAAAAGAGGTAACCTCTTTGCCATTTACAGAGGTGATGATGTCACCTGATTTAATTCCAGCTTTATCAGCAGCGCTATTTGGTTGTACTTCATTTACGAAGGCTCCATTGCGCTTGTCATAGCCAAAGCTCTCAGCTAGGTCTGCATTTAACTCTGTACCGGTTACACCTAACATACCGCGTTTAACTTCACCAAAATCTAACAGCTGGTGAACGACGTTTTTAACCATATTAGATGGGATTGCAAAACCAATACCAATATTGCCACCACTTGGGGCCATAATTGCAGTGTTGATACCGATAAGCTGACCTTTAAGATTTAAAAGGGCACCGCCTGAGTTACCTGAGTTAATAGCAGCATCAGTTTGAATGAAGTTTTCAATGTTTTCGATATTAAGGCCAGATCTGCCTAAAGCTGACACAATTCCTGAGGTTACTGTCTGACCTAAACCATAAGGGTTACCGATAGCTACAGCAAAGTCACCAACTTCAATTGCATCAGAATCAGCAAGCTCAATTGCAGTTAATCCATGAGCATCTTTGATTTGTAATAAAGCTAAATCGGTGTGTTCATCAGAACCTATAAGTTTAGCCTTAAATTCACGGCCATCGGATATGGCTATACGGATTTCATCAGCATCATCAATTACATGGAAGTTAGTAACAACATATCCTTTTTTAGCATCGATGATTACACCTGAGCCTAAGGCTTGGAACTCGCGCTGTTGTTTTTGACCTAAGTCAATTCCTGGTAATAAGAAACGGAATTCTTCAGGCAATTGGAAAGTTTGTACATTCTTTTTGCCTTTTACGGAGATATTTACGACACCCGGAATAACTTGCTTAATCATAGGAGCAAGACTTGGAAGCTCTCCTGCAGCTTCAAGACTGCCTAAAATTGAAGTAGATGCATTGGCAGCAGGGGAGGCGCTGGCAAAAGCTAAGGCAACAGCAAGACCTGCAGCTAAGAGGGTGTTTTTACTTTTTTTCATCACAAATTCTCCTTGTAATAGAATTTTGTTTTTTTTATTCAGTTGTTTTTTCTGGATCTTTTCTTTTTTGTCATCTGCATTTTCAGATTCAACTAAGGTTTTAGGAGAATCTTCAACTTCAGATGTATATAAGTTATTGTCCTCACTTACGCTGTCTTCTTCCTTATCTTCTTCCATAGGAACAAAAAGTTCGCTTCCTGAAGTGCCCATTTTTTCAGAGGCATTGCGCATGAAGTCAGCATAATGACGATAACTTGAATCTAGTTGCAAAAATAAATCTGAGGATGTTTTTAAAAACTCATCAACAGATCTTTGAGCGTTAGCCAGATCTCTTCTTGTTTTTAAAAGTTCGTCCTGCATCCTGTGACCTTTGAAGATTTTAGTAATTGCTATGTAGCATAAAGCGACACCGGCAATAAAACCTGCAATAAAGTACAGGGAATCGATAACGTACTGAGATTCTGACATAATTTTTTCCTGTAAAAAATCAAAGATGATGAAAAGTATTGGCAATGATTTTAACAATTTATGCATATCTTTACCCATATGGGGAAGATATTTCTTTTATCATCTTGATGAAAAATAATAGACTACCTTTCTTAGCTGAGACTTAGATCACAATAAATTAAAAGAAAATTTTAAAAAAGTTTGTAGTAATTAAAATTAGTTTTAAGTTAAATTTTTTCTGGCAAATATGATTATATTCATGTATAATCTTTAAGCCCCTCTAATCGGAAGGCCGGATTCCCACCCGTGTATTTCGATGCAGGTTGTCGAGACGATAATCTGTTTGGATAAGAGTTCAAATAATTTTATTTGTTATTTGATTGTTTTTAAAGGATATTTATCCTTCAAAAAGGGTTTTTAGATGAAATCTTATGTTGCAAAACCGTCAACCATTAAGCGCGACTGGTTTGTTATTGATGCCGAGGGCCAGACTTTAGGCCGTATCGCTACTGAAATCGCTACCCGTTTACGCGGCAAGCACAAGCCTGAGTACACTCCTTTCATGGATACCGGTGATTACATCATCGTTATCAATGCATCCAAGGTTCGTGTAACTGGTAACAAGACTAACGACAAGATGTATTATCACCACACTGGTTTCCCAGGCGGTATCAAGTCTGAGTCTTTCAAGAAGCTGGTCGAGCGTAAGCCTGAGGAAATCATCGAGAGAGCTGTTCGTGGCATGCTCCCTAAGGGACCATTAGGCCGTGAGATGTTCCGTAAGCTCAAGGTATATGCCGGCNNGCAGAGCACAAACATGCTGCTCAACAGCCTCAGGTTATCAAGTTTTAAGGAGCATTAGCAAATGGCTGCAAATCAGTATTATGGTACCGGTCGTCGTAAGGACGCTACCGCTCGTGTATTCTTAAAACAGGGTACCGGTAAAGTCGAGATCAATGGCAGAACTTTAGAGCAATATTTCGGTCGTCCAACCTCTCGTATGGTTGTTGCACAGCCGTTAGAGCTCTTAGAGCTTGGCGACAAGTTTGATATTTACGTCACCGTAAGCGGCGGCGGCATCACCGGTCAGGCTGGTGCTATTCGTCACGGTATTACCAGAGCTCTCATTCAGTATGATGAGTCTTTCCGTCCTGCTTTACGCAAGGCCGGCTTCGTAACTCGTGATGCCCGCGCAGTTGAGCGTAAGAAAGTTGGTCTCCACAAGGCTCGTAAACGTCCGCAGTACAGCAAGCGTTAATCTTTGCTTTGTGTCCAAGAAAAGCCCCTGCTTTTGCGGGGGCTTTTTTATATCTGGAAGTTTTTTTAAGAGGTTTTTCTTATGTCTGACACCATGAGCTCTTTTAAGCCTTATCTGTTTACCGCTTATTATGATTGGTTTACAGATAACGGTATTACTCCCCATCTGGCAGTTGATGCAAGTTGTAAAGGTGTAAAGGTGCCTTTAGCTTACGTTAAAAATAATGAGATAGTTTTATCTATTGCTCCAGCTGCTATGCATGATTATCAGCTAAAGAGTAATGGTATTGCCTTTAAAGCAATGTTTAGAGGCGTAAGCGAGGATATTTTTGTTCCTTTTAAAGCCATGATAGCTTTAATTGCTGTAGAGGCTAATGAAGCATTGCCTATAGGCGCTATTTTAGATAGTTATGGTAGTGATGAGGAAACAGAAGATAACGAGGTTAAGGAAGAAGAGCCTTTATTCTCTGTTGAAAGTGATATTCAACCTCAAGAAGATGATAAGGTCGAGGAGAAAAAAGAAGATACAAAAGAATCTTCTGCTCCAACTTTTGAATTTGTTAAAGATTAAACAAAAAGGCTCCTTAAAAAAGGAGCCTTTGCTATTTATAAGACCTTTATTTAAGGTCTTACATTTCCTAATTTTACCCACATAGGTGATGCTTCAATTAAACCTTGATTGGTTAAGCTTAAATCACCAGATAAGCCATGCATTACATCATTCTTATCTTTAGATAATTCTTTTAAGCTATATGCAAAGTTTACAGAGTCATATGCGGTGGCAAAAATACGCTGTACCTGAGGGTTTGCTTTAGGTAAGGACTTCATAAATGAAGTTTTAAGCTCACTGTCAGTTAAAAGCCAAGGCATATCACCTAAAGTTGCACCTTTTAAAGCTAACTCTTGAGAGGAGTTGTTAATTCCTTGGAAGCTTCTATCTGTAAGATATACAGGAATGTCAGATGGAATTAAGGCTTTAATACTTACAGTATCAATACCTGGAGCGTGTATGTAGATACTGTCAGCATTTCTAAAGTTGCAGGCGCTAGATAAGTTTTTAATTAAAGCTGGATCTTGATAGGTGCAGCTTAAAGCTTTACCAGCTTTGGCAAAAGTAGCGCTAAAGGCGCTACGAGCTCTTGTAGATGAGCTATCTGAGCCTGAAACTACTAAAGGTTTGCGGTGACCATCTGCATAGATCTTTGATGCAGCTAATGCACCTTCATAATCAGGGCCTAAGTTAAAGTACCATTGATTTACAGGGCGATTTCCTTCTGGAGTATTTAAAACAATAGAAGGGATCTTAATTCCTGAATTATTTAAAGCTGTAACTTCAGGCTTTAAGATTGGTCCTATGATAAGAGTGGTACCGTCTTTTGAAATTATATTAACTATTTCAGAGATATTCTGTTTGTTGGTGTCATAAAAGACAGCTTTGGCATTAGATTTGCGATCAGATAAAGCAGTTAAAATGCCTAATTTTGCAGGGTTGCCAACGCTATCGGCAAAGCGACCTGATAATGGCAGTAAAACTGCAATCTTGGTATTGTCATCAACGATAAATAAGCTTTGAGGATCGAGGTTATAAGGAGTTGCTTCGGCTCTTTGCTCTAAGCTGTCACCATCAAATTTAACTTCGTCGCTATTTTTAGCTTTAGGATTTGCTTTTGGCAAAATATAAACGCATAAAGGATGCTGAGAGTATTTTTGAGTAAATTTTTCTAAAGCTAAATCCTTAAGTTCTTTGCTTTGTGACTTACTGATTAAGGCATATTCTAAAAAGCCTCTATCATTGTAGTCTTGTGCATTTTTTAAAGATGAAGCTAAATCAGCTTGAGGTAAAGTACCTAAGATATTATTGCAGCGGTTAATTACGGTAACTTTATCTTTATCGTTTACATAATCAAGTAAGTTCTTTTGACTTGTATATGCTGCAAATTGGTATTTAGCATCATGAGTCTTATTGTAAAGTTTGCTATTTACACCAGATTTTAACTGGAAATAGTAAACTGCAGCTGGAGTATTAAGATCTTGAGGATTGATGCTATTTAAAATTCCTTCAGCCTTTTCATTTTTGCCGGTACGGGATGCAAGTAATGCATCCATAATTTGGGCTTGGGCCTTTTTTGCAGGGGTTGTAGCTTGAGAATAGAGATCGTTTATAGCTGCACGTGCTTGTTTGGCATTGCCAGCGTTAATAGAGCTTCTTGTAAGTAAAATTAAGGCATTGAAGAGATCGGCATCAGAGCTGTTATTTACTAATTCTTCATACTGAGAAACATTTAAAGTTAGGTTGCCAAAAGCCTGTGTTCCGCTAAGGGATGGGCCTTGAGTGGTGCTGCAGGCGCTTAATGTAAGCACAGCTGCTGCAAGTACAGAGCAAAGGGCGAAGTTTAAACGAGATTTTTTAGCTTTCACTATAAATTCCTTGAAGCAATCAAGAGCAAGCGGAACTTGATTGTCCCGTGCTCAGTACAATTTAAGTAAGATTATAGGTTAAATTTGACAGCAATATCACAAAAAAATCTTTAGATATTAGCTTTTAGTAAGCCTTTTTTTTGCAGATTCCTATTTTGATGAAAAAGCTGCTTTTTTTATACATATAATTAAACAAATTTGTTTTTTAATTTTGTTAAAAGTATTTTTAATTGGCCTTTTTAAAGTTAGTGTTTTAGACTTGCTGGCAATATTTTAATCATTAAGTTTTAAGGTTTTGTTTGATTTGAGGTTTATATGCTTAAAAGTGCACTTTATATAGTTCCAACACCTATAGGGAATCTTGAGGATATAACTTTAAGAGCCATAAATGTGCTTAAAAGTGCCACCTTGATTGCAGCTGAGGATACTCGTCACTCAAAAATCTTACTTGATCATTTAGGTATTGCAGGTGTCAAGCTTATAAGTTGCCATGATCATAATGAAGATGAAAGAGCATCAATCATTATTGATGAGGTTAAGGCAGGTGGTATTGTTGCTTTAATCTCCGATGCAGGCTCTCCTTTAATTAACGATCCTGGATATAGAGTAGTAAGCCACTGCGCAAAAGAGGGCGTTGATGTAGTGCCTCTCCCAGGCCCATGTGCTTTAATTACCGCTTTAGAAGGTGCTGCATTACCTACAGATAAGTTTATGTTCCAAGGCTTTTTCCCTGTAAAGGAAAAAGAGCTTGAGGAAACTTTAAGAAAGCTCTCTTGTGTTGATTACACCGCCGTATTTTATGAAACTCCAAGAAGAATTTTAGCTACCATGGAAATGGTTGCAAAAATTTTACCAGAGCACCCGGTTTCTTTATGCCGAGAACTTACAAAAACCTTTGAGTCTTTCTATCGTATGAAAGCAAAAGAGGTCCCTGAGTTTTTAAAAGCTGATTCTGACAGAACTCGTGGTGAGTTTGTTGTAGCTATCGGATCTTTGCCACAAGAGGGTGGAGAAATCGATGAAAATGTCGAAGAGGCTTTAAAACTTTTGATAAAAGACACAAAAGTTAAGCTTGCATGTCAAGCTTTATCCTTAGTTTGTGACGTAAAACGTAATGATTTATATTCTTTAGCATTACGTTTGAAAGAAGATCATGATCTTTAAAAACAATCTGATATAATAGTACCAAGAGTCGGCCGGGCAACCGCTGCCGTGTACGCGTGTCTTAGGGCATACGGTCACTGGGGGAGGAAAGTCCGAGCTCCATAGGACGGGGTGCCAGGTAACGCCTGGAGAGCGTAAGCTCATGACTAGTGCAACAGAGAGTAGACCGCCTGTGTGAAAACATGGGTAAGGGTGAAAGGGTGCGGTAAGAGCGCACCGCTTTCTTAGCAATAAGGAAGGCATTGTAAACTCCACCCGGAGCAAGATCGAATAGGTTTCCATATGGTGTGGTCCGCACCGGAGACGGGTTGATTGCTGGAACCGGTGAGCGATTGCCGGTCTAGAGGAATGGTTGCCACTGCAATATAAAGCAGAACAGAACTCGGCTTACAGGCCGGCTCATATTTTCAGGATTTATTAAGCATCATGCCTTTTGCTCATATACCAGTATTATTAGAAGAAGTATTAGAAGGCTTAAATATTAAGCCTGCTGGCATCTATGTTGACGCTACCTTTGGTCGTGGCGGTCATTCGCGTCGCATTTTAGAGCGTCTGGGACCTGAAGGCAGATTATATGCCTTAGATCGTGATTTAGAAGCAGTTAAAGCTGCATCTTTAATCACAGACACGCGTTTTTCTATAGTGCACAGCACTTTCTCAAATATCAAAAATGTTTGTGAAGATTTTGGTATCTTGGGAAAAGTAGATGGCATTTTGATGGATATTGGTGTTTCATCTCCGCAGTTAGATGATGCTTCCCGTGGTTTTTCTTTTGACAGAGATGGTCCTTTGGATATGCGCATGGATCAAAGTGCCCCATTGGATGCAGCTGTGATTGTAAATACCTATTCCCAAAAAGATTTAGCTTATATTTTTAAGGTATATGGTGAAGAGCGCTTTGCCTCCAAAGTAGCTGCGGCTATTGTTAGGGAGAGACAAAAAGAGCCTTTTTCACGTACTTTACAATTAGCTGAACTTATTAAAAAGACTATTCCAGGTTGGAATGAGTCCAAACACAAAGCTACTCGTTGTTTCCAAGCATTACGCATTGCTGTAAATGGTGAGCTTGATGAGCTTCATGCTGCATTAGATCAATGTGTAGATGTTTTAAATGATAAAGGCAGACTTTGTGTTATAAGCTTTCATTCGCTTGAAGATCGTATTGTAAAAAATTTTATAAAAGATAAGGCGCGCGGACAGGAGGTTCCTCCTTCTGTACCATTGACCTTCGAGCAAATAGAACAACTGCGCCTAGCTACAGCAACTATGGAGCCCGTCGGCGGGGCTATTAAAGCAGGTCCTGCTGAATTGAAAAATAATGTTCGTTCAAGAAGCGCTACTTTGCGTGTAAGTGAACGAATGAAGAGGCTTAAAACATAAATGCAAAGTGCAGCTGCTAGGGTTAAGACGGAAGAAGAATTAGCTTCCGACTTAAAACAAAAATCAAGCCTTGCAGCTTCCAAAAAATCAGAAATTAAGAAAGAGGTTCCTTCAAAAAAGGAGCCTACGGTTATTACTGTTGATTTGGAAGACTTAGGCGAGGATACATACAATTCCTTTAATCGACGCTACGAATATTTAGGTCAGCCCCGTAACCGGGCTTTAGTGCCTACAATTTTTGCAGACGTGATGCGTAATTGCGTAATATATATTCTAATTTTTGCGGTTACGGTTTTGTGTATTTATAAAGTTATACAAGTTCAAAATACACGTCAGTTAACAGCTACCCTAAACGAGGTAAATCTCAATATAGAGACTCAAAGTCGAGAGAGTTTGCTTTTACAAGCTCAAAGACAGTCTTTATCAGCGCATGCCTCTGTTCGTGAACAGGCGATAGATAAATTGGGAATGGTGAATCCTAAAACTGAGGCGGAAGTCGTAATTCGTCTGGATAATTAGATGTCACTTTTAACCGATAAGGACGGAAACGGTACCTTAAAAATAAGTCGTTTCCGTATAGCTTTTGTGTGGTTGATGATTATCGTCTGCACATCAGGCTTAGTCGCCCGACTTTTGTGGATACAGGTATTGCACCCTGAGCGTCTTATCGCTGAGGGTAATGCTCGTGTTTTAAGAAATTATCATTTTGAGCCTGCCAGAGGCAAAATTACCGATCGCCAAGGTCGTATTCTTGCCATATCCATTCCTGTAAAAACTGTTGATGCAGATCCTAAGATTTTGCATGAAAACGGTGTTGCCTCAAATAAAGAAGCTATAGCAAAGCTTGCATCAATCTTAGAGCTTGATCCTAAAGAGCTTTCTGAAAAAATAAAAGATCCTTCAAGACGTTTTGTTCACTTAAAACACTATCTTGAAATTGATAAAGTTCAAGCTGTAAAAGAAATTGCCAAAGATGGCATCATTTTAAATGACAGTTATCGTCGTTATTATCCAACAGGAGAGGTAAATGCTAACTTAGTTGGTATTTTAAATGGCGATGGTGTTGGTGTTTATGGTGTTGAGCAAAGTTTTAATAGCTATCTTACAGCAACAGCCACTACAAGAACTGCCCATAAAGATAGATACGATCATGTAATTGAAAATTTGGGAATTGTTAAAGCAGGTACAGCTGGTGGTAACTTAGTTTTAAGTATTGATAATAGACTGCAAACTATTGCTTATAAGGCCTTAGATGATGCAGTAAAAACTAATGAGGCTGATAGTGGTTGTGCTGTTTTAATTGACGTTAGAACTGGTGAGATTTTGGCTATGGCCAATAGCCCTTCATTTGATCCAAATGATAGACATCATTTTGATAGTAAAAACGCTAAAAATAGAACCATTACGGATATCTTTGAGCCAGGTTCTACTATGAAGCCTATAGTCGCATTGGCGGCTTTAGAAACAGGTGCTGTCAATTGGAAAGAGGTTTTTGATACAAGACCTTTTGTGGTTGATGGTAAGACTGTTCGTGATTCCCATTCTATGAACACCGGTACCCTTTTGGATATTATTAAATACTCCTCAAATACCGGTATGGCTCATATTTCTCAGAGAATTGGTCCTTTTAAAATTATGGAAATGCTCCAACGTTTTGGTTTTGGACGCAAATCTCAATCAGGACTTATTGGCGAGAGTTCAGGAAGACTTAACGAAACTAGAACTTTCTGGTCAGAAATTGATAAGGCTACTTTAGGCTTTGGTTATGGTGTTGCTGTCACAAGCTTACAACTTACATCAGCTTATGCGACCTTAGCCTCAGGTGGAGCTTATCATCCAGTCTCAATATTAAGACTTTTAAACCCTCCGGCAGCTACTCAAGTTGCCAACGCTCAGGAGGTAAGGCGCATGCAGATGGCTCTTGAAACCGTAGTTGCTGCCGGTACTGGTAGTAGAGCTGCGATTTCACGCTATCGTGTTGCAGGTAAAACCGGTACGGCTAAGATTGCAACTGCTGGTGGTTATGGTAAGGANTTATATGGCTACATTCGCAGGCTATGCTCCAATATCAGCCCCTCGATTTGCNNTTTAGTAGTTGTGATTACAGCTCCGCGTGCAGGTAAATTCTATGGCGGTGTTGTATCAGGACCTGTATTTCATGAAGTAATGTCGCAGGCGCTACAACTTTATAATGTTCCTCCTGATCGTGATATGAACGAAGAAAACTAATAAAAGGCATTTTTATGCGTACTCTTAAGGATTTATGTACTTTTACACACAATTGCTGTGATAAAAATGACGATATTGAACTTACATCTTTGCAGACAGATNTCACGTCTTTGTAAGGAAAATAGCGTATTTGTCGCAATAAAAGGAACTCATGTAAATGGTTGTGATTACCTGTTAAAGGCACAACAAAACGGCGCCTGTGTGGCTATCGTGGATGAGGATAATAAGCCAACTTCATTGCAGTTAGATGGTGTAAAGATTCCGATTTTATATAGACAAAGTTCGCAGTCTTTAGCATCTATTGCCGCATGGTTTTATGACTATCCATCAAAAAAACTTAAGCTTATAGGTATAACTGGAACTAATGGTAAGAGCACCATTACCACAATCATAGCGCAGTGGTTAGGCCTTATTTTAAATGGTAAGGTAGGACTTTTAGGAACTTTAGGTTATGGCTTTTTACCAAATTTAAATAAAAGTGCCAATACAACTTTAGATGCTGTGAATTTGCAAAGAGTTTTGGCTTATATGGTCGATGAGGGTGCTAAATATGCAGCAATGGAAGTATCTTCTATTGGTGTATGTGAAGGTCGCGTTGATGACTGCAATTTCTATGCTGCAGGATTTACTAACTTAACTCGCGATCATTTAGATTACCACAAGACTATGGAAAATTATGCCAAAGCCAAGGAGAGTTTCCTGTCAATGGCAGATAGCTCCATGATAACTATCAATATTGATGATAGCTGTGGCTCTAAGTTTGCCGATGAATTTTTAGGCTGTACCGCCGTAAGTCTTAAGAAAAAATCTGACATGAAAGAGCAATTTGCTCGTTATGTATGTGTAGAGGACGTCTTATATAAAGAAGATGGCATGAAGATTAAGTTTGATACATATAAAGGAAAAGGTGTATTAGACTGCAATCTTTTAGGTACATTTAATGTGGAGAATTTAGCTGTAGCTTTAGGTGTGCTTTTATCTTTAAAGGTTCCTTTTGAGAAGTTAATGGCTCAGGGCTCTAAATTAAAACCAGTAAAGGGCCGTATGGAGTGCTTTAATGGTGAAAATAAACCACATCTAGTTGTAGATTATGCGCATACCCCAGATGGTGTAGAGCAGGTTTTAAGAGGAGTGCGTGTACATCATAAAGATGGAAAAATTTGGTGTATTTTAGGTTGCGGCGGTGATCGCGATAAAGGTAAGCGTCCTATTATGGCTATTAAAGCTTGTGTTTATGCGGATAATGTAATTTTTACCTCAGATAACCCAAGAAGCGAAGATCCAAACTCCATTATTGATGACATGATAAAGGGCGTTGAGAATGCCCATAACTATAAATGCATTGTTGATAGAGTAAAAGCCATTAAATATGCATTTAAGCATGCATCCGTTGGCGATTGTATTGTTATTGCCGGTAAGNNGGCCATGAGGATTATCAGATTTTTAAAGAGGGTACAGTCTCTTATTCTGATAGAAAGTTAGCTGCAAGCTTAGCAGGAGTCGATTGTGATTGATTTTAAATTGAGCGAAGCTGTAGAGCTTGCACAGGCTTCTCTTTTTGGAAGCGATATGGTCATACACTCCGTATCCACAGATTCTCGTAATTGTAAGGGCGCGTTATTTATAGCTCTTGCAGGCGATAAGTTTGATGGCCATGATTTTATTGCAAAGGCTATAGAAAACGGAGCTTGTGCGATAGCTTTATCTAAAGATGTACCTTGCAATATTCCTTATGTAAAGTGCAATGATACTTTAAGATTTTTAGGTATTTGCAGTTTATGTGTAAGACGTAAATGCAAAGGATTTGTGGTCTCTCTTACAGGTTCTTGTGGCAAAACTACTGTAAAGGAATATACCTCAAAAATTTTAAGCCTCTGTGGTAAAACTGTTGCAACTTTTGGTAACTATAACAATGATGTAGGAGTCCCTTTAACCCTCCTAAATTTAACTTTAGATACAGATTATGCGGTAATTGAGCAGGGAGCTAGCCATCCTCAAGATATTGCACGCACTTCAGAATTTGTTGAGGCTCAAGTTGCGTTAATTAACAATGTAGGTGGTGCGCATTTAGAAGGTTTTGGCTCTTATGAAGGCATATATAAAGGTAAGAGCGAGATCTTAGATTCTGTATTTAGTCGAGGTGGGGTTGGCATAGTGTGTGCCGATAGCCCTTGGTTTGATAGATGGTGCCAAGATTATAAAAAAGAGCTTATTGAAGGCCGTCTTTTAAGTTTTGGAGAAAGTGAAAATGCCACAGTTAGACTTTCCAATTTAAAAGTTTCCTTAGATCATCTTGAGTTTACTTTGAGAATTGATAATAAGGATTATCCAATTATTTTAAATGTTATAGGTGAGCATAATGCTTTAAATGCAGCCGCAGCTGCAACATTAGCATTTGCCGCAGGCGCTAAAGGCGAGAAAATTCAAGAGGGATTAAATCTTTCTTCTAATTTTAAAGGTCGTTTAAACATTAAAGATTATGGTAATTTCACTTTAATTGATGATGCTTATAACGCAAGTTTCAACGCCGTATTGTCTGCAGCTAAAACTCTATCTTTATGTAAAGGTCATCGGGTGATGATTTTTGGCGATATGGGAGAGCTTGGAGATGAGAGCATAAATCTTCATAAACAAGTTGGTGAATATGCCAAAATTTATGTCGATGAGCTTTTATGTGTAGGTCCTTTGAGCTCCTATAGTGTAAAAGCTTTTGGCAGCAATGCCCACCATTTTAATTGCCATGAAGATCTCGTAAAATATGCCGTTGGTCTTTTACAAGGTCAGTACTGCAGTTTCCTCGTCAAAGGCTCACATTCAATGCATATGCAGACTGTAAGTGACGGGTTAATTATACATGGAGAGAGAGAATGATAGTTTTGCTGTCAGAGTGGNCTTAGCAATTATGTTGATGCTTTGCGCGTATTTAGCTACCTGACTTTTCGTGCCGTAATGGCTTTATTTACCGCGCTTACTATTGCTTTATGCTTAGGCCCTAAAAGCATTCGCGCCTTACAAGTCTTACATTTTGGTCAGGTCGTGCGCGATGATGGCCCACAATCTCACTTAAAGAAGCAAGGAACTCCAACTATGGGCGGTATTTTAATTATCGGCTCTATTGTTGTTACCATGCTTTTGTGGTGTCGACTTGATAATATTTATACTTGGTACACTATTGCAACTTTAGTCTTTTATGCAGCTATTGGTTTTGCTGATGATTATTTAAAAGTTGTACGTCACGATCCGCATGGTTTACGTGCAAAGTATAAATATTTCTGGCAATCTGCTGCAGCGTTAACTTTAGCTTGCTGTATTTATGGCACAGCAAACACTCCAGATGAGACTACTTTTGTAGTTCCTTTCTTTAAAAATATCATGCCAGATATTGGCTTTTTGATTATTCCTTTAGCTTATTTTGTGCTTACAGGCTCTTCAAATGCTGTAAACCTTACCGATGGTTTAGATGGCCTGGCCATTATTACCACTATTACCGTAGCTGCAGGTTTGGGTATTGTCGCTTGGGCAACATCCAATGCTAATTTTGCCTCATATTTATATTTACCATATGTTCCAAAAGCCTCTGAGCTTACTATGGCCTGTACAGCAATTGTAGGTGCAGGTTTGGGATTTTTATGGTTTAACACATACCCAGCTGAAGTCTTCATGGGTGATGTCGGCTCTTTAGCCTTAGGTGCAGCTTTAGGCATTATTGCTATTTTAATTCGTGAGGAAATTCTGCTCTTTATTATGGGCGGTATTTTTGTTATCGAAACTTTAAGTGTGATTTTACAAGTTGGCTCTTATAAATTAAGAGGTCGTCGTATCTTTAGAATGGCGCCAATTCACCATCATTTTGAAAAAGGTGGTTGGCCTGAGCCACGTGTTATGGCCCGTTTTTGGATCATAACTTTAGTATTAGTTTTAATCGGTTTAATTACCCTTAAATTGCGCTGATAACTCAAGGAAAGTTTTATGAATACTGCTTTAAACGGTAAAAAAGTTGCAGTCATAGGTTTGGGTATTTCTAATATCGCAGCCATCAATTATTTGCTTAAACACGATTTAAAGAAATTATCGGTTTTTGATACTCGAGAAAATCCTCCTCATATTGAAGAGTTACCAGTTGGTATGGATTTTCATTTAGGCCCAATCAATGAAAAAGAATTGGAGTCTTTTGACATTATTGTTTTAAGCCCAGGCTTAAGCGTAATGATGCCAGAAATTGTTAATGCTCAAAATACAGGAGTTCAGGTCGTAGGCGATATTGAACTGTTTGCTCATGAGGCTAAAGCTCCAATTATTGGTATTACCGGTTCCAATGGTAAATCAACTGTAACTACTTTAGTAGGTTACATGGCCGATAAGGCAGGAATCCAAGTTGCAATTGGTGCCAATATTGGAACTCCAGTATTTTCAATTCTCTCTGATGACGTAGAGCTCTATGTTTTAGAGCTTTCAAGCTTTGAGCTTGAAACTACTCATAATTTACATCTTCGCGCCGGTGTAATTTTAAATATCTCTGAGGACCATCTTGATCGTTATGGCGGATCTCTTGAGAAATATAGTGAAGCTAAACATGAGATATATCATCACTGTGATGTTGTTGTAACTAATCGCGATGATGATAAAACTTTCAATAACGGTAAAGAGGGCAATGTAAGTTTTGGCTTAAATAATTCTTCATATGGACGTGAAGTTTTAGAAGATGGCACTACTTATTTAACTGTAAATGGTGAGCGTATTATCCGTACTGACGAAATGCGCATTTATGGAGTCCACAATCAGTTAAATGCTTTAGCTTCTATGGCCTTAGCTGATGCCGCAGGCATCCCACGTGAAGCTCAGATTAAAGCATTAAAAACCTTTAGTGGTTTACCTCACCGCTGCCAGTTAGTGCGCAAATTAAATGGTGTAAATTTCTATAACGATTCTAAAGCTACCAATGTTGCATCTACTGAAGCTGCGATTATAGGCCTTAAGGATATGCATAAAAATGGCATTATTCTTTTAGCCGGTGGCCTTGGTAAAGGACAGGATTTTACTCCACTTAAGCGCTATATTGGCCATGAGGTAAGTGATGTATTTTGTTTTGGAAAAGATGCCAAACAGATTTTGGATTTATCCAAAGAACATTGCCATAGTGCCGTGAATATGCGTCAGGCTTTGCGTGATGCTTATTCTATTGTTAAACAAGGTCAAGCAATTTTACTTTCTCCTGCATGTGCCTCATTTGACCAGTTCAAAGGTTTTGAAGATCGTGGTCAAATCTTTGTTAGCATGGTTACACGTCTGCAAGACGAAGGAAATCAGGACTAATGAGTTCATCAAAGCCTGCAGGATATGACCGCTGGCTATTATTGGATGTATTTGTATTAGTTTGCGTCGGCGTAGTGATGATAAGCTCCTCATCTGTTATGGAGTCTTTGATGCGCTACGGCGATGAACTATATCAAATGAAAAAGCATGTAATAACCATTGTAATGGCTTTTGTATGTGCTGTAATTGCAGCCATGCTTCCCACAAGATTTTTAAAGAAATTTTCTTTTTGGGGCTTGCTTATATCCATTTTGCTTTTGGTGTTGGTTTTGGTTGTAGGACGCGAGATTAACGAGGCTAAACGTTGGATTAGTCTTGGTGTTTTCAACCTTCAACCAGCAGAGGTTTTAAAGTTATGCTGGATTTTGTATTTTTCAAGTTATACAAGTCGTAAAATCAATGATGTTAGTACCACTTTAGCAGGCTTTTTAAAGCCAATGGTATTTATAGCGGTAATGGCATCTCTTTTGATTGTGCAACCTGATTTAGGCTCTACTTTGGTAGTGGCCATGATTACTTTTGCTATTTTATGGGTAGCAGGAGCTGGCTTGATTAAATACTTATGCGTAATGTTTGCAGGCGTTGGTGCTGCTGTTTTGGCGGTAATATCTCAGCCTTACCGCATGAATCGCGTTACCTCATTTTTAGATCCATGGGCCGATGAGTTTGGAACAGGTTATCAGTTAACTCAGTCTTTAATGGCATATGGTCGCGGGGGCCTTTTAGGAGAAGGCCTGGGAAATTCTATTCAAAAGTTAGGCTACTTACCAGAAGCTCACAACGATTTCGTTACAGCTATTTTAGGTGAGGAGTTTGGTTTTGTCGGAGTTTGTGCGGTATTGCTTTTAGAGCTTGTGATCGTTTTTAAAGCATTAAAACTTGGGTTTACTATTTTAAGACATGATGCTCTGTTTCAAGGTTATGTAGCTTATGGTATAGGCATTTGGTTTTTCTTACAAACAATTATCAATATAGGTGTAGCCTCAGGAGCTCTTCCAACCAAGGGCCTTACCTTGCCACTTGTAAGTTATGGAGGCTCTTCCATGATTGTTTGTGCCTGTGCTGTTTCAATTTTGTTACGTATAGATTATGAATGGCGAAATCGCCAATTCGGTTTTTCAAAAGATGAGTGATAAGAAAAAAATTTTAATCATGGCCGGCGGAACCGGTGGCCATGTTTTCCCGGCTTTGGCAATTGCCAAAAGACTTAAAGAGCAAGGCCATGAGATTTTATGGCTTGGAACTCGCGGCCGTATGGAGGAGCAACTTGTTCCAAAATACGGTTTTAAACTTGAGTTTATTGATGTAAAAGGAATTAGACGTAATGGCCTTAAGGCTAAACTGTCAGCTCCTTTTATGATTTTAAAAGCAATATTAGAAGCTTTAGCCGTAATTAAAAGTTTTAAACCTGATGTCGTTTTAGGCATGGGTGGTTATGCTTCAGGTCCTGGTGGAGTTGCGGCTTTTTTAAAAGGTATAAATGTAGTTTTACATGAGCAAAATGCTGCAGCAGGTTTAACTAACCGTTTGTTATTTAAGATTTCAAAGTTCGTAATGTTAGGTTTCCCCGGGGCTTTTAGTGGCAGTAAGGTTACAGTAGTTGGTAATCCGGTACGCGATGACATCATAAGCCTTTATGATAAAGAGAAAGACTTTTTACATAAGAATTTAAGAGTTGCTATTGTTGGTGGTTCTTTGGGAGCTAAGGCATTAAATGAATTAGTTCCAAGTGCATTAAAGCTTTGTGAAAACCAAAAACTTGAGGTTATGCATCAATGTGGTAAAGGCCATCTCGATGGAGTACTAAAAGCTTATGAGGGTGCAAATTTTGATGTTAAGGTCAGCGAATTTGTAAATAACATGCAAGAGCTTTATGCACAACATGATCTGATTATTTGCAGGGCTGGAGCTTTAACTGTAGCTGAGACCTCTGTTGCAGGCATACCGGCAATATTTGTGCCACTGCCAACAGCAGTTGATGATCATCAAACTAAAAATGCACGTTTTTTAGAAAGTGTCGGAGCTGCTTTTGTAAAACCACAAAGCTCATTAGATCCACAATCTTTGGCCAAGTTAATTGATAGCTTAAACGATGATCGTGAAAAGTTAGCTAATATGTCAAAAAATGCTCACGATAATGCTGTAATTGATGCCACAGAAAAAGCCTGCAAAATTGTTATCAACGCTTGTAAATAGCGTGAAGAGGGATTATGTCTGAAAATAATATTATGAAAACCTTGCAAGTTCCTTTGATGCATAAAGTAAAACGCATTCACTTTGTTGGTATTGGTGGTGCGGGCATGTGCGGTATTGCTGAGGTATTGCGCAATGAAGGTTATAGTGTTTCAGGTTCTGATATTGTAGCCTCTAAGGTTACAGAGCGTCTTGAAAAACTTGGCATTAAAGTTTTTATAGGACATGCTAAAGAAAACATTGCAGGTGCAAGTGTAGTTGTAGTGTCATCTGCTATTCACAAAGGTAATCCTGAGGTTGATGCTGCCTTTAGTATGCACATTCCGGTAGTACGTAGAGCTGAGATGTTAGGCGAGCTTATGCGTTATCGTTATGGTATCGCCGTTTCAGGTACTCATGGTAAAACTACAACAACAAGTTTAATTGCATCTATTTTTGCGCAGGCAAATTTAGATCCAACCTTCGTCATCGGTGGCCTTTTAAATTCAGCAAAAACCAATGCCCGTTTAGGTACTGGTAGATATTTAATTGCAGAGGCCGATGAATCAGACGCTTCATTTTTACATTTACAGCCAATGATGACTGTAGTTACCAATATTGAGCCTGATCATTTGGATACTTATGGCGGAGATTTTGGCAAGTTACGTGATACTTTTGTGGAGTTTTTACATAACTTACCGTTTTACGGTGTAGCTTTATGCTGTATTGATGATCCTAATGTGCGCGCTATTTTACCTAAGGTCGGTCGTACCATCATTACCTACGGTGTAAGTGATGATGCTGATTTTAAGGTTGCTGATTTTAAGGAAGAGGGATTAAAGAGTACCTTTACTGTTTTTAGAAAAGATGGAGCTCCAATTAAGGTCCAATTACCAATACCTGGCATTCATATGGCTAAAAATGCTACAGCCGCTTTAGCTGTTGCCCTTGAGGAAGGTATTCCTGAAGATGTAATTTGTGAGGCCTTAAAGTCATTTTCAGGTGTAGGTAGAAGATTTCAAAACTATGGCAATTTTGTCTTACCAAATGGACATCATGTAACTTTAGTTGATGATTATGGTCATCATCCAACAGAAGTCTTAGCTACTATTAAAGCCTCAAGACAGGCCTTCCCTGATAAAAAATTATGCATGGTGTTCCAGCCTCACAGATACTCTCGAACAAGAGATCTTTATGAGGACTTTGTAAGAGTATTACAAGAGGTTGACGAGTTGGTTCTCCTTGAGGTGTATCCTGCAGGAGAAGATCCAATTGTTGGTGCTGATGGCCGTCACTTATGCCGCTCTATTAGAGCCAAAGGTAAGATTGAACCGCATTTTGCAGAGAATGCTTCAGAGGTTCCAGAAATTTTGGAGAGCATTTTGCCAGATGGAGCTTTGTTATTGACTCAAGGTGCTGGTAATGTAGTTCAAGTTGCTAAGAACTTAAGCTGCAAGTGGAGTCAGGATAAGGCTTAATGGTGCGCAGAAAATATTCTCGCGGTTATTTTATAGGCGGACTATTGTTTGCAATTATTTTGGTCGCAGCAGTAGTCAAAGGTGATATTTTACTTCAACAAATATTGTCAGATGATGACATTATGCCGGTTAAAGCTGTGCAAATTGATGGAGCGTTACAACAGTTAACGCGTAAGCAAATTGCAGATATGACTGGCAGAATTTGCGCAGGTCAAAATATCGCAGCTTTAGATTTAAGCGTTTTAGAAAAGACTTTGATGCAAGAGCCTTGGGTATCTAAGGTTTCTATAAAAAAGAAAATGCCTGATACTTTGGTTGTGTCAATAGTTGAACATGTTCCTGCAGCATATTGGAACGAAAAAGGCTTATATGACGCTAAAACTGCGAGCGTATTTTATCCACGTGAAAACACCTTTACCGCACCTTTAGTAAGATTGGGAGCTAAAAGAGATAATTTAGCTAAAGAGGTTTACGATAGTGCGGTATTATTTATAAGAAAAATGCGTGGCAGTCCATATCAGATGTTTGCCCTAGATTTAGATAATGTTCACAGTTATACCTTAACGCTTAACAATAAGCCTAGAACTCGGTTAATCTTAGGTCGAGGAAGAAATACGGCGCTTGTAAGACTTGAGCGCTTTTTAAAGGCTTTTTCACATACTAATGTTGATATTAACGATGTAGCTTATGTTGATTTGCGTTACGATGTAGGCTTTGCTGTAGGCAAGGTTGAAAAAACAGGAGATAAAAAGAATGAGTCTGTTTCAAAAAAACAGCAATAAGCCCCTGCCAGGACAGAGCAATGATGAAAATGCTGTGCAGTTGGCTTTGGATATCGGCTCATCAAAGATTCGCCTGATTGCAGGAAAGATTAGCAAGGATAAAACTCTTCAAGTTTTAGGCTATATGGAAACACCAAGTTTTGGTGTTAATAAAGGCGCTGTTACCGATATTGCGCTTTTAAGTGCAACCATAGCTGAGCTTATAAGAAATTTTACTGAGCGTTATAAGATTGCAGTTGATCATTTAACTGTTGGGGTTCCAAGTTGCTTTTCTGCAGCAGAAAATCAACAGGGCTATGCTACAGTGCAATCAGGAAAGGTAACTGCCGAGGATCGTGATAGTGCAATAAAAAATGCCAAAGCCGGCATTCAGATCATTGATGAAACAAAATATAAAGTTGTTCACATCATTCCTCAAAATTATATTACCGAAACTTCAAGTGAGATTTATAACCCTATAGGACAGTATGCAAAGAAGATTGGTGTTTGCGTACATGTAATAGGTATTAAACTTTCTCATATAAAAAATATTGAGAGTGTTCTTAAATCAATTAACCCAGATTTACGTATTGACTCTGAGGTTAATAGCGATAATGCTGCATCAGATGCTGTTTTAACCGAAAGCGAAAAAGAAATCGGTGTTTGTCATATTGATATTGGTAAAGGCACTGTAGGTGTTAGTGTATATGACAAAAAATGCCGTGTAATGAGCTTTGGCTTTAACGATGGCGGTGTTTATATTGATGATGATATTGCTCGTTTTTTAGGTTTACAAATGGGTTTAGCTGAAAAGCTTAGAATAGGATACGGTATTGCCAGAGAGGATTATTTGTCAGAGCAAGAGCAAAATGAGAATCTGTGTATCAACTCTCGCGATCCATCAAGTCCTATGAATATTCCTTTTAACAGACGTGATATCGCTATTTTGATTGGTAATCGTCTTACTAATATTTTTAGAAAAGTTATAAACAAGATTGACATCGAAGTTAAGATCAAAAATATGGATCCTTTAACTTTAGGTGCCGGATTTGTGATCACAGGCGGTGTTGCTAATACTCCTTATATTGAATATGTTCTTGAAAATGTTATCTTCAATACAGGCGAGAGTGCTGAGCCATTGGGTAATAGAAAATTCCGTATTGGTATCCCAAGGGGAGTTTCTGTTGAGCCGGGCGTTTGTGACGAGATAAACCTTTTTGATACTGATAAGTCAGTAATTATAGGTCTTCTTCGTTGTGCTCAGGACAGCATTGAATCCCAACTTGAGCAAAAAAAATCTCAAGAACAAGGAGCGCGCACAGGTTTGATGCACAATATAATTGATTGGTTTAAGCATGAACTTTAATAACATAAAGTCGAAAGCTAAAAAGGTTTCTTAAGAGAGTTTATATATGAGCCATATAAATCCAGAAGAAGGTTTTGTATCTTCTTGTAATGTAGATGTAACTCATCCAAGTGATGTAAACGTTACATATCCTTGTAATGATGTTACACCTCCACGTGATTGTGTTATTAAGGTTTTTGGTGTCGGTGGTGGCGGCGGTAATTCGTTGCAGCACATGATAAATGAAAGTCTTGAAGGTGTAGATTTTATTGCTGTTAATACAGACTCTCAGGTCTTGCGTAAGTCAACAGCACAAACCACAGCTCAAATTGGTGTCCGTCTTACTGCAGGTTTAGGCGCAGGATGTGATCCTAATAAGGGCAGAGGCGCTGCAGAGGAATCTAAAGAAAGCCTCAAAGAGCTCGTAAAGGGCGCTGATATGGTATTTATTACCGCAGGTATGGGCGGTGGTACTGGTACTGGTGCCTCTCCTGTAATTGCTCAGATTGCCAAAGAGATGGGCGCTTTAACTATTGCAGTTGTCACAAAGCCTTTTAAATTTGAAGGCAAGCGCCATATGACAAATGCCGAAGCTGGTATTGCCGAACTTGCCCGTCACGTAGATTCTTTAATTGTTATTGATAATGATAAGCTTTTAAAGAATTTAGGCCCAAATATCTCTATTGTTAATGCTTTTAATGCAGCAAATGATGTTCTTTTAAATGCAGTTAAGGGTATTACCGACTTAATTACAAATCCAGGCTATATCAACTTAGACTTTGCCGACGTACAAACTGTTATGCGTGGCAGAGGTCATGCTTTAATTGGTTCAGGTTCAGGCAGTGGTGCAAACTTCGTCCATGATGCAGTTGAGCATGCTATTCATAGTCCTTTAATTGAACCTGTAGATATTTCTTCTGCAGCAGGTTTGTTAGTTAACGTAAGAGTTAATCCAAACTTCCAAATCTCTAAGTGGGAAGAGGTTTGTAACCAAGTTCAAAGCTATGCCTCTGAAGATGCTGATTGTAAGTTTGGTATGACTTTTGATTCTGAGTTTAAAGAAGATCAAATGTCTATTACCATTTTGATTACAGGCATTCAGGCAAAAGAACCAAACATGGCTCCAAATATGGCTACAAATATGCGTATGCAACAGCCAATGTATGGTAATCAGCATAACTTCTTACAAGGTATGAATGCTAATAATGGTATGCGATATAACAACAATAATAATGTTGATATGCGCAATAACAATTATCAGCAGATGCCTCAGAATAACGGATTTATGCGGCGTAATATGAATGGCTTTAATATGCCGCATATGCAGATGAATTCATCTTTAAATATGCAATCTGTAAATCAACAGCCACAGCAAGCTATGCAAAAGCCGTTAAATACTGACAATAAGATGCAGACGCAAAATAATAATGCACATATTGCTCAGTCTCATCAGTTTGCAAACCCTCTTTATGAGCAGTTTTCAGCAGATCAAGGATTTACTATAAGCACAGCTCCAATAGCAGGTTCTGGTAATGCTCAATCCCAAGAGCAAAATCAACACAATCATCAGCCTTCTTTAAGTGCTGAAAAAGAAAAAGCTACTCCTTGGGATAACGACATGCCACCAATTTTGCGCAATAAATCCAGATAAGCTTTAATTTAATTTGCATAAAACCGCCATTAAGATTTTTTCTGGCGGTTTTTTTATCCTTTTTATAAATTGTTAGAAGTGTGTTTCTTTGTAAGTAACAAATAATTTTTTAATGTAGGTATAATTAGACAAATCATTAAAAATTTTGTGTAAAGAGACAGCCATGGATAATTTAGATTTTAAAAATGCGCAAGCTGAAGAAAGCGCAGAAATGAATCCATTACACACTCGTCGTGTACTGGTAATCGGTGTTGGTGGAGGTGGATGCAATGCCTTACAACGCTGTATTGAAGGAGGCATTGATGGTGTTAAATTTATTGCAGTTAATACCGATGTACAAGCTCTTAGAGCATCAAAAGCTGAAACAAAGCTTGCAATTGGCGAACATCAAACTGCAGGTTTAGGTGCAGGTTGTAATCCTGAAAAGGGCTTAAGTGCAGCTCAGGAGAGTATTGAAGATATCAAGGCTTTGTTACAAGGCGCTGATATGGTATTTATTACCGCAGGCATGGGCGGTGGTACAGGTACTGGAGCCGCTCCTGTAATTGCCAAAGCCGCTCAAGAGGCTGGCGCTTTGACTGTAGCTGTTGTTACTCGTCCTTTCAAATTTGAAGGAAAGACTCACAAGGTTAATGCTATTCGTGGTATTGAGGCTTTATCTTTGCACTCAGATTCCTTGCTTGTAATTGATAATGATAAGTTATTGAGAAACTTAGGGGCAGGAATTTCTATTATTAACGCTTTTAGAGCATGCGATGATGTCTTATATCATGCAGTGCAAGGCATTACCGATTTTATTGTTAATACTGGCTTTATTAACGTTGATTTTAATGATGTTATTACAGTAATGAAGGGCCGTGGCTATGCCATGATAGGTACAGGCTACGGCAAGGGCGCAAATTGTACAAAGGATGTTGTTGAAAGCGCTATTTGCTCTCCTCTTATTGATCGTATCGCTTTGTCATCAGCTGCAGGTGTCTTAGCTAATTTACGTATTAGCTATAACTTCTCTTTACAGCTTATAGATGAGATTTGTTCACAGTTGCAAGAGTATGCAAATGACGATGCTGATTGTAAGTTTGGCTTTACTTATGATGACAAGTTAGAACCTGATGAGGCCTTTTTAACTGTTTTAATTACTGGTGTTGATTTACAAGGAAGTGAAGACTCCCAGCAGATAAAATCTTTAAATAAAAATAATATCGGAAATCAAAATCAGCAAAATAGAACTGAGCCTGTAAATCTTTATCCACAGAGCTCTATGTTCAATCAAAATGGTAGCAAACCACAATTGAATGCCTATCAGATGTTACAGTCAAGACAGGTAGGTTTTGGTAAAGATACCTCTTATGAGAATAATGCACCTTATAACAATAACATGAGAGGCCAGAGCACAAATTCATTTGGTTATGCTCAAGAGCGTGAACGTAATTTTGCTCCTAATGAAAGATTTGATGCTACAGCTCAAAGAAATCAAAGGCAGAATTATGGTAATCAAATGCAAAATTCAGGTTTTAATAATTTTGCCAATAATAATCAGTCTTTCTATAACCAATATTCTCAAGGGAATATGTACGATAATCGTAATCAAGGTTATGTACAACCTGAAAGTAATCGTAACCAAGGTTATGCACAAGCTGACAATTATTTTCGTGGACAAAATCAGGAATATAACCTTCAGTTCGATAATGCCAATGGCAATATAAATAAGCCTTTTGAAAATAATCAAAGAGGAAGCAATAATTCACAGAATAACGAGAATCGTCAAGATTCTAAAAATGACAATTTCGAGGTACCTCTGATTTTGAACCATAGAGTTCGGTAAATATGGTACTTTAGGTTATTTTGTGGTATAAAATAGAGGCGGTTTCTGTAAAGCACAGATACCGCCTTTAATTTAACTAAATTTCAGTGTTTACCGCACTTAAAAAGAGGGAACAGTTATGACAAGACAACGTACTCTTAAGCAGCCTTTATCCGCTACGGGTATTGGTTTGCACTCTGGGTCCAAAGTACAAGTTTGTATGCGTCCGGCCCCAGCAAATACAGGCATTGTCTATACTCGCTGTGATCTTAATCCTAAGGTGGTAATGCAGTGCACAGCACAAAACGTACGTGATACTCAGTTATGTACAGCTCTTGTTAATGAAGATGGCGTACGTATTTCAACTGTGGAGCATTTAACAGCTGCTTTATCAGCTTTTGGTATCGATAATTTATATATCGATGTTAATGCCCCAGAAATTCCTGTAATGGATGGCTCAGCCCAGCCTTGGATTTATCTTTTTGAATCTGTTGGCGTTGTAGATTTACCTGAACCTAAGCGCTATTACAAAGTATTACGCAAGGTTCGCGTAGAAAATGGTGAAAAATGGGCTGAACTTACCCCATCTCAAGGCTTTGATCTTGATTTAACCATTGATTTTAATCATCCTGCTATGGATCGTGATTTGCAGCATTTACATTTTGATTTTACAGGTAAAGGCTTTGCAGATCAGATTTCAAGAGCCCGCACTTTCTGTTTTATGTGTGATGTTGAGTATATGCATGCTCATCATTTAGCATTAGGAGGTTCTCTTGAAAACGCTGTTGTATTAGATGATTTCCGTGTTGTAAATCCTGATGGTTTGCGTTGCCCAGACGAGTTTGTTCGTCATAAGATGCTCGATGCTATCGGAGATTTATACATGAATGGTCACAGCATTTTAGGCTCTTTTAAAGCCTTCAAAACTGGCCATGACTTAAATAATCGTCTGCTTAAGGCTTTATTGTCTTCAAGCGATAATTACGAAGAGGTTGCTTTAACCTCAAGTGTTAAGTCAAAGGCTTCTGATATTGAATTTATAGGATCAGGAAGCAAGGTTTTATCCTTCTAAAATATGCGTATTCTAAGTGGCTGGCTTGAGGGCGTAAGACAACTTCCTGTCAGCTATTTTGGCAAGAGACCAAGTCCTCTTGATATCTCGCTTATCGTAATTCATTCAATATCTTTACCGCCTCAGCATTTTGGAGACCATAATGTTGATGCCCTGTTTTCAGGGCATTTAAATGAAAATGCTCATCCTTTCTTTAAGGGCATAGCCCATCTTGAACTTTCATCTCACTTATTTATAAACCGTCAAGGCATAATTACTCAGTACGTTTCTTTCTTAGATAGGGCCTATCATGCGGGTAGATCTGCTTATAAAGGTCGCAAAGAGTGCAATGATTTCAGTATTGGTATCGAACTTGAGGGCAGTGATTATTGCGCATACACTATAGAGCAGTATCAAAGCCTTGATGAGGTCATAAAAAGTATTAACGCTGCTTATCCTAAAACTAAAGGTGCAATTGCAGGTCATAATGAAGTTGCACCAACAAGAAAGACGGATCCGGGTGTTTACTTTAATTGGCAACGTTATCGCTAAAATTAGTGTAGGTCTTTAAGTAATATTAAAGTTAACCTAAATTTATAACCATATATCTTTATCTAAGATTTAAAGTTTTGTTTTTCTCCCAGAGCGCCTGGGGATTTTTGAAAGGTGTTAGCAAATGTCAGCATATCTTGCAGATTATTTTTCTATGGCTTTACAGCGTAAAAAAATGGGTATTGAGCCTTTGGCTTTAAATGCAGAGCAGACAGCAAGTCTTTGTGAGCTTATAAAGCAGCCTCCAGTTGATGCTGATTTTGATTTACTCGATCTGTTAGCAAACAGAGTAAATCCAGGTGTAGATCCAGCATCAAAGGTTAAAGCTGATTTCTTATATGAAATAGCCTTAGGTAAAGCTATAAGCCCAATTTTAGATAGCAAAAATGCCGTAGAAATGTTAGGTCAGATGAAAGGCGGCTATAACGTAAAATATTTAGTTGATCTTTTAGATGATAATGATCTGGCTTTATATGCACAAAATGCTTTGGAGAATACACTTTTAGTCTACAGTGCTTTTGATGATATTTTAAATAAATCAAAAAATGGAAATAAGTTTGCACGAGCTGTTATTGAAAGTTGGGCTAATGCAAAATGGTTTACACAAGCAAAACCTTTCCCAGAGGTTTTGACTATGAAAGTGTTTAAAGTCTCAGGAGAGATTAACACCGATGATTTCTCACCTGCTCCTGATGCTTGGTCGCGCCCTGATATCCCTTTACATGCTTGTGCGATGTTTAAGTTCTCAAGACCTGATTTAAAGGCTGATGTAGAAGGTGTAAAAGGACCTTTAGAGTTTATTAAGACCTTAAAGCAAGACGGCTTACCATTGTTATTTGCAGGTGATGTTGTCGGTACTGGCTCTTCAAGAAAGAGTGCTGCAAACTCTTTAATTTGGCATATTGGTAGAGATATTCCTAATGTTCCTAACAAAAGAGAGGGTGGCGTAGTTGTAGGCGGTAAGATTGCTCCTATTTTTTACACTACATTAGAGGATTCAGGTGCGCTGCCACTTGAGGCTGATGTTAAAAACTTGTCATCATCGCAGATAGTTGATCTTAAGGTTTATGAAGGCACAATTTGCGATCATGTTTCAGGAGAAGTTTTAACTACATTTTCATTAAAGACTAAAACCTTATTAGATGAAGTACGTGCAGGCGGTCGTATTAGACTTATTATTGGTAAAGCACTTACTGCAAAAGCTTGTGTAGCTTTAGGTTTAAAAGAGACTGATGTTTTTGCCAAAGTTCCAAATATTGAGGCAACAGGCGGATTTACTCGCGCTCAAAAGATTGTCGGCAGAGCTTGTGGACTTGAAGGTGTAAGACCTGGTCAATATTGTGAGGTAAAAATTACCACAGTAGGTTCTCAAGATACTACAGGCCCTATGACTCGTGATGAGATCATTGATTTAGCTTGCCTTAAATTTAATGCTCCTTTAGTTATGCAGTCTTTTTGTCATACAGCAGCATATCCAAAGAGTGTGGATGTTAAAACTCATAAGACATTACCGGTATTTATCAAAGAGCGCGGTGGTGTTTCCCTAAATCCAGGAGATGGTGTTATTCACTCTTGGTTAAACCGCATGTGCTTGCCTGATACTGTAGGTACAGGTGGCGACTCTCATACTCGTATGCCTTTAGGCATTTCCTTTGCAGCAGGATCTGGTTTAGTAGCTTTTGCTGCAGCTACCGGCATGATGCCTTTAGATATGCCTGAGTCTGTTTTAGTAAGATTTACGGGTAAAAGAAGAGAGGGTATAACATTACGTGACTTAGTGCATGCCATTCCTTATTTTGCAAGAAAGAAAGGTCTTTTAACTGTTGAAAAACAGGGCAAAAAGAATGTTTTCTCAGGAAAAATCTTAGAAATTGAAGGCCTTGAGGATTTAGATGTTGAACATGCTTTTGAAATTGCTGATGCTTCAGCTGAGAGATCTTGTGCCGCATGTGCGATTGCGCTTAATAAAGAGCCTGTAATTAAGTACTTAAAATCTAACGAAGCTTTATTACGTAAGATGGTCCATGATGGCTATGGCGATGCTGAGGCTTTATTAAAGCGCGCCGATAGCATGAAAGCTTGGATTGAAAACCCTGAGCTTATTGAAGCAGATAGTGATTGTAGCTATGCTGCGATTTTAGAGATTGATCAAAGTGAGATTACAGAGCCTATTGTTTGTGCACCAAATGATCCTGACGATGCAAGATTATTGTCAGAGGTTGAGGGTCATAATATCGATGAGGTCTTTATTGGCTCTTGCATGACTAATATTGGCCATTATCGTGCTGCAGCCACCATTTTAAATGGTATTAAGCATGAAGTCCCGGTAAGACTTTGGATGACTCCACCAACTAAGATGGATCGTCAAAAGTTATCAGATGAAGGCCTTTTAGCAATTTTCGGAAAAGCCGGTGCTCGTGTAGAAATTCCTGGCTGTAGCTTATGCATGGGTAATCAGGCTCGAGTTTCCGACAATGCTCAGGTAATTTCAACCTCTACACGTAATTTCCCAAATCGTTTAGGTAATGGTGCAGATGTGTTCTTAGGTTCAGCTGAATTAGCAACAGTTTCTGCAATGTTGGGTAAATTGCCAAGCGTAAAAGAATATTTTGAAGCAACAAAGGTTTTAAATGATAAGTATTCTGACATTTATAAGTTACTTAATTTTGCAGATAAAGCATAATTAACAGCTACTTTTATACGTAGTCAGAAAAATTTATCATTTAGATGCACTGCAGGATAATTTTTCTAAGTCTTGCAGCGCATTATTGATATAATAAGGAACGATCAGAGCAGACACAGGTTTTATAAGATGTCTGTTACTGAAAAAGATTTGTTTTTTTTAGGAGTAACAAATGAAAGTTGCAGTTTTAGGCGCCGCCGGTGGTATCGGCCAGCCTTTATCCATGATTCTCAAAAATCAGCTTCCGGCCGGTTCCGAGCTCAGCCTCTATGACGTCGCACCTTTTACCCCAGGTGTTGCCAAAGACCTCAGCCACATCCCAACTGATGTATGTGTAGAAGGCTATACTGGTGATGATTTACCTAAAGCTTTAGAAGGCTGTGATGTTGTTGTAATTCCTGCTGGTGTTGCACGTAAGCCTGGCATGACCCGTGATGACTTATTCAATATCAACGCTGGTATCATTGCAAACTTAGTTAAGAACTGCGCTAAGGCTTGCCCTAAGGCCTGCATCTGCATTATTACTAACCCAGTAAACTCCACTGTTCCTCTTGCAGCTGAAGTTTTAAAGGCTGAGGGTGTATACGACAAGCACCGTTTATTCGGTATTTCCGTATTAGACGTTCTCCGTTCTGAGACTTTCTTAGCTGATGAATTAGGTATCTCTCGCGAGCGTATCTTAGTTCCAGTAATCGGCGGTCACAGCGGCACCACCATTTTACCTTTAATCTCCAAGGTTATCGGCCACGAGAAGATTTCTGATGAGCGCATTGCTGCTTTAACCACCCGCATCCAGAACGCTGGTACTGAGGTTGTTGAGGCCAAGGTTGGTGCAGGTTCTGCAACCTTATCTATGGCTTGTGCTGGTGCACGCTTTGCCTTAAAGGTTGTTAAGGGCTTATTAGGCGAGCCAGGTATCGTTGAGTACGGCTACGTTGAGGGTGACGGCAAGTACACTCCATTCTTTGCTCAGGGCGTTCGCTTAGGCAAGGGCGGCTGGGAAGAGACCTTAGACTTCGGTGAGATTTCTGCTTTTGAGCAGAAGGTCTTAGATGAGGCTGTTCCACAGCTCAAGACCAACATCGACAAGGGTGTTAAGTTTGCCCACGAGTGGCTCGAGAAAAACAAGTAATTTGTTTTTATAATCGATAAAATGAAACGGCCGTAATTCCCGGCCGTTTTTTGGTTCTTCCGAGAATCTGTGGATAGCCCTAATGAAATTGAGATTATATTCATTAGGGCTATATGTTAAACATAAGCATTACCTCTAAAAGCATCTCTAATTCTTAAGAAGAAATACTCCAAATCTCTAAATCCATAAGCAAGTCTTTTTAAGACTTTTATCTTATTGTTTATCCCTTCAAGAACGCTTGTTCTAATCCAGTAAATACCTGAATTTGTTATACCATCTCGGTATCTTCTGTTTTGCACTTTGGCAAACTTAGTAATCTCTTGAACTTTTGACTGTAAAGCTAACCTTACCCATTCATCCCAAAGAGATTCTGACTCTTCTTTTGAGTGAGCATGGAATACTTCAGGTAATAGCTCTTTTAGCTCATTAGCTGCATATAAATCATGATAAAAGCTTAAAATATCATTAAGTTTTATTCTTTTTTCTTCTGATAAATTAGAGTTTTTTGTAAGTAACAGAAATCTTGAACGCTTTAAAAGAGAATAAGCATTGTCATCATTTTTGTTTTTATTTTCATAGGCAAGTCTTAGTCTTATGGCGCTTATAACAAGTCTTCCAAAGTTATAAACCATATGGAATAAATCATAGACAACCTTGGCATTAGGGCAGTACTTATTAACACAAGTAGCAAATCCTGCATTTTGGTCCATTGCTACTGCTTTTATTTGTTTACAGCCCTCTGTACCGCATAATTTAAAGAAGCGATTAACCTCTCGTACAGTCTTACCCTTACCAACCCAAATAACTCTTTTAGTATCTAAATCAACAACTACAGTTGCATATTTATGGCCTTTCTTAATAGAGAATTCATCAATAGCAATGTGAGAGGCTTGACCTAAATTAAAGTATATTTTCTTTTTAAGGTATCGCTTATGAATTCTTTTGCAGGAAGACCAGCTTAAACCGGTTCTTTGAGCCGTATCTTTAATAGACCCGACTCTTTCTAAATCTTCATTAACAGAGTCTTCAACCCTTGTTGTAAAGCGACTGTTTTCAGATAGGAACTCTATTTTTTCAGTTGCATATTTATTACAGAACTTACATTTAAAGGTTCTATAGGTAATAAATAAAACAGTCTTATACCCCAAAATGGAATCATCTTGCACAATTCGTTTTCTATATTCGTGAACAACTACATTCTTGCCTTTACACCTAGGACAGACAGGAAATTCACTGCAAGGCTCAAGATAAAAATGAATTTCTTTAGCTTTATCATCTATAAAATGGGAAGAAATCTTAAAACCTTTGAAAAAATGGTTTGTTAAATCAGATTGAAAATCGGGTACAATAGCCATAGGTCGTTCTCCTTGATTGATGGATTTGGGTTAATTCAATCTTAATTGGGAACGACCATTTTTTTGTCTATTGGTATAACAAAATTAGATATAAAATTTTAGTTAGCCACAGATTTGGCGAAGAGCCAAAAAATCTTTAAGATTTGGCATAGCACCTTTTTTAGTACATACATAGGCGCTTAAGTTAACAGCAAATTGATGGGCCTCTTTAAGAGGTTTGCCTTCTATAATTGAGCTTATTATGGCTGCTGTAAAACAATCGCCAGCTCCTACGGTATCTACAACTTGAACCTTAGGTGTTTTTATAACTGAGATTTCTTTATTTAAAAATACAGTGCTTTGTTTACTTCCTTCGGTAAATATAAATAAATTTATATTGATAGATCTAAGAAATTTAAAAAACTGTTCTGGGCCTTTATACTCTTTAAGGCCACAAATTAAAGCTATAGATTCAATTTCATCTTCATTACACTTTATAGCTTCACATCTTTTAAGGCTTTGCAAAATAATCTCTTTTGAAAAGAAATTTTGTCTTAGATTAACGTCAAATATTCGCAATCTTGCATCATCTTTCATGGCATCTAAAAAGCTTAAGATACTTAAACGAGATTTTTCATTTCTTTGAGCTAAAGTGCCAAAGCAGGCAATGTTGGTGTTTGTAGCTTGTGCTTTTAAATTGTCATCAAACTCTAAATTGTCATAAGCTGTATCATCTAAAAAACTATATGAAGGTATTTTGTTTTCATCTAGTGAAACTGATACATATCCTGTAGGTTTACAGCTTGTTTGAAGATAGGATTCAATAGAATTTTCATCTAAGATTTGACGTGCTTTTTTCCCTAAATCATCATTACCTACAGCACTAATCATTTTGGATTTTATGCCTAAAGCATGCATATGATAGGCAAAGTTTGCAGGAGCTCCTCCTAAATGAGGAATACCATCATATATGTCAAATAAAATTTCACCAATACCACAGCTACAAGTTTTTTGCGGGGAAAATTTTGTTAAATCGAGCATAATGAACCTCAAATTTAAGGAGGGGAAATATTTATTGCTGTAAATAAAATTATGAGAAATTTTAAAGTCGTTTAGAAGTATATATTGTCAAGACAAAAAATCTTTATATTTTTTTTAGGTGATTTTGCTTTTTTTTGCAGAAGATCTTAATTAAGTTGATACCATAGTCTTTAGCTTTAAAAAATGAATAATAAAATCTGTGTATAATAAGCTTTAGATTTTATTCCTAGAGATTTTATATCCTCATTTTTAGGGAAATTAAAGTTTTTGGGAGGATTTTAAGAATACTTATCCGTCACGAGGGATCCCATGTTTGATAACCTGACACAACGCCTTAACCGTACTTTAAAGAATATAAGCGGTCAGGGCCGTATTACTGAGGACAATATTAAAGATACCCTTAGAGAGGTTCGCACAGCTTTACTCGAGGCCGACGTTGCTTTACCTGTAGTAAAGGCTTTTACTTCAAGAGTAAAAGAAAGAGCCTTAGGTCAAGAGGTAAGTTTGAGCTTAAGCCCAGGTCAGGAGTTTATTAAGTGCGTATACAATGAACTTGTAAGCACTATGGGTGGCGAGACAGCTCAAATAAACTTATCTCACCAACCTCCAGCAGTAATTTTACTTGCAGGTCTTCAAGGTGCTGGTAAAACCACATCAGCTGCAAAGCTTGCTTTATATTTAAAAGAAAAGCTCAAGAAAAAGGTCTTGATGGTATCTGTTGATACTTATCGTCCTGCAGCTATGGATCAGTTAAAAACATTAGCCTTAGAGGTCGGAGTTGATTGTTACCCATCAACTCCAGATGAAACTCCTTTAAATTTAGCCAAAGCAGCTTTAAATGAAGGCAAGTTACGTGCTTATGATGTTCTTATAGTTGATACTGCAGGTCGTCTTGCTGTAGATGATTTCATGATGAACGAGGTTAAGGAGCTCAATTCTGCCTTAGATCCTATTGAAACTCTGTTTGTAGTTGATGCTATGACAGGTCAGGATGCTGCAAATACAGCTAAAGCCTTCTCTGAGGCCTTACCTTTAACCGGTGTTATCTTAACTAAAGCTGATGGTGATGCTCGAGGTGGTGCAGCTTTATCTGTAAAAGAAATTACCGGTAAACCAATTAAATTTATTGGTATGGGTGAAAAAGTTGCAGCTTTAGAACCTTTCCATCCTGATCGTATTGCTTCCCGTATCTTGGATATGGGTGATTTATTGTCTTTAATTGAAGATTTGCAGCAGCATGCAGATTTAGACAATGCTAAGAAGATGGCCGATAAAATCCGTAAGGGTGAAGGCTTTACTTTAGATGACTTCTTAGATCAAATCGCTCAAATGAAAAAGATGGGTGGTATGTCAAGCCTTTTAGATAAGCTCCCAGGTATGGGCGCTATGGCCGATCAAATCAAAGGTCAAATTAACGACAAAATGGTTTTACATATGGAAGCTATTATTTTGTCTATGACCAAAAAAGAACGTGAGCATCCTGAAATTATTAAGGCTTCACGTAAAAAGCGTATTGCTATGGGAGCTGGCGTAAAGGTTCAGGAAGTAAACCAGCTTTTACGTCAATTTGAAACTACTCGTCGCATGATGAAGAAGTTTGGTAAAGGTGGTATGCGCAAGATGGCCGGAGCCATGAGAGGCCTTATGGGCGGCGGTATGGGTGGAATGGGCGGCTTAGGCGGCCTTGAAAATATGTTCCGTCGTTAAAAGTAAAAAAATATGATAGCTACATGATTTATTTATGTGACTATCTTGAAATTTTTCTGTAAAAGTGTATAATCCCACCACTGTATTTTAGTAATCTTGGTGATTGTTGAAATCATCATTCTTTTTTTATAAACATAGGTATTACGAAATGGTAGTCATTCGTTTACGCCGTTTAGGCGCTAAAAAACGTCCTTTCTATCACGTCATCGTTGCAGACTCTCGCTTTGCAGCTTCTGGCCGTTTCATTGAGCAGGTTGGTTTTTTCAATCCAATCGCTTCTGGCAAAGAAGTTCGTCTGCGTCTTGACATGGAAGCTGTTAATTCTTGGATTGCCAAGGGTGCTCAGCCTTCTGATCGCGTCAAGCTCCTCATCAAAGAGAGCGAGATGGGTGCTGAGGCTGTAATGCAGGCCCGTGCTGCTAAGCGTGAAGCCGCTTTAGCTGCTCGTAAGGCTGCTGCTGAGGCTAAGGCTCAGGAAGAAGCTCAGGCTGCTGAGGCTTAACTGAGATGTCTGCGCAAGCAGATGATTTACCGCGTCTCATGGGACGTTTAGGTTCGTCCTTTGGCATTAAAGGCTGGATGAAAGTACAGTCTTATGCAAGCAAACCTGATAACCTTTTTGACTACTCGCCATGGTTTATCCGCCAGCGCGGGGCGAAATGGCGTGAGGTTCAGGTTGAAGATTGGAAACCGCACGGCTCTGATTTTATAGTCAAGTTGGAAGCGGTACATACTCCAGAAGAGGCAAAACTCTATGCGGGTATGGAAATCGGGATCAGGCGCTCAAGCCTCCCGCCTGCCGCTGAGGGCACCATTTATCTTGTAGACCTTATTGGTTGCGAGGTTATTGGCCTTAACGGTATAAAGCTCGGCAAAGTGTCGGGAATTAGGGATCAAGGAGCTGCTCCTATTTTAGAAGTGTCTCCCTCTGACCACCTGGCATCGGAAAAGACTATGTTAATTCCGTATGTCGCAGGTCCAATTGTTACAGCAGTTGATCTCAATGCTAAGACAATTTGGACAGAGTGGGGTGAAGACTANTTAGCCATGTGGTTTGGTATAGTTTCGCTCTTTCCGGAAATGTTTAGTGCTGTTACTGCCAGTGGTGTAACTAGACGGGCATGTGAACGCGGACTTATCTCCGTTAACACTTATAACCCGCGTGAGTTTACCCATGATAAGTACATGACCGTGGACGATAAACCTTATGGTGGAGGTCCTGGTATGTTGATGAAAGTACAGCCATTACGGGACGCCATCCATAAGGCCCGTGAAGAAGCTCCAACCGGAACAAAAGTTGTATGCATGTCTCCACAAGGCGTACAGCTCAATCACTCTCTGGTCACACGATTCTCAAGCTGGGGTTCTATGATCTTAGTAGCTGGACGCTATGAAGGCATAGACGAGCGCGTCCTTCAGAAAGAAGTCGATCTGGAGGTTTCTATCGGTGATTATGTCCTGTCAGGGGGTGAACTTCCTGCCATGTGTATCATCGATGCGGTTTCACGAATGGTTCCAGGGGTTCTTGGTAATATTCGTAATGCCGAGGAAGATACTTTTGCCGAGGGGCTGCTACATTTTCCTCAGTACACACGTCCTGAGGTTATCGATGGAATGAAAGTTCCTGAGATATTGTTAAGTGGTGACCACGCGAAGATCAGAAAGTGGCGCTTGATGCAGATGCTTGGACGAACTTATGAAAGACGCCCAGATTTGCTTAAAGACCGGATTTTAGATAAAACGGANGACGGAGCTTTTAAACGAGTATCTTCGTCACCGCAGTTAAAGAATTTGTATATTTTTTAAAGGTACATAAACATGGCCAGCAATCCTATTATTGATGCTCTCGAGAAAGAGCAGATCCGTACTGACATTCCGGAGTTCAAAGCCGGTGATTCCGTACGAGTAGAGGTTAAAGTTGTTGAAGGCGACAAGACCCGTTTACAGGCTTTCGAGGGTAACGTTATTGCTAAGCGCAATCGTGGCTTAAACTCTTCTTTCACCGTTCGTAAGATTTCCTCTGGCGAAGGTGTTGAGCGTGTTTTCCAGACCCACTCTCCATTGATCTCCTCTATCACTGTAACTCGTCGCGGTGACGTTCGTCGTGCCAAGATCTACTACTTACGTGATCGTTCTGGTAAGGCTGCTCGTATTCGCGAGAAGGTCTAATAAGATCTGTAAAAAAGCCAGGGCTATCCCTGGCTTTTTTAATTATGAGCATGAAAAAACGGTATCGTTATATAAGATACCGTTTTTTGTTATTAGGCTTTTTGCTCTTTTAAGGCTAATCTTTGAGCTTTGCGAGCACGCTTTGCGGCAAAATCAGGTTTTCCCTTATTTTTGCGATCGCGCAGACGATTCTTTTTGTGAGTGCGATCTTTGTCTTCGTCTTTACGACGTTTGTCAAAACCACCGCCTTCATGAGCACGACCACGCTTCTTTTCAGATTGATGTTTTACACCAGGATTTTCTGGGAAAACAGCGCAAATATTCTTAATATTGCGTCTTTCAATCTCTCTTCCGGTATATCTCTCAATCTTTTCAAGATTTTCAATTTCAGGGGCTAAAACCAACGAAATTACAATACCAGAGGCACCAGCTCTGGCAGTACGACCTGCACGATGAACATAGATTGCAGCATTGCCAGGCAAATCGAAATTATATACATGGGTAATGTCAGAAATATCAATACCACGAGCGGCAACGTCGGTAGCAATAAGAATATCAGTTTGACCTTCTTTAAAGCGACGCATTGCAGCTTGACGCTCTGACATGGACATTTCGCCTTGTAAGGTAGCGCATTTAAATCCTTGTCTTCTTAAAGCTACATCAAGTCGTTGTAATCTCTCACGAGTTTTAACGAAGATGATGGACTTACCTTTAACAGTACGTAAAAGTTCGCTTACAATCTTAAGTTTTTGTACATCTGATGATGCATAGTAGGCACGGCTTGATAAGAGATCTGGAAGCTTATCTAAAGAGTCTTCACCGGCACCTAAACGTACCTCAATTGGATTGTGAAGCACAGCCTCAGCAAACTCTCTAATACCTGCGCCTTCTAAAGTTGCAGAGAAGAGTAAAGTCTGGCACTGTTTTTCAAGTGACTGTGTGATCTTATTGACGTCATCAAAAAATCCCATGTCTAGCATACGATCAGCTTCGTCAATAACGTAATATTCAACATCGCTTGGAATGAGCCATTCTTTGCGTAAAAACTCCAGAATACGGCCAGGAGTTGCAACGATGACAGTATCAGTTAATTGACGCTGCTCAACTCTGTCAGCACCACCAATAATAGTGCCACAGCTTATATCGTTTTCACCTTCACATAACTGATTGCAAACCTCGCAAGTTTGAATAGCAAGCTCACGTGATGGCTCTAAGATTAAAGCTCTAACACCTTTTCCTTGGGTGTTTTTAAGACGGCATATTAAAGGAATTAAGAATGCAGCACTTTTTCCAGTTCCTGTAGGAGCACCACCTAAGATATCAAAGCCTTCGCAAGCTTTTGGTATAACTAATTGCTGAATAGGGGTGGGAGTCTCCCAACCTAACTTTTTAATGTTATCTTCTAAAAACTGCGGTAATTCAAATTCTGCAAATTGCATTTATACACCCTCATGGCCCATGCGGGTGGCATGGCATTTTTTGATTAAGGCAATCATATTTTTGCGTCTTTGATCTTCAGGTTCTTGTGTGCCGTTAAACCAGCGTACGAGTTCTAAATCTGAAGCTAAGAGCAAATACTCATAATCTTTTATGACCTGTTCGCTCATATTTGGCAAATCAAGATCAACAAAAGGCAGTAACATCAAGTCAAGCTCGCGCATGCCACGACGAGACTGCCATTTAATTTTTCCAGAAATTTCTTGCATGTTTAAACTGCTACCTTAGCTTTAATTGCAGGATAAGGATCGTAACCTTCAAGGCTAAAGTCGTCATAGACATAGTCAAAGATAGAAGGGGCTTTACGTTTAATAATCATTTGAGGTAAAGCGCGAGGTGTTCTTGTAAGCTGCAATTTAACTTGATCAAAGTGATTGTGATAAATATGAGTATCACCACCAGTCCAAACAAAGTCACCAACCTCAAGATCGCAGTCTTTGGCGATCATCATTGTCAGTAATGAGTAGCTTGCAATGTTAAAAGGTACACCTAAGAACATATCGCAACTACGCTGATAAAGCTGGCAGGAGAGTTTACCGTTGGCAACATAGAACTGATATAAAGTATGGCAAGGAGGCAAGGCCATTCTCTCAATATCACCAGGATTCCAGGCGCAAACAATAATTCGACGAGATTCTGGGTGATGTTTAATCATATCAACAGCATTTTTTAACTGATCTATATGTCTGCCATCAGGAGTTTCAAAATCACGCCATTGCTTACCATATACTGGGCCTAAATCACCATTTTCATCAGCCCATTCATTCCAAATTCTGACACCATTTTCAGTAAGGTAATGGATATTAGTAGAGCCACTTATAAACCATAAAAGTTCATGAATAATTGATTTTAAGTGGACTTTTTTAGTTGTCAAAAGAGGGAAGCCTTTTGATAAATCAAAACGCATCTGGGTTCCGAAAATAGAACGAGTACCAACACCGGTGCGATCTTCGCGATCGGTGCCTTCTTCCATAATTCTTTTGACCAAATCAAGATAGACTTGCAAGGTATTTCTCCGTAATTATTTATTATTCAGGCGCACATCTTCATTTAATGCAATGATGCGGCTTAGTCCCTGATTTGCGGCGTATTCGCTGTATAAATTGTGTATTTCGTCTGCAGATTCAAGGCTTAAAGCTTTTGCTCCAACATTCTGCAAATCGGCAAAACTTACGCGACGGGTTATATATTTTACACGAGAGAGCTCAGAATAATTCATGCTTAAACAGGTATATCCTAAAGATAAAAGCATAATGGCTCCAAGAGGGCTGCCGGCAATTTCGCCACAAACTGAAATTGGTTTGTTAAATTCACGGCTCTTGTCGCATAAATATTTAAGACAACGAATAACAGCTGGATTGAAAGGATCAAAAAATCTTCCTACCTTGGCGTTGGATCTATCAACGGCCATAAGGTATTGAATAAGATCGTTTGAACCAATTGAAAAGAAATCAACCTCACGTGCAATTTCAGGTAAGACATAGGCAATACTTGGCACTTCAATCATGACGCCAAAACGAGGAGAAGTGAGATTTTTACCGGTTTGCGCGACTATTTCTGCTATAGCTTCAGCTAAAATTTTCTTAAACGCTAAAACTTCTTTAAGTCGTGAAACCATTGGAATCATGATTTCAAGATTGCCGTATTTTTGATGAGCAAGAAGCATTGCTCTTAATTGAGTTTTTAGTAAATTTGGCTGATCTAAGGTTACACGTATGCCACGCCAACCTAAGGCAGGATTACCCTCCTCAATTGGTAAATAAGATAAACCTTTATCGCCACCAATATCCAAAGTACGCATGCATACAGGATATCCTTTAAATTGTTCTAATAGTTTGTCATACCATTCGCACTGCAAAGCTTCAGTTGGGAATGTTTGCGAGAGCATAAAGGCAATTTCTGTGCGATAAAGACCAATTCCATCAGTTTGTTTTGGTAAATCATCGCTTTCATCGTGTCTTAAACCAGCATTTAACTGAATTTTTAGTGGCACACCATCTAAAGTAACGTTCTTGGCGTATTTTTCCGCTGAGAACATATCGGCTTGCTCACGATTTTGTGAAACTAATTGACGATATTCATCGATGACACTTTGGGTAGGTTCAATGATAACCTCATTATTATGGCCATCGATGATAAGCACGCGCCCATCAACCTCATTTAGATTAAGTGGAACTCCTATTACAGCCGGGATTCCTAAATCACGAGCTAATATAGCTGTATGAGAACTTGTAGCATTCTCTACAGTTATAAAGCCGGCAATATTGTTGCGATCAAGTTCAGCAACCATAGCTGCAGGTAAGTTTTTTACTACCAAAATAATTTGATCGTGGTCAATTTTGACGCTAGAGGGCGTTGTATGTACAAGTCTTGAAATAATTACTTGAGCAAAATCGCGAACATCAAAATACTTTTCTTTAAGACCTTGCAGTTTAAAGTTTTCAAGACGTTTTTCAGTTACAACTTTAATTGCAGATGATGCCAAAAGCCCATTATCCATGATTTCAGAGGCAACCTCATCTTGGAAAGTAGGATCATCTAGCATATTGCCATATCCTGAAAGATAGCCATTGGCAGCTTGGGATTTATGCATCTCTTGCATCTCTAAAGTTGCCTGATCCATCTCTGTTTGTAACTGGAAGATGGCTTGGTTGAAAAGTTCAAGCTGCATTTGTCTATCTTCAGTGCGACTTACAGGAACATCTTCAAGACTTAATGTAGGTTGCCAGACTATAGCTCTGGCAATGGCAATACCGCCTGTACCACTTTCTCCATGGCATCTTTTTATATTGCCATCATTATTTTCTCTAAGAGAATTGCTTGAGGCAATTATGGAGGCTATTTGAGCTGAAAGAGTCACCATAAAAGACTCTTCAAGCTCGTTAAAGCCATGCTTATGACGGCTTTGAATGACCAATACACCCAAAAGCTCGCCTTGGTTAATAACAGGAACACCTAAGAATGAGAAGAATTCATCTTCGCCAAGATCTGGCATGTATTTGAAGTTTGGATGAGATGGTGCATCGGCAAGATCTAAAAGTTCTTGCTTTTGTCCTACATATCCTACCAAGCCCTCGCCAATACGCATATTAGCTTTGCCAACAGCGTTTTTAGAGAGTCCATCTGTTGCAGCTAATCTTAAGTATTTTTTAAATGGATCACTTAAATAAAGTGAACAGCAATCAGCAGAAGTAACGGATCTTATCCGTTCAACCAAAATATCAATAGCCTTTTCTAAAGAATTTTGAGCGGCTACCTCTTCCGTGATTTTGCGCAGTGCCAAAAGGATCTGCGTTTGTTTTTCGTCCATGATTAGCCTCCGTGCTTAGGTGCACGATAAAAATTTTTTCGCCGCTCTGTAATCCGAAAAGAGCCGTCGGGGAAAATTCGGTCAGAACACGGCGGTATACGTCGCGTTTAAATGCTACAACCTGACGCACTGGGTACCAGTAGGATACCCAGCGCCAGTCGTCAAATTCAGGATGTCCTTTACGGTCGAATTCAATTTGGCTTTGCTTGTCTTTTGATAATGCAAGTAAAAACCATTTTTGCTTTTGGCCGATACAAACAGGTTGCTCAGACCAGCGTATGAGACGTTTGGGCAAGCGGTATTTATGCCAGAATTTTGAGACGGCTAAAATTTTTACGTCATCATGGCGTAAACCGAGCTCTTCGTATAATTCACGAAACATTGCATCGGTAGGTGTTTCTCCGCCATCGACACCGCCTTGCGGAAATTGCCAGGAATTCTGACGAATGCGTCTGGCCCATAAAACCTGACCTTTGCGGTTGCAGATTACAATCCCGACATTGGGTCTGAATCCGTCCTTGTCTATCACAATAACCGCCAAGATAAAAAATCATTGATATCTCTTATTAGGAGATTTGCTAATATAGGATTATCTCATAATTTTAAATAGAAAAATTGTTTCAGATCAAAGATTATCAAAGGCAATTGTGTTTTTTTTCAATGTAATAGGCTTTATATTTTTTTAACTATGAATGTGAAAATAAAAAGGAAATCAGAAAGCTATAAAAAGGCTCCTCCTAAAAGCTTTGATGAGCTTATTGAGTCTTTAAATAGTATTTGTGGTAAGACTTTTTTAGAGCTTTGCGATATGTGCAAAGTATCTTTGCCTATATCTACAGTTCATGGAAAGGGCTTTGCAGGAGAGCTTATCGAGCTATGTTTAGGTGCAAGTGCCGGTAATGCTTCAATTCCTGATTTTCCAAATTTGGGACTTGAACTTAAAACTGTACCTGTTGACGATAATTTAGAGCCTTTAGAGTCAATGTTTATAAGTTATGCTCCTTTGACTAATATGCGCAATTTAACTTTTGAGCAATCATCATTATTTGCAAAAATTTCTAGGGTGTTGTTTGTAATTATTCATGCTCCAAGATCTGAGAGTTTGGAGAGTCGAAAAGTTTTAGGTTATTTTTTCTATTCCCCAACAAAAGATGAAATGTCTTTAATTGCTAGGGATTTTTATGAACTTATGGAGCTTGTAAAGACAGGACAGATAGAGTGTATTACTGCAAGATTTGGTACTGTTATTCAAATGCGTCCTAAATGTGCCAATGGTAAGGCTTTAACTGATTGTATAGGACCTTTGGGAGTATTTATTAAAACAAGGCCTAGAGGCTTTTATATGCGCCGTAAGTTTATAAAAGAATTACTTAAAAAATATTGGATTACCAACTAAATTATTTAAAATAAGCTATAGGCAAACTATATTTTTATAGTTTGCTTAAATTTTATGCGCTAAAAAAAATTGATGATTTTATAAAAAATGTTTTGTCGCAAAATTTATAAGCTTTTGCATAATAGAATTTTACCTATTATTAACAATAATATATATACTATATGCATAACAAAATTATAGTGAAATTTATAACTTTTTGCTGTACAATAATCCTCGTGATCAAGGATAAAAGGCATGTACATCAGGTTTGTGAAAAAAAAACGTGCATTGATTACTATAATGAGAGAAGTTCTATCTGAGACTTAGAATTATAATTTGAGGAAAGAATCATGAGCGTGTCAAAAAGATTTAATGAAAAGAATAAGAAGCTTACAGTAGTATTTTATGTAAATCGTGCAGCAGCTCAGGGTGCTGAGAGAATCGATCTTATTTGTGAGCATAATGGTTGGCAAGCTGTTGCTTTGAAGCCTCAAAAAAACGGAACATTTAGAGGTTCTATCACCATTAAGGTTACTGATAAGCCAAGCTACCAGTATAAGCTTAAATATACTTTTGCTGACGGCACTGTTAAATATGATAATGATTGGAACGCTGAGCGTTATGTTCCAAATCCTTTTGGTGGAGAGAATTCTGTTTTCTCTGCCTCTATTACAAAACCTTCTTTAAGTAAGTAAAACAATTTAAGCTTAAATTATTTTTACATGATAATTTAAGCTTAAAAATCAGGTTTTTTAGTATCTATTTAAAATAATTTAAAGAAAATTAAAAAAAAACTTGACATAAGTCAAACTTAAGGTTAATATTACTCTTGTTGACGCGGGGTGGAGCAGTTCGGTAGCTCGTCGGGCTCATAACCCGAAGGTCGTAGGTTCAAATCCTGCCCCCGCAACCAGAAGGAAGCCAAGTGCTTCCATTTTTTTTATCTGTATGTTTTAAAACACATCTTTTTTTTCAAATTCTTTTAGTTATGCAAAAAAAATACCGCCTTAAAGACGGTATTTGGTGTTTATAATTTAATTCTTATTACATCCACTTTGGCTTTTGTAAAGCATGCTTATAAAGCTCTTCGTATTTGCGGCAAGAGTCTTTCCAATTAAATCTTACACGCATAGCATTGGTTCTAATGCGACGCATCTCATCTTGATCTTCAAGATATAAGATTAAAGTACGGCGTAAGCAGGATAATAATTCCTCAGGAGAAGGTTCATTAAAGACGAAGCCGTTACCCATATCGCGGTTTTGATCATAATCAATAACAGTATCTTTAAGACCACCTACAGCACGTACAATTGGTAAAGTACCATAAGCTAAGGAGTAGATCTGATTTAATCCACATGGCTCGAAAATTGAAGGCATTAAGAAGAAGTCAGCTGCAGCTTCAATTTGGTGAGCTAAGGCATTGTCATAAATTGGTTGGAATACCAATTTGTCAGGATGACGGTTGGCAATCTCTTGTAATTGTCTTTGTAAATTAGGATCACCTGTTCCTTCAATAATGACTTGAACCTTATGTTGCAAGAATCTATCTAAAATAGGTAATAAAAGACCAATGCCTTTTTGATCAGTTAAACGAGCAACCATGCCGTAAATTGGAGTGTCGCCCATAGCTAAACCTAATTTACGCTGTAATAGGTACTTACCTAAGATCTTCTCATCCATGCTATCGATGTTATAGCGTATGGTTAGTAAAGAGTCTGTGGCCGGATCCCAGTCTGAATAATCACAGCCATTAACAATACCGGTAAGATCGTCACGTCTATCGATAAAGTTTTGTGCCATACCATGACCGCCTAAATAGGTTGTGAGCTCATTGGCATAACCTGGACTTACAGTATTTATCTTATCTGCATAGAAGACACCACATTTTAAATAGTTAATGTAAGAGCCTTGGGCGATGCGGTCATTGTATATATTTTGAATCTCAGGCAGCATAAATAGTTGAGAGCGATCAAATACACCTTGGAAAGCTGCATTGTGAATGGTAATTATGGAACGTGTTTTGTCAAAGAAAGGATCTTGAGCATATTTTAATCTCAAGATCATTGGGGCTAAACCAGTGTGCCAGTCATTGCAGTGCAGAATATCAGGTTGGAATCCCATGATCTTGGCAGCTTCAATCGCAGCTGCACAGAAGAAAGCATAGCGAGCACCATTGTCACCGTAAGCTTGGTTGTTGTCGCCATAAAGAGATGTTCTATCAAAGAAACGCGGACAATCGATAAGAAGAAGCTCTACACCGGATGAGGCTAAATTAGTTTTTCGAATACTAAATGGAATGCGCAAATCAGGATTCATATTGTTTTCGTTGAGAACCGCATTGGCAACAACAGGAAAATTCTGCACATTTGAAATTATGGAGTAGCAAGGCATTACCAGTACTACTTTGTGACCGTCTGCTTGTAATTGCAAAGGTAAAGCCTTTGCTACGTCAGCCAATCCGCCTGATTTAATGACTCCAGCAACTTCTGATGCTAAAAACAGTATGTTCACTTCAAACCTCGATGTTACATCGCAGACTGCTTCAAATGAATGTTTATCATTTGGGCTTTGTTTGCTTTTATAAAAATTCTTCTAAAAATTATAATCTATAATTTTTTTTAACAATTAGATCTGTTTTAAAGTTTTGTGCAGGTAGGTGCACAAATTTACATAAATCTGATTTACAAATTTTTTATAAATTATGAATCGTTAATTTGCAAGAAATAAAGATTCTTATAATTTAATAACCTAGGCGCATTCCTTGAGGAATGACGATTATGCCTTTTTCGGTAATTGTAGGACCCATAAGATCGTGCGGATTTATCAAAGCGCTATCTTTTTTTATGTCATAACCTAGAGTAAATCCTGGGGCGATATCAACATATCTATCTAAAATAGCGTTTTTAATCTTTGCGCCTTTTCCTATTTTGTCATCACCAATTAAAACACAACCATCTAAACAAGATCCACTTTGTGTTGTACACCTAAAGCCTATAACAGATTTATTTATAGTAGATCCTTTTATTTGACATCCAGCAGAAATCATTGAATGTGAAATTTCAGATTTGTGATCTTGGGTATCAGTAAAGTTTGCAGGAGGCAGTGGTGGATAAAAAGTATGTAGAGGCCAGGTAGGGTTATTTAAATAAAAGAGTGGATCTTTGCCTAAAAGATCCATATGAGCTCTCCAGTAGGCATCCAAAGAACCAACATCCTTCCAGTATGCTTGATTGTTTTCACCTGCTATGTGGTTATTATTTATGTTATAGACAAAAACATTTGCTATTTTATAGAGCTTGGGAATAATGTCGTGACCAAAATCATGTGAAGATTCGTAATTATGAGTATCTTCTATAAGAGCCTGTTTAAGACAATCCTTTTTAAATACATAGTTTCCCATTGATACTAAGCAAAAGCCTGGTTCATTAGGAAGTTCTTTTGGATATAAAGGTTTTTCTTCAAAACCTATCATACGGTTATTCTCATCTACCTCAATTACGCCAAAGCGACGAGAACATAAATTTGCAGGCATTTTTATCGCAGATACAGTTAAATCAGCATTTAGGTTTTTATGAAAATCAACCATCTGCCTTATATCCATCTTATATATATGATCCGATCCAAATACTGCTACATGTTCTGGGAATTGTTCATCTATAAATTGGAGATTTTGGTAAATGGCATCGGCAGTTCCCTGATACCACTCGCGGCTTATGCGCATTTGTGCTGGAATTGCATCTATAAAGGCACCTGTTATGCCGTTTATAGCCCAACCGTTTTTTAAGTGCATATATAGTGATTGGGATTTATATTGAGTTAAAACGTATATTTTTAAAAAACCTGAATTAACAAAATTATTTAAGACGAAGTCTATTACTCTGTAGCTACCGCCAAAAGGAACAGAAGGTTTACTTCTTGACATGGTAAGAGGCATAAGTCTTTTGCCTTCACCACCGGCTAAAATCATTGCAAGAACACCTGACATGATCTTTTCCTTTAAAAACTATGACTATCTCAAAGATAGGGCAGAGAAAAAGTTTTTTAAAGATCGCTTTATACGTTTTCGCAAGTAAATTTAGACTTAAAAAATTAAATGAAAATTAGGTACAAAAATAGATATTTTATAAAATATTTTAAGAAATTATATTCATAAAAACTATATAAAAATATACAAGTACCTAATGCAAAAATTTTGTAAAACGTTTGCGCAAAAGTGAAAATTTTATATAAAAATTTTTACGATAAAAGTGAAAATAAAAAAATAATATAATGAAATCAGTCAATTATTATCTGATGAGTTAAGCAAAATTTTGACTAAAATTTTAGATTAAATTTATTTTTTTATATAACATGTTGATATGTTTTAAAAAAACATTGATTTTAGTACTGATCAGATCTATTTATGAAAATTTTCAAATTTTTATTTCAGCAAATGATCTAGTCTCAAAGCAACTGATTTAGTGTGCACTAGTTCGCAAAATGAACAATTTGCTATACAAAATGTAACTTTGATCATGGAGTTTTATATAACTAATTATTTATAATAAAAGCACTTTTGAACATAGGAGCGAATTTATTATGAAGAATGGCGTATTAGTAGCATCCGCTTTAGCAGTTGCCGTAGCTGGTTTTAGTGCACAGGCTCAGGCTGAGACTGTATGGAAGATGGCTTTCAACCAGACTGAAGGTCACCCAGAGATGGTTGCTGTTCAGAATTTTTCTGAGAAGTTAAAGAAAGCTACCAATGGTGAGTATTCTATCGAAGTATTCCCAAATGAGCTTTTAGGTTCTCAGAAAGAGACCATTGAAATGGTTCAAAACGGCTCTTTAGAGTTTTCTTTAGTTGCAGGTTCCTTACTTGAGAACTGGTCTCCTGACTTTGCTGTATTTAATCTTCCTTATGTATTTAAGGACTACAAGCACTTACAGCGCGTAGTAAAGGATAAGGCTATTGTTGGTGATTTATTCAAGTCCATCGAGAATCAGGGTATCACCGTATTATGTGCTCAGTACTCCGGTACTCGTAACGTATACACCAGCAAGAAAGAAGTTAAGACCCCAGCTGACTTAAAGGGCTTAAAGATTCGTGTAATGCAGTCTGACACCATGGTTAAGATGCTCAATTATATGGGCGGTACTGGTACTCCTATGGGTCAGGGTGAAGTTTACACTGCTATTCAGACTGGCGTTTTAGATGGTGCTGAGAACAATGAGGTTACCTACTATGCATTAAAACAGCACGAAGTAGGCCCAATCTACAACTTAACTGGTCACTTAATGATGCCTGACTACATCATTACCAATACTGAGTTCTACAACAGCTTACCTGCTGAAGTTAAGAAGTTCTTTGACGAGAACCTCGATAGCTTAGTTGATGATGAGTTTGAGCGTTTCCACAACGAAGTATCTGCTTCTTTAGAGAAAGCTAAGAAGGAAGGCACTCGTGTAGTTGAAGCTGATCAGGATGCATTCAAGAAGGCTGTTGAGCCTCTTATCGCTGAGAAGGTAAATACACCTAGCGCTAAGGCTCTGTATGAAGCTGTTCAGAAGACCCGTGACGCAGAATAATAAAGTAAGCTTTTAAGCTAAAAGTTTTATAAACAAGCTAATTTGTTTATAAATAATGAAAGATGGGGCGTGGCGCCCCATTTTTTTGTTAAATTTTGGAGTTATTTCTTAATGAACACATTGACAGCAATAAAAAAAGCTTGCGATAAGATTTTAATCGTATTGTGTATTTTTTTATGCGCTTTCATGGTAGTTTTAGTTACCTACCAAGTAGTTGCGCGTTTCATTTTGGGCGATCCTAGTGCGATTTCAGAAGAGCTTTCCCGCTTGATTTTCGTATGGATGGGCTTATTTGCCTCCGCATTGTTATATGGTGAAAAGGGCCATATGAACATCAACTATATTCCTGAGAAGTTAGGTGAGTATCGTGGATATTTCTTAACTATTTTCAGTGAGCTTTTAACCTTTGGTATGGCAATTTGGGTTTTAACCTACGGCGGTTACCGTATTACTATGAACGGTATGGGCCAGGTAAACTCTGCTATGACTTGGTTACCTGTAGGCGTTATTTACTCTGTAATTCCTGTTTCAGGCGCTTTTGTTGTTTTTTACGCTTTCTATAACATTTTAGAAACTGTAAATAAGATTAAAAACTATAAAAAAACTCAAGAGGCATAAGGAGATAGAGAATGCTTACCACATCAATTATCATATATCTTTTGGTGCTGACTCCGATTCTTTTGGCTTTAGGTGTGCCTATCGGTACTAGCATCTGTTTGGGTTCTGTATTTTCTATGGCCTCTATTTTAGGCCCTAATGCCCCATTAAATGCAGCAACCAAGATTTTCTCTGGTATTAACAACTTCACCTTACTGGCAATTCCATTCTTCGTTTTAGCCGGTAACATCATGAACTCCGGTGGTTTAGCCAGAATCTTAATTAACTTTGCAAAGATCTTCATTGGCTTCATTCCTGGTGCTTTAATGCACACCAATATTGTTGCCAACATGCTCTTTGGTGCAATTTCAGGTTCAGGCGTAGCTGCAGCAGCTGCTATCGGTTCTGTAATTTTACCTGGTGAAAAAGCTGAAGGTTATGAGGAAAAACTCTCTGCTGTTGTAAATATTGCTTCAGCACCTGCAGGTATGATTATTCCTCCATCTAATATCTTCATTATTTACTCCTTAGCATCAGGTGGTGTTTCTGTAGCAGCTTTATTCGTAGCTGGCTATATTCCAGGCATCATGTGGGGCTTAGCTGTAATGGCTGTTGCAGCTTTCTATGCTTGGAGATATAAGTATAAGAGTTCAGGTATGGCTAGCATGTCTGCCATTTTACAGACTTCTGCTTTAGCAATTCCTGTTTTATTCTTAATCTTTATCATCATCTTCGGTATTATTTTCGGTTGGTTTACTCCTACTGAGGCATCCTGTGTTGCTGTAGTTTATGCATTAGTTATGTCATATATTTATAGTCGCATTCTGCCTAAGTATGGTTTTGAGGAAGTATTCCACACCAGTCAGTTACCAGGCATGTTATTAAGTACCGCCAAGACCACCGGTCTTATCGTATTCTTAATCGGTGTATCTGCTGTTTTAGGCTATGTATTAGCTTTTGCTAAGTTACCTAACATGATTGCAGCTTCTCTTCTGAACTTCTCAGATAATCCTACAATCATTCTGTTAGGCATGATGATCATCATGTTATTAGTAGGTTGCGTAATGGATCCTGCCCCTGCAGTATTGATCTTTACTCCAATCTTCTTACCTGTAGCAATTAAGCTTGGCATTCACCCTGTACACTTTGGTGTAATGATGGTATTCAACTTATCCTTAGGTGCAATTACTCCACCTGTAGGACCAATTCTGTTTACAGGATGCCGTATTGCAAGACAGTCAATTGATGCAGTATTTACCAAGATGTTACCATTCTTCTTTGCACTTATCTTAGTGCTCATCATCGTAACCTTGGTCCCATCTTTATCTCTGTATCTGCCAGACGCAGCAGGCTTACTTAAGTAAGATTTAATAAAAAAGCGATCTTTAAGATCGCTTTTAAAGGTAGAAGAAAGGTGGCAATAATGTTTGCCACCTTTTCTTGTGTGCTCAGCATGAGCTTTTTCTATAGGGTGTAAGTCCCGAAGATGCCCGCTAACGGGAAATCTTAGTAAACCACAAGGTGGTCACGGTGACGTGATAGCTGAAAGAAGTGGCTAGCAAAACTCTGGTCTGACGAACAGAAATCATCTTAGGCAGTATATGTGGATAAGCCTGCAAGTTAAGGTAAAGTCCAAAAGTTAGCCGGAACATATAATGTAAAGATGGCGGATAGATGGAGGGAAAGAAAGAGCTCTTACCTGAGGATATCTTGTCAGCAGGAAACCGTAGTAACAACGAATGACAAGAAGTCAGCAAAGGTCGTAGTAGCGAGGACTAAGCGTGAAGGACCGAACCCAACGAGTGTGAAAACAGGAGGAACTACAACATAATGTAGCCACAGCAAGGAATGCACGCCGAGAATATAAGTGCAGAAGTGCACGCCTAAGCAAGAGAGTAGCGGAGAACGTGAGGGTAATGCTAAGGATGCGGTCGAGCTGTTGTAGATAGATAAATGATGAGTAGCATTAACTTTGAACCGATAACATTAGAGAGAATAGTCGCTAGGGGTAATCTGAACAGAGCATTCAAGAAGGTACTATCCAACAAAGGAGGTGCCGGAGTTGATGGATTGCAAACCTATGAGCTGTGTGGATATATAAAATCACACCCCTATGAAATCTCAAAATCGATTCTAGAAGGAAAATACAGACCACAACCTATCAAACGAGTATATATTCCAAAGGACAATGTATAAAAACGTCCCCTAGGCATACCTACAGTAAAGGACCGATTTGTACAGCAGGCAATAGCCTTGATACTAGCGGAAGAGTACGAGAAGGTATTTTCAGACAATAGCTTTGGATTTAGACTAACAAGAAGCTGTAGTGGCGCTATAACCAGAGCGTTAGAGTACCTTAACAGTGGCCTTGAATGGGTGATAGATCTAGATCTCAGCAAATTCTTTGACACAGTAAATCACAGTAAGCTCTTACAACTGTTATCAGATAGAATAGAAGACGGTAGAGTTATCTCTCTTATACACCGCTTTCTCAGAGCTCCAATAAGCGAAGAAGGCAAAGTTAGCAATAAGGTAACGATAGGCACCACGCAAGGTGGAGTCGTAAGCCCGGTACTTGCAAACATAATGCTCAATGAACTTTACCAACTGCTAGATAGCAGAGGGATTAAGTTTGTAAGATACGCAGATGACATGGTCATAATGTGTGGCAGTAGAAAAGCTGCGGAACGTATATTGGAAAATGTGACAAAGTATGTGGAGAAGAAGCTATTTCTAAAAGTCAATAAAGATAAAACCAAGATACTACATGCATGAGAGAAATCCCAATTTCTAGGTTTTGGCTTCACTAAAAGAGTGAGCCAAAGAAAGAAAAAGGAGTGTCCCACGCAAAAGTACTTTGCTATTGTCCATGAAAAGAAACGTATTAAATTCTCTAAGAATATAAAAGAGATTTTAGATAGAAAAACCATAGGTGGCATACAGAAGGTGAAGGAACGACTAAGAACATACATCCTAGAATGGGTAAACTACTTTACGTGAGCTATTCCGAGTAAATGGTCCCAGTACATGGATGGACTGATTAGACGTAGAATACGTCAGCTACTGTGGAAACAGTGGAAGAAAGGCTGTAAGAGGTATGAGGAAATCAAAAGAAGGATGCAAAATGCACCGACTATTGAAGAGTATGCATACAGTTCTAACAGATACAGGCGACTATCAAAGACACCTGTAATCCACAAAGCCCTAAGTAAGGGAAATTTACTTAAGGAAGGATGGTTTAGTATAGAACTAGTTGAAGGTCAAATCTGAAGTTAGGATCTAACCTTCTATAGTATGGGAAACGCCGTATGCCGAACGGCACGTACGGTGTTGCGAGATGAGTGAGAGATATCTCCTCCTACTCTATTATTTAGAAGTTTTAAAAACTTTATAACGAGGGTTTTCTTTTACAATATCGACCTCATTAAAAGCTTCTTTTAAATACTTTTCATAGCCTAAATGACTGTTTGAGACTAAATACATCTTACCACCGTCATTTAAATGCTCAGGAGCACTTAACATCATATTGATAGCAGGTGCAGTAGTAGTCGCAATACCTCTATGGAATGGAGGATTTACAGCTATAAGACTATATTGGCCTAAACCCTTGAGCATATCGGCACAACGGTATTCAACACCATCAATGCCATTGAGTTCAGCATTTTTAAAGCTTAAATATAAAGCCTGAGCACTGACATCACTTGAGGTTACATAAGAAAAGCCTAAGTGTCTTAAGCATAAACCTATAATGCCACAGCCACAGCCTAAGTCTAAAGCGTCAGATTTAATAGAAGCTTCTTTTAATGCATATAAAAGCATTGCAGAGCCTTCATCAAGACGTCCTTGAGAGAAGACTGCAGGATCTTGCATGAGCTTAAATTTGCGGCCACAGGCTGATACAGTGATAATTTCAGGATCTTTATACTCAGGGAAAGGCTTAGCGTATTTAGCTGCAAATAAAGTACATTTACGAGCTAAATCAACCTTTACACTCTCACCTGTAGCTTTTAAAAGAGAGCCTGCGCTTTTACCACCACCAGCATTTTCGCCGGCAATATATATAGTCGCATCTTTTTCAAGATGAGATTGCATTAAAGATAGAAGTTTTAAAGTAAGCTGTTTATTTTTTCCTAAAATAATCAGCATCGTATCAAAAGTCTCTAATTCTTCTGAAGCTATCTCAACTGGGGCAAATTTTACATTGATGTGTTTGTAAGATATGCTTTGATTAAAGCTATTATCTAAAAGTTCTTGACCTAAAAGAGCGGCCATCGCTTTTGCAGTGATGAAATTATCAACTAACACGGTAGCTTGTTTTGCAAAGCGTGTAAGTTTCAAAATTTGCTCATCTAAGACATCGCCACAGATTAAAAGCTTTTTGTCATTAAAGCGCTCTTGTGATCTTTCTAAAAGCTCAAAAATAGGGGATCCGCTCATTATTGCTCTTCTCTAAGTTTTAAAGCTTTAGCTAAAGATACATATTGCTCAACACTTAAATTCTCAGCACGGGCAATAGGATCAATATTAAGTGCAGTTAACTCCTCTTGAGAGAAGAGTTTACCTAAGGCATTACGTAAAGTCTTACGTCTGGCACCGAAGGCTGCGGTGGTTACTGTGTTTAAAGTTTCAGCTAACTGTAATCTCTCGCTATCAAGTTTTCTTGGGATGAGTCTTACTACAGCAGATGTAACCTTAGGGGCAGGTCTAAATGCCTTAGGAGGTACAACCAGCATTGGAATGACCTCAGCGTAGAACTGAGTCATTACGGTAAGACGACCATAATCATGACCACCAGGACCTGCAGCTAAACGTTCAACAACTTCTTTTTGTAACATAAAGTGCATGTCGATGATGCTTCCGGACTGTTTTAACAGATGGAAGATGATAGGAGAGGTAATATTGTAAGGAAGATTTCCAAAAACTCTTAAACTTCCAGCTCCAGGTAAAGTTGAAAAATCAATTTTAAGTGCATCGGAAGATATAAGGTTTAAGCCCTTTAAAAAAGGATCATGACTTAAGATTTCAACTAAGTCACGGTCAAGCTCAATTGCAGTTAAAGCATGAGCACGCTCTAATACAGGGCGAGTTAAAGCAGCGTGACCTGGACCAATTTCAATAAGATTGTCACCAGGTTTTGGGTTGATGGCATCAACAATTTGGCCGATGACATAGTCATCAACCAAGAAGTTCTGGCCAAAGCGTTTGCGGGCCCGCATATGCGGTGATGGCAGCGCCATTATTTTCTCCTATTAAAAGCCATTTTGATGGCTAATTCTACAGCTGTAAATAAAGAACCAGGATCTGCTACGGTNGGTACCGGCAATATCAAGAGCGGTGCCGTGATCGACTGAGGTACGAATATATGGCAGACCTAATGTGGTGTTATAACCATGATCAAAACCAATATATTTAAGTACAGGCAAACCTTGATCGTGATACATAGTTAAAAAAGCCGAAGCTTTTTTCATATTAGCTTTACTGAAAATAGTATCTGCAGGGAAAGGACCTTCAATATCAATTCCAAGTTTTCTTAATTTTTCGAAAACAGGGATGATAGTATCAAGCTCCTCATGTCCCAAATGTCCACCTTCACCTGCATGAGGATTTAAGCCACAAGCTAAAATTTTGGGTTTGCAAATACCAAATTTTTCAATAAGGTCATGATGTAAAACAGTACAAATATCTTCTAAATGTTCCCGAGTAATAGCAGCACTTACATCCTTTAGGGCTAAATGGGTAGTAACTAAGGCTACATTTAATTCTTTACAGCCTAAAAGCATAACTACAGTTTTAGTGTGTGTACGCTGTTGTAAATACTCTGTGTGTCCTGTAAATTCAATGCCGCTTTCGGCAATAATAGCCTTACAAACAGGGCCTGTAATAATACCTGCAAACTCACCATTTTCTGATTTGTCTGAGGCAATATCAAGGCACTTTAATACGTAAGAGGAATTACGTTTATCTAAAATACCAGGCTGTGACTTTACGTTGAGATCAACGTTTAAAATACATAAAGAGCCTTTGGTTTGAGGTTTATAGACTTTTTCATCATAGTCATAAATCTCAATATAATGGCCATCTTTAAACAGATTGAGTCTTTCTTTAATAAGTTCTTTTGAGGCAACTAAAACTATTTGTGCCTCATAAGATTTTTGTGCCAAGTGGTACATCAGTTCAGGACCGACGCCAGCACTCTNCTCCTGGAGTTAGAGCTAAACGAATCATTATTTACGACCTTGCTCGATATTTACATTGTGTTCTAAAAGCATTGGATCTAAAACGTGAATGTAGGCTCCTGCACGAATCTCGTTTTCCCATACTTTAGCAGCTTGTTCAAACTCACGTTCAAAAATTAAATTACGAGCGCGATCGCGAAAAGCTTCATCTGAATTGTTATCAATCTTTACATCTTTAAGATAAATAAGATGCCAGCCAAAAGATGACTTTATAGGCTCTGAAATCTGGCCTTTTTTAAGTCTAATCATAGCTTTTGCAAAGTTTGGATCATATCTTTCAGGTACAGAGTAACCTAAAGCACCACCATCTATAGCAGTACCAGGATCTTCTGAGTATTTTTTAGCAGCATTAGCAAAAGATATTTTTCCAGATAAGATATCTTGTCTAATCTTATTTAACTCATTTTTTGCAGCCTCATCTGAGAAAATGATCGAGGTCTTAAGCAAAATATGAGATGCATTGTAGGTACGAATTGGGGCTACAGCATTATGGTTGATGTCATAAACTTTAAGAATATGGAGACCTGATGGAGATCTAAAAGGACCTACAACATCACCTTTGTGAGCTTTTATTAAAGCAGGAACAAAAGGAAGAGGAACCTGACTTTCAGGAACATATCCTAAATCGCCCTCACCACCTGAAGGAAATTTTGCTTGAGCTTCGGCAATACTCATGCCAGCTTTAAGATTTGCAATAATAGAACGAGCATCACTTTGAGCTTTGCGATATTCACTTTCAGTAGGGGTTGTTGAAAGTGGAACTATAATCTGAGCTAGGTGATACTGAGGCTCAGCATTACCACGCTCTTTTAAGTTTTTAGCTAAATTATCAATTTCAGCATCTGAGATATGGATACGGCTTCTAACACGTGAATTTCTTAATTCATTGATAATAAACTCATTTTTAAAAATATCACGTTGTTGAGCTTCACTTAAGTTAGGGCCAAAGCTATTTAAAATGTCTTTTACAGAAGCATTATTACGCATTGCAGTTTGCTCAAGGGCTTGATCAACTTGCATGTCATTAAGATCAAAGCCTTGCTGAGAGGCTTGCTGGAGAATGATACTTCTTGTGATAAGACCTTCTAAAGCTTGAGTTCTAGCTGCCACATCATCCATCTTAAAGCCACGCTTTTGAGCAATTTCTTTGATGCGTTTTTCTTCTGCATTAAGTTCACTTTCAAGAATAATGCCGCTATTTACAATGCAGGCAGTACTGTCAAGCTTAACCTCTTTGGCATAAGCGTCTGATATGGTTAACGGGGTTTGAATTAAAGCTCCTAATAAGGCGATGCAGGAGAGGTTGCAGCTTAATTTTGAAAATTTCATAACTACGATTCCTGTTTTTTAACGGTTAAGGTTAACCGGATCTGTTGATGGAATAAAATGCGTGCTTGGAGATGATGGATTATCAATTCCATGAACATTAAGTTTATAGAAGCCTTTAAGTTCAAATTGTAATCCTAATACCTTATCTGAGTCATGACGGTATCTGTTCCAATCCATTTGCATGTAATCTTCATATACTAAAGTTATCGCAAAGCAGCAGTCTTGATAACGTAATGCAATCTTTTTATCGATATTGTAGTTTTGTTCAGTATCGTAATACATTGCGGAGATAAACTTTAAGCTATTTGATAAATCAACAGAAAGCTCACCACCAATTTGGTTTAAGTCACGTGATTTCACACTCTGACCAACCTCAACGTTACCTTTTCTAACAAATCTGTGAGAGATTCCGGCTAAAAAGCCTTCATTTTCATAACGTAATACAGATCTTATAGCATTAAGTTGAGCCTCTTGGGTATTGTAAGTACCTGAAGTGTGGAATTTGATGTTTTCATATACATTTGCATCAACATTAAAAGCTATTTGAGATCTTGGATAATCGTTTAGATGGTAATGACTGTTTAAGCCAACCTTATTAGGTTCAAAACTATAAGCTTGTGCTACGCCTAATCTGAAGACTTCTCTATCATGAGAATCTAAGATTCTTGAGGTCACACCAAAGCTTAATGTATTGAGATTGGCGATACGATCAATACCGGCAAAGCGCTTGTATGAGAATAAAGAATAGAAATCATCTAATCTTGATGTGGTGTCATAAAGTGCAATATCATCCTGATTTTTATAAGGAATATATTGGTATTTAATCTCAGGCTCTAAAGTTTGAGTGTGATTCATATCAATAGCTTTACGCTCAAAAGTAGTTTTNNTTCCACGTAATTCTAAGAGATATAAGAATCTATCAATATTGCCACCATTGGAGTTATAGCCTAAGTATTCATTGTAATAATCAGGCATATCTTTAATATCGCCTTGATCATAATGAGTATAAAAGACCTTAGCTCCGGCATCTAAGGTTGTACCACGTTGATCAAAAATGTGATATTTGATGCCAGGTTCAATATGAGTTCTAAGAGTTCTTAAGGTATGGAAATCATTAAGTTCATCTTGTTCAAAACGACTTAATTGAGAGTCTACAGAAAATAAGAATTGATCTTTTGTGTCACTCCAAGAGCCACTAACTTGAGGCATAAGCGCAAAAGGGGCTACAACCTTGGCACGAGGATCAATTAAGCTTTGATATTTACGAATCTCAGCATTAACCTCAACATGCTCTGTATTGTAAGCACTCTTTAAAGACTGCACTAAATGATCATCATTGACGGTAGCGTCTTTGTTCATGATGTCATTTAAATAGTTATAGTCATTAGGTCTTACACGTGAGTAGTCAATATCAAAAGAAAGATCATGATCTAAAAACCACATTTTCTGTTTTATGTTGAACATCCAACGGCGCTTACCGTTTGGATTTGAGCTTTCATAATCATAGAAATTATGATTTAAAGACGACATGTTGTATTGAGTGGTCGACCATGAAGGATCTGATGGTAAATAGGTAAAATTAACTTCACCTTCAACATTGTTAAAGGGCTTATACCTAAATTGGTTATCAACTTTAAAGTGATGATCGCCGGCCCATCCTGGAGTTAATGTCCAGTCATAATTAGGGGCTAAATTAAAGTAAATTGGTAAAGCAAAGTTTAAACCATCAGAGCCAAAGGACAGTTCTGGATATAAAAGACCTGTTTGTCTTTCATCAGTGATCGGGAAGCGGGCGTAAGGAACGTACATTACAGGTACATTACCAAGCCATAAAGTATTATTCCAAGATTCACCAAAAGGCTCGTCTTTATCTAATAACACCTCACTTGCATTAAAGTGCCAGGAACTATCATCAATGGGGCAGGAGGTTAATGAAGCATCTTTTAAAACCTGAGATTTTTCTTTACGGTTAATTTCTTGGGATGCTGCATTGCCACGAATATAAGAACCGTTTAACTGAATGTTAGCGTCACTTAAGTATAAAGTCTGATTTTTTAAATCAGATTTTATAGGCTTTTTAGTGCTTAAAGTGTATTCAGGAGTATTTACAACTGTATTACCATTTAAATAAAAGGTTTTTTCTTTACCTGAATATTGTAATTTGTCAGTAGTAATAACGTTATCTTGTTGACTTAAAATAACATTGCCACTGTATATTAAATCATCATTGTGATTCTCTAAATCGCCTGAGACTTTGTCACTTTCGACAACGATTGGAGTGGTATCAGGATCAAACTCTTGAGGCGTTTTATATGAAGGCACACCGTAATAGCAATTTAAATCTTTTACAGTAATACCGTGAGACGGTGCGCTTTGCCAAGATAATTCCTTTTGCTTTGATAAAAGTCTAAAAGGAAAGGTAGAGCTGTCGGCAAGATGTTTATTACTTAAATACGCAAAAGAGCCTTGAGAATTCATTACATCTAAAAGCTTTGATGTAAATTCAGAAAGCTGCATAGCTCTTTGGTCACCGCTTTTTTTAACAGAGCTTGTAGAAATATTATAAGCACCGTCAGTTTGAGTGGTTGAGAGGGCTTGTGGGATATAAAGAGCGGCGGCAACTGCTGTTGCCAATACCGCTGGATAAAAATTGTTTTTCCTAGCCATCATCAAGGCTTTTCCTGATTTTTAGTTTTTGTAAGTATGCCGTTTTTTATAAAAAGTGGTCATCTAAAAGTTCTGCATCATCATCCTCAAGAGCAGGACCACCTTTGATGTAACGCTTATCAGATGCCCAAGCACCAAGATCTAAAAGTTTGCATTTTTCAGAGCAGAAAGGTCTGAAAGGATTATGAGTATCATAAACCACAGCTTTTCCACACATAGGGCAACGCATAACATTTTTGTCTTCTGAAACTTTTTCGTTATGTAAGCCTTCTTCAATTTCTTCAAATGTACCTTGAGGTAACAAATCTTTTAAGCTCATTGCAGTGTACTCTTAATAAAAGCAATCTTAAAATCGATGTCACCTACAGGTGCACCTTTAACGTATGGTAAAAAACGTACGTTTATGCGAGATTGGAAACCAGATACTACAGGGTATCCTTGAATATCTTCATTATATTGAATATTTATAAGATCACAGTTATCTGCGTTTTCTTGCATAAAGCCTAAAGTTGCAGTGCGATCTTGGCAGTCTGCACATAAACGCCACAGATACAAAACAGTTAATACCGGAATACGCAGACAATCTAATTCATGTAACCATTTTTTTATAGACTGAAGTTTTTCTTCAGCGCTTTGACGTGTCCAAAATTCAAATAAAGGAGTATCAAAGCAATTTATGCCACTTGGCATAAAAAAGCGTGGTTTGATGCTTTCAATAATCGGGTCGTCTTTAAGTACGGTACGTTGGCGAGTGAACTTATCAAGTTCATCTTTGGCATCGTGAATTTGTTGTCTAAGATTTAATATAGCTTCGCTATCACTCTCAGGACTCTGTTGCCATTGCATAAGTTTGCAATCACAGCGTTCGAGATCTTTGAGGAGTTCAATTTTAATTGAGCTTGAACCATCGACTAAATCGATGAAATCTACAATAGCACGCAAAAGGTACATGATTTGAGGAATAGAATTTAAGTCCAAGCTTTCCTCAGTACGTCTGAAAATATTTTCAAATTTCAGATAAGTGCGTGCTTTTGAACTGAGAGGAAAATCGTAATTATACATGACTTCAGTGGTTTACTCTGTTGGCAAGATCCAGATATTTTTCGTGTAATTTTAGCACGGAGTGCAGGCGTTTCTCTATGGATAGGGCATCAGTTTCAATTAAATCATCAGCCTTTTGGCGACGAGTTTTTCTGTCAACTTGACTTTTTAACATACCCAAAGCGGTATTTAGATCTATTTTGTCACGAGTTTGTAAACGTTCAAGTTGTGTTTTTTCATTTACATCGATTACAAGGACTCTGTCGCAAAGATGTTCCAAATGGTGTTCAAAGAGTAAAGGTATAACAAAAATTACATAAGGAGCAGTTTGCTTGTCGTAAATTTCAAGAAGCCTATCGATAATGGCTTTGAGCATAATTGAGTTTAATTTATTTAAATTCTCACCACTTTTGTCATTAAAAACAATAAGTCTTAAAGCTCTTCTGTCTAAAAGGCCTTCTTTGGTTATAATTGATTGACCAAAAGCTTTTGCAAGTTTGTCTAAAAGCGGGGAATTTTTTGCTGTAACCTCACGGGATATTTCGTCAGTATCTATAACTGGTACACCTAAATTTTTAAAAGCATTTGAAATAACTGTTTTGCCACAGGCAATGCCGCCTGTAAGACCTATTTTTAAAGCTTTAGTCATAAAATTTTCCCTGTAGAGATAAATTGTTTTTTCATATAATAAAGCAAATTTTCAACATCAAAAAATTAAAAAATATCGGAATTTTTCTGGGAATTTATAAATTGAAGAAAATCGGACTTTATGCTGTTGTAGCTTGTATAGTTATGGCAGGTTGCTCAAGTTCTATAGATGAGCTTAAAGAAGATGGCAATAATGCATTGTATTTACGTGGAGAGATGAATGATTATGCTGTCTCTGAGACTTACCGTTTAAGAGAGCATAATGGTGCTTTATGTACTTTTGCGACATTAAGATCAGATTGGGCTCCATATAAATTTAAGTTTGCCGATAAATCTTGGAGTGATGGTTCTAATTTTGGTTATAAAGAACCTCCTGGAGTTATGCGCGAACATTCTTCACTTGTTGCTTTAAATAGTCATTCTAAGTTTGAAGAGGTTCGTTTTTATCCACAAAGCGATGGTGTATATCGTTTTTGTTTGATTGAAAAATCTGGACAATATTTTGCAGAGGTTGTAAAGGCTCAAGACAATGAAATCAAGCCTTTTTTACAACTTGTAAAAGAGTCTTTAGAGCAATAAATGCTTCCATCTCATCAAAAAATATTAAAGCTCTTTTCAGATTATCTCTTGCTTGAAAAGGGCTTATCACAGCTTACGATTAAAGCCTACGTTTCTGACGTCTCAATGTTCTTTAATTATCTTGAAAGCAAAAAAAGGACTGATCCTTTTGATAGCAATGATATAGATGATTATTTGCGAGATGGAGGTGACAATGAAGCAAGTTCTGCAGCAAGATTTTTATGTTCACTTAGATCTTTTTGCACTTATTTGCTGCTTGAAAAAAAGATTGAAGTTGACCCTACATTAAAAATTGTCAATCCCAAAATAGAGCATCATTTACCAAGTTCTATGAGTGAGGATTGTGTTGAAGCTTTTTTAAATGCGCCTGATACTGCAAATCATACTGGAATGCGTGATAGGGCGATGCTTGAGACTTTATATGCAACAGGATTGCGTGTAAGTGAACTTGTAAATTTAACGTTTGATAATCTTAATTTAATTGATGGCTTTGTAATCATTCATGGAAAAGGCGGTAAGGATAGACTGGTGCCTTTAGGCCAAAACGCTTGTTACTGGCTTGCAACTTATATTTGCGATGAGCGAGCCAAACGCGATCCAAAGCAAAGTTGTCGTTATGTTTTTTTATCAAACAAAGGCTTAAATGGCATGTCACGCATAGCTTTTTGGTACCGCATTAAGGTATATGCAAAAGCCTTAGGCATTATGCAAGATGTCTCTCCTCATACGTTTCGTCATGCTTTTGCAACTCACCTTTTAAACCATGACGCAGATTTACGCACCGTACAGATGCTTTTGGGACATTCTTCTTTGACAACCACTCAAATTTACACCCATGTGGCAACTAAGAGAATGCATGAGGTTTACGATAAAGCTCATCCAAGAAAATAAAAAATAAGCCTCGCAATTTGCGAGGCTTATTACTCAAAGAGATATCTTTTTAAGCTTCTTTATTAGGAGCTTCTTTTTGAGCTGCATCTTCGAGTTTGTGCTCAAGATAGTGGATGCTTACACCACCCTTAATTTCGGCAGGATCGGTAAGTAACTCTTTGTGCAGAGGAATATTGGTTTGGATACCCTCAACAATGAGCTCATCTAATGCCTCAAGAGCGCGCAGACGAGCTAACTCACGATCATTGTCATGGACAATGAGCTTACCAATTAAGGAATCATAGTACGGAGGTACACGATAGCCTTGGTAAACATGGCTGTCCCAACGAACACCAGGACCACCTGGAACGTGGAGCCACTTAATCTCACCTGGGGATGGTAAGAAGGTCTTAGGGTTTTCAGCATTGATACGGCATTCAAAAGCGTGGCCTTTAATCTTAACTTGGCTTTGACGAATAGATAAAGGCATGCCAGCTGAAACGGCAATCATCTCGCGAACGATATCGATGCCAGTAATCATCTCAGTTACAGGGTGTTCAACCTGAACACGAGTATTCATCTCGATGAAATAGAAAGAACCATTCTCATAGAGGAACTCGAAAGTACCTGCACCGCGGTAACCAATATCAATACAAGCCTGAGCGCAACGCTCACCAATGGATTTACGCTGTTCTGGAGTAATAAATGGGGCTGGAGCCTCTTCTAATACTTTTTGGTTACGACGCTGCATAGAGCAATCGCGTTCACCTAAATAAACAGCATGGCCTTGGCCATCGGAGAGTACTTGGAACTCAACGTGACGTGGGTTTTCAAGGAACTTCTCCATGTAAACGGCAGGATTGTTAAAGAACATATCAGCCTCGCGCTTGGTTAATGCAATTGCATTTTCAAGCTCGGCCTCAGATCTTACAACACGCATACCGCGTCCACCGCCACCACCGGCAGCTTTGATGATGATTGGATAACCAATCTCTTCAGCTAAGCGACGGTTTTCTTCAAAGTTGTCACCTAAAGTACCAGCAGAACCTGGAACACAAGGAACACCAGCTCTTTGCATGGCTTTTTTAGCTGAAACTTTATCGCCCATAAGACGAATAGTATCGGCAGTAGGGCCAATAAAGATAAAGCCAGACTTTTCAACCATCTCAGCAAAATCAGCGTTTTCAGAGAGGAAGCCATATCCTGGGTGAATGGCGCTAGCTCCTGATGATTCAGCTGCAGCAATGATGGATGGAATATTTAAATAAGAGTCTTTAGGGGCTGCAGGTCCAATACAAACAGTCTCATCGGCTAACTTAACATGCATTAAGTCACGATCAGCTGTAGAGTGCACGGCAACAGTCTTGAGCCCTAACTGACGGCAAGCGCGCAGAATGCGTAAGGCAATCTCGCCACGGTTGGCAATCAGAACTTTTTCAAGTTTCATTACAGTTTTATCCCCTGTGATTATTCAAATTCAAACAGAGGCTGGTCGAATTCGACAGTAGAGCCGTTATCAACTAAAACTTTCTTGATGGTGCCAGCACGGTCAGCTTGAATTTGATTCATCATCTTCATAGCTTCAATAATGCACAGAGTATCACCTTCTTTAACGCTCTGACCTACTTCAACGAAAGCAGTTGCGGTAGGGGAAGCGGAACGGTAGAAAGTTCCAACCATAGGAGAGGTCATAAGCTTGCTCTTATCAGTAGCAGCCTCTTGAGCTGGAGCTTGAGCAGGAGCTGGAGCTTGAGCTACAGGAGCTACAGCTTGTGGCTGAACCTGTGGGGCTTGGATTACAGTTGCAGCTGGAACGGCTGTTACAGTGGCACTGGTACGGGAGATTTTAAGTTCTTCCTCGCCCTGTTTTAAATTGATTTCGGAGATGTCCGACTTAGAAACGATTTCGATAAGTTTTGCGATCTTATGAATGTCAATTTGCATGGAAACTTTCCTACTGTATGTATATACCTAAATTGAGTTTTATATTCTGGCGTTAAGCTTTCTTACGGCGCCCCTCAGAGCAAATTCGTATCCATCAAGGCCGAAGCCTGCGATGACGCCTGCGGCAATATCACTTAAATATGAATGATGTCTGAATTCATCACGGCGATGAACGTTTGAAATATGAATTTCAAAAAAAGGAATATCAATACCGGCTAAGGCATCTCGGATGGCCACGCTAGTATGAGTATAGGCACCTGCGTTAAGTAAAATGAAATCTATATTGGAGCGAGCTTCTTGGATTTTATCCACGATAGCACCTTCATGATTGGATTGAAAATGCTCCAACTTGACGTCAAGTTCCTCAGCCACAAGGTCTAAGCACTCATCAAGATCCTTTAAGGTCTGACTGCCGTAAATCTGTGGTTCACGGGTACCCAGGAGATTAAGATTAGGACCATTGATGACGAGAATCGAATATTTTTTCAAAATCTGACTCCGAAAAGAATGGATTTTCCTATTTTACCCGTTTTTTTATTTCAATGCTTATTTTTACCAAAAATCTGCAAAATTTATGTAAAAAAAAGAAAAAGAACGCATATATAAGCCATTTTTCAAAGCAAAAAAAATAAAAAAAACTCTAATTTTTAGAAAATTTTATTAGATTATGCAGATTTTTTACTAAAAATATGACTTTTTTCTCGCATATGCTAATGTGATTTTAGGCATCAGCTAGGCATTTATTATGTAAATTGTGTAAATATGAGAAGTATCCTGCAAAAAATGATAAAATACGCCCTGAATTTTAACTTGGATCTGTATTTGCAGATCCGTAAGCTTACCGAGGAATACTTCAATGAGCTTCATGAACAAAGCCAAGTCTATTGCAGAATTCGACCCAGAGCTGTGGTCAGCCATGTCATCTGAGAATCAACGTCAGGAAGATCACATCGAACTGATTGCTTCTGAGAACTATGCTTCAAAATGTGTAATGGAGGCACAGGGTTCCCAGTTAACTAACAAATATGCTGAAGGTTACCCACACAAGCGTTATTACGGTGGTTGTGAGTATGTCGATATTGTTGAGCAATTAGCTATTGATCGTGCTTGCAAGCTTTTCCATTGCGAGTATGCCAATGTTCAGCCTCATGCAGGCTCTCAGGCTAATGCCGCTGTATACCAGGCTTTATGCAAACCAGGTGATACTGTTATGGGGCTGTCCTTATCTTCAGGCGGTCACTTAACTCACGGTTGCCCTGTAAGCTTCTCCGGTAAGTTCTACAATGCTGTCAATTATGAAGTTGACGAGAAAGGCGAGCTTGATTATGAGGCTATTGCTAAAGAGGCAAAAGAGTGCCAGCCTAAGATGATCATTGCCGGTTTCTCTGCTTTCTCTGGCATCGTTGACTGGAAGAAGATGCGTGAGATTGCCGACAGCGTTGGTGCTTACTTAATGGTTGATATGGCCCACGTTGCAGGTTTAATTGCAGCTGGCGTATATCCAAGCCCAATTGATTATGCTCACGTTGTAACTTCTACCACCCACAAGTCTTTAGGTGGTCCACGTTCTGGCTTTATCTTATCTAACTGCCATGACGAAGCTATTTACAAGAAGTTAAACTCTGCAATCTTCCCAGGTTCTCAAGGCGGTCCTTTAATGCACATTATTGCTGCTAAAGCAATTGTATTTAAGGAGGCTATGGAGCCTTGGTATAAGGAATACCAGGAGCAGGTTGTTAAGAATGCAAAACTCATGGCTGAAGAAGTTATGAAGCGTGGTTATAAGGTTGTATCTGGCGGTACCCACAACCACTTATTCTTAATGGATTTCATTGGTCTTGAGATGACTGGTAAAGATGCTGAGGCTGCTTTAGGTAAGGCATTTATCACTGTTAACAAGAACACTGTTCCAGGTGAGCCACGTTCTCCATTTGTAACCTCTGGTTTACGTATTGGTACCCCAGCTTGCACTCGTCGAGGCTTCAAAGAGCCTGAGATTCGTGAGTTAGCTGGCATTATCTGCGACGTTTTAGATAACTATCAAAACGACGAGGTAATCTTAAAGTGCCGTGAGCGTGTTAAGGCCTTATGTGCTAAGTTCCCTGTCTATAAAGACTAATGAACGAAAATAAATTAAATAATAGTGACAGACCGTTTATGGCGCAGGCTTTAAAGCTTGCCGCCTGCGGTCTGTATACAACCTACCCCAATCCTGCGGTAGGTTGTGTTTTTGTGCGTAATGGAAAAATTATCGGACAAGGCTATCACCATAAAGCAGGTCAACCTCATGCAGAAATTATGGCGCTTAAAGATGCCAATTATGATGTTAAAGGTGCAACTTGCTACGTTACATTAGAGCCATGTTCCCATTACGGTAGAACTCCTCCGTGTGCCAAAACTTTAGCCAATGCAGGTATTGCTCGTTGCGTTATTGCAACGGGAGATCCAAACCCTAAAGTCTCAGGTCGCGGTATCGCAATTTTGAAAGAAGCCGGTATTAAGGTTACTTTATCTGTATTAGAGGATAAAGCCCGATTCTTAAACCGAGCTTTTATGAAAGGCATTACTCACAAAATGCCTTATGTCAGTTTAAAATCTGGCATGAGTACTGATGCAAAGACAGCATTAGCAGATGGTCAGAGTAAATGGATCACAGGAGAAAAGAGTCGTTCTTGTGTCCAAAATATCCGAGCCAAATGCGATGTCATCATTACAGGCTCAGGAACAGTTATAGCTGACAATCCATCTTTAAGTGTTAGATACAATGAGCTTCCTAAAAAAGCACGTAAGGTCTTATCCTTAGAGGATGTAAGACAACCTTTAAAAGTAATTTTAGACAGTAAAGAACGTTTAGTCTGCAGTAGCTTTAAACTGTTCTCTGAAGGTCTTAATTTATGGGTTACAGCATCAAAGGATGGTTGTTTGCATGAGGAGATTATCAATGAGCATATAACAAGACTGTATGTGCCATTGGATGAGACAGATCATGTAAGTATTAAAAAAGTGCTTGAGTATTTAGGCGAGAAATCCTACCGCCATGTTTTAGTTGAGGCTGGTAGTATTTTAAGTTCAGCTTTTGTAAATCAAAATCTTGTAGATGATTTTTACTTTTTTATAGCCCCTAAAATTTTAGGAAAAAGTGCTAAGTCTGCACTTTCTTTAAATGATCCTTTATGTTTAGATGACTCTTTTAAATATAAAATTAAAAAAGTCAAAAAGTATGGCGATGATGTCATGATCCACGGCGTAGTTAAGGAGTACTGATGTTTACCGGTATTGTTGAAAGCACAGGCACCTTGCAGTCTTTAAATAACCGCGGCAGAGGTTTTCATATAAGCATTAAGACTAAACCTGCATTTGCCTTAAAAGATAGGGTGAAGGTTGGAGACTCTATTGCTTGTAATGGTGTATGTCTGACTGCAACTTATGTTGGATCTGATGTATTTGAGGCTGATGTATCATCTGAAACTGTAAAATGTACAGCCTTTAGAAATTATAAGCCAGGCAGATCTTTAAATTTGGAACTGGCTTGCACCCCAACAACTCATTTAGGTGGACATATAGTTCAAGGTCACGTAGATGGTGTGGGCACAATTATTTCTATGAAAAGTCTTGATGATGCGGTCAATGTAAAAATCAGAGCTCCCCAAGATTTACTGCGCTATATAGTTGTTAAAGGTTCTATTACTATTGATGGTGTATCTTTAACTGTAAATGATATTGATAAAGATATCTTCAGACTTACTTTAATTCCTCATACCCAAAGTGAGGTAAGCTTTTCTACATGGAAGGAAGGCTCTGAGGTCAATATTGAGGCTGATGTTTTAGCCCGCTATATAGAAAGACTTTTAAAGAAAGATGAGATAGAAGGTTCTGTTACTTTAAAGAGCCTTATGGAAAACGGTTTTTTATAAAATAAAAAATAATTTTACTGGAGAAATTCATGTCTATAAATAAGATTGAAGGTGCTTTGCCATGTCGTGACGGCCGCTTTGCCATCGTGGTTTCCCGCTTCAACAGCTTTATCTGTGAGCGTCTTGTTGATGGCGCTTTAGATGTGTTAAAGCGTGAAGGTGAGGTCGCTGACTCCAATATCACTTTAGTTCACGTTCCAGGTGCAATCGAGATCCCTCTTGTATGTGGTAAGCTTGCCAACAGCGGCAAATATGATGCCATCATTGCCTTAGGTTGTGTTATTCGTGGTTCTACCTATCATTTTGAGGTAGTTGCCAACGAGTGTGCCAAAGGCTTAACTCAGGTTACCTTAAATACCGGTATTCCTGTAACCAACGGCGTTTTAACTACTGATAATCTCGATCAGGCTGTACAGCGTGCAGGCTCTAAGATGGGTAATAAGGGTGCTGAAGCTGCAGCAAGCGCTTTGGAAATGGTTAACGTAATTAAGCAACTTTAATATCATCAAGGAAGTTTTTTC